>NZ_WNLP01000020.1 GCF_009727065.1 Bifidobacterium canis
GGATGATCCGTCGGCTTTCTCACTGTCGGTCAGGTAGATGCCGTTTGCCCCGCACTCGCGGGATGATCCGATGTTCGCGTTGTCGAGGCTTATTTTCACCTTGTTTGCCCCGCACTCGCGGGATGATCCGTACACGGACACCACGCTGCGTGTCATCGACAAGTTTGCCCCGCACTCGCGGGATGATCCTCGTTGCGCCAAATGGATGTACGGTATGACCTGGTTTGCCCCGCACTCGCGGGGATGATCCGAGTTCAACGGCCGTGCGGTGCACGACGGTCGTGTTTGCCCCGCACTCGCGGGATGATCCGACGTATCATCAACCGGACATCGGGCTTGGCCGGTTTGCCCCGCACTCGCGGGGATGATCCGTCGCCGTTCGGCCGCGCGAGTCCATACACAAGTTTGCCCCGCACTCGCGGGGATGATCCGTCAAAACCGTGACCGGGATCGATCTGGCCGGGGTTTGCCCCGCACTCGCGGGGATGATCCGTCGTGCGCCTGCGTGACTTCGACGTTGGTTACGTTTGCCCCGCACTCGCGGGGATGATCCGGACGACGCATGAGCATCGACCTGACACAACAAGTTTGCCCCGCACTCGCGGGGATGATCCGCAGCGCATCGTGCCCATCGGCGACGACCTCGCGTTTGCCCCGCACTCGCGGGGATGATCCGTCATGCGTGGCCGCGTATGTCGCCGTGGCGTAGTTTGCCCCGCACTCGCGGGGATGATCCGAACAACCAACCCGCATGGGTGAGGCTCAGTTGGTTTGCCCCGCACTCGCGGGGATGATCCATGTACTGGGTGATCTCCGAGATCTGCTCGAACGTTTGCCCCGCACTCGCGGGGATGATCCGCCGAGCAGAAGTCGCACGTTGTAAGAGACATAGTTTGCCCCGCACTCGCGGGGATGATCCGCATGACGCGGCCGGTCTCAAGCGTGCCGGAATGTTTGCCCCGCACTCGCGGGGATGATCCGTACGCGGTGTTGCCGAATACCGAGTTGTCGTCGTTTGCCCCGCACTCGCGGGATGATCCGATATTGGACAACGACGGCGGCAAGAACCGTTTGTTTGCCCCGCACTCGCGGGGATGATCCGTCTTGAACCTACGCATATGATAGCCGATTCACGTTTGCCCCGCACTCGCGGGGATGATCCGGCGAGTTGTCTGGTGAACGGGTCGAGCGTGTCGTTTGCCCCGCACTCGCGGGGATGATCCGCATGTGCTGTCATAGCTATTATGATAGCACATGTTTGCCCCGCACTCGCGGGGATGATCCGTTATGACTAGGAAGACTGCTATGACTCGTTGGGTTTGCCCCGCACTCGCGGGGATGATCCGCTGCCAGTTGAGACCCGCCTTGGCGGCGAAGCCGTTGGCGGCGAATCCCTGTTCGGCGAGCTTCTGGCCGAGCAGTGCGACATCGGCCGCATAGTCCGTGCCGGTGCCTTCGGCGACGATGTTCTTCGCGGCGGTCGCACCTGCGAACACGTCGGTTCCCCACGTGGTCGGCTTGTCCACGCCGAACAGTGCGGCCTGATCGATCTTCTTGCCGAACGCTTCGGCGATCAGCGGTTTGATCGCCGCCCACAGGTCGATGTCGGCGTCCTCGACCACGGAATCCGGGATCGGTACGAGCACGGCGAGTTCCTCGGCTGTGATGCTCACGTCCTCCCAATCGGTCTTCGTGGTCTGCTTGAGACCGCCTTCCTTCACCCAGTAGGCGTCAGGCAGGCTGGCGAGCACGGGCTGCGTCTTCTTGAGCTTGCTCATGGTGACGCGGCGTGCGCGCGTGGCGATGACCGACTGCTGTGGAAGGGTTTGGATGATCTCGGTGGAGCGTTCGCTCGGAATGAGCGCGTCACCAAGGTCGGAGCGTTTGATGGCGCTGGCGAAATTCTCAGCCATGATAAATTCCTTTCAAAAACTTAGTGGTTGTTGAGGATGGCTTCGCGAATGAAATCCGTATGGTGTGATCCGGTCGGGTCGGAGCCGCCTTTGGGTTCACGGTGCAACGGGTTCATGTGCTTCGGCTCGGTTTCCTTGTTGGAGCCGATGCGCGAGGCGAGCTTGGCTGCACGTTCCATGAGCTCCTGTTCCGTGCCGGTACCGAGGAACGTCATGTCATCGTCGGTCAACGTCGGGTATTTGGCTTGGATCTGGGCGAGCGTGCGCTCCTGTCGCACCTTCTCCAGCTCCTCCCTTGCCTCGGCTAGGTCGCGGTCGGCTTTCTCCTTGTCGGAGAGTTTCTCGTCCTCGTAGGCGCGGTTCTTCTCCTTGAGCCCCTTGTTCTCCTCACGCAGGTTCTGCACGAGCTTCCATGCCTTCGAGGCGTCGAAATCGTCACCCCACGGGTTATCCGGCTTCTGGTTGTCCTCCTGTGACTGGCCGGTCTGCGTTTCCTCCCCGGTCTCCGGTTCGGTCGTTTCCGGCTCGTCGGTCTGGTTGTCGGCCATGGTGCCATCCTTTCTGATTGATGTTTCACGCCCGTCCTGCGGGCAATAAAAATCCCCGACGGCCACTGGCCGACGGGGAAAAGAATTCAATGCGATTATTGTTGACTATTCAAAAGATTCGCGAATATTTGAATCTCTGGATAATCCTTGTTCTTCGTGAGTTGTCTCACGGAATCAGGGAATTTCCGAAGCAAATCCGGGTTATCATGTGCGAGATCCAATGCCCTCACCACCGCAAGATCAGGCTCTCCAACGTCAATGAATGTCTCCAGATCCTCATTGGGATACACGGGTTTGATTATGTCTATGCATTGCTTGGCGATCTCGAACAATTGCGTATACATGTCGTCCATGCCGATCACCTCCACTTCTTTTTGTTGGAGAATCCAACTTCTATTCTACCGTTTTCCGTCACCCTCACAACACCGACGCCGCCTGCTGGGAAAGCTCGATCGATCTCATACAACCCGTTTCGTAAAAACGCTTGGATTTCGATTTGCACATCATCGACGACGTTTGCCCCGCACTCGCGGGGATGATCCGTGCGATCTGGCTACCGTGTTCGCCGCGCACCGGTTTGCCCCGCACTCGCGGGGATGATCCCTCATGCCGTCCATCGCGTCCATCATGCTCTCGTTTGCCCGCACTCGCGGGATGATCCGGCGCGCAACGCGGGGAGCATGCGTTCGGTGACGTTTGCCCGCACTC
>NZ_WNLP01000021.1 GCF_009727065.1 Bifidobacterium canis
AACTTCGCCACCTACCTCAACAGCGAGTTCGCCTACGGATCATCCCCGCGAGTGCGGGGCAAACCGCCGGTGTCTCAGACTCACGCCAAAACTCAGCGGATCATCCCCGCGAGTGCGGGGCAAACTCCGACCGGTGCCCGAGCTGGCGCTGCACCGCCGGATCATCCCCGCGAGTGCGGGGCAAACTTGCACGCTCGCCACTGATTCACCTACGGCAACGGATCATCCCCGCGAGTGCGGGGCAAACGCCTTCCGTGGCTTTGATTATCACCGCGTCTGCGGATCATCCCCGCGAGTGCGGGGCAAACAGTTCGCTGGTGACGCGCGTGGTGGTCTGCACCGGATCATCCCCGCGAGTGCGGGGCAAACATCGGCAAACTGATGTCGTTGCCGTTCTTGCTCGGATCATCCCCGCGAGTGCGGGGCAAACCCTGAGCTTGACAACATGGGCGTTGATTTGCAACGGATCATCCCCGCGAGTGCGGGGCAAACTCGCTGTCGAGCGCGTCGCGCCGGAAGAGTCGCGGATCATCCCCGCGAGTGCGGGGCAAACTGACGGCACGGCAGCCGTTCAATCAATCAAATCGGATCATCCCCGCGAGTGCGGGGCAAACCTGACCAAGGAGACCGCCTCCCTCGGAGGATCCGGATCATCCCGCGAGTGCGGGGCAAACGATCCGCTCGTTCGACGTGAGGAACGTGCCGCCGGATCATCCCCGCGAGTGCGGGGCAAACTCAGGTCTCTTGAGGTTCGCAAGCTAAGTAGGCGGATCATCCCCGCGAGTGCGGGGCAAACACATCGTCAGTGTGCACGCGATAGTAGCCGCCCGGATCATCCCCGCGAGTGCGGGGCAAACGACCGGCCACATTGATTTCCACCGAACCAAGGCGGATCATCCCCGCGAGTGCGGGGCAAACACTGATGCCACATACTCGCGAAGAAAAACCGTTCGGATCATCCCCGCGAGTGCGGGGCAAACGTCGCGCGGGCCAGGAGCTCCTCGGCGCGGGTCGGATCATCCCCGCGAGTGCGGGGCAAACTATGCGGCACGAGCGCAAACCATGATATAGACGGATCATCCCCGCGAGTGCGGGGCAAACATCTCACGCAGAGGATTATCCCAGTCCGCGTGCGGATCATCCCCGCGAGTGCGGGGCAAACGAATGCCCGCCAACGTGTTATAGGCGATCAGCCGGATCATCCCCGCGAGTGCGGGGCAAACCTCGACTGGTTGAAGCATCGTGGTGGCTGCCGCGGATCATCCCCGCGAGTGCGGGGCAAACAGATCAGGTCACGACGCTTCGCCATTCATTACCGGATCATCCCCGCGAGTGCGGGGCAAACAATCTCGTCCGTCTTCGGCGTGTCGTTTTTCCGGATCATCCCCGCGAGTGCGGGGCAAACAAATTCCCGTTCGGCGTTCGCCCATCTCTGTGCGGATCATCCCCGCGAGTGCGGGGCAAACCCCACTTGTCAGCGTTCATCATGCCGTGTCTCCGGATCATCCCCGCGAGTGCGGGGCAAACTCGTTGGATACGTCGCCTTGGATGTCTGTGATCGGATCATCCCGCGAGTGCGGGCAAACGTCGCGCGGGCCAGGAGCTCCTCGGCGCGGTCGGATCATCC
>NZ_WNLP01000022.1 GCF_009727065.1 Bifidobacterium canis
CCGCTCGTCGCCGGCGTGATTCTTGAACCGTTTGCCCCGCACTCGCGGGATGATCCGCCGTCTGGGAGCTGCGCGAAGGGCATCTGCGCGTTTGCCCCGCACTCGCGGGGATGATCCGCGCGGTGATACCGAGGCCGAACAGCAGGCATAGTTTGCCCCGCACTCGCGGGGATGATCCGAGTTGCGAGTCCGGCATTTCCGCGAGCATGGCGTTTGCCCCGCACTCGCGGGGATGATCCGCCGTCTGGGAGCTGCGCGAAGGGCATCTGCGCGTTTGCCCCGCACTCGCGGGGATGATCCAAAGCCGCCTACGTGAACTCGAGGAGCGCGGACGTTTGCCCCGCACTCGCGGGGATGATCCGGAGAGAAAACCATGAGCAACGAACAACAGATTGTTTGCCCCGCACTCGCGGGGATGATCCGCGAACGATGGCGACGGGCTCACGTTGGAGGGCAGTTTGCCCCGCACTCGCGGGGATGATCCGATCGCCACCGATATAGAATGCCGCAGAATCATGTTTGCCCCGCACTCGCGGGGATGATCCGAGTTCGCCGGGCACGTTGAGGAACTTCAGGTGGTTTGCCCCGCACTCGCGGGGATGATCCGTTCCTTCTGCGTCACGACATAGGCTTTGATGTGTTTGCCCCGCACTCGCGGGGATGATCCGTTCGCAACCGCTGTGATTCGCGGTGACTGGCAGTTTGCCCCGCACTCGCGGGGATGATCCGGGCGCGAGCGGTCAGGTGCAGAAATACGCAGCGTTTGCCCCGCACTCGCGGGGATGATCCGGATTGTGGAACGACTCTACACCGCCTATCACCGTTTGCCCCGCACTCGCGGGGATGATCCGGCTTTCCCTGTTCGACTCGATGGCCTTGTTCGGTTTGCCCCGCACTCGCGGGGATGATCCGGCATTGGAATCACGTGACCTGAAGGAGGGGAGGTTTGCCCCGCACTCGCGGGGATGATCCGGTGACGAGATCGCCTTCCTTGAGCATGGAACGGTTTGCCCCGCACTCGCGGGGATGATCCGATCTGGAACCTGCGCCCCACCCACTGGCGTCCGTTTGCCCCGCACTCGCGGGGATGATCCGCATAGAGGATTAACCAATTATTCTTCGCTTAGGTTTGCCCCGCACTCGCGGGGATGATCCGGCATCCTGTGCCTCATCAAGATTCTTCCCAATGTTTGCCCCGCACTCGCGGGGATGATCCGACCCGCGCCGAGGAGCTCCTGGCCCGCGCGACGTTTGCCCGCACTCGCGGGGATGATCCGATCACAGACATCCAAGGCGACGTATCCAAC
>NZ_WNLP01000003.1 GCF_009727065.1 Bifidobacterium canis
TCCGCTTCGGCGGAGGTTTTATTTTTTCCGCCAGCCTCTGCCGTCTTGCCGTCTCATACCTCTCGCTCTCCATCCCTCTATTTTGCTGGTGGGGATATGAAACCATTTTGGTCTCGAATATGCGGAATCTTTTTCGTTGAAAATAGCCATTTTGTAATCTGTATATCTGCGGGTAATCGAGCTTTATATCCCCGCCAGCAAAATGGAGGGGCGAGAAGAGCGGAAGTCGCTCGGAAACGACAAAAGAGACGCGAAGAGCATGTGGAAGTGCACGGGCACGGGTGTGCGAAACGGAAAAATGCATTATCGTAGAGAGTATGAGTGAGCACAGGCATGGCGTAGCGGCAGAAGCGCAAGCGGCGGAAGAGGGCGGCGAGCGCAAACCGCTCTCGGTGTCGCGACGGCTCGGGCGCCTGCAATTCCACCGCTCAGGCAAGTTCCGTGTGCTCCAGCTCGCAGATATTCAAGACGGTCCGCAGGTTTCCAAAGACACCATCGCGCTGATCACAGCCGCATTGAAGGCAGCGCGTCCCGATCTGGTGGTGTTGTCGGGCAATCAGATCGCCGGCTACGACCCGGCGTATTCTGCCACATTCTGCAAAAGGCATTGGAAGAACTCGGCCACCGGTTCGGTGAAGCCTGCCGATCTTGCACACACCCGCCAGCTCGTGCACGACGAGATCGCGCAATTCGTGCGGCCGATGATCGACGCCGGCGTGCCATGGGCGGTCACTTACGGCAACCACGATTTTCAGTGCGGCTTGAGCAACGCCCAGCTCGACGAGATCTACCGCGAATTCGAACTGTGCGTGAATCCTCCGCTCCCCAGCGAGTTCTGCGCGCAAATCTGGTCGAGCGCACTGCCGAAGGAACAGGTGATTTCCAGCGGCGAACCGGGCACGTTCGCACTGCCGGTGAGCGGTGAAGACGGCGAGACGGTTATGGGCATTGTGCTCATCGATTCCGGCGACTACGCGGAAACTGGCGGCTACGGCGCACCTTCCGCGCGTGCACTGCGTTTTCTGCAAACAGTGCCGTCGAAAATCGGTGCAGCCGTTGAATCTATTGTGTTCCAGCACATTCCGATGCCGCAGTACTACCGCGTGCTGAAACCGGTGCCTCCCACCACCGCACACGCTGTGGAGGGGTATCGTATGTTCTCCGGTCAATACTTCACGCTCGACGATGCGAAGACCGAGGCTGGCGGATATTTGGGCGAGGGCGTCAGCTGCCCGGACGATGACTCCGGTGAATTCGATATTCTGCACGACTCGCACTCGTATTTCGCCGTCGCCGCAGGGCACGATCACCGCAACGCGTTCGTCGGTGATTATTCGGGACTGCGCATGATCACTACGCCGACCTGCGGTTTCGACTCATACGGCCCGATTCCCAAACGTCGCGCTGCGCGCTTGTTCGAGTTCGATATTCGCCACCCCTACGAGCCGCGCACCCAGCTGCTGCAGTTCGGCGAACTGGTGGGCAAGCCGAGCTCGAAGAAAGCGTATGTGTATGGCATGAACAGCGCCTCGAAACCGAAGAGCGAGGGCGTGAATCTGCTGCATCACCCGAACAAGGTGAGCCGCACGTGGCACAAGGTGCTGCGCATGCTGTTCGGCAGGTGAGTGGGCGCGCATATTGTGGCGCAGAGTCTTCAATGTGAGCATTGCGTGAAGACTGTAGAACTTTAGTGCAGATTATGCAGAATCACGACTGCATAGTACTTCTTCGTTTACGCTATTTGCCGCCGTTTTTCGCATGTTTTATGTGAATTATTCATGGTGAACATTTTGCTAGTCTCGGGGGGAAAATAGTATCTAGGCAGCCGGCGGTGCGGCTGGGAGAGTGCCGAGATGTACGGAGAATTATGCACGATGTGAACAATGCGCGCACACCGCGCGCAACAGGGGAAATGCGGAAAGCATCGAAACTAGTTGGAGCAATCGCGATGGTGGTCACTATGGTGGCCACGTTGTTTGTTGCCGGAACGCTGAACGTCGAAGTGGCTGTGGCGGCCGAAGCGGGTATCTGCACGCCTTCCACCGGCGTGATCGGCGATGGCGGAGGTTTGAAAACTGACAACGATGATGGTGTGGCTACTTGGGTTGGCCGCGATATGTATGTCGTGCACCGAACGCATCAGGGCAAACTAACTATACCGGCGATGTAAAGCCTGAGCAGTCGTATGCGGTGGAAGCCGAGGGTCTTACCGTTGTTAACGGCAAGCTTGCTCTGCATGGCGTGAAGGGCAAGAAAAACGGCAAAGAAAACCCGGAGGGCGTCGATAATGCTAATTTCAACGGGCACGGATTCCGATTCGGAACGGTGGGCTTTGGTGCAAATCTACGGCCAGTAAAGGCGTCAGACGTTCTTGTTGTGGGCGGCAATACCAGCGCGATCACGCTACGGGATAGGGAAAACAAAGACGTGAATGTGCTGGCATGGGGTAATGCGGCGCGTGGTTATGTGCGTTCTGACAGCTTAGGGCCAGCGCATAATGCGCGAATCAGGATGACCAGTAATAACCAGTCCAAGGCGCACGACATAGATTGGGACGATAACTACGATGGATTGGAGCGTAATCCCAATAACAAGGATGAATGGCAAGTTCAGGGCGATTCGATTTTTAATTTCGATGATCCTTGGAATAGGTATCAGGGGGATTGGAATACTGATAGCTTTATCAATTGGGATACGAGTGACAATCCGCTGAGATATGTGCAACTCAATAAAGCGTGGATTGAGGGGCAGTCAACTCATACTGATTTGAGTGGATTTCAAGAGGTTGTCCACAACACATCTTCGGTATTGAAGGCAAGGCCGATGACCGGTGAGGGGAAAGCGTCAATCGCGCCTGCTCAAGAGAATTTCTATCGCCAGAATTATGGCAATGCAAGCTATAAGGTGACGTTCGATTTCGGAGATGGAAATACAGACACGCCAGCGGAGCGATTGATCACGTTCACAGGCAACGGTATGAAAAGCCAAGAAATCGATTCGTCGACCGGTGCGTACAAGGTGAATGGCGGAAGCGTTATGCAGGTATTCACGCTTGATGCCAGTCTGCTTACGAACGCCGGTACGAATGGCGTCTCATTCCGTTTTGACAACATTCCTGAATATGCCTCCGTAGTGGTCAACGTGGTTGGCGGCACTGATGGCATTGACTTCAACAATGGTTGGCGTTTCTGGTGGAACGGCGCAGAAATCAGTAATTTTTACACCGTATTCAATCAGGAGAACCAGGAAGCTCGCAATGCGCTGTATTCGCATGCTGCATCTGCGTTGATGTGGAACTTCGCTGATGCTTCGAAAGTCACCATTCGTGGCGGCCGGATCACTGAGGGTCAGAACGGCAAGGTGCAGAATTCGCATACGCTTAGCCAGTCGGATCCTGAGAGCCAGGTCATCAGCGTTGGCGGTAATGGCCAGACAGCCATTACAGATGACCCTGTTGCCAACATGCTCGGTAGCATCATGGTGCCGAACGGTAGCTTGGAAACTCATGTGTCGACGAACGGTCGCGTGTGGGTTGGGCAAGATTACATGATGTATAACCCGATTGGTTTGACCGATCTCGCTTGGACGAACGGCTTTAATAGCAGTACCGGCTGGCATGAGACGATCTCCGCCTCGGTTGTCGAGCAGGATCAGGAACGCCACAACTTCGGTTGGCACGGCGAAATCTCTGACGCATGCGCCGTGCTGGAATGGTCGAAGGTAGACAATAGCGGCAATGCTCTTGCTGGCACGGAATGGGCAATCTATAAGAGTCTCGATGATGCCAAAGCCAATAACACGGCGAGTGCGCTTATCACAGTCGCAGATGATGGTCATGATGACTGGGCAATTGGAACCAATGGTCAAGGTTCAGGCAAGTTCCAAGTGCGTCGCTTGAATCCTAATGCCAAGTATTATTTGCGCGAGATCAGTGCTCCGAGCGGATATACCACGAACACGAATATCTATGAGATACGCACAGGCACCGGTAATCAAACGGAGTCAGACATAGACAACGTTGTTGATGGCGGGTTCGTCAAACCAAGCACCGAGATCACAGCAGCATATGATTCGAACGGAAACTCTACCACTAATACGTTGCTGTGGTCTGAGAACGCCGATCAGTATGGTTCACGCATCATCAACATTGAAGAGCGGTACAGCGTGCGTTGGCAGAAGATCGACAGCACCTCGGGCAACGCACTTTCGGGTGCTACGTGGACATTGCAAAAGTTTAATGAGTCCAACAAGCAATATGAGACGCTGAATGACGGTTTCTGTGATAATGGAGCTTGGGGCTGCACGCCTGAACATAACACGATCGACGTTGATGAAGAGGGCGGCAAATTCAAGCTCGAGAATTTGGAGGCTGGCAAGTATCGTCTCAAAGAGCAGACGGCGCCGATGGGCTACCTGACGAGTGACAAATACTATTACTTCGAAGCGGCGAATACCACTGCGAATAATGGGGAAGTCACTCAGATCACCATTGGTGGAACGGATTTCACAGATAATGGCGATCCAAAGAAGACGCATGGTGATGCGTTGACTGGCGATAATAAGCAAATCGGCAATGATCGCAAGCCCGGCGAGGTGACTTGGCAGAAGATCGCTCAGAAGCCACAGGCAGTGGCGAAAGAGGGCGCCAGCATCGACACGAGTGTGGATCCGGCGCTGTCGGAGCAGGAGAACCACCAGTTGCTCGCAGGGTCGGAGTGGTCGCTCGCCTACACGCCGTACGACGATACGACAGGCACCGCAACGACGGTGACGATCAAGGACTGCATCGCCTTAACAGATGGTTCGAAAGTGAACTGCACTGTTGCCGAGAACGGCAATGATGGGCAGAACTATTCGTGGGCAGTGGATGCCGATACAGCGGCAGGCAAGTTCAAGGTGACCGGCATGCCGTGGGGCAGTTACGTGCTCACGGAGACGAAAGCGCCGGACGGCTACAATCTCGACTCCACACCGCACTACTTCACGGTGGGTGTGACGAATCTGAACAACAATGGCTATGTTGGCATAATCGGCGCGGCAGACGCCAGCGACACAGTGGGTGTCGAAGATAATGCAGCTAACGTTATTGCGATCAATCTCGGTGAGATCGAGAACGAGCCTGGCGTTGTGCTACCGATGACCGGACGCGGCGGCTTACCGCTGTGGGCTGTGCTCACCGGTATTGTGCTTGTTCTCGGCGTGATGCTGATGGCAGTCAAGCTCAGGAAGCAGACGCTCGCCTGATATAAGTGAGAAGTACGAGGGGCGCTGGGAGTAACCAGCGTCCCTCTGTTGCTATGAGATGCTATGGCATAAATCCGAATTAGTCATGCTCGGCGAAGCGGTGTCTGAGAATTTCTTGTCGAGAAAAGAGTGAAGGCCGGTTCTCGAGAACCGGCCTTGCGCTTAGTAAAGGTACAGGCTAATTTTGCAGTGCCTGTAAGCCTAACATCGATTCTACCAGCTAATCTTGATGATGTCAGTTTTCTCTTTTTGCAGGGAGAAACTGACCTCCTCGGGAAATCGGGGTGAAGCCTGCCGCGTCCTGCGCGGCGCGGCTGATTAGTAAAGGTGCTCGTTATGAGCAAGCCAAAGAACACAGAGCCGGATAACTCCGGCGTTTTGTTGATTGCTATGATGTCGGTTCTTGCTTCGAGAATCGACGCACAGTACGCATTCATTGGATGTGTACTGCTATTAGTGGTCATTTGCTGGCGCTGGTTGAACCGGTGACGGTACGTCCCTCCCTGAAGCGGGAGGGGTTTCTTCTTTATCGATAAAATTTTGCGTCCAAGAACGCAACAGGCGGCCAACCCGAAAGTTGACCGCCTGTGTGATGAAAGATTAGTGCTGCGAGGTCAGCGGCTGATGCTGGCCTTGATGAGTGCGTCAGACAGATACTTGCCTGCGCCCATCACGAGCGGGGCGAAACGATGCCCCGGGTTGGAACCCATGCGTCCGGAAGGGCCGGAAATGGAGATCGCGGCGATCACCTGGCCGGATGCATTGCGAATCGGCGCGGAGATCGAGCAGACGCCCTCATCGCGTTCGTTAATCGACTCAGCCCAGCCACGCTTGCGCACCGTCGCCAACTTTGCGGCGGAGAACTTCGCGTGACGCAATCCCTGATGCAGACGCTCGGTGTCTTCCCACGCGAGCAGAATCTGCGCGGCGGAACCGGCTTCCATCGACAGCATTGCGCCCACCGGAATCGAATCGCGCAGACCACTTGCGCGCTCGACTGCGGCGATGCACACGCGCTGCTCGCCCTGACGACGGTAGATCTGTGCGCTTTCGCCGGTGCGATCGAGCAGCGTCTGCAAAATCGGTCCCGCTGCTGCGAGCAGACGATCCTCGCCGGCTGCTGCGGCGAGCTCAGCGAAGCGCGAGCCGAGCACAAAACGGCCATGCTGATCACGCACGACGAAGCGGTGGCGTTCCAAAGCGATCGCCAAACGGTGCGCGGTCGGGCGCGCCAAGTGAGTGGCGGCGACAAGCTGACCGAGCGTGGCAGGGCCAGACTCGAGCGCGTCAAGAATCTTTACAGTCTTATCGAGCACGCCGACGCCGGAGTGGATCTCATTATCACGCGCCGGTGCGTCGTTCTGAGGG
The DNA here is from genome assembly GCF_009727065.1 of Bifidobacterium canis. Taxonomy (GTDB): domain Bacteria; phylum Actinomycetota; class Actinomycetes; order Actinomycetales; family Bifidobacteriaceae; genus Bifidobacterium; species Bifidobacterium canis. The sequence continues at coordinate 6,613 of NZ_WNLP01000003.1, forward strand.
GTAGTTGCAGTTGCGGTATTGGCGCTCGCCTCGGTGGGCTGCGCGGGTTTTGCGGTAAGCGTATCTGAAGTCATATAAGAATTATTGCATCTCATATTTCGAAACGCAAAACCACCGACTCGCCGGAGTTACGTAAAAATAACCGAAAATCGTGAGAAACAGTGAAAAAACTGTGTTTTCTACTCTATCAGATGAATAACAGAATCTTTTACAAATCTCCACATCTCGAATATTGACATAGTACTCGAACCGTGAATCGCAAACCCATACGCTAGACAAACATATTCGCGTGTGGTAGGCGGTGCGAAAACGCGAGGGAGAGCCGCTTCCACATGGTGAACACAAGCGAACTTGCAGGAGGCAATTCATGGGTATGACGTTGGCCGAGAAGGTCTGGGCCGATCATTTGGTACGCAAAGGCGAGAACGGCGCGCCTGATTTGCTCTACATCGACCTCATGCTGATGCACGAGGTGACGAGTCCGCAGGCGTTCGAGGGACTGCGCTTGGCGGGCCGCAAGCCGCGCCACATCGACCAGCTCATTGCCACAGAAGACCACAACACGCCCACGGTTGACATCGACAGACCGAATCCTGACGAGACGAGCGCCACGCAGCTGTCGACGCTCGAGAAGAACTGCCGTGAATTTGGTGTGCGTTTGCACCCGCTTGGTGACGCCGATCAGGGCATCGTGCACGCGTTCGCCCCGATGCTCGGACTCACGCAGCCGGGCATGACGATTGTGTGCGGCGATTCGCACACTTCCACCCACGGCGCATTCGGCGCGCTTGCGTTCGGCATCGGCACCTCCGAAGTGGAGCATGTGATGGCCACGCAGACGTTGAGCCTCAAGCCTTTCAAGACGATGGCGATCAACATTGACGGTGATTTGCCGGCTAACGTGAGTGCAAAAGACATTATTCTTGCGATCATCGCGAAGATCGGCACCGGCGGAGGCCAGGGCTACGTGCTCGAATACCGCGGCAAGGCGATCGAGAACCTGTCGATGGACGCTCGCATGACCATCTGCAACATGTCGATTGAAGCGGGTGCTCGTGCCGGCATGATCGCACCCGATGAGACGACCTTCGAATATTTGAAGGGCCGCCCGCATGCGCCGAAGGGCGAGATGTGGGATCGCGCGGTGGAATATTGGAAGACGCTGAAAACCGACGATGATGCCGTGTTCGACGCCGAAGTGACGTTACGCGCCGAAGACCTCGAGCCGTTCGTCACCTGGGGCACGAACCCGGGGCAGGGGGCTCCGATTTCGGCAAACGTTCCTTCTCCTGATGATTTCGCTGACGCGACCGAACGTGCGGCTGCGGAACGCGCATTGGACTACATGGGTCTTGAGCCGGGCATGCCGATTCGCGATATTCCGGTCGACACCGTGTTCATCGGCTCCTGCACCAACGGCCGCATCGAAGACCTGCGCATCGCTGCGCAGATCATGAAAGGCCACAAGAAAGCCGAATCGATTCACCGTGTGCTCGTTGTTCCGGCCTCGTCGCGCATTCGCTTGCAGGCGGAGCGAGAGGGGCTCGACCAGATTTTCAAGGATTTCGGCGCAGAATGGCGCAACGCCGGTTGCTCGATGTGCTTGGGCATGAACCCCGACAAGCTCGTGCAGCACGAACGCTCGATCTCCACGTCGAACCGCAATTTCGAAGGCAGGCAGGGCAAGGGTTCGCGCACGCACCTCGCATCGCCGGCAGTCGCCGCGGCCACCGCGATCCGTGGCACGATCAGCACGCCGGAAGATCTGTGAACAAGCAGTTTCGCTACCGCAGGGCAGTGCATGGCGAATGAGGCAGTGCACGCCGTAAGAATTGTAAAAACCAAGGATGTGAAATGGAAAACTCACCACTGTGACGGGAACCGGAGTGCCGCTCCGCCGTTCGAACGTCGACACCGATCAGATCATTCCAGCCGTGTTCCTCAAGCGCGTCACGCGCACCGGCTTCGATGACGCACTGTTCTACGCCTGGCGTCGCGACCCGAACTTCGTGCTCAACCAGCCGGAATATCAAAACGGCAAGATTCTGGTGGCAGGGCCCGATTTCGGCATCGGATCCTCTCGTGAGCATGCGGTGTGGGCACTGCACGACTATGGCTTCCGCGTTGTCATCGCGTCACGGTTCGCCGACATTTTCTATGGCAACACCGCGAAGAACGGCGTGCTCGCTGCGATCATGCCGCAGGAGTCGGTGGAATTGCTGTGGAAACTGCTCGAAGAAGAGCCTGGAACGCAGATGACCGTCGACTTGGAATCACGCACCGTGACCTGCGGTGATGTGACACTTCCGTTCGAAGTGAACGATTACGTGCGCTGGCGCTTGATGAACGGCTACGATGACATCGATCTGACGCTGCAGCACGAAGATGATATTGCGGCATACGAGCGTATGCGCGCGGAAAAATTCCCGTTTAAGCCCAAGACGATTCCAATCATCACCGAAGGCGAAGCTGTCGTAGAACCGGCTCGCGAACCGCAGGAAAGCGACTGGGCTGGCCCGATCTCCGATCGCTAGCGAGAGTAGTAGTGTGGAGCATGACGGGCGAGGTGTTTTCTGCACCCGAAAGCTGGTAAAGGAGTCAAAATGGCTGATGCGATTGTGCTAATTACCACAGAGGCAAACATGGTGTCTGCTGCGGCGAAGAAAATCGTTGAGATTGCAGGCGTCAAAGACGTGTATTCGGTGGCTGGCGACGTTGATTTGGTGGCCGTCGTGTCTGCCGGTGATTTCAACGATCTCTCGACGATCATTCCCGATGGCATCGCCAAGGTTGAAGGCGTTGCGAGCACGCAGACGCTGATGGCGTTCCGCACGTATTCGAAGGAAGACGATCAGGCCGCCTTCGATCTCGGTGGCGACTGATTCGTTATGCGGCTCAGCGAATGAGCAATAAATGCATAAGGGTTGTGCCCGCCGACAGAACCATTCTGTCGGCGGGCACAACCCTTATTGCGTCTCAATTATTGACTCTGTGCCGTTCTCGATCTATCTGCCGAAATCAGCTGAAAGATCACTCGCCTTGCTCTGCGACGGCCTTCGCAGCCACAGCGCCCACATAATGCACCGGCTGATCGAAGTTCGGCTGGAACAGGAAGTCGACATTGGCGAGCATGTCAATCGTGAACTTCGCCTGAATAGCCACCGACACTGTGTTCGCGGCGCCCGACACGTCAACGGTCGAGCAGAACTGTGCACCCTTGACCAAGCGAGTCTGCGGATCCCATGTCAGAACCGAAGTCACCGGAGCGGTCGTCAGCATGAATGCCGGGCGATAATCCTCAACGAGTTCAGTCGAGCGAATATCAAGGTCATGATTATTCGCATACGTCTGCGTCATGCCGGAAGCAGCAAGCGAAAGATCATAGAGCTGCACGGCGGACGTCGCCTGCGTGCCCATGTATTTACGCGTCGGCTTGTCAATATTCAAGCCGACGAGCTGGCCCTGGCGCACAGCATTCGTGGCGAGCGGAATGTAGTCGAGTTTGCCGGTCGGGTTGAACAGCACGGTGGCGGAGTCGCCAGCCGCATACACATCAGGCACGGAAGCGCGCATATAGTCATCAACCACAATCGCGCCATTGTTCAGCGTCTCCACCTGCCCGCGAACGAGATCGGTATTCGGGCGGAACCCGACGACCAGAATCGCGAACGGAGCAGTGTATTCACCCTTCTCGGTGATCACGGTGATGCCGTCTTCGGTCTCCTTAAAACCAGTCACTTGCTGGCCAAGTGCAAGCGTCACATTGTGCTCGCGGTACTTGTCTTCAACCTGATCTGTGATAACTTTGTCAAAATTATTGGCCAACACGCGGTCAGCTGCATCAATAAGCGTCACGTGAATGCCGTTCGTGCTGAACTGCTCGGCGAGCTCGGCGCCGATGCAGCCGGCGCCAATCACGATCACTTCCTTGACACCCTGCGTGCGCTCCTTGATGCGCACGCCGTCGTTCCAGTTCTTGCACAGCTGCACGCGTTCGGAATCAATGCCCGGAAGCGGCGGAATAACAGGGCGCGAGCCAGTGGTCACGACGAGCTTGTCGTATGCCATCGTCTGCGTATCGCCAGTCTCAAGATCGCGGAATTCCAGCGTTTTTGCCTTCACGTCAACGTCGGTGACGTCGGTGTGCATGTGCACGGTCGCGCCCGCCTGCTCGAGTGCGGCAGGGGAGGAGTAGAACATCTTCTTCGGGTCAGACACGTGGTTGCCAGCCCACAGCGCGATGCCGCAGGAGAGGAACGAAACGGTGTCGTTGCGCTCGAAAACGTGCACTTGCCAATCAGGATGCTCGCGAAGAATAGTGGTGGTGGCGAAAACGCCGGCGTGAGTGCAGCCGACAACAGCAACGGTGGTAGTCATGAGTTCTCCTTTGAAACAGACAGTTGTGTTACTTGAGATAGTAGAGATGCGCCGCACAGAGCAACAGATGGTTTCGCATTCAGTGAGAGGTGAGAAATCCCGCATTCGCCAACAGCTACAGGGCGTGTGGCACAATAAGAAATGGTGTAAGCACGTGCGTTGGCAGCTGCTGACAGCTGAAAACGGATGAGGAAATAAAACGCGCGTGCGAACTGTTAGAGACGTGTAGAAACTTGAAAAACGTTGAAATTACTATATGCGCGAACAATGCGCACAACCATTGCGAAAGAGGTTAAACGTGGTCGAACAAACTGATGACGTGCTCCATGTTGTCGGCGGCAAACCGCTTAACGGAACGATCAAAGTGCGTGGCGCGAAGAATTTCGTCAGCAAGGCTATGGTCGCGGCACTGCTCGCACCTGGCACATCGGTGCTGAAGAACGTGCCGGAGATTCGCGATGTGCATGTGGTGTCTGACCTGCTGCGCTTGCACGGCGTGAACGTAGACGTGAACGGCGACGAAGGCATTGTGACCATCGATGCGAAAAACGTGCAGCTCGCCGATGTGGCTGACGTTGACACGCTTTCCGGTTCCTCACGCATCCCGATTCTGTTCTCCGGCCCACTGCTGCACAGGCTCGGTGAGGCGTTCATTCCGGCTCTCGGAGGCTGCAACATTGGCGGACGCCCGATCGACTTCCACTTGGAGACGCTGCGCAAACTCGGCGCGACGGTAGATAAAGAGCACAAAGATGGCATTCACATCACCGCGCCGAACGGCTTGCATGGCGCGAAGATTCACCTGCCGTACCCGTCGGTGGGCGCTACCGAGCAGACGCTGCTCGCCGCTGTGCTGGCAGACGGCAAGACCGAACTTTCCGGCGCTGCAACCGAACCTGAGATTATGGATCTCGTGGCTGTGCTGCAGAAGATGGGCGCGATCATTTCCGTCGACGTCGATCGCACATTCCGCATCGAAGGCGTTAAGGAGCTCAAGGGCTACACCCACACCGCTCTGACCGACCGCATCGAAGCCGCTTCATGGGCTTCGGCGGCACTCGCCACCCACGGCGACGTATTCGTGAAGGGCGCCACTCAGCCTGAGATGATGACGTTCCTCAACGTGTTCCGCAAGATCGGCGGCGAGTTCGACATCACCGACAAGGGCATTCGCTTCTGGCACCCGGGCGGAGATTTGAAGCCGGTCGCCATCGAAACCGACGTGCACCCTGGCTTCATGACCGACTGGCAGCAGCCACTTGTCGTCGCCCTGACCCAGGCCAACGGTTTGAGCATCGTTCACGAAACCGTGTATGAGAACCGTTTCGGCTTCACCAAGCCACTCGTGCAGATGGGCGCGACCATTCAGCTCTACCGCGAATGCCTCGGCTCGTTGCCTTGCCGCTTCCAGCAGCGCAACTACAAGCATTCGGCCGTCATCTTCGGACCGACCCCGCTTGAGGGTCGCGACATCGACGTGCCGGATCTTCGTGGCGGCTTCAGCCACCTGATCGCGGCGCTGACCGCCAAGGGCCCGTCCGACGTTCGTGGCATCAGCCTCATCGACCGTGGCTACGCCGACTTCCGTGGCAAGCTCACGGCTCTCGGCGCTCAGATCGACTGAGCCTATCAGCCCTTTTCAGCCCTCGCACATCGCTTAGGTGTGCGAGGGCTTTTTCGTGCCTTGCTCCGGGCAAATGTGGAGGCGATGAGGGCGTGCGTATGGGCGCAAACGCTGGGGCTGTACGGTTGATGCGGCAGAATAATAAGCATGGCATCCAAAGGAAAACCCTCACCGAGGTCCGCGGTTAAACCGCTCAGCGATGAGCAATACCGCAAGCTAGACGAAGAATACGGTTTGGTCGATCCTACGCGACCGTTCCCCATCGGCCGTATGGAGCCGAACGAGAAGGAAATCGCGGAACTCAACCCGAAGACCACGCATCGACTGCTCGAAGGAGCGGCGAAAGTCCTGCGCGCGAGTTGCAGAATAGGCGCGTGGGGCTTGGAGAACGTGCCCACTGAGGGCGCATACATCACATGCGCCACGCACGTGACGCAATTCGACGTGTTCGTGCCGATGGTCGCGATGTTCGAAATGGGCCGTCGCCCGCGCTACATGGCAAAAGCCGAGATGGGCAAATGGCCGATCATTGGCAAATGGTTCCAGGCGGTCGGCATGCAGCCGGTGCCGCGTCGCAGCGGCAAGGCGCGCGAAATCGAGGAAGCGTCCATCAACATTCTCACCAGCAACCATGCGCTCACCATCTGGCCGGAAGGCACGGTGACGCGTGACCCGAAGAAGTGGCCGATGAGCATGAAGAACGGCGCGGGCTTCATCGCATTGGAGGCATCGCGCAGAGTCGGGCACCAGATTCCCCTCTACTGCGCGGTCACATGGGGTGCGGCGAGCATCAACCATTGGTGGCCGTGGCCGAAGAAGAACGTGGTGATGTGCTACGACACGCAGCTTGACTACTCGGATCTTTTGGAACATATGGATTCCTGGGGCGCCGAGCCGCCGGTGGAACTGGCGAACGAGCTTGTGCGCCGCGTGCGCGTGCGCATGAAGGAGATCATGGCCAACATCCGCGGAGTCGCAGTGCCGAACGAGTACTTCGACTACCGCATCATGAAGGAAGTGCCTGAGATCCCGCCGTTCACTGATCCTCACGAGGTTGACGAACGCGCGCTCAAGCAATCTTCTCAATCTGAACAATCCGCGCAATCGTAGTAACGCGCATAGCTCACTTGCATACCCGCGCGATTTGCGCCGTAAACGCAAAGCAAAGTCGCATCAAGCAAAGCGCGCAACAATCGAACTAGTTGTCAACTCAAGGAGTAAGCATGGCGAATATCACAGTTTTAGGTGCGGGAGCATGGGGCACTGCCTTCGGGCAGGTGCTCGCGGACGCCGGCAACAACGTGACGATGTGGGCGATCGAACCGGAGATCGTCACGGCGATCCAAACCGAGCATCGCAATCCGGTCCGCCTGCCCAGCGTCGAGAAACTGCCGAGTAACATGACCGCCACCGGCGACCGCGCCGCAGCCGTGGCGCACGCCGACGTTGTGGTCGTCGCCATCGCCGCGCAGGTCGCGCGCAAAGCACTCGCCGACTTCAAAGGACTTATTCCAGACTCCGCGCTCGTCGTCTCACTGATGAAGGGCATCGAGAAGAGCACCGGCAAGCGCATGGACCAAGTGGTTTCCGAAGCGCTCGACCTGCCTTCCGACCGTTTCGCTGCTGTGTCGGGCCCGAATCTGAGCAAGCAGATCGCCGCACGCGAGCCCGCCGCCACCGTGATCGCCTGCACCGACATCAAACAGGCGCGCACGATGGCCGGCTACTGCACCACCGACTATTTCAAGGCATTCATCACCGCCGACGTGATCGGCTTGGAACTGTGCGGCTCGCTGAAGAACGTCGTCGCGCTCGCCGTTGGCATGTCGCACGGCGCGGGCTATGGCGAGAACACCGCCGCGATGATCGAGACGCGCGGACTCACCGAACTCACTGCAGTCGGCACCGCCGCCGGCGCGCTGCCCGAGACGTTCCACGGACTCGCCGGCGTGGGCGACTTGATCGCCACCTGCGGCTCGCCGCTTTCGCGCAACTACACGTTCGGCTTCAACCTGGGCAAAGGCATGAGCGTCGAAGAGGCGACGAAGGCGAGCGACGGCGTGGCGGAAGGCGTCGCCACCGCAAGCGCAGTCGTTGAACTCGGCAAGCAATACCACGTTGACACTCCGCTCGCCAAGGCTGTGACGCGCGTGCTCAACGACGGCATCTCGTTCGACCAGATGGTCGCCGAGATGTTCCCGCAGGGCATCACCGTAGAGTAAGCAAAGAGAGAGTAAGCAAAGCGCTGCAAGCACGACACTTACAACGCATATGAGCCGTGCGCGTGACCGCATACCAACCAATGCAGGGCACACGCACGGCTCTTTGACTCTTTATGTGCGCAACTAATTCATTGGTCGCGAGTATTCTTGAACGCGATTATTTGTGGAAAATATGGCGCTGCGACGGCGCACATATGCGGCAGATCGCCGCGCGGCACAACCGCGCAGATACGTGCAGATAAAGGAGCGTAACGCAATGGCGAAAACACGAGTGGCAGTTCTCTACGGCGGGAAAGCAGACGAACACTCGATCTCTTGCATCTCGGGCGCCACGTTCACGCGCGCACTCGACCCTGAGAAGTTCGAGCCCGTGCTGATCGGCATCACCAAGCAAGGCGAATGGATCGTTGACGGCGAGGATCCGCTCGGCTGGAACCTCGCTCAAGGACTGCCCGAGGTCAAGCGAGTGCCCGGTTCGCGTGATGTAGTGCTCAACGTGGGCGAAGGCGCAGACGGCTTCTATGCTCGCAATGCCGATGGTTCGCTCGAATCGCTCGGCCACATCGACGTGATGCTGCCCGCACTGCATGGTCCGTTCGGTGAAGACGGCACGATTCAAGGTCTCTTCGAGATGATGGGCGTGCCATACGTGGGTTGCGGCGTGCTCGCTTCGGCCGCGTGCATGGACAAGCACTACACGAAGGTGCTGCTGCGTGCCGCCGGCATTCCGGTGGCACCCGGCATCACACTCGACACCCGCCACTACAACGCTGATGATCACTTTGCCGGCGATGGCGAGCACTTCGTTGACTTGGTGAACGAGGCGGGACTGCAATACCCGCTGTTCGTCAAGCCGTCGCGTGCCGGTTCCAGCTTCGGCGTGACGAAGGTGGAGTCCGTGGACGATGCAGCCGCGCTCGCCGCCGCCGTTTACGAGGCGAGCCTGCATGATTGGCGCGTGCTCGTTGAGCAGGGCATCGACGCGCGCGAAATCGAGTGTGCTGTAGTGCGCATCAAGCCGACCGACGCAGCTCGCGCCGCACTCCCCGGTGAGATCGTGCTCGACCGCCGCAACGAGGGCGATGACCAGTTCTATGACTTCGACAGCAAATACATGGACGCGCAGGCCAGCCACACCGAGATTCCGGCGAAGATCGGTGACGATGCGATCGCGCGCGTTCGCGAAATCGCCGTGCGCGCGTTCGATGCTGTGGATGGCATGGGCCTGAGCCGCGTCGACACGTTCGTGACCGCCGACGGCGAAGTGCTGGTCAATGAGATCAACACACTGCCTGGGTGCACATCGATTTCGCTGTTCCCGAAGGCGTGGGAGGCGATGGGAGTGCCGTTCACGCAGGTGGTGACCGATCTGATCGAAGGCGTTCTCGCCTGACTTTTCTTTTGTTTTCTATGCCTAGTTACCTTGCCTGCAATGGGCGTCGGAAATCAGTCGGCAACGGCAAAATAACTGTGCACGTTGGAGATGCGGCTCGCGTGCTTTTTGCAGATTGATTCTGTTACGTGTGCGTGAGGAGGGTCGTTCGTGCACGTTGCGCAGAATAGTTCTGTTGTATGCGCGCGAGGGAGCGTGCGCGTTCGATGTTTCCCGAAGAAATCCTTGCCCAAGTGAACAGTAATATTTGCATTGCTCGCAAATATTACATAGTGAAATATTGAATATTGCTATGTGACATGACACGCGTTATATAGCGGGAAAAACGCAGAACTTGCCGGTATTAGTTAGAGCTGTTCTGGGACAGCAGATTGATGGCAGCTTATTTTTGATATTCTGTGGTTCACCGAAGAGTAAAAGGAGAGAAATGACCCAGCCAGAGAATCCATATGGCGGCAATTCTGAGAATGCGCTGAACAACGCGCAAAGTGGCGAGCCCGCGGAACAGACTCAGCCAGCAATGACTGATTCGCAGAATTCCACGGAATCGACGCAGCAGTACGATCAGCAGCCTGCGCAGGAACCGTATGGGCAGGAGTCCACTGATTCCGACGCGCAGCAGACCACGCAGATGCCATACGGGCAGAACCAGTACGCGCAGCAGCCACAGTAGCCGCAGTACGGGCAGAATGGTCAGGAGGCGTACGGCCAGCAGCAGTATGCGCAAGCTCCGTATGGGCAGCCATATGATCAGCAGCTGCAGTACGGTCAGCAATATCAGCAGTATCAGGGTGCTGGGCAGGGCGGTCAGTATCCGCCGCAGCAGTTCCCTCCGCAGCAGCAGTACCCGCCGGAAGCTCCGACCGACAAATACAACACGCTTGCCATCGTCGGCTTGATTCTGTCGTTCTTGATGCCGCTCGTCGGTCTCATCGTCAGCATCGTCGCCATGGTGAAGATCAACAAGCACGGTGGTAGCAAAACCAGCAAGAACCTTTCGCTTGCCGGCACTATTGTGGGTGGTATTTTCACCGCGATCTACATTATTGTTGCCGTCATCGCTATCAGTGTTGGTGTGAATGCCGTCAACGACTATGCCAGCAGCCAGCCGAGCCGTTCGCCGTCCACCAGCATCTCGCCGAGCAAGAGCCCGAGCGACGATTCGTCGAGCCTCGAAGATGACCTTGACGACGATCTCGACGACCTTGACATCGAGGGGCAGCTGTCGAGGGGCGCGACACTCGAAGACATGCTCAAGAACCCGCAAGTGAAGCAGGAGCTGGAGAAGCAGATGGGCAACATGCCGGAAGGCATGACCGCTGACATCACCGCGCAGGGCAATACGCTCGTCATGACGATCGACATGGATTCTACGTATGCCAGCACGGTGGACTCCACACGAAGCGTGTACGACAATCTGGCGCAAGAGATGGCGGACGAGCTGAACAGTAGCGGTAGCAGCACCAAGTATTCAGTGCGTCTCATCATCACGTCGGAGGGCAAGACGCTGTATGACAAAACGGCGACCTCCAGCTCGACGAACTGACATACTCGCGATTTTACGGAATCATGATGAGTGAACCGAACCAGTGGCCGCCATTCGAGAATACCCCGAATGGCGGTTCTGCCAATGGGCAGCAACCAACGCAGCAACAGTTTCAGCAGCCTCAGCAACCGCCGCAGCAGCAACCGTGGCAAGTGCCGCCACAGATGCCGCAACAGCAGCTGCCGCCGCAAGTCCCACCACAGGTGCCACCACAGTATCCAATGTGGCAAGTACCGCAGCAGTATCCGTCTCAGTACCCACAGCAGCCTGTGCAATATGGGCGTCCTTCGCTTCTCGAGACGGCTCGCCGTGCCTACTCGCGTCTCGGCGCAGCGTTCAGCGTGATGCTGGTGGTGTGGAACGTGGTCATGGTGATCTTCTCGGTTGCGATCGGTGGAGTGAACCCCGAGGCTCTTAACTGGGCGTGGGTGTCGCTACTGCTGTCTGACTTGGCGTTGTATGTGATCGCCATTCCGATCGCCTACGCGATGATGCGCCCTTTGCCGGAACTGCCCACCCGCGAATTTCGTCTCACTCCGTCAAGGCTTTTCGTCTGGTTCCTGATCAGCATGGCGATCATGTTCATCGGCTCCCTGCTCAGCAACGGGCTGATTGAACTGCTTTCGGAAGGCAATTCGTCGGAGAACCGCATCGATACTCTTATCGACAACATTCCGCCGTGGTTGAACCTGCTCTCGGTCGCAGTCGTCGGCCCGATCATCGAGGAATGGCTGTGCCGCAAGCAGATCATTTCGCGCCTGCGTCGCTATGGTGAGAAAACCGCGATTCTGGTGTCTGCGCTGATCTTCGGGCTGATGCACATGAATCTCTATCAGTTCTTCTATGCGTTCGGCTTGGGGCTCGTGTTCGGTTACATCTACGTGCGCACGAGCCGTTTGCGCTACACGATCGGCCTACACATGGCATTGAACTTCCTGGGCAGCGTGGCCTCGCCGTTCTTCAGTGACTGGCTCAGTACGCAGCACACTGCCACAACTACCGCGGAGAAGCAGATGGAGACGCTGCTCAACCTCTCTGCGGAACTCTACATGCTGCTGTATCTGATCGCAGTCGTGGCCGGCATGATTCTGCTGATTGTCGAGTGCCGCAAGCTGGAGTTCTACGAGACGCCCGAGCAGCTACCGAAAGGAACTGCGGAGCGTTGCGCGTTCGGCAACGCGGGCATGATCGTGTTCCTCGTGATCTCCATTGCGCTCACAGTGCTCGCGCTAATACAATAATATAATTTATATTATTTATATATAATTGCGGGTGTTTGATTATCAATACAATAATCAAACACCCAAATTTATAATTTAGATAATATATTCAATACTGTGACTGTCAGCCGGCGATCGTGTCGTCGGGGGTGAGCACGTTGCCCTCGTCGTCGAAGTTGTTCATCAGATCGCGGTACGGGTCGTAGTCGGCGGTGAACATCTCTTTGTCGACGAAGTTGTCGAGACGCGTCGCATCGTCATCGGTGCGGTTCAGCCCGCGCAAAGCGTTGTGCAGACGCGTGCGCATTTCTTCGCCGGCGTGCGAGAGGTGCTTGACGATATCGGCCTCTTCCTTCGTGAACTTCGAGTGCTTTTTGTCGCCGTGACGAGCCTGGTATGCGTGGTCGACGACGTGGGCGAGCTGATCGTCGTTCAAGTCTTCTGGTTTTTGTGCGGTCATCGGAATCGGGGTCCTTTCTAGGGTTGTGGTTGTTCGATTATTGGCGTTCTGCGGGGAAGCGCCGGTGAGCTGAATTGTGTGCGTGAGTTAGGTCAGCGCATTTGGCGGCCAGCGCACCACACGTGTTGCACGCTCCAATCATTTGGGTCGAGCAGCAGCACGTCGGCGGCGTAGCGTGGGGCGATCAAGCCAAGCGGGGCTTTGGTGACGGGGTTCGGCTGGTCGAATCCGAAAGCCTTCGCAGGGGTGAGCGTCGCCGCTTCCACAGCTGCCGGAGCTTCGAAGCCGAGCTCAAGCACAGCGCGTTGCACGGCACGTTCGAGCACGAGTGTGGAGCCGGCGATCGCGCCATTGGATACGAGCCGAGCGTGACCGTGCTCCACGTTGACGTCGAGTGCGCCGAGCAGATAGTGCCCATCGGGGCAATCCGTGGCGGCCATGGCATCGGTGACGAATGCCGTGCGGTGTGGGGCGAAGCCGAAGGAAAGCTCGACCACCGGATTCTGCACGTGGAAGCCGTCGTTGATCAATTCGATCGTGACGCGAGGGTCTTCAACGGCTGCCGGAATCGGTCCTGGTTTGCGGTGGTGAATGCCGTTCATTGCGTTGAACATGTGTGTCATGAGCGTGGCGCCGGCGTCGAAGGCGCGACGGGCGGTGTCGTAGTCGGCATCGCAGTGGCCGACCGCGGGGTGCACGCCTGCTTGCGCGAAAGTGCGTATGGCGCTCATGCCATGCTCGAGTTCAGGCGCGATGGTTATTTGGCGCATGCATCCGTCTGCGGCGTCGAGCAATGTGCTCACCAAGTCGGGCGTCGGGTCTTTCAGGCATTGCGGGTCGTGTGCGCCTTTGCGCGACAGCGCAAGGAACGGCCCCTCAAGGTGTGCGCCGAGCACGTCGGGCCTCACCTGCATCGCTGCGCGCACGTTGTGCAGGTTCTCGCACATCACGTCGATTGGATTGGTGATGAGTGAGAGCACCTGCCGCGTTGTGCCATGCCACATGTGGCCTGCGCGAGCGATTTCAATGCCTTCAGGCCCGTCGTCGAACGCGCTGCCCCATGCGCCGTGCGCGTGGATGTCGACGTAGCCGGGCACCATGATCGCGCCATTGGCGTCGATCGTGCGCTCGGGCGTGATCTGCGCGGCGCGCGCCGCAGCTTCGAATTCGTCGTCGCTTGTGCCGGTTGCTGTGATGACGTTGTTCTCAAGAATCACCCATGTGTGTTCCTGAATGCCGTGCGCGTCGATTCGCCGAGCGTTGCAAATCGCGGTCGGTGCCGCCGGTTCGGTGAGTTTCTGCGCAATGGCATGCGAGATTTCTTGTCTTGTTTGTTCCATGATCACCTCATTGTGTCAATGTGAAGTCATACTATCACGTTCAGTGGTCAGACGTCATATCTCTCGCAAATATTTCTTCGAAAGCATCGCAACGGGAGTCTCACCGCGTGTCATAAGAGCGGTGTGAGCGTGTCGTCAGGAAAGCGCCAGTTTCAGTTCGGTGAATAATACCCACGATTTCGTGCACATGCGTGCAACACGCGCATAAAATGCAGATTTTGTGTCGTATATTGAAGACAATCGTGATAGTATTGATTTGTCAGACATCTGATGAATTTGAGTTTAGTAGATGCACGGTGGAGACAACGTGTTTTGGCAGTGACGTCGAATCACGGGAACTTTTGCAGGCATAAGGGGCATCGGCACATACTTGAAATTTGGAGGGCATGATGAGTGCAGCCATGGGGAAAATCCCCCAAGAAGACAGCTATACCGCAGATGAGCTCGCCGCTTTAGCGCGATTATCGTTGACGCCGGAGAAGAAGCCGGCGCCGCTGACGACTCGCAGCCGTTGCGACGAAACGATGGATGCAATCAAATCATATATTCTCAGCGAAAGACTGCAGCCGGGCGATTTGCTGCCGACCGAGACGAAGCTGTGCGAAGCGGTGGGGGCGTCGCGCTCGTCGGTGCGCGAGGCGATTCGCAAGCTCGAAGCTCTTAACATAGTCGACGTCGAGCATGGTAAAGGCACGTTCGTCGGCTCGTTGTCGCTCGATCCAATGGTTGAAACACTGGCGTTTCGCTCAATGGTGTCGGTGGGCAAGAATTTCTCTGATCTGCGCGACGTGGTGGAGCTGCGCAGGTTCCTCGACCTCGGCTGTGCCGACGAAGTGTGCGCGGTGTTCGAGGGAACGCAGCAGCCAGACATCGATGAACTCGTAGACCGCATGGTCGAGCGCGCAGACAAAGGCGAGGACTTCCTCGACCTTGACATCTCGTTCCACATGGCTCTGCTCGATCCGCTGCACAACACGGTGGCGAAGCAAATGGTGCACTCGCTGTGGCTGGTGCACATGGCAGTGCTGCCACAGCTCGGTTTGGCGCCGTCCGAAGAGATGGCGCACACCGCGAAGGCACACCGCCGCATGCTCGACGCGGCGATCGCCGGCGACGCGGACGCGTACCGCGCCGCCGTGCGCGAGCACTATCGCCCGATCGAATCCATTCTCGACAAGCACATCGAGAAGTAGCCGCTCATTTTCACGGCCGCTATTTGCGACCAATATATATGCCCGTTTGTTCTTGTGCGAACGGGACATATATATTGGTCGCAAAACGCGTTGTGCAAGAAAAGCTGGCAGCGCAGAGATCCGAGCAAAAATATAAATCGCAGATAGAGAACTGTGCGACATGCCGAATGTAGACATCTGATGTCTGATGTATGATTAACAACTGAGTTGGCAAATATTTCAAGGAGGAAATATGAAGCCTGAATTTATTGTCGGCGCGTATGCGTCGTTACCACAAGAACGTGATGATCAACCGGCATATTACGAACTGCTTGGCAAGCAAGAGTGGATCAGCGGCGCGGAACTGCCGTTCCCCGGAGATCTGGCCACCACCGCGAACCGCGCATGGCTCGCGCACGCGTTGCCCGCGCACTGGCACAGCAACGTGGTCACCGCAATCCCCGGAACCATGCGCCATGTTGGTGCAGACCCGATGTTCGGCTTGGCGAGCCCAGATAAAACCGGCAGAAAAGCAGCGCTCACCTTCTTCGAAGATCTGCGCACTGCTGTTGCCGATCTCGCGAAACTGCGCGGTGCACAAGACGTGCGCTTCATCGAAATACACAGTGCGCCGACGCGGTATGCCGACGCTGATCGCATGGCTGAGTCGCTACACGAAATGAAGAACTGGGATTGGTCGGGCGCGCAACTGGTGATCGAGCACTGCGATCGCTACATCGAAGGACAGCCGCCGGAAAAGGGCTTCCTGCCGCTCGAAGACGAGATTGAACTATGCAGACGCGAAGGCGTTGGGCTGACGCTTAACTGGGGTCGCTCCGCTGTGGAGGGCCGCAGTGCGCAAACCGCATTCGACCAGGTGAAGCAGGCCACGGCAGCCGACGTGCTCACCGGCATGATGTTCTCCGGTGCTGGCCCTGACGAGACGCAATACGGCTATTCGTGGATCGACGGCCACTTGCCGATGGCGCCGGACGAACCGACTTCGCTCATGGGGACGAAGGAAGTGCACGAATGCGCGCAAGTGGCGCTTGAGCAGGGTTCGCCGCTCTCTTACATCGGAGCGAAGGTGTGCGTGCCGAAAGACGCCACGCTCGATGAACGTCTCGCATTCCTCACGCACATCCACGAGGCGGTGGTGGCATGAGCGGCATACTCGCCTTCGACATCGGAGGTACGAAAATCGCCTCCGGCGTCGTGCAGCTGCCGAGTGACGACAGCGGCAGGCCGAAGATCACGCTTCAAGACGAGATTCCCACCCGCCCGTCCGAGGGCGGTGACAAGGTTCGTGAGCGATTGATCTGTTTTGCGGCTTCGCAGCTTGAGTCGGCAAGACTTGACGGTCTGGAGATCGAAGGCATCGGCATCGCAGCCGCAGGCGTGCCCGACAGCGCGACCGGCGAGATCATTTCGGCAACCGACATTCTTCCCGGTTGGCGCGGTCAGCAGCTTTATGCGGCATTCGCGGAAATAACCGACCTGCCCGTTTACATGGTCGGCGATGTGATTGCGCACGGCATCGGCGAAGCGCATTACGGCGCTGGCCGCGGCTCGCGTAAGCTTCTGTCGATCGGCGTGGGCACTGGCATCGGTGGGGCGATCATCATTGACGGCGATCCCTACCTCGGCGCGCATGGCGTGGCCGGTCACGCCGGCCACATGACCTCTCCGCTCGGCCAGGGATTCCTGTGCTCCTGCGGAAGCGCCGAAGGGCACATTGAACCGGTCGCCTCCGGTCAAGGTCTCGCGAACCTCTACAACAGGCGTACAGGCCGCCAACTGGTGAGCAGTGGCGCGCAAGTGGCGCAACTTGCCCAGGAAGGTGACAAGCTCGCCACGAGCACGCTTTCCGACAGCGCCGAAGCACTTGGTGCATGCATTGGTGGCATGGCTAATCTGATCGACCCAGACGGCATCGTGATCTCCGGTTCCGTCACCAAAGCCGGACCGGTGTGGTGGAACGCATTGCAGAAGGGATTCTCGCATTCAGCCCTGCCGCTGCTCTCGCGCATACTGCTCGTCGACGGCAACCTTGGCGGTCAGGCACCGTTGATCGGTGCAGCCGTCGCCGCGCACAGGCACATTGCCCACCAATAATGCACAGAATATATAAATTTAAAAATAAATATGCGCAACGTTGCGCAGAAGGACACACAATGAATCCAGCAATCGAAAAATCAAGGGCGGACTTGTGGTGAGCTGCCAAGCATACCCCGGCGAGCCACTGCGCCACCCGGAAACCATGGCGCAAATGGCACAGGCCGCAGTGCAAGGCGGCGCAGTGGGCATTCGTTGCCAAGGACTCTCCGACATTTCGGCGATCAAGGGGCAGGTTGATGTGCCGGTGATTGGCATTTGGAAAGATGGTTCCGAAGGCGTGTATATCACACCAACGCTGCGCCATGCACGCTGCTGTGCCGCGGCGGGCGCCGACATCATCGCGCTCGATGCCACCGGCAGGCCGCGCCCAGACGGTCGCAGCTACGCGGAAACCGTGCACGCGTTGCATGACGAAGGCATCACCGTGATGGCGGATTGCGGCAGCTTCGCAGATGCGGAACGTGCTGTTGAAGCCGGCTCAGACATCATCTCCACCACGCTGGCAGGCTACACCGGCGAGCGCGAGAAAACCGACGGTCCGGATTTCGAACTGCTTGGCGAGATGATCAAGGCGTTCCCGGACGTGCCGGTGCTGTGCGAAGGGCGTATTCACACGCCTGAGCAGTTGCATCAGGTGATGGAGGCCGGCGCGTGGGCTGCCGTCGTTGGTACGGCCATCACGCACCCGACGTCGATCACCAGCTGGTTCGTCGCGCGCCTGAACAAGTGAGCCAAGTGGTATTTCTTCTTTTCCTCTCCTCCTAACTAACCCGGTTGTGGCCCATGCGTCTTTGTGATGCGTGAGCCACAACCGGTTTTACTGCAACGCTGGATGAAGATTGTGCATGCCGAGATAACACAAGAAACTGTGAACAATTGTGGGAGATTGCTGCAAATATGAATGATGACAATAATGCGAACGATGTGGTCACGTGGGACTGCGCGGAGGCTGACGATTTCGAGGCGACGGTGTGGCTGCGCTTTCGCCGGCAAACCGATGGGATGATGCTGCGGTTCGCCGCACAGAGCGAACAGGTGGAGCTGGAACTCGGCGCACAGCAGGGCTCGCTGGTTCTTGATTCGCCGAATGACCATATTCGTTTGGATATGGAAGACACCTACGGCATATTGCTCGGCGGCGAGCACACGGTGGCGCTCACGTTCGGCGGCTTCGGTATACGCGTGTATCTGGATGGTTACCAGTGCTTCGCGTGCGCGACGAATCTGAACCCCGCGCGCTTTGGCGAACGAAGCGCTGTGCGCACAAATAGTGGCGTGTACCTGCTCGGCGTGCACTCCGGTGCCGAAACCTCGGAGCAGATCGCGGTACAAGTGGCCGCGTCCGTTCCCGACGTGGAATTCGCCGCCGCAACCATTGCCGACTTCGATGTGGAACGTATGGAGGATGTGCACAACGGCACGATTTTCGCGCACTTCCGCACTCGCGGCATCGGGCAGTTCGGCACAGTGCTCGCAGCTGCAGGCGACGATGGCGAAACGATGAACGTATACGTCGACGATGATGGCATTCGCTACACGTTCCGTGATGGTGAGCAACGCTACGAGTATTCGGCGCGCGGATCATGGACGGATGGCAACTGGCATGACTTGGTGATTCGCGCGTTCCGTGGGGCCATCGACTTGTATGTTGACGGATACCTCGAACTCCACCAGCCCGGGCAGCTGTTTTCGATGCAGTGCATGGCTTGCGGAAGATCAGCGTTGGCGCAGACACCACAGGGGTCAGATTGTGCGGGGAAGTGCGCAATGGTGGCATATTCGCCCGCCCGCTCACGGATGGCGAGATCAAGACGCTGTCTGGCGTGCCGCCCACAACCGATACCGCGTTATTCGATGCTGGGTATGAGGGTGCTGCGAGTTACCGCATACCGTCAATGATCACCACTGCAAACGGCGTGGTGATCGCGGGAGCCGATCAACGCGTGGTGATTCCCAACGACGCTCCCACCGAAATACATTTGGTGATTCGCCGCTCACTGGACTCCGGCCGCACATGGTTGCCGATGCAGACGATCGTTGCGTTCCCTGAGCATGGCATGGATGCACCCTGTGTGACTGACTCCTGCCTGACATACGATCGCGAACATAGACGTGTTATTGTGCTCATCGACCATTTCCCGGGCGGTCGCGGCTTTGCAAATGCCGAGCAAGGCGTTGGTCTGGATGATCACGGGCGACTTCTGGTGCACGATCGCGATGGTGCGGTATTCACCGTGCAGGAAGACGGTTCGGTGACGGGTGCCGATGGCAGCGTGAGCGATTACCGCATAGATGAGCAGGGTGACGTGACAGTGAACGGAGCTCCTGCGGGCAACATTTTCGCCAAAGAGAGCGATGACGCAGGTCAGAGCCTGCTCACAGCACGCACCAGTTACCTGATGGAACTGCATTCTGACGATGATGGCGCCACATGGTCAAAACCACGATTCATCAGCCAGATGGTCAAAGAACCATGGATGCGATTCATGGGCGTCTCTCCCGGTAACGGCATTCAATTGAGCCAACCACCATATCGCGGCCGGATATTGGTGCCGTATTACTGCAATGGAACCGATCCGAAGCACTGCATCGGCGGTGTGCTGATATCTGATGACGGTGGCGAAACGTGGAGCAGGGGAGTGCCGATCAACGAAGGTCGCGAAATGAATGGTGAGATCGTGCACGAACAGACGTTGCACGACGACGACGCCGACACCTACGAATCCACGATCGTCGAGTCCGCAGATGGTGCCGTTACCGTGCTGTATCGCAACCAGAACCATGCGGGGCGCGTAGGACGTTCGGTGAGCCGTGATGGTGGGCAGACATGGGACGAATTGGAGTTCGTGGAATCGATGCCGGAGATCTTCAGCCAACCCAACGCCATCACATTGCCTCCAAGTGATGATGATGGCGCTTGGCAACCAGGAGAGGCCTCAGATCGCATGGTGTTCGCCAACGCCAGCCAAATGCGACCATACCGCGGCCGTGGCGTGTTACGCGTAAGCGACGATGGTGGACGAACATGGTTGCGGCATCGCTGCTTCAACCCATACCATTACGTGTATCAGTGCATGAGCGTGCTGCCCGACGGCGAGCTCGGGTTGCTGTGGGAACGCGAAACAGCGGGCGTCTATTTCACACGCCTGCCACTGACATGGCTTCCCTGACCGCTGTGTTCCGTGCGGATCACCATGCTGCCTCGCAACCTATATATGAGTGGGTTGCGAGGTAGTTGCATTTGAGTCAAACATATATAGGTAGCAAGTGTTGCGACAAACAGTACATATAAGCGCAAATGTTCCACTCACAGCGAAGCTATACGGGAATTTGCGTGTACGATGTCAACGTATTTGAAAAACAAGAAAGTGCCGTGAGGGTATGCGCGAGTTGTCCTGAGCGATGGAGTTCCACCTCACTATTGGGCAAAATTGAGCGACACGCACAATTATTCTGGGTTGAAGTAAGACATCAGATGTCTTATCATTTAAATCAGTTCGACGAAGATGTTGAATCATCCGAGCACAGCTCGCAAGCAAGACGATTGCGCGAAGACGGGCATCGTCGCGTTGAACACGAAGATATCTCTCAAAGATGAGGAGAATGAAAGATGTTCCATTCACACGGAAAGCTCAAGGCAGCGGTTGCCGCAGCCTTGGCGGGTACCTTCCTTCTGGCAGGGTGCGGCACCGGCACTGCTGCGCAGTCCGCTGCCAAGGGCACATCGACCCCAGATACGATTACGGCACAGGTGGCATATGCAAGCCGTGACTTCTCGCCGTCCACCACTTCCGGTGCACTGCCAATGTCTGCAAACTGGCATGTGACCGAGCCGCTGTATGCACTCGACTACAGCGACTTCACCACCTTCGATGCACTTGCCAAGGGCGATCCTCAGAAGGTTTCCGACACCGAATACATTGTGACGCTTCGCGACGGCGCGAAGTTCTCTGACGGCACTCCGGTCAAGGCCTCCGATGTGGTCAGCTCCTACAAGCGCACGACGGCAGAAGGTAGCCTCTACATTTCGATGCTGGACTTCATCGATTCCGTGAGCGCCAAGAGCGACACTCAGGTTGACTTCAAGCTCAAGGAAGCCTTCCCGATGTTTAAGCAGCGTCTCGCGCTCATTCAGATTGTGCCAAGCTCGATGTCTGACGCAGACCTCAAGAACAAACCAATCGGCTCCGGTCCATGGAAGTACACCGAGATCACCGATAGCCAGGTGAAGTTCGACAAGAACGACAACTACAACGGCAAGTACCCGGCACAGACCAAGCACATGGTCTGGAACGTGACGGTTGACGACACCGCTCGTGTGACCGCAATGCAGGGCGGCAAGACCGACATCATGGAAATGGTGCCAGCACAGGCCTTCCAGGTTCTCAAGTCTTCCGGCTCCGACCTGAAGACGGTGCAAGGCTTCAACCTTCCGTTCCTCATGTTCAACACCAAGAAGAAGCCATTTGACGACAAGCGCGTTCGCCAGGCCGTCTTCTATGCGATCGACGTCGATCAGCTGGTGAAGAACCAGATGAGTGGTCAGGCAGAGCCGGCAACGAGCTTCCTGCCGAAGAACTTCCCGAACTACCACAAGGCGAAGAACGTCTACACGAAGAACGTCGACAAGGCGAAGGAGCTGCTCAAGGAAGCAGGCGTCTCCACCCCGATGAACTTCACGCTCTACACCACCGACCACACTTGGATCACCCAGTTGGCTCCGCAGATCAAGAACGATCTGGCGGAGATCGGCATGAACGTCAACATTCAGTCGATGAAGTCCTCCGCGCTGTATCCATCCATCACCGATAAAGACAACGCAGACTACGACATCGTGCTCGCCCCTGGCGACCCGTCAGTGTTCGGCAACGACCCTGATCTGTTGATGAACTGGTGGTACGGCGACAACACCTGGACCAAGCAGCGCACTTTCTGGAAGGGCTCCGAAGGCTACAACAAGCTCCATGAGCTGATGAACAAGGCCATCGCAGCCAAGGATGACACCGAACGCCAGGATTACTGGAACCAGTGCTACGACCTGCTCAGCGAGGAAGTGCCGCTGTACCCGCTCTTCCACCGCAAGACAACCACCGCGGCAAAGAACGGTGTCTTCTCGGAATGGGAAGCCATCGGCTCCACCGGCATCGACCTCGTGAAGGACAAGCTGGCCAAGTAAACAACTAATCCATACAGCATACCTTTCCTCTCTGCTGGACCGATCCATTCGCTCCCGTTTTCCTTCCCCTCCCGGGGCGGATGGGTCGGTTCCTCTTTTCTCAAACAACTTCTTTTCACATTGGACATTCCATGAGCAATTTGTTAAGACTTCTAGGACGGCGCCTCATCGCGTTGCCGTTCATGGCATTCGGAGTCACCTTCTTGGTGTTCTTCCTGATGTCGTTCTCGAAATATGATCCAGCAGTCGCAGCGCTCGGCGAGAACTCCTCGCCACAGGCACTCGCCGCATACCGTCACGAAATGGGATATGATCGCTCCTGGTGGGATCAGTTCTGGTCGTACCTCGTCGGTCTGTTCCACGGCGACATGGGCGTCTACGGCGTCAACAAGGATTCCGTGGCCGCGCGTATCGGCCAAGCCTTCCCGATCACACTGCAGCTGACTTTCATCGGTTTGGCTATCGCCATTGTGTTCGCAATCATCTTCGGTGTTCTCGCCGCTCTGTACCGCGACACTTGGGTTGATCAGGCCATCCGCGTCATCTCCATCATCGCAATCGCGACGCCATCGTTCTGGCTCGGCGTGCTGCTCATCTACCTGTTGCAGATCAAGCTCGCTTGGCTCCCTGGTTCCGGTGACCTCATTCCGTTCTCGCAAGACCCAGGCGCCTACCTCGCCCGTATGGCGATGCCGTGCTTCGCATTGGGCTTGCCGGTCGCAGGTCAGCTCACCCGCATCATTCGTACATCGATGGTTGAAGAGCTCGACAAGGATTACGTGCGCACCGCAATCGGCGCAGGCGTTCCAAAGGGCGTCGTCGTTGCACGCAACGTGTTCCGCAACGCGCTGATCACCCCAGTCACCACTCTCGGCATGAAGATCGGCTACCTGATGGGCGGCGCAATCGTCATCGAGGTCATCTTCGCACTCCCCGGCATGGGAACTGCAATGTTCGATGGCATCAACGGAAATCAGCCGATGCTGGTGCAGGGCGTCGTGCTCGTTGTGGCACTCGCGTTCATCATCATCAACATCGTGGTCGATATGCTCTATGTGCTGATCAACCCAAGAATCAGGACGGTGTGAAATGCTATTTGGTCAAAGTCAAGTCGCTAAGGCAGCGGCAACCAAGCCAAAGGTCAAGTTCAACAGGTTCAGCAAGATGTCGCTGGGGTCGAAGATCTCGCTCATCGTCATCCTCCTGCTCATCTTCTGTGCAATCTTCGCCTCGGTCATCGCGCCGTACGATCCTCTCGCGATCACGCAGAGCTACCAAGCTCCAAGCGGAGCCCACTGGTTCGGTACCGATAACCTCGGTCGTGACGTGCTCTCCCGTGTACTCTATGGCGCTCGTTACTCGCTCGTCATCGGCCTCTCGTCCATCGCATTCGCGTTGATCCTCGGTTCGATCATCGGTGCAATCGCAGCGGTCAGTCGCACGTGGATTTCCGAAATCATCATGCGACTCATCGACATCATCATGTCGATCCCAGGCATCGCACTCGCCGCAGTGTTCGTCGCAATCCTTGGCCAGTCGATGATCGGCATCATCATTTCGATCGGCATTCTCTACGTTCCGCAGATCGCACGTATTGTCCGTGCAAACATCATCAGTGAATACGGCAAGGACTACGTGCGTGCGGTCATCGTCTCCGGTGCTCGCGCCCCATGGATCCTCGTCAAGCACGTGATGCGCAACATCGCCGCACCGGTCATGGTCTTCACCACCCTCTCCGTGGCAGACGCCATCGTGTTCGAGGCTTCGCTGAGCTTCATCAACGCAGGCATCGCAGAGCCGACCCCTACATGGGGCAACATCCTGTCGTCCGCAAAGGCCGGCGTGATCTTCGGCTACTGGTGGCAGGCACTGTATCCAGGCCTCGCAATCATGATCACCGTGTTGTGCTTGAACGTTCTTTCCGAAGGCATCACCGATGCCATGGTCGCCGCGCCATCCGCCCCGGTCGAGAAGACCGCTGCAGATGTTGAGGCCGACCGCAAGGAAGATCGCCTCCTCACCGATCCTGTTGCAGCCTACAAGGAGCAGGCGGCATCGCTCAACGAGTCGCTCGCCAAGCTGCGTGCAGCCGAGATGAAGCGCACCGACCGCCTTGAGCCAGTGTCTACCGAAGCCCCAGTGCTTCAGGTTGAGAACCTGTGCATCCAGTTCCCACGCTACGGCGATGTGAATGTTGTGGATCATCTGAACTTCTCGGTGCGTCCGGGCGAAACGATGGGCCTCGTCGGTGAATCCGGCTGCGGCAAGTCGATCACCTCGCTCGCCATCATGGGTCTGCTCGACCCGAAGGCCAAGATCAGCGGCAAGATTCTGCTCAACGGCAAGAACCTCGTTGGCATGAGCCAGAAGGAATACAACAAGATCCGTGGTCATGAGATCGCCATGATCTACCAGGACGCATTGAGCTCGCTGAATCCTTCCATGCTCATCAAGACGCAGATGAAGCAGCTCACCAGCCGTGGTGGCACCCGCAGTGCAGAAGAACTGCTTGAGCTCGTGGGCCTCGACCCGAAGCGTACGCTCGAATCGTACCCTCACGAACTTTCCGGCGGCCAGCGTCAGCGCGTGCTCATTGCAATGGCATTGACCCGCGACCCGAAGCTCATCATCGCAGATGAGCCGACCACCGCACTCGATGTGACCGTGCAGAAGCAGGTCATCGACCTGCTCAACGAGCTGCGCAAGAAGCTCGGCTTCGCAATGGTCTTCGTGTCGCACGATCTGGCGCTCGTCGCCAAGGTCGCCCACTCGATCACCGTCATGTATGCAGGCCAGGTCGTCGAGCAAGGCTCCACCAAGGAGATCCTCACCGATCCTCGCCACGAATACACCCGTGGTCTGCTCGGTGCAGTCACCTCGATCGAAGCCAGCGCTCCTCGTCTGCATCAGGTGCCAGGCACCGTGCCAAGCCCGATCGACTTCCCGAAGGGCGATCGCTTCGCACCTCGCTCCTCGCACCCGGATGCCGGCCTCGATACCCGCCCGGTCATGGTTCGCGTCCCAGGCACATGGCACTTCTACGCCGCGCAGCCTGACGCCCCGTTGCCGGAGCCGGCCACCTACAGCAAGACCGATCAGTCGATGCTGCAGACGCCGAAGAAGGTCGATGCAGAGCTGGAAGCAGCCCATGTAGCGGCAAAGCAATACAAAGAGCAGTCTGAACAAGATGGATCTTCGCAGCAACCATCTAAGGAGGGAACACGATGAGCAAGCCAGTATCTACACCGGCACAGCGTGATCCGAACGTTCCGATCATTGAATTGCGCGATGCGAAAGTTGTGTTCACCACGCGTGCAGGGTCGAAGCTCTTCCATAAGAACAAGATCACGGCAGTCAACAACGTCAACCTCAAGTTGATGCCAGGCAAAACGATCGGCATCGTCGGTGAATCCGGCTGCGGCAAGTCCACCACGGCAAACGTGATGTGCGGCCTGCAACAGGTGACCTCCGGCAAGGTGCTGTTCAAAGGCCAGGACGTGACGCACCGCACCGCCAAGGAGCGCATGGAAATCGGTCGTGTGGTTTCCGTCGTGTTCCAGGATCCGGCAACCGCGTTGAATGCGCGTATGACGGTCATCGACCAGCTGATCGACCCGCTCATCGTGCACAAGATCGGTTCCAAGGCCGAACGTGACAAGCGCGCACATGAGCTGATCCGCATGGTCGGCCTGCCGTTCTCGGTTCTCGGTGCTCTGCCAGGTCAGCTTTCCGGTGGTCAGCGTCAACGTGTCGCCATTGCTCGTGCACTTTCGCTCAACCCGGATGCGATCATCGCAGATGAGCCGACCTCCGCACTTGATGTGTCCGTCCGTGCCCAGATTCTGAACCTGCTCTCCGACCTGAAGAAGAGCCTTGGATTGTCGATGGTGTTCATCAGCCACGACATCCAGACGATTCGCTACATCTCGGATGACGTGATCGTGATGAATCACGGCACCATCGTTGAGCGTGGCAACACCGATCAGGTGATGCACCACCCAACCAACGACTACACGAAGACGCTGATGGCCGCTGCACCGTCGCTGCTGCATCCGACCCCAGCCGAGTGCGCATAGCCGCTGCTCATAACCACACGTGCCGCCCGCCGTCAAAGGCGTTCCCGCCGAACAGTATCACATCCACACAGTCGGCGGGCGGCATTTCACTTCGTTCACCATTCTGCTTACGACAGCAACAACGCCTCGTACAGCAAAATAGAAAATAATAGAACGTATATACAAAGGAAATATAAAATGAATAGCAAATTCCGCGGAGTTATTCCACCAGTAGTCACTCCTCTCACTGCCGCAGGTGAAGTCGATCGAGTTAGCTTCGAGAATTCACTCAACCGTATGATCGATGCAGGTGTCAACGGATTGTTCGTGCTCGGCTCCTCCGGCGAGGTCGCATTCAGCACCGACGATCGTCGCAAGGAGATCATCCAGACGGCCATGGAAATCGTGGACGGCCGCGTGCCAGTGCTCGTCGGCTGCATCGACACCGAAACGAACCGCGTCATCGAGCATGCCCTCGAAGCACGCGAGCTTGGCGCCGACGCGATCGTCGCCACTGCTCCGTTCTATGCACTCGGCGGCCTGCCTGAGATCGAGCGCCACTTCCGCCTGATCCACGAAGCCGTTCCCGACACCCCGCTGTTCGCCTACGACATTCCGGTGTGCGTGCACACCAAGTTGCCGGGCGATCTGCTTGTGCGCCTTGGCCTCGACGGTGTGCTCACCGGCGTCAAGGACTCCTCGAACGATGATGTGGCCTTCCGCTTCCTCGTTGACGACAACAACAAGGCGGGCCACCCGCTCACACTGCTCACTGGTCAGGAAGTCGTTGTCGACGGCGCATACATGGCCGGTGCCGATGGTTCGGTGCCGGGTCTCGCTAATGTGGAAGCGACTGGTTACGTGCACATGTGGAATGCCTATCAGGAGGGTGATTGGCGTGCAGTGCGTGAAGAGCAAGACAAACTCGCCGCATTGATGCGCATTGTCACCGTGACCAGCGGCGTCTCCGGCTTCGGCGCAGGCGTAGGCGCATTCAAGACCGCGCTCGCGCTGCTTGGTGTATTCGCCACCAACCAGATGCCGAACCCGGTGCTTCCACTCAAGGGTGAGAACGTGCGCCGCATCGCCGATGTGCTCAAGGAGAACGGCCTCGAACTCGCCGCCACCCCTGAGGAAGTCAGCGAGTCCACCGAGCGCTGATCGCTCGGTCATGCGAAACAGCCGAACTAGCCAAGAGATAAGGAATTCATAATGGCGGAAGTCATCATCGTCAACAATCAAGAAGAAGCGGGGCAGATATACGCACGTTGCGTGGCCGACCTCATCAAAGAGAAGCCGGAGGCCGTGCTCGGCCTGGCCACCGGCTCCAGCCCGCTCGCAGCATACGAGGCGCTAGCGGGGATCGTGCATGACGAGAACATCGATGTGTCGAAGGTGCGCGGATTCGCGCTCGACGAATACATCGGCCTGCCTCTCACGCATCCGCAGTCATACCACGCCACGATTCACCGCACCGTCGTCGAACCGCTCGGACTCAACCCTGAGCTCGTGCATGTGCCAGGCGATATGCTCAACGGTGCAGGCATCGAAAACGGCGAGAAGATCGCGCTCGCAGGTCCGGCGTACGATCGTTCGATCGCCGCTGCCGGTGGCGTTGACGTGCAGATCCTCGGCATCGGCACCGACGGTCACGTTGGCTTCAACGAACCGGGCTCGTCGCTCGCCTCGGGCACGCGCATCAAGACGCTCGCCGAGCAAACTCGCATCGACAACGCTCGTTTCTTCGACGACGATGTGAACAATGTGCCTACGCACTGCATCACGCAGGGCATCGGCACGATTCTCAAGGCTCGCCATCTGGTGTTGCTCGCGTTCGGCAAGGGCAAGGCCGAGGCTGTCGCCGAGACGGTGGAAGGCGGAGTCAGCGCGTTCTGCCCGGCTTCAGCGCTACAGCTGCATCCGCACGCCACGATCATCGTTGACGCTGCCGCGGCTTCGCGCCTGCGTCACACCGACTACTATCGCTATGCATACGAGCACAAGCCGGCATGGCAGGGCATCTGATGCCTAATAATCTTCGCCGACTGTAGTTTGCGCGGCGAGGGCGAGTGCCCACGACTCACACGAGTCGCGGGCCACTTGTTTTTCTGGTTCTTTAGGCTGGCTGCGGCAGAGTGCTGCAATACTCCGTCGCTGATTGAACGGCATAAGGTGACTGGCCGTCTATCCTCACAACGCAAGGGTTGTCGGGTATCGGCATAAGGTATATGTGCACTGTGATCGTTATTGGCAAGGGCGATGCGTGTTGTGACCATAGTTCATATGCTCTGCTTCCTAGATTTTTAATTGGAGTATTACTTGAACCGCTAGGGTGGATATGATCGAGGGAATTGACATATTTTCAAGTGGTTGTCGGTGAATAGAGGCTGTTGAGATGCAAAGAGAGTGTATTGGGTCAATGTACGATTTGCATCACGGCAATGTATCAGAGAAATACGGCGAATGGCCGGCCCCTGATTTGATTGTTTCTGATGGGGCCTATGGAATACGGGGTTTTCGTGGAGACGCGAATGACGTCTCTGGTCTGGTCGAATGGTACAAGCCACACTTGTCAATGTGGGCAAAAGCCGCAAAGCCCTCAACGAGCCTATGGTTCTGGAATACGGAAATCGGTTGGGCTACAGTGCATCCACTTCTGCTTGCGACGGGCTGGGAATATGTACAGCTCGGTGTTTGGGACAAGGCGTTGCGCATATCGCAGGCAATGTTAATGGCAAAACCATTCGACAGTTTCCGGTTGTGACGGAGGTGGCGGCGTTGTATCGCCGCAAGATCTACCTCAATGCAGGGGATAGGCAAGTACTTGATGCAAAGGCATGGCTACGCGCGGAATGGCAGCGTAGTGTTCTTCCTCTTAATAAAGCCAACGAAGCCTGTGGGGTAAAAATGCGGCTACACGCAAGTATTTAACCAAAGATTGGCTCTGGTATTGGCCGCCGGGGGAGAGCGTTGAAAAGATGGCTAGGTATTGTACAGAGCATGGGAGGTCAACAGACTGGCCGTATTTTCCCTTGATGGGAAACGCCTATGACGGCTAAAGCGTGGGATTCTCTGCGGGCAACATGGAATCACCGTAATGGAGTGACCAACGTTTGGGGCAGGCCTCCGCTGTCCGACAACGAGCGGCTGAAAGGAACTATGGAAAGAAGCGCTCCGAGAACATACAAGCCGACAAAACAGTCAGCTACGCATCTGAATCAGAAACCTCTCGATTTGATGCTCGCGCAGGTTTTTGCATCTAGCGATGAAGGTGATGTGGTGTGGGAGCCGTTTGGAGGCCTTGCTTCCGCTTCTGTTGCATCCGTGCTTTTGGGAAGACATGCATATGTGGCGGAGCTTGACGATACTTTTGCGCGACTTGCTGGAGAACGGCTGGCAGATGCGGAGCGCAGCCTGAAAGCTAACGGCGTCTATGAGCTTTCTTCGCCGATGCAATAGGAATATGCATTTCGGGAGAGGGCGTGTTTCCTAGACAGGATCTTTACTTCTATGTCGATGGCGTAAGTATGAATTTGTGGAGACATGTTTAACTCCACTGACTAGAGAACATTATTTTTAGAGAAAAATTTGTATTACAAATATAAGTTATTTGTATAACAATGACCAAATACCGAATACAATTTGTCTTCATTCGTCAGACGTCTTATCATTGCAGACAACATCATCTATACGTGCTCAACGTCGAGCGCAGATACATGGTGTTTCACAAAATATCTCAATTCACTATCTCAATGATCGAGAGGATGAGGATGCAACAGTTACGCACTCGTATCAGACGAGTATTTGCGGCAACGGTCTCTATAGCACTTGCCGCAGCGTTCGGCGTCGGCACTGCTCAGGCAGTTGAACCGAACGACGAGCAGCCAACGACGATGCTCACCGTGAAAGTCGAACGCACTGACGACAACGGAGACCACGCTTATGCCGGTGACGTTCTGCGCTACACGTTCACCTACACCAATACGTCAACACGCCCGCTTACAGCTTTCCCTGCAGAAGGCAATCTCGACGGCATGCTGACTACCGGCGCACCGAATTGCCGGTATGCAAATCTGCCTGCCGGCCAAACCAAACAGTGCACCACTGCGACTCACCGCGTCACGCAAGAAGATGTTGATGCAGGTGGATTCACTGCGAAAACCGTGTGGAAGGCAACCGCTGACCGCAACGGTACGCAAGTATTGCAAGATAACATCACCGTCAATGCACCTACCGTCGCGACGCAACCGGGCGAGCGACCACTCGAACCAGATGCTGCAACGCAACCTACAGAACGCGCCGATGGCGAAGCCGTGCGGCTCGCCACGGCCGGGCAGCACGGGGTGAGCTGCTACCGCATTCCGGCTATAGCGGAAGCTCCCAACGGCTGGATCCTCGCCGCCTATGATGCACGCCCGAACAGCTGCCAAGACGCTCCGCAGGCCAATTCGATTGTGCAGCGCATCTCCAAAGACGGTGGCAAATCGTTCGAAACACGCACTGTGGTGGCTGCTGGCAAAGATGGCGTTGGCAAATACGGGTTCTCCGACCCATCATATGTGGTAGATGAGGAGACGGGAGACATCTTCCTGTTCTCGGTGAAGTCGTATGACCAAGGCTGGGGTGGTTCCGTTGCCGGGGTTGACCCGAATAACCGCAACGTACTGCAGGCTTCGGTGGTCAAGTCAAGCGATAACGGTGCCACCTGGAGCGAGCCGCGCATCATAACCGACCAGATAACGAACGACGTGGAGCACTGGACATCGCGATTCGCGGCGTCTGGGCATGGCATTCAGCTCAAATATGGGGAGCATGCCGGTCGACTGATCCAGCAATACACGATCAACAACGCTGGTGTGCACCAAGCTGTTTCCGTGTATTCCGATGACCACGGCGCTACGTGGCACGTCGGTACGCCCGTTGGCGAGCATATGGACGAGAACAAGGTTGTCGAGCTCTCTGATGGCCGAGTGATGCTCAACTCGCGTCCATATGGTTCACGTTATCGCCAGATTGCCATTTCCGACGATGGCGGCCAGACCTATGGTGAGGTATACGAAGACACGCAACTGCCAGATCCTGCGAATAATGCGCAGATCACGCGCGCCTTCCCGAATGCTGCGGAAGGTACTCCTGCGGCGAAGATTCTGCTGTATTCGTCTTCGTCTGGGGACGGCAGGCACAACGGCCTGATCCGCATTTCCTTCGACGACGGCACCACGTGGAGCGAAGGCAAGCTCTTCAAAGAGGGAGCGATGGCGTATTCAACGATCACCGCACTCGATTCACGTGCCGGCGGCGGCTACGGTCTGCTGTATGAAGGCGACAATCTCGACATCATGTATACGCGCATCTCACTCGATTGGCTTGGCTATCTCTCTGCCACGGCGAACGGAGAAGTGAGCGTACCGGAAGGCTCGCAGTTCGCAGAAGTGCCGCTGGACGTCGATAACTTCGGCAAGGTGGCATACGAGAAACTCACGGTGACACCTCAGCCTCCTGCAGGGTGGATGGCTGCGCCCATTGCAGATGTGGCTGTTCCTGCCGGTACACAGGGCAAGACCACGTTGCGCGTAGCTCTGCCAACCGACGCGAAGGCGGGCGACAGCGTGCAGATTCCAGTTGCGATCAGTGATGGCGAACATGATGGTGTGACCGGCATCGCGACCGTCAAGGTGACTGAGAAGGCAAAAGAACCGACGCAGGATCCTTCCGATCAGCCAACGCAACCGGAGCAGCCCAGCCAGCCAGCGCAATCGGGTGGTCAGGCAACCGGATCGAATCCGAGCAGCAAGTCATCCACGCCCGCTCAGAAAGAAACTGGTAAGCCAGCTCAGGCGCAGAAGTCCGAGCCAAAGGTCGGGGTGTTGGCAACCACCGGCTCCGAGGTCGGACTCATCGCAGTCGCCGTCATCGCAGTGATCGCAGGTGCTGTCGCATTGCTCGCCAAGCGCAAGTCAATGGAGGAGTAATCCAGTAATCAATAATTAAACATAAGTAAAAACGACGAGTGGGTGGCCCTAGGTGAGGCCATCCACTCGTCGTTTGTAGTGCCAGTTACTCAGTTGTTGTTGCTGTGCTGCGCCGCATCAGCAGCTGTGATATTGCCTCGCTCGTCAATGCCAACGATCGACGACGCCGCGAAATTCAGGTTCAGCTGCGAGTCGTGCACAGCGCGCGCAATCTCGTCAGAGAGGGCGCTCAGCGCGACGCCACGCTTCGCATACGCCACGATGTTGCCGCTCACGCCGTCACTGGTAAACCCGTTGTAGCGAACCAGCGGCTTGTATTTCTTGCTTATCAGCTTGCTGGCGTGCGTATTGACGATTTTGAGCAGATCGTGCGCGAGCTGCGCGGTATCCACATCCGGTTTCGCGGTGAACGGTATCGTCACCATGCACTCATTGCCGGGGTCGAGCTTCTCGAGCGCGGTCGTGTTGAGCACCGAGTTTGGAATGATCATGATGTTGCCGTTGCGCTCGCGCACTTTGGTCTGTCGCCAGTTGATGTCTTGCACCACGCCGGTGATGCCGGAGACGCGCACCGTGTCACCTGGTTGGATCACGCGTGAGAACATCAGTGTGAAGCCGCCGATCGTGTTCGCAATTGAATCCTTCAAACCAAGCGAAATCGCGAGACCGCCGATGCCAAGTGCGGTGAACAAGCTCGTAGGGCTGACTCCGAACACCGGCTCGAGCACAATCGTGAGTGCGATCACCCAGATGAGCACTCGCAGAATATTGACGAAGATCGACGCCGATGGAATCTTGTTGTGGTCGAGAAGTTTGCGAAGACCTTTGCTCAGAAAATGAGAGCAGAGTATGGCAAGAACGAGAACGATCGTGAACAGAATGATCTTGCCGCTGTTGCTGCGCAACCAAAAGAGAACGTGTTCCATTCACACTAGCGTACACAACACCGTGTGTAGCTCATGTGCATGGAACACGTTACTCGGTGCAATTAGTTGTCGCAGCTTAGTGCAACACAGACGCATACCCGGTGGTATGCGACGTATCTGAGGAAAGCGCCTGACGAAGGTTCGCGGCAACGGAGCCGAGATCTGCATTGGTGAGATCTTCGATCGTCAAACGTGGTTCGAGATTCGACCAGTCACGCAGTACGCCGACGATGCCGCCGACGGTGAAGTCGAGCAGCATGCGTGTGCTCAGGCTGGCACGATCATAGTCGATATTGTAGTTGCCGAGCAGCGTCATGCGAATGAAGTCGCGCAACGCTTCGGTAAGCTCTACGGTGCTGTGCGGGCCGGCAAGAAGGGCAAGACGTTCAAGACGCTCATGCTGCTCGGAGTCGTTGAACGCTTCGACGCAGATGCGGTGCCATTCCTGACGGAGCTCATCGGTGGATGTGCTTGCGCCCATCACCGGAATGCCTTCGACGGCATGCATGATGGCAACAGCCGCCAGCTCCGGCAGGCCGGAGTAGTGGTAATAGAACGAATTGCGGTTGACGCCCGCTTCGCGAACGATGTCAGTGACGGTGATCTTGCCATATGGGCGTTCACGCAGCAACGTCCAGAAGGCATTCTCCAACCGCAGCTGAGCTGGCATGATTTCTGGGTCACGACGAGGCCTTGGCATTGGAACTCCTCACTCTGGGAATGCCTCGACATTTCGCAACATCGAGACTATTCATTTACATCACTTAAGTCTAGTGTTGCTGAAATCATACGTCCAAAAATCAGCTTCTGGCTATGTTTCCGTGCATGTTTGGTATTTTTCGCTGCGTGAAATGCGTTTTCAGTGCGCGAACAGCGTGCCGGCGAACATCATCATCACCTGATTGATGTAGCGACGATCTTCGCTATCGAGCCCCACATAGCTGCCGAGCAGCGAGGGGAGCGCACGCACTCCTTCATCCCTCAGTTGAGTCATCGATGAATGCCCACCGGCCGAAAGTACGCGGAACAATGCTTCGACGCCCTTCTTGCGCTGGCGTTGCGTCATGCCGTTGAGCCATTCGTTCAACGACTTGTGGAAGGTCTGCGAGCTTTCGGAGAGTTCGGGCAGCGTTTGGAACCTGTCGCCGTCCATAAGCCACGAATAGCAGTAGTGCTGCATCACGCCTTCCGCGTTCGACTTGACGACCACCTGATGCTCGTTCGGGTTCGACTCCATCAGCATGCCGATGATCGACTGCTCGGGCACGAGTTTGGTCACGCGGTCTGCGATCGTGCCGTATTCGTAGCTGCTCACCACGGCGTGCATGAATCCGGGGCTGTCGAAGGCGTAAACGTGGTCGATGCGGTCTTTGACCTGATCGTGCACGTTCATCGCCGCATAGATCGCGATGTTGCCGCCTTTGGAGTGGCCGGTGAGAATGATGCGCGCGTTCGGCCACAGCTTGCCGATTTTCTCCACGTAGTCTGCGGCCTGCGTTTGCGCGGGCACCGGATACGTGTGGGCCATATTGAAGTCCTCACGCCAGCCGATGAGCGAATCGTCGGTGCCGCGGAACGAAACGACGAGCGTGCCGTCCGGCAGCTGGAACGTCATCGCCGCATATTGCGTTTGCTCGGTTTGGTCGAAGCGCTCTTCGGTGGCGCTCATGCGCGTGACGGCGAAGCGCGGATTCCGCTTGATCAGCTCGTAAAAATGGCGAGATCTGTTGGCGCTGCTTGTTTTGCCGTTCGTCGCCGATGTTGCGCCGTCGCTGGCTTCGCCGGCGGAATTCATGGCAGGCGCGGCGTCTCCGGCATCTGCGACGAGGGAGTTCGCGTCGTCATCGGTGCGCACGCCGTTTTCGGCGTCAGCGCTCGCGTTGGCGTCTCCCTTAAAACCGTCACCAGTCTGCGCGTCAGGATGCAGATGCTCTTCCAGCTGCCGCAATGTCGGCCCATCGAACGGCGTGCGCCACAGCGTTTCCACCGATTTCGCCGGATGCTTGATATCAAATCCGCGCAGTTTGTTTCGCGTGGAGCCATACCGCTGCATCAGCTCGTCAATGCTTGGAATCTCGGCTGGTATTTTGTCGTAGCTCAGCAGCGCGTACACCATCGCGTCGGCGGCACGGAACGGGTACTGCGAGAAGTCGCGCGTTTCCAGCGACGCGTAATCAACTATCGTGCCCATACTGCCTCCTCGTATTCACTGTTCCCAATACTAGGTGATACCTGTGCGCCGAGTTGTTCGCAACGCAGAAAATACGCGGAATAATAATTCGCATATATGCAGTTCCGATGTCGCGAACATGCGGAACAGTGAGAATATGCTCGTGACAATAGAAAAATATTCCTTTGGTTCTTACTCTACAGTTTCATCGGCTGGCTGTGGGAGACGCTGCTCAACATCGTGATGAAAAACGGTTCGTAGACCGCGGCATTCTCAACGGTCCGATCTGCCCGATCTACGGGTTCGGCGCTATGCTCGCCATCTTCGTGCTGCACAACGAGCATTCGCTCATCGCGGTGTTTTTAAGCAGCGGCGTGCTGTGCTGCACGCTCGAATACATCACGTCGTGGGGCATCGAGAAGATGTTCCACATGCGGCTGTGGGACTATTCAAACAAGCCGTTCAATATCAACGGTCGCGTCTATTTGAACGGGTTCCTCTTCTTTGCGGCGGGCTGCACGGTGGTCAAGGAGTGGGTGCAACCGTGGATCGACACTCAGCTCGACAAAATCGACCCGCTCACTCTCAATATTGTGAGTATTACTCTATTTATTATTCTGCTCGCCGACGCCGCCGTCACACTCGCCGGGTTGACCAGCATGAACAGCAAGCTCGGGCGTGCGGAAGCATATATCAAGTCGCTCAAGCAAGAGCAGATTGCGCATCTCGACGTGCACATCACTTCTGCTGACGAGCATTTGGAGAAACTGGGCGAGCGCGCCGAGCAATTGGGCGAGCGTGCGGGGCAGACGGCGACACGCATTCGCGAGCGCGCGCATACCAGCGGCGAAGAGGCGTCGGAGAAGATTCATGGCATCTTCAACTGGCAGCAGCGCCGCCTGCTCGACGCGTATCCCGACATGCGCACCGAGCGCTCGACGTCGCTTATGAACACGATCCGCGAGCAACTGTCGAAATACCGCCGGAAACACAACGCGCTCTAAGAGTTCTGCTATCTCCCTGACTTCCTAAGATGGGAGATGTTCGCAGTTTCGACCGATACATTGGTCGCGAGAGAGTCGCAGCGCCGCGAACGCACACGGCTAGGAAACGGAGACACACATGGTCAATCAGAAATACAAGGAGATGCTCGGCGAGAAATCGGTTATTCGCCAGATCGCGGAGACTGCGACCGCCCGCCGCGCACAGATCGGCACCGACGAAGTGTTCGACTTCTCGATCGGCAACCCGAGCGTGCCGTGCGCGCCGGAGTTCACGCAGGCGATGATCGACCTCTATGAGACGCGCGAGCCGCATGAACTGCACGGATACAGCCCGTCGGTGGGTCTGCCGTCGTTCCGTGGCGCCGTCGCCGACTCCCTGAACCGTCGTTTCGGCATGGACTACACGCTGAACCATATCTTCCCTACCTCCGGTGCGACCGGCGCGCTCGCGCACGCGTTCCGCGCAGTGACCAAGCCGGGCGATGAAGTGCTCACGTTCGCGCCGTTCTTCCCCGAATACATGCCGTATGTGGAGGGCACGGGCGCGCACTTGAGTGTTGTGCCGCCCGACACGAAGGCGTTCCAGATCGACTTCGAGGCGTTCGAGCGCGCGCTCAACCCGAACGTGACCGCCGTGCTCATCAATACGCCAAACAATCCTTCAGGTGCCTCATATTCCGCCGCCACATTGGAGCATCTCGCGCAGGTGCTGCTCGCTAAGCAGGTGGAATACGGGCACGACATCTTCCTGATCAGCGACGAGCCGTACCGCGAGATCATGTTCGACGGAGTGACCCAGCCGTACCCGGCGAAGTTCTATGACAATACGCTGACCTGCTATTCGTTCTCGAAGTCGCTGTCGCTGCCAGGCGAGCGCATCGGCTACGTCGCCGTGAACCCGCGCGCCACCGACGCCGACATCATGGTTCCGGTGTTCGCGCAGATCAGCCGCACGATCGGCCACAATTGCCCGTCGTCGAGCATGCAGCTCGCGGTGGAGCAAGTGAGCGACAAGACCAGCGACCTCTCCATTTACGAGACGAACATGAACCTGATCTACGACGCGCTCGTTGATCTCGGCTTCGACGTGGTGCGCCCTGGCGGCACGTTCTACATCTTCCCGAAGTCGCTGGAACCCGATGCGAACGAGTTCGCGCGCAAGGCGATGGAATACGACCTGTTCGTCGTGCCGTCTGATTCGTTCGGCATGCCGGGCTATCTACGCATGTCGTATTGCTTGGAAACCGAGCATGCGAAGCGGGGAGTCGAACGCTTGCGCAAGTTCGTGCACGAGGTGTATGGCCGCTGATTGAGCGGCGGCCGTTTGCTCGGCGGGGTGCTGAGAACTCAGCACCCCGTTTTCTTTGGAAATTTCTATATATTATTTGCCTGTGTTTTTCTCAGTGAAGTAGACAATAGTATGTTCGAACAGTAAATAATTTGATATAGTAATTGTAAAAATTTATGAATTACGGGAGATAGTGCTTGCGTGTGCGAATGAAGCGCTTCAGCACTGTCGCGACGGGCATATTAGACTTACCGAGGATTTGCGCGGTTAGGAGCACGTGCAAGAATTATCCGCCGCAACCGTGTCAACTTGAATTCGAGGGGGACTTGTGATCGAGCAACAAACCGACCCGCGTTGGTTCGTGGAACGCACCGTGCCGGCGGGAGGTCGTATTGACGAGGTGTTCGAGGCGATGACCTCTATGCCGTTGCCCGATGCATTGGAAACCGAAATCGCGCGCGGCACGCGCGGTTTGATCGGCGAAGACGAGGCGCACGTGGAGCCGTCGGCTTTCGAACGATTCGCCGCACGCAACTCGAGTCGGCGGGGGCGAGCGATATTCGCGGCATCGCACAGCATGCCAAGCTCACGCTCATGCGCAGGTCGTTGATGCCGTGGTTCCGCGTCGTGTTCAATGCCGGCGAGCTTGCCGAAGACGAGCGGCAGACGGTGCTCGCGGTGGAGGCGGCGCTCAACCGCATCGCATTCGTGGCGGAGGCGGCGGGCATGCAAAGCGACCGCCCCGGCTTGGTGAGCTCATTCAATGACGAGCAGATCGACGCGCTGGTTGCACACATGATGAAGAACTGGAACGAGCACGCGGGTTTTGTGGACTACATGGTCAAGGCACCCAACCCATACCGCAGCGTGTATGGAGTGCATGCGCCGGAGAATGGGGCGTGGGACATACTGACGCAGTTCAAGAACACCTGCGATGGGCTGCAACTGCCATTCCGACTCGACACGAGCGCCGAGGCATACCCGCAAACCGGCGACATGGCCATCTCGTTCAACGTGCCTGAACCGGTACTGTTCTCCGCCGTGTCGCTCAATGCCGTCAGGAGCGGCGACAACGTTGACGGTGGCGAATGGGTGAATTGCGAAAGTCGCCGCGACGTTTGGGCGAGCACCTATGCGCTGCGCTTGGCGGGGCTTCTGACATACGTCGGTTTCGGCGCCAGCGATGCAATCACCGACATCACGGTGATCGGGCGTCGCGGCAACGCGCACGGTTCAGCCGTGTTCTCGCTCAAATTCGACCGTGTGGGCTTCTACTTCGATGTGCTGCCGCTCTACCACAACGGCCGCTTCAACGCAGACGAATTCGACAGCAACCCGCAACGCCTGATCACGCTGCTGCAACCGGTGGAAACGCATGTCAGTTTCAACGAACAGGGCGGTTTCATCGCCGACCCGCAGGCGCGCGTACCGCAGGCGTTGCTCGACCTGCGCAAGCCGTTGCGCGAAGACGTGCGCGAACTGGCAGACAACATGAAGGCGCTGCTGCGCGCCGACCGTGTGTGCGAACTCGACGTGAGCAACGACTTGACGTATACGGTGGAAGACATTCAGGCGATCGTTCGCGACAACGCGGATTCGTTGGTGACGGCTATGCTCGAACTCGAGTCGGCGCAAATGCAGCTCACTAAAGAGCAGCCGATGATGAGCATGATTCGCCAGCCGCTCTACTGCGACCGCGAAGCCCTGCGCTTGCTCGTTTCGCAGGCGGAGGGCGGCGAGGCGACGCGCTACCGCAAAATCGGGGGCGCGCTCGCGGCGGTGTATGCCGAGCTCGCCCGCATCTACTACAAGCTGGGGCGCAGCAACGAAGCGTTCCTCGACCTACGCAAGCTGCAGCAGATGTCGCCGACGAGCATACAAAGCTATGTGGAAGAGACGATGGCATATTTGACTGGCGATGAGCCGCAGTTCAACCGTGCCATCGACGCGATCACGCTGGCGTTGTCGATTGCCGTCGTTCCCGAAGAAGTCGCTTTCCTCTACTGCACATTCGGCACCGTGCTCACCGCCACAGGAGATAAGAATGCTGCGCTTTCGTGCTATTTGATGGCGAGCACGGTGGGGCACACCACGGAGTTCAGCGATGTGGCGCGCGAATCGGCGGAAGCACTGCTCAGCGGCACCGAAGACCTGATGCCGACCCGCGCACAGACAATCAAAGCGTTGCGCGACGAGGGGATTCCCGTGGCTCCGACGCAAGACAATATGCAGTGTTTGACCACTGCAGTGATGATGCTCACCGACGCCGGAGTGCCGCTTGCGGCATTCGATGGCGTCGGCTTGCTGGCCGCCTATTCCGGCGAAGACACTATGCTGTGGCTGTGCAACGCGCTTCGCCTGGGTGCGGGCGAAGAGAAAGAATAATAATTATTTAAATTATTCTCCTCGGCGTTGAGCTCAGCCAACGCCTTCTTGACGAGTTCGGCAGCCTCATCGAACGTCGGGCACTGCGGAACGCCGTTGATGTTCTTCGAAATCGCGAGCGAAGCCGCGGCATTGGCGATCTGCACGGCACTTTCGAGATTCCAGCCGTTCGCCAGCAACGCGCACAATGCGCCGGTGTGTGTCGGGCCGGCGGAACGAATATGCGTGGCCTTCGTCTCGAATCCATCGATATGCTCGGTCTGCTTGCCGTGTTCGCGCAGCCAAGCGCCGCGCGAGCCAGCGCGCAGCACGACGGGCGCGCGCAATACTTCAGCCAGCGAATCGCACAGATTGCTCATCGACTCGTCGAAGCCGCCGTCAACGCGCATCGAAGCGGATTCGTCGAGCTCGATGCCGAGACGGTCTGCAATCGCGCGACCCTGCTGGCGGTTCAGCGACCAGATCGGGTGCAGTAATACGAGGTCTTCAAACAGGCGTTCATTCACCGTCGACACCATGCTCGTCGGATTGAACACAATCTGGAAGTCGCGCATAGCCACCGCGCATTCGGGGCGTGAGATGAACTCCGCAACGGCCGTTGCGCCATTGTTCATCAGTGAAGCGCCGTTGATGTGCACAACGTCGCCGGTTTTCGGGTGCACGTGTTCAAACGTCTTTTCGTCGGTGTGCACTTCGGCGCCGGGCGCGGAGATGAACGAGCGTTGCTCGCCATCGTTGATCACCAAGCGGGAGCCATTGTCAACGGTTTTGTTAGTCAGGCCGGTGTGCCGAATGTTGGCGTGGGCAAGCGCGGTGCGAATCATGTCTGACCACGGGCCGGTGCCGAGAACGCTTGCCAATTCGGTGTGAGCCCCCATGCGGCTGGCTGCCTCCAGCACGGCGAAGCTGCCATTCACCGAGCGCGAGTAGCTTTCAGCGCTGATGAACGAGCCGGGAACCGGGAACTGCGGAACTTTGATCATCACGTCAACCCAGATC
The DNA here is from genome assembly GCF_009727065.1 of Bifidobacterium canis. Taxonomy (GTDB): domain Bacteria; phylum Actinomycetota; class Actinomycetes; order Actinomycetales; family Bifidobacteriaceae; genus Bifidobacterium; species Bifidobacterium canis. The sequence goes on from NZ_WNLP01000003.1 coordinate 48,060, forward strand.
TGTCCGAGCGAAATAACCGTCGGCTCGTGGTCGCGGTGTGCCTGAATCGAGTGAAGAATGTCGCTGAGCATATAAACCCCTTTCGCAATGCGCCTATTGCATGTATCTGCGTCCATGCACCCTCGCACTTCCGTCTGATTCTACCCGATAATTCACAATCCAGTAGCATAGATGGCATATTGCAAACGTATGTGTGAGGTCGGAGAGAGTGTGCATTGCATTGTCGGCACTCCTCATGTAGTATTGGGAAGTTGCGTGTTCAGCCACGCCTCGCTATGCCCGTGTGGAAAGTGTGGTCTGGGGTCAATGCGCAGACTTGCAAGTCAATAGTAATTGTAGGGAGTCCATTATGGCAGCTCGTTGTGCAGTGTGCGGCAAGGGACCGCAGACCGGTTATTCCGTTTCGCACTCACATATTCGCAATAAGCGCCGCTTCCTGCCGAACCTTCAGCCGGTGCGTACCACGTCGACGGCCAGAATGTGCGCCTGCGCGTGTGCGCGAAATGCCTCAAGGCTGGCAAGGTTCAGCGAGTGAGCGTTTCTAAGTGATGAAACAAAGACCCCGGTGAGTTTTCTCCCGGGGCCTTTTTGTATCTGCGCACATGCGTTCTTGCGCGGCAACTGGCATACTATTGAAGTGCAGTGTGACTAGCGTAGGAGGAACGGCATGGCAGGCATCACGGTGGAGACGCCGATCGCGCAGCTGCTGACGAACAAGCGGCGAGTCAGCGCGCTCAAAGCGCTTGGCGTGGTCTCCGTGGCAGATGCTCTGACGTATTACCCGTTCCGTGTGACAGACCCCGTTCCCGTGCGCGCGCTTTCGCAAGCGCGGCTCGGTGAGAAGATGGCGAGCGCTGTGCGCGTGCGCAGTGTGCGCGTGACGCCGATGAACGCGCGCCGCGGCTACCGCGTGGAAGTGCTCGTCGATGACGACGAATTCGCGACCTCGCTGCAAGTGCGCGGCTCGCTCGCGAGTCTCGTGTTCTTTTCGCACAGAAAATCTTATGTGGATTGGCTTGCCACGCGTTTGCGCGTAGACGGCCACTTGGTGATCGCCGGCGAACCCAGCGCATACAATGACCGCCTGCAGTTCACGCACCCCGAGATGCTCACCATCGGCGACGATCCGCGTGCCGATGTGACGAACATACAGCAGGGGTTGCAGCGCGTGTGCCGCCCGCGCCCTGTGTATCACGCGAATTCGCGCATTTCCAGCGAGCATATTCACGAGTCGATTCTGTTCGTATTGCGCTTGCTTGCCGGCGAAGACGCCACGACCGCCGCGCAAACGGAGGGTGACGAAGGCGCGAGCGTGCACATGACCACGCTGTTTGACGAAAGCGAGCAGATTCGCGACTCGTTGCGTGCCGCAATACCTGATATTCTGCCGGAACCTATTCGCGCGGAACTCAACTTGATGCACCGCGCGCAGGCGTTTTCGCAGATCCACGACCCGGACTCCGTGCCCGCGTTCAAACTTGCGATCACGACGATGCGCTACGAAGAGGCGTTCGTGTGCCAGACCGCACTGCTGCAGGCGAGGCGTTCCGCGAGCGAGCAGACCGCGTATGAGTGCACTGATCTGCGGTTGCGTGACCAATACATCGACGACCTGCCGTTCGCGCTGACGAAAGGGCAGCGCGCGGTGATCGACCAGATCAGCGAAGACATGTGCAAAGACCACCCGATGCAGCGACTGCTGCAAGGCGAGGTCGGCTCGGGCAAGACTGTGGTCGCGGTGTCGGCGATGCTGCAGGCAGTCGGCTCCGGGCATCAGGCAGTGCTCGTCGCGCCCACGCAGGTGCTCGCGGAGCAGCACTACAAGTCGATTCGTAAAGTGTTCAACCGCGCTCCGGTGCTGCTGCTCACCGGCGGCATGCGCTTGGCTGAGCGCCGCAAAGTGCTCGGTACTGCGGCGAGCGGCGACCCATGCATCGTCGTGGCCACGCACGCGGCGTTTTCGAAGTCGTTCCAGGCACCGAACTTGGCGCTCGCGGTGATTGACGAGCAGCATCGTTTCGGCGTGGAACAGCGTGAAACATTGCGGTCGAAGGCGGAATGCGACCCGCATCTGCTGGTGATGACGGCGACTCCGATTCCGCGCACTGCCGCAATGACGTGGTTTGGAGATCTCGATATTTCGTGGCTCACCGAACTGCCGGGAGGGCGCAAGCCGATTCAAACCGTGGTGATCGACGAGCGCAACGGCTCGCTTATGGGCGAGATGTTCTGGCATATTCGCCACCGCATCGACGCAGGCGAACGCGCATACATCGTGTGCCCGCGCATTGACGTTGCCGAAGACGATGACGCGGGGGATGGCGCTGGTGCTTCGGAGGATGACGGAGATTCGCTGCTCACTGATGACCAGCTCGGCGAGAGCGCTGTGCCGCGCGCGCCGCTGCATTCGGTGCACGAGATCAGTGAACGCTTGCAGTCGCTGCCACAGTTCGAGGGGATTCGTTTCTGCGAGCTGACCGGCCGCGATGACGACGCGACGAAGGAACGCGTCATGGCGGAGTTCTCGCAAGGGGAGACGCCGATTATGGTCGCCACCACAGTGATCGAAGTGGGCGTCGACGTGCCGCAGGCGAGCTGCATCGTCATTTTCGACGCGGATCGCTACGGACTCTCGCAGCTGCACCAGTTGCGTGGGCGCGTGGGTCGTGGCGGTACACGAAGTTGGGCGTTCCTCATTTCGCAGGCTGAACCCGGCAGCATCGCCGAACAGCGGCTCGATGTGATCGCCAACTCGCTTGATGGCGCGCTTATTGCGCAAAAAGACTTGGAATTGCGCGGCGCGGGCGATGTGCTCGGAGACACGCAGTCCGGTGGCAAATCGAGCCTGAAACTGCTACGCGTGGTCACTGACGCGAAGATGATCGCCGACGCTCGCAAACGCGCCGAACTGTTGCTCGACGCCGACCCGACGCTGGCGGATCATGTGCAACTCGCCGGAGCAGTTCTTGATTTCTCGCGTGGAAACGAAAAATTCCTGATTAGCAACTGAATCAACGTGAATAAATGACCAAAACGCTGGATTGATACTAGTAATTTCGCTAATAGCATGTAAACTTGTACAGAACGAATGAGTTTGCACTACCACATGCAGTGATAGTGAGAGTGCCAAGCTGAAACGATTCGTTGGGGGGAAACGGTTGTTGAGGACTGTTTTTCTGGGAAACACAAGTAGAAGAGGCAATCATGTTATGGCAGAGATTGCGTACTTGGGGGCAGAACATATTCAGCTCAGCGAGTACGGCGACAAAACGTGCTACGGCCGCCGTCGTATCTGTGGCGATGATCGTCGCAGTGGCGCTCGTGGCGTTGCCTGCACAGGCTGCAAGCAACAAAGTGGCGGATCCGACCACATTTGAGCAGTGGCGTGAAGGCGTCGGCGACCCGACCGACCCGCGCTCCACCGGTCGCGTGTGGACGGATAAATCCGTTTCGACTACAGAAGAAACACTGACGACGTATACCGGCGAAAAAGTGACGGTGACGCCGAAAGACGACAGCTTCCTCGTTGGACTGTCAGCGCTGTCCAGCGCCCAGAAGCTCATCGGTGTGGCGAACAACACGAAGCCGCTTGACATTGTGCTCGTGCTCGACACCTCCGGCTCGATGGCATACAACATGGATGGCGAGAGGTATACGTATGAGGCTGTGTATTCCGATGATTTAAATACCGGAAATACCTACTACATACCGAATGGTGATGGTTATCGTTCAGTAACCTGGAGCAGGAATGAACGTTCGTGGGGATATACCTCGAATAGGCGTTGGGTGTCTGTTACTCCGAAAACAGGCGCCAATGATACGAATTCTGCTCATACGCAGTTCTATGACCGACAGAATATTCCTGAACAAGATACACGTCTGTATGCTCTCAAGCAGGCTGTGAATGGCTTTATTGACCAGACGAACACAGCGAATAGCACGGTGAGTGACCCGAATAAGAAGAACCGTATTGGTCTCGTTACTTATGCGACTAACGCCGAACAGAAAAGTGGCCTCACATCTGAATTAAATGCATTGAAGACCACGGTGAACGGGTTGCAGGCTACAGGGTCGACCCATGCTGATTTGGGATTGCAATATGCAAATACGCTGTTAACAGGTGAAGCCCGAGCAGATGCCAGCAAGATCGTTATTTTCTTTACCGATGGTGAACCAGGCGGTAATTCAACCACATCTCCGTTCAGTACGGTGGCACCAGCTGCAGTTCAAGCATCGTTGGGCATCAAGAATGCCGGAGCAATGGTATACTCCGTTGGCATTTTTGAAGGTGCTGATGCTTCGGCGAATGTGTCTTCTGTCACTGTAAATACGCAGTCTGGCGCATTGCGCTCGAATGCGTTCATGCAGGCCGTGTCCAGCAACTATCCGCAGGCCACCAACTGGTATTACTCCTCGTTCGGGCCACGTGCCGCGAACTCTAACTACTATTTGGCGGCATCGGATGCCGATGCTTTGAACGCGGTGTTCGAGCAGATCTGGGGCGAAGTGGCGAGCAACCCGACTTCGCCAATCACGTCGGAAACGACCGGCGGCACCACTGATGAACAGAAGGGCGCTGTGACCTTCGTTGATCAACTCGGCGACTACATGCACGTGAGCTCGATGAACAGCGTGGTGTTTGCGGGAACGAAGTTCGAATTCGATAAGGATGCCGCGAATGCTGTGGTGAAAAACGGCAACGTCACCACTTACACATTCTATGGCGATGTTGCTGGCAACGAGGTCTACAAGGCTGCGAAACTGCAGGATTTGAAGATCACCGTCACCAGCTACGACAACGCCAAGGGCGACACCGTGCAAGTGGAAGTCCCGGCAGATCTGTTGCCACTGCGTCTGTACACGACGAAGATCGACAAAGACGGCAACATCACCAGCGATATTGCTCGCACGCATCCGATTCGTCTGTTCTACGACGTTGCTTTGAAAGATGGAGTGGAAGATAAGGTGGCGAAGCCCGATGAGGAGATGCGTCAATACATCGAGAAGCACACCGACGACGACGGCAACGTGTTCTTCCTGACGAATGATTACGACACATCAGCGGAGCAGAAGGCTGTGAACGGCACAACGACTGCCACGTTCAAGCCTGCGACGACGAACGATTTCTATTACTTCACCGAAAATACGCCGCTGTACAATTCCAAGGATCTCAACGATCCGGCGACTTCGATAGAAGCAGGAAAGACGTACTACTACCAGTGCACGTACTATGCGAATAACGCGCAGCACGAGCAGTGGATCGACGTGCTCGGCGAGAACGCCATTGGCAAGGCTGTGCAGGATCCATCCACTAAGCATTACTACGCGCCAGCTGGCACTACTCGTACCGGTTTGTCGCGTCTGTACACCGCTGAGAAAACCAAGAACTCGACCGACACGGCGACCAACGCCATCGCTCCTAACTGGGAGTCGAATCTGGTCACCGTGCACTTGGGCAACAACGGTAAGCAGACCGTGGAAGGCTCCGGCACGCTTAAGGTGACCGAAGAGGTCAAGTGGGCGGAGGGTGCAACGAAGGATCCCAATAAGGAATTCCCGTTCACGTTGAAGCTCGAAGGCAATGGCTTCGACGGTGAATTCCAAGCCGTTATTGCAGGTGAAGAAAAGACCGTCAAAGACGGCTACACCTTCACACTCAAAGACGGCGAAAGCGCGATGGTCTATGGCCTGACACCTGGCGTCAAAGCCACGGTGACGCAGACCGGTGATCACGGTGGTGCTGGCTGGTCGGTAAACCACGAAACCGATGCAGGTGAGATCGAGAAGAACAAGACGACCGAACTTGCATTCGTGAACACCTATACGCTGGAACCGGTGACGCTTGATGCAGACTCGATCAAGGGATCCAAGACCCTGATTGGCCGTGACTGGCAGACTGATTCAGCGTTCACATTCACCATGACCGCGGGTGACGCGAACCCTAATGCTCCACTGCCGAATCCTGCCACCGTTGAGGTGAAGAACCCGTCTACGGGTGAATACACAGACGGTGAGAAGATCGGCTTTGCATTCGGCGCGATTGAATACACCAAGCCGGGCACGTATCAGTACGTGATTACGGAGCAGGAAGGCAACAAGCCGAAGCTGTCGTATTCCAGCGCTCGCTATGTGGTGACAGTAACCGTGAGCGATAAAGACGGTAACGGCACCATGCAGGTCGAGTCTGTCATGACGAACACCTTTGACGATGAGGGTCATCGTCTCGCAGATGCACCAACAGTCGAATCGGCCGACTTCATCAACACATTCACTGGCGAGAACGATGCTGTGGCATCGATCAGCGGTCAGAAGGACTACACCGACCACACCGGCTCGAATCCAAATGACGAAGTGGGCAAGTTCAACGTGAAGGTTGAAGCTGCAGAAATCAATCCTTCGGATGGCCCGGTTGTTTCCGGCGCTGTTTCCGTTGGCTTGGACGGCACGTGGAGAACTCCTGATCTCAAGTTCACCGACAAGATGCTGCACGGGCAAGCTTCGCAAACATTCACTTATCACGTTTCGGAAGTTGTGCCAGTTGGTGTGACGGCTGATAATCCAACGCTGAATGGCATGACCTACGACGTGAACACCTACGACGTGCTGGTGACGCTGACCCGTGATGCCGCAGGTGATCTCGTGACGAATGTGAGCTACCCAGACGGCAAGAATCGCGTGGAACTCGCGAACTCCTACCGCGCTGAGAACACCGACGCGCAGACTCTGCAGGTGTCGAAGAAGGTGACAGGCCACGATGCTGATGCGGGCAAGTTCGCATTCAACACGAAGTTGACCGCTGGTGATGCGAACAATGTGAAGATCAAGCAGGCAGACGATTCTCTTGCTGATTGGTCGGATCAAGCTACTTTGTCGCCAGCAATCGCCAACAACGCCACTGCGTCGATCAAGCTTGGCGACGTGGTGTTCACGATGCCTGGCACCTACACCTTTGCGGTCACTGAGAGCAATGGAGGCACCACACAGGACGGCTGGACTTATGACGGCCACACTTATTCGGTGACCTACACGGTGAACGATGAAGATGGCAAGTTGCAGGCCACTGCAGCTGTTAACGGCAGCAGCACGTTTGCGAACAGCTATGCCGCCTCCACCAACTTCGGTGGCACGCTGCAGATTGGCAAGACGCTCACCGGTCGCACGATGAACGCTGAAGAGTTCTCATTCATCATCGAGCCGGTGGACGGCGCTCCAATGCCGAACGGTGCTTCCAGCATCACCACGAAGAACCCGTTCAGCTCCGCTTCGGGCTCTGAACTCGTGTGGCCGATCGACAGCACACTGCTCGCCAACCTGCACTTCACGCAGGCTGACGGTGGCAAGACCTATCGCTACACCGTTCGTGAGCAAATGCCGGAAGGTGTGACTGAGGCCAACAAGACCAAGAACGGTGTGACCTATGACTTCACCGTGCACACGCTGGCTATTACGGTCAATGATGATGGCATGGGCAACCTGACCACTTCGTCCACAATCGACGGCGATGCGCAGAACACCGTTGCACAGTTTGCCAACACCTACAGCATCGCTGAAGGCAAGGCTTCCGTGCAGTTCTCGAAGCAACTGACAGGTCGCGATTGGACCGATGGTGACACGTTCACCTTCAACTTGGCTCCGAATGCTGCCGGTTCCACGGTGTCTGAAGAAGCGCTGAAGAACGCCATGCCTGCAGACACGAAGGCGTCTGTCGGAAAACCGACTGGCGATGCTGAGACTTCAATGTTCAGCTTCGGCGACTTCACATTCACGCAGGCGGGTAACTACTCGTACACGGTGAAGGAGCAAGGTGCCGGAACTACGACGGAAGGCTTGACCAACGATGCGAGTACGGCGACGGTGACGTTCTCCGTGGTCGACAACGGCATGGGCCAGTATTCCATCGGCACCACGGTCACTGGTCTTGACGACTCTGCGACGTTCGTGAACGCCTATAGCACCACCGACTTCACCGGCGTTCCCACCGGCATGGAGTTCTCGAAGCAGTTGACGGGTATCGCATGGCCTGCCAATGCGACTTTCGAGTTCACCATCACGGGTGTGGGCGAGAATGTTCCGATGCCGGAGAACACGACGGTAACAGTATCCAAGCCGGCCAGTGGTGACACGGCGAAGTTTGACTTCGGCAACATCACCTACACGAAGGCAGGAACCTACGTCTACACCATCACTGAAACCGAGGGCACTATGAAGGGCGTGACCTACGACCTTCAGCCTGCCACCGTGACGGTTAAGGTGACAGACAACGGCAAGGGTCAGCTGGAAGCCAAGGCGAGCGCCGACAAGACAGCGTTCGTGAATGCTTACAGCACCACCGACTTCAAGGGTGTGCCTACCGGCATGGAGTTCTCGAAGCAGTTGACGGGCATCGCATGGCCTGCCAGCGAGACTTTCGAGTTCACCATCACGGGTGTGGGTGATAATGTTCCGATGCCGGAGAACACCAAGGTGACGGTGTCCAAGCCGGCCAGTGGTGATACGGCGAAGTTCGACTTCGGCAACATCACCTACACGAAGGCGGGAACCTACGAGTATGAGATCACGGAGACGACGGGCAGCATGCCGGGCGTCGCCTACGATCCGCACACGGCAAAGGTGACGGTCACGGTGTCCGACAACAGTGAAGGCGCATTGGAAGCCAATGCAAAGGTGACGAGCGGAACGTTCCTCAACGAATACTCCGCCAAGCCTGCCGAAGGCGTGCCAGCTGACTTCAAGTTGTTTAAGATGGTCGAAGGCATGGATTGGGCGGATGATCAGCAGTTCGAGTTCACACTCACCGCTGAGAATGGTGCGCCAATGCCAGCGACGAACACGGCAACTGCCAGCAAGCCAGCTGACGGTAGCAACACCGCGGGCTTCGACTTCGGTTCCATCACGTACAACGAAAAGGGCGTCTACAAGTACACGGTGAGCGAGAAGGCGGGCACGCAGTCCGGCATGACCTACGACTCGCACACTGCGAACATCACCGTCGACGTCATTGATGATGGCAAGGGCCAGCTCGTTGCGGCGACCACCGTTGAAAACGGCCTGTTCACCAACCGCTACAGCACGCAGAGCGTGACCTACCCGGGCATCAATGTGAGCGAAGATCTCACCGGTCGTGCGCAAGCACAAGGCGAGTTCAAGTTCGAAGTGCGCGGCAGTGAGGAAGACATGCAGCGCGCGTTCGGCGGCAACGCCCGCGCGGTAATCAGCAGTGTCAAGTCGTATGACTTCGATGCAGCCGCAAGCGGCGAAACGGTCACCGTGCCAGGTCTGTTCACCGGACTCGAACTCACTCATGACGATGTGCGTGCGGAAAAGGTGTTCAGCTACGAAATCGATCAGACCGGCGCCACCTCAGGCAACGGACTGACCGTTGACGACACTGTGTATGCCGTGCGCATCTGGGCCAGCGACAACCACGACGGCACGATGAGCGTGCACACGAGCGTCGACGGCACAGAAGTCGCCGGCGACCAGGTGATCACGCTGCCGTTCCACAACTTCTACGAAGTCGGTTCGGTGACTATCGGCGGTGACGCCAGTGTGCGCATCAACGCGACGAAGACGCTCATCGGTCGTGAGCAGAACGCCGGCGAATTCAACTTCGCCGTGCGTGACGCGAACGGTGCCGAAATCGCATCGGGCATGAATGCGGCGGACGGCACGATCTCGTTCAGTGCGATCGAGTTCACCGGCGAGCGACTCGCGGCGGACGTGAAGTCCGGTGCGGCGGTCGCAGCAGTCGACGGCACGCAGATCACCTACCGCTACGCAGTGACCGTCGGCGAGCGTGAAGACGCTCTGCCAGCGGGTGTGACGGCGGTCGTCTCCGGATACGCGGTGGAACTCGTGATCGTCGACAACGGTGCGGGTGAGCTGTCTGCGAGCGTCAACTATCCGGCTGACGCGAACGGTTCGCTGAGCTTCGTCAACCAGTATGGAGCGGAGTCCTCGGCGAAGGTCGCGCTCAGCGGTAACAAGGTGCTCAAGGTGGCGTCTGGCGATAATGCGCCGGATATCACTGGCAAGTACACGTTCGCGCTGACCGGCTCCGAAGGAGCACCGATGCCTGCGAATACGCAGGTGACGAACGATGCCGCAGGTGCGATCGACTTCGGTGAGATCGAATACACCGTGGCCAACGTGTTCGGCGAAGCCGCTGCGGAGGAACCAGCTGAAGCTGAGAACTCTGCGGGTGCTGAGGAATCTGAAGAAGCGGGCGAAGCGGCAGAGTTTGCGGAAGCTGAGGATGCGCAGCCGACCACGCGTGAGAAGACGTTCACATACACGGTTTCCGAAGCTGGTGCAGTCTCCGGCGTCGCGAATGACGGCTCGGTGTACACCGTGACCGTGCACGTCGTAGACAACGGCGACGGTACGCTCACCGTGACGAAGCAGTCTGCGCAAGGCGCGGCGGAAGGCATGGAGTTCACGTTCACGAACACGTATTCCGTGCAGCCGGTGGGCCCGACCGATCCAGCGGATCCGAACAATCCGGTGGCAACCGGTGCAGTGCCGATGACGAAGACGATCAATGGCCGCGATCTGCGAGCCGGCGAATTCGAGTTCGAAATGCTCGATGCAAACGGTGCCGTTGTGGGCACGGCGAAGAACGCTGCGGATGGATCCGTTGATCTGCCTGGCGTCACCTTCGACGCGCCAGGTAACTACGCCTACATGATCCGCGAAATCGCGGGCAATGTGGGTGGCGTGACCTACGACACGGTTACGTATTCCGCAGTGGCACAGGTCGTCGATAACAGCGACGGCACGCTCGGCGTCGCGTGGGAAGTCACGGGAGCTGACGGCGAACTCGTTTCGGCGATGGCGTTCACCAACTCCTACGAAGCCGCGCCGACCAGCGTGGGCAAGCTGCTGCAGGGACGTGAACTGGAAGCTGGCGAGTTCAGCTTCCAGATGCGCGGCGCTAACGAGAACACGCCGATGCCGGAGACTGCGGTCGACGGTGTGCAGACTGTGGCGAATGACGCCAACGGCAATGCGCAGTTCGGCGTGATCGGCTACACGCAGGCCGGCACCTACCGTTACGAAGTGAGCGAAGTCAAGGGTGACGCCGAGCACGTCACCTACGATGAGAGCGTGCATGCCGTGACGGTGGAAGTCACTGATAACGGTGAGGGTCAGCTGCTGGCGACGCTCAAGTACTCCGACGACGCCGACGGTATTGTGTTCCGCAATGTCTACATTGCGCCGGAAGAGCCAGAGCAGCCGACGGAACCGACTGAGCCGACCGAGCCGGAGAATCCGTCTGAACCGGAGTCTCCAACGGCTCCGACGAAGCCGAGCACTGGTTCGTCCTCACAGATGAACAACACTGCATCGAACCGCGTCACGTACGTGAGTTCGGTGGCTCGCACCGGCTCCTCGGTGGCGCTGATCGTAGCCGCTGCGTTCGCACTGATCGCAATCGGCGCAGGTTTGCTGATGACTCGCCGCCGCAGTGAGTAAGCAGTGATCTCCAACCGGTCGAATACTCAGTAAGTATTCGCTGCAAAGGGTCTGCATCCTCCCCTCGGATGCAGACCCTTTCTATTTGTGCCATATGTGTGCACCGTATGTCTTACGCGTGCCTTTTGTATGCTTGTATCTCTGCGAGTTTGCTGTTATTGCATGTGGCTTTGCTGTTATTACATATGCATTTGCTGTTTATGCGCATTTTGAGCTTCCTATCTAAGTCAAAACGGCGAATCCATCTGTAGAAACGGCAAAAGCAAGTTGTTTTGCTGTTTTGGCAGATGGTTTTGCTGTTATTGCTTATGATGTGACTATTTTGTGTGTCAAAACGGCGAATCCATCGGTAATAACGGCAAAGGTGCAGTGTTTTGCTGTTATTACACCTACTTTTGCTGTTTATGCACACTTTGAGCTTCCTATCTGAGTCAAAACGTCAAATCCATCTGTAGAAACGGCAAAAGCAAGTTGTTTTGCTGTTTTGGCAGATGGTTTTGCTGTTTTGCATATGGTGAGGCTGTTTGGTGAGTCGGAACGGCAAATCCGTTGGTGAAAACAGCGAAACTATAGTATTTTGCTGTTATTACATATGCATTTGCTGTTTATACACAGTTTTTGGTGCTCATCTAAGTCAAAACGTCAAATCTGCTGGTGAAAACAGCGAAAATGGCGTGGTGTAGGTAAGCTCGAAGTATGCGTGTGATTACCGGCAGATTTAAAGGGGTTCCGTTGACTACCCCGCGTTCGCAGACTCGCCCGACGACGGATCGCACGAAAGAAGCTATTTTCTCGCGACTTGATGCCGAGGGTGTGCTTGCTGACGCGCGCGTGCTCGATTTGTTCGGCGGTACTGGCGCGCTGGGAATCGAGGCGCTGAGCAGGGGAGCGCGCGAGCTCGTGGAGGTCGAGGCATCCGAGCCCGCCGCCAAACTGATTGCGCAGACGTTGACATTGCTGCGTAATCATGCGGCTTGGGAAGCGGATATGAGCGCGCATATTATTCGCGCCAAAGCGGAGCGGTATGCGGCAAAAGCGAAGATCACTCAGCCGTTCGATGTGGTGTTTATTGACCCACCATATGCGTTTTCTACTGCGGATTGCGAGCAGTTGCTCAATGATCTGACTGCTCGCAATATGGTGGCTCGCACAGGCACGATTATTCTTGAACGCTCGACACGCAGTGACGAGCCGAAAGCACCTGCGAACTGGGCTATTACAGATCGGCGAGATTACGGCGAAACCGCCGTCTACACGCTCCAAGCTCTTTCCGACTAGATATACATGCTGAAAGGAGCTTGTTCAGCGACCAAAATATATAGGTCGAAAGAGGTAGCCACAGCGAGTGAGCGCAAAAGTTCGCAGATACAAAGCGTTAGCTCCATTGATGGCAGGGAAGAACGCTGAGTGATCTCAGCATATTGCTGAGTGCATTTTGAGCGTTGGTGCAGAGGCATCTCGCTTACGAGGAGACATTAGGGGCTCGTTGGGCAAGTATAATCGCCGTAAATCGTTGGAAAATCGGCACCGATATGTGCGTATAGGCTCGGTAATGTCTCCTTGTAAGCGATATACCCTGCATCGACATTCGGCACGCAGACATATCGCTCGTGAGAGCAGGTGTATTAGTTGCTGCTGTGACGGCGGGGATGGTCGCCGGAGACCTCCCAGCCAAGCGCCATCAGCGTTTTGCGGTCCGCTTTGTCGAGCGCACGGCAGTCGAGCTGCTCAATCAGATCAGGTCGAATGCGTGAAGTTTTCTCAAGCGCCTCGTCGCGGCGGAAACGATCTACTTTGCCATGATCTCCAGAGATGAGCACAGGTGGCACGTCGATGCCACGCCAGCTCGCCGGTTTCGTGTATTGATTGTGTTCGAGCAGCGCGTTGCCGCCGGTGTATGACTCTTCGACGATCGAATCGGGGTTGCCCATGAAGCCGGGCAGCAGGCGAGTGATCGCCTCGAGCATCACCGAGACGGCCACTTCGCCGCCGTTGAGCACGTAATCACCGATCGAATATTCGCGTACTTCAACGCCGTGTGCGCGGTAATACTGCGGAATGCGAGCATCATAGCCTTCGTAGCGGCCGCAGCCGAACACTAGATGCTGCGCGTGGGAGAGCTCGGTGGCATCCTGCTGCGTGAACAGCGGGGCGGAAGGATTTGGGAAGATCAGAATAGGCTTGGGATTCTGCTCGTCGATGTGTTCGATGTCGAGCAGCTCGTCGAGGCACTCCGCCCACACCTCCGGTTTCATCACCATGCCGGCGCCGCCGCCGACCGGCGTATCGTCAACCGACTGGTGCACGTCATGCGTCCACTGGCGAAGATTGTGCGCGGTGACGTTGATCAATCCCTTGCTCTGCGCCTTGCCGAACAAGCTCAGGTTCAGCACATCGAAGTATTCGGGAAACACGGAGACGATATCGATATCCATAACTGCCATATTGTGAAAGTGCCTGCGAGAAGTAGGGGGAGAGATGTGTTCAAAATAGATGGCTGTGGGCAGAGATCTCCCCACAGCCGGTAACGCTTATAAAAAAGTGGGGGAGTTATGCCCCATACCCAGGAATCAACCCTCCTGGAGGGGTGACGAGCATCGTGCCGGCTTCCAAATCGATGTCGGGAATGATCGGCTCGACGAACGGAATGAGGCAGGTTGACTCGGCGTCGGTAGGGTGGGTGAGTCGAAGCTTCACCAGCCACTGAGCGCCTTCGAGCATATCTACCACGGTGCCGATCTCATTGCCCTGCGCGTCCATGGCTTTAAGACCGATCAGATCTTTGGGGTAGAACTCGTCGTCGTCCAAATCCATCGGCTCGCCATAGAGAATCGTGCCTCGCAAAGCCTCAGACGCATTGCGGTCGGTGATTCCCTCGAAACGCACATACCAGCGATGCTTGAAGGTGCGAGACGAGGCGACAACGAATTCACGAAGCGCATCGCCGGCTTCTTTGGCATACAGCACCTCGCCGGGGGCAAAGCGCACATCGGGTTCGTCGGTGTAGAGTTCCACCGAGACTTCGCCCTTGAGCCCCTGCGCCTTGCCGATACGACAGACCCGCAACAACTCTTGGGGCTGTTGCGGGTCTTGCACGTTCATCGTGTTCACCTGCGCACGTCCATAATGTCGACGCGCACCTTGTGATCAGACAGCGCCTGCACCACCGTGCGAATCGCATTCGCGGTGCGGCCGTTACGCCCGATCACACGCCCGATGTCTTCTGGATTCACGCGAACGCGAATCAGTTCCCCGCGGGCGTTCTCATGGGACTTGACAGAGACGTCGTCAGGAAAATCGACGATGTTCTTGATCAGATGTTCCACGGCTTGAGCGAGCATGATCACGCAGCTTCCGAATCGGACTGGGCGGCATCAGCGAGCTCGACCTTTTCGTCGGCGGCTTCGGTAGCCTCAGCGTCGGCAGGAGCTGCTTCAGCGTTGGCCTTTGCCTCGGCCTCAGCCTTGGCTGCCTTGAGCTTCTGGGCCTTGTTCTCAGCTTCTTCAACGAGAACGGCGGCTTCCGGCTTTGCGGAAACGGTCTTCAGTGTGCCTTCAGCACCCTTGAGACCCTTGAACTTCTGCCAATCGCCGGTGATCTTGAGCAGGTTGAGCACCTGCTCGGTCGGCTGGGCGCCAACGCCGAGCCAGTACTGTGCACGATCGGAGTTGATCTCGATCGTGGACGGCTGGGTGTTCGGGTTGTACAGACCGATCTCTTCGATGGCCTGGCCGTCGCGCTTGTTACGGGAATCCATAATCACGACGCGGTACACGGCATAGAACTTCTTGCCCATTCGCTTCAAACGAATCTTGGTTGCCAAAATGGCTCTCCTTGTTAACTAGGGGTGTGCGCTCGTTCGCCGTGTGGGGACAAGGCTTACGAACTCACGTGTTCCTTGCACGCGGGGTGATAGAGGGCTCCCCGTGCACAAATAACCTTTGCAGTATATCGCGCTCCCAAGATATTTCGCAGTCCGTTCGTGTGCCCCGCGCCGCTCGTATGCCGACACCGCAAAAACCCTACTGCGATGTACGATATTGCAGTACGCGCATGTGCAAAGGAGAGCCTGTGTTCATCCCTCGATATTACGAAGATCTCGACGTTCTGCATGTCGGTTGCGAGCCGCCGCGCTCATATTTCATTCCCGCGTCTCACCCTACGGACACTCGCTTCGCCGCGCGCGAGCAATCCGACCGCTTCCAACTGCTCAACGGGGAGTGGTCGTTCCGCTATTACGCGAGCATCTATGAGCTCGACGACGCCGTGCGTGCGAGCCAGTCACAGCACGAGCCGGTGTTTTTCGAGCCGATGTTCAATCCCGACGAATCGTTCACGTTGCTCAATGTGCCGAGCGTGTGGCAGATGAACGGATACGACCACAACCAATACACGAACACGCGCTACCCGTTCCCGTTCGACCCGCCGCACGTGCCGGCAGATAATCCATGTGCGGTGTATCGCACGACGTTCGACTACACGCCGGATTCCGCAGCGCCGCGCGCATACCTGAACTTCGAGGGAGTAGACAGCTGCTTCTACGTGTGGCTCAACGGCGATTTCGTCGGCTACTCGCAGGTCTCGCACTGCACGAGCGAGTTCGACGTGAGCGACCTCGTGGAGGAGGGTGAGAATACGCTCGCCGTGCTTGTGCTCAATGGTGCGACGGCAGTTACTTGGAAGACCAAGATAAACTGCGCATGAGCGGCATCTTCCGCGACGTCTACTTGCTGACGCGCCCGCAGCACGCGATACGTGATTATTATGTGCGCCAATCAGTCGATCTGAATACTAATTCAGCAGATATTTCCATTGATTTTGATTATCTGGATGATATTGCTCCGCGCGCGATCGACGTGATTCTCGGCGACGCGGCGGGCAATATCGTCGCGCAGAGCTCGCCGCAGCAGGCGAGCGCGGACTGCGCGTTCCCCACGAAGTCGCGCGCGCTGCTCCACGTGGAACAGCCGACGCTGTGGAATCCCGAGGAACCATATTGCTACACGCTGATCATCGTCAGCGAAGACGAATCGATCTGCCAGCCGCTCGCATTGCGAGACATAACCGTGGACGCGCCGGACGGCATGCACCAGCGCGTGCTGCTCAACGGCAAGCCGATTGTGATTCACGGCATGAACCGGCACGACAGCGACCCAGTGACCGGCTACACGATCTCGCCGCAGCAGTTCGAGAACGATCTTCTGCTGATGAAGAGCCACAATGTGAACGGCGTACGCACGAGTCACTACCCGAACGCGCCGCACTACTACGATCTGTTCGACGAACTCGGATTTCTCGTGGTAGACGAAGCGGACATCGAAGCGCACGGCGCTGCCGATGTGGTGCTGCCACCCTCCGAAAACGGCGAGCCGGCGGCAGACTGGGAGCGCGCGCAATATGTGTGGAACGAGCCGATTGCGAATAATCCCGCGTTCTCCGGCGCGATTCTCGACCGCGTGCAGCGCCTTGTGGAACGAGATAAAAACCACGGCAGTGTGATCTTCTGGTCGATGGGCAACGAGTCGGCGTACGGCGTGGGTTTCGAGCGCGCGCTCGCGTGGGTGAAGACGCTTGACGGCGCGCGGCTGACGCATTACGAAAGCGCGCGTTATGTGGAGCGCGGCGGCACTGAACGGCACGACTACCTGAACATCGATGTGCACAGCCGCATGTACCCGAGCATCGCTGAACTCGACGGGTATTTTGACGCGCACGGCCCGCAGGGAGACGGTGCGAACGGCGAAGACGGCAGCATTCCGGTGTCGAGTGAAACTGATGACCGCAAGACTGGTCACCATGAAACTGCGCGCGCAGGGCAGGTCAAACCGTATTTGATGTGCGAATACTGCCATGCCATGGGCAATGGCCCTGGTGATCTTGAGGATTACTTCCAGTGCATTCAGCGGCATGACGGACTGCTCGGCGGCTACGTGTGGGAATGGTGTGATCACGCGGTGTTCGCCGGACGCAACGCGCAAGGGCGACGCGAATACCTGTATGGCGGTGATTTCGGCGAATGGCCCAACGACGGCAACTTCTGCGTTGACGGCATGGTGTCGCCCGACCGCACCCCGCACAGCGGTCTCGACGAGTTCAAAACGTGTTCCGGCCGGCGCGCATAGAGGCGTTCGACAGTGAATGCGGAGTGGCACGACTGCACAATTACTTCGATTTCCGCGAACTCGGCGACGCCGTGGTGCTGATGTGGGAAGTGTATGTGGACGGCGTGATGCAGACCTACAGCTTGGTCGAACCAACTGACGCGCTGCAGATCGCGCCCCACTGCTCTGGAGACGTTGAGCTGAGTGGCTGGCAGGACGCCGCAATTGACCAGCCCGGCCGCGTGACGCTGGTGCTGCGCTACTTGGCTCGCGAGGCGCGCTGGGGGCAGGATCAGCTGTTCGAACTCGGCTTCGATGAGATCGACGTGCCGAACCCGACCGGCGACGATTCGAGCCAATGGGTGCGCCACCAGATCGAAGACATGCTCGCCGGCGATGAGATCGGCGACGCGATTGTGCTGCGCGAACACGGTGCACAGATTGAAGTGACCGGCGCGGATTGGCGCTACATATTCGACAAGCGCACAGGACTGTTCGACTCGATGAGCTACCGGAACCGCCAGATTCT
The DNA here is from genome assembly GCF_009727065.1 of Bifidobacterium canis. Taxonomy (GTDB): domain Bacteria; phylum Actinomycetota; class Actinomycetes; order Actinomycetales; family Bifidobacteriaceae; genus Bifidobacterium; species Bifidobacterium canis. The sequence goes on from NZ_WNLP01000003.1 coordinate 66,165, forward strand.
CGGTGCTCCGATGACCATTGATATTTGGCGCGCGCCCACCGACAACGATCGCAACATTCGCCACGCTTGGGAACGTGCCGGATACGATCGCGCGACTACGCGCGCATACAGCGTGCAGATGCGCACGGTGGCTTCCAGCGGCATCGCCGACGGTGCTGACACCGCTGCCGCCAACGCCGATGACATGGACGTGAGTGGCGTGGCGATGGCGGTGAACGCGGTGGAGCTGCGCTGCGATATGGCTGTTGTGGCTCCGACCGTGCAGCCGATCGCGCGCATCACGGCCACGTGGACGATTCACGCCGACGGCTCGGTGGCTGTGAAGATGGACGTGCGCAAAGACCCCGCTTTCCCGTTCCTGCCCCGCTTCGGCGTGCATATGCGTTTGCTGAAGACGATGCGCGACGTGACCTATTGCGGTTTCGGACCAAACGAAAGCTATATCGACAAGCATCGCTCGTGCTGGCATGGCGTGTTCACCGGCACTCCCGACACGTTGTATGAGGCTGAGATCAAACCGCAGGAGAACGGCAATCACCATGATTGCAGTTGGGCGAGCATCTCCGGCGAAGGCGCTGGGCTGATGATCGTGAACGGCGACGGCAGCGACGAGCCGGAGCGCACGGGGTTCGACTTCCAGGCTTTGCCATACACGGCCGCTGAAATGACTCGAAAAGCCCACGATTTCGAACTCGAACGCAGCGAATTCACCGAGGTGAGCGTCGACTACATGCAGTCAGGCATCGGCTCGAACAGCTGCGGCCCCGAACTGTTGCCGCAATACCGCTTGGACGCCGACCGCTTCACGTTCGCAGTCACGCTGCGCCCTCAATCCCTCTGATGTGCCTGAGCGGTAATTAGTTGGAACTGGCAGCTTTGCGCGCAGACGGACGCGGCGGGAGCGCCGACGGCCAGGACTCGCGCGCGGCAGCGTTCACCGCGGTCTTCGTGTCGGTCAACGTCAACGTTGCCGTCAGCGCGAGATGATCGGATCCTTCGATCTTCACCGTCTGCACGTTCGAAGCGGTCATGAAGTCGGTGAACAGAATGTGGTCGAGCACGATGCGCGGCCATGCAAGCCAACTCGGGAACGTCGGGTGTTCGCCCTGCGCCTCGGTGAGCGTCGCGTCATGGAATCCGCTCGCCAGCAGTTTGCGGAAGCTCGGGTGTGCAATACTCGAGTTGAGATCTCCCATAATCACCGCAATATGCTCACGCTCCTCGCCCTGCGCGGTATTCGCGGGCGATGGTTTGGCAAGCGCGCCGAGCCCGATAATTCCGCTCGACCAATCCTTGCAGCTTCTCTGCGGAGATTTCGTGTGCGCGGAGGCGAACACAATATTGGTCGTCGACGTGACGGGCAGCATGACGGAAGGCACGTCTGCGGCGGGAATCGGCACGCCGGTAGGAGTGCCGGAAGTCGGTTCGACGCGCAGCCACAGTCCGTTGAATCCGCCGTTGTCATCGACACTGGGGTCGCCGAGCTGGTGATAGGGGAAGAGTTCGTCGAGCCCGGCGTCATGCAGTTCGCCGACCAGTTTCTCGCTCAACTCCTGCAATGCGAGCACCGCAATATCGTGCTGTTTCGCGGCGGCGACGATTTCCTGCGCGTTCGCGCGACCGAAGCGGCAGTTGAGCGTGAACACGTTGAAGTGGCCGCGTGACATATCATGCGGCGAAGTAGTCGCAGAATCCGAAGTATTATGCGCGTCGCGTTGCGCGAGTTTCTTTGCGATCAGTTCGCCGGTGTTCGGAGTCTTCAGATTATTCATCCAATACGCGGTTTTGCGCAGCAGAGAGGCGATAAGACCGATCATCGTGCACGCAAAGAACGGCCACTCCTGCAGGCACCCGCCGATGACGGCGAGCACTGCGAATCCGATCCAAGCGAACGGAGTGAGCGCGATCATGTATGGCAGCGGAGCATGACCGTCCCAGCCGGCGGGCAGTTCGCTGAGCGAAATCCACACCAGCAGTAGTACGAGAATCACCCACAGCGCGATCATCATATGCGACTCCTCACAGTAGTAGCGTGCCACTATGGTCTATCACCAGATTGTGCGTTGCCTGTATGCCCCGCCGCCGAACCATAGTGCACATGCTTTTGCTGAGTATTGAGATTACTGATTTATGTGCTATGCGGCGCTCGCGCAGAATATCAGGTGACTTATTTGGCAGATAGTTATTGAGATAACTCAGATAGTGCAGAATGTGCGGCGCGCGAGCACAGGTGCACCCGCTCGTTGCGTTTGCGCAGAGCGGATACACGACAGCTGGTTGAGCTAGTTCGCAAACTAGCTCAACCGAATACGCTCATCGAATTAGCCGAGCAAGCCAGAGAGCCCGCCACCCAGATTCGGTGGGACTTCAGCGCCGCCGAGCATATCTTGCAAACCGGCAGGAAGCTCGGTATTCTGCGGTTTCTTCGCGAACGCGGAACCCGAGGAATTCGATTTGTTCGACAACTTCTCACGCAATGCTTTCTCTTCGGCCTCGCGCTTCATCGGGTTGCCGGACTTGCCTTTGCCCTTCTTGCCTTTCTTACCCTTCTTATTCTTGCGTGAACCGCCAGCAGGACCGCCGAAGCCAGGCATGCCGCCGCCGATGCCGGCGCGGTTCGCCATGCGCTTCATCATCTTCGACGCCTGCTCAAAGCGCTGTAACAGCGCGTTCACAGCGGAAACGGTCACACCGGAACCAGCTGCAATGCGCGCGCGGCGAGAGCCGTCGATAATCTTCGGATTGCGACGCTCCTCCGGAGTCATCGAGCGAATAATCGCCTCGGTGCGGTCGATCTCACGCTCGTCGAACTGCTCAAGTTCCTTGCGATGCTGAGCCATGCCAGGAATCATGCCGAGCAGCGACTTCATCGAGCCGAGCTTGCGCACCTGCTGCAATTGAGCCATGAAGTCGTCGAGGCCGAATTCGCCTTGTGACATCTTCTCGGCGGCCTTGCGAGTCTCCTCTTCGTCGAACTCGCGTTGAGCCTGCTCGATGAGCGTCAGAATATCGCCCATGTCGAGAATGCGAGACGCCATGCGGTCGGGGTGGAAGACCTCGAAGTCCTTCAATCCCTCGCCATTGGAGGCGAACAGAATCGGCTTGCCGGTCACCGAGGCGACAGACAGCGCAGCACCACCGCGCGCGTCACCATCGAGCTTCGAAAGCACGACGCCGGTGAAGTCGACGCCCTCATCGAACGCCTTCGCAGTGCGCACGGCGTCTTGACCGATCATCGCGTCGATCACGAACAGAATCTCGTTCGGGTGCACGGCATCGCGAATATCGCGCGCCTGCTGCATCAGCGCCTCGTCAACGCCCAAGCGACCAGCGGTATCGATGATCACCGTGTCATACAGCTTCTGGCGGGCATATTCAATCGAATCGCGGGCAACTTTCACCGGGTCGCCGGTCGTCTGATCGGGAGCCGACACCGCGTCGCCGCCAGCCGACTGCACGCCCTTCTCGGGGGCATACACCGGAACGCCTGCGCGTTCGCCCACCACTTCGAGCTGCGTCACTGCGTTCGGACGCTGCAAATCAGCCGCCACGAGCAGCGGCGTGTGGCCGGATTCCTTGAGCCAGTAGCCGAGTTTGCCGGCGAGTGTCGTTTTACCTGCGCCCTGCAAGCCGGCGAGCATGATGATCGTCGGCGGATTCTTCGCGAAATTCAGCGGGCGATCCACACCCTGGCCGAGGATGCTGGTGAGTTCGTCGTTGACGATTTTGACCACTTGCTGCGCCGGGTTGAGCGCTTCGGAAACCTCGGTGCTCAGCGCGCGTTCGCGCACGCGCGCGGTGAACGAGCGCACCACGTCGAGCGACACGTCGGCGTCAAGCAGTGCGCGGCGAATCTCGCGTATCGTGCCGTCGATGTCTGCATCGGAAAGCTTGCCTTTGCTCTTCAAGTGCTTGAACGCATTCGAGAGCCTATCTGTTAAAGAACTAAATGCTGCCATAGTGACCACAATTCTAGCTTGCAGAGAGGAAATCGGCAGTAATTACATGGCATTGGGGTGGGAATCGTGGAGCTTGGGTGCAAGCACTGGTTTTGCAAGTAAATATTCGGTAGACTGGAAACTCAGTGTGATTTACATCAACAGAGAGAAAATATATTTTCTTTTGGATAAGCGAGTAATAAAAATATCGGTATGCGTCAGCAAGCGGTAAGGAGGCGAAATGAAACAGAAGAAAATTGAGCAGCAGGCATTGATGGTGGGTATCGTCGTCAATATAGTAATGGTGGTCGCCGGCTTCTTCGTGTTCTTCCTCACCGGTTTGAAGGCGATGTTCCTTGACGCCTCGTTCACCGTGATCTCCGTGCTCTCCGGTGCCGTCGCCGCGTATCTGTCGAAGAAAACAGTGCGCGTTTCCGAGCGTTTCCCCAACGGCATGTTCGCGCTGGAACCGATCTACGCAATCTGCAAATCGATTTTCACGATCTGTCTGCTGTTGTTCTCGTTCCTCGACGTGCTGCAGGTGGCGATCACCTATTTCGTGCACGGCGAAGGCGAGCGGCTCTCGTTCGGGCCGGTGATCATCTATCAGATCGCGTCCGTGGCCGTGTGCCTCGGCTTGGTGGCGTACTACCGCATGCGCAACCGCTCGATCGGCAACGCGAGCATGATGCTCAAAGCAGAGTCGAACGGCACGTGGATCGACGGCATGATCTCGTTAGGCATCGGCATCGTTGCGGTACTGCTGTTCTTCCTGCCGACCGGCACGCCGTTCGATTTCCTGCACTACACCGGTGATTTCTTCATCACCACGATCATCGTTGTGCTCACTGTCAAAGAACCATTCATTGTGCTTCGCGACGCGTTCGTGGAGCTGATCGGTGGCACGCACGACGACGAGGAGACCTCCGCGCTGGTGGAGCGCTCCGTTGCCGAGCACTTGCCCGAGAACATCGAGATGGAGAAAATCCATGTGTTCAAAACGGGCATGAACTACGACGTCGATATTTTATCGGCAGTTCCGAAGGTGCGGTGTCGATTGAGCGGCTGGTCGCTGCGCGCAATGCAATTGAGTACGCGCTGAAGCCGAAGCTGCATATCGTGAACGTCGACTTCGTGTTCGAGTGATAGCTTTGGGCACGAGTTTGGCATTGAGCTAGTGGCTCATATATAAAATGTGGCTCATCATCTATGAGATGATGAGCCACATTAGTTTAGAGTTCAGTTTGGTTTAGTTCAGTGACCAGGTGGAGCCGGAAGGGCCGTCTTCGATTGTGACGCCGAGAGCGGTGAGGGAGTCTCGAATCTCGTCGGCCTTTGCGAAGTCCTTGGCTTTGCGGGCGTCGGCGCGCGCTTGCAGTTGTGCGTCGATGAGTTTGGCGAGCGTGTCGGCAGCTGCGTTAGAGCCGCCGGTTTCGTCGCCACTGCCGATCCACGGGTCGGCAAGCGGGTCGAGGCCGAGCGTGTCAAGCATTGCGCGCACATTGACGAGTGCGGAACGCAGGTCTCGCAGTGTATCGGTGTCGGAGCTGCCGCCCAGTTTGGCGAGCAGGGTGTTGCCTTCGCGAATCTGCGTGAAGATGGCGGCGGTGGCACGCGACACATTCACGTCGTCGTTCATCGCAGCTGTGAAGTCAGCTGGTAGATCGTCGGCCGAAACCGCAGTGATTTCGTCACGCGAAGGCTGCTCGCCCAGTGCGTCTGCGGCGTGCTCGATGAAGTTCATGATGCGGTCGTATGCGGCCTGAGCCTCGTTCAGCGTCTGGTCGCTCCATTCGAGCATCGAACGGTATTGCACCGAGCCGAGCGCATAGCGCACAACCCACGCGGAGTGTTCGGCAAGCACGGCCGGAACCGAAAGTCCGTTGCCGAGCGACTTGCTCATCTTCTCGCCTTTGGCGGTCACCCAAGCCGAGTGCATCCAACGGTTTGCGGACTTGTAGCCGGCAGCGCGCGTCTGCGCCATCTCGTTCTCGTGGTGGGGGAAGCGCAGGTCGAGTCCGCCGCCATGGATGTCGAACATGCCATCCAAGTAGCGGTAGCTCATCGCCGAGCATTCGATGTGCCAGCCGGGGCGTCCCACCCCGAACGGCGTCTTCCAGCGTGCGTCGATCGGATCGGTCGGCTTCGGGCGCTTCCATAGGGCGAAGTCGCGTGGATCGCGCTTGTTCTCCGACATGTCCGCCGGATCGACCGGATTGTATTTATCATCGCCGGTCGCATCCACCGAAGGACCCATGCGATCCGCCACTTCAGCAGCCTCGTCTACTTCAGCGGTCTGCTTCTGGTGGGTGAGCTCGCCGTAATGCGGCCACGACGCCACGTCGAAATACACGTCGCCGGTCAGCTCGCCATTCTCGTCGCGAATCACGTAGGCGTGCCCGTTGTCGATGATGCGCTCGATCAGATGAATCATGTCGAGAATGTGCCCGGTTGCGCGCGGCTCGTATGTCGGCGGCAGCACGCCGAGCTTGTTGTATGCGTCGGTGAATTCGCGCTCGTAGTGGTACGCGCGCGCCCACCACTTCTGCCCGGCCGCCGCCGCTTTGTCAAGAATCTTGTCGTCGATATCGGTGACGTTGCGAATGAACGTGACCTTGTAGCCCAGTCGTTCGAACCAGCGGCGGATGATGTCGAACGCGACGCCCGCGCGAATATGCCCGATATGCGGCGAGCTCTGCACTGTGGCACCACACACATACATGCCCACTTTGCCCGGCTGCAATGGCTCGAAACGCGAGATCTCGTGCGTCGCCGTGTCATACAGCTTCAAATCGACGGCAACATTGGCAATGCCGTTATTGCCCGCCATCTTCGTCTCTTCGAACTGGGAAACCTTGGAATTATCTGTGTTGTGAGTGGTGCTCATAAGACGAGCGTATTGCGTTTCGCCGACATCTCGCGCCGTTCACAACACAGATAATGCATTATCTGAAATATATTATTTGCCGAGCTGCTCGGAGAGGTCGAACCACTCGGTTTCCAGTTCGCCCGACTGCGTTTCCAGCTCGCTGATCTGTGCGCTGAGCTTGCCCAACCCCTCGTAATCGGTGGGATCGTGCGAGTTCATCTGCTCTTCGAGCTCGGTTTTCTGCTGCTCCAACTTGTCGAGTTTGCGTTCGATCGCGGAGACGCGGCGCGACGCATCAGCGTACGCTTTGCCGGAGAGCTTCGGTGTCTCGTCCGCGCTCTGCTCGCTGCTCGCAGAAGCCGCAGATTCTGCGGAACTGTCGGCAGAATTGCCGGTATTATCAGCGTTGCCGAGCGCGGCGGAACCATCTTTGCGAATGCGCTCGACCATATCGAGGTAATCCTGCACGCCGCCGGGCAGGTGGCGCACCTTGCCGCCGATCAGCGCGAACTGCTGGTCGGTGACGCGCTCGAGCAAGTAGCGGTCGTGGCTCACGACGATCAGCGTGCCCGGCCAAGTGTCGAGCAGATCCTCCATCACGGCGAGCATGTCGGTGTCGAGATCGTTGCCCGGTTCGTCGAGAATAAGCACGTTCGGCTCGTCAAGCAGAATCAGCAGCAGCTGCATGCGGCGTTTCTGCCCGCCGGAGAGGTCGCGGATCGGTGTCATCAACTGCGCGGACTCGAATCCCAGCCGTTCCATCAGCTGCCCGGGAGTCGTTTCCTTGCCGTCGACGATGTAGCTCGGCTTGTAGCGGCTCAGCACTTCTTTGATCTTGTATTTGCCGAGTTTTTCGAGCTCGTCGAGGCGCTGCGAGAGTACGGCGAATTTCACCGTCTTGCCGATGTTCACACGGCCTTGCGTAGGAGTGAGCGAACCGTCGATGATTTTGAGCAGCGTCGATTTGCCCGCGCCGTTCGCGCCGACGATGCCGAAGCGGTCACCTGGACCGATCAACCAGGTTTCGTCGTCGAGAATCTCGCGCCCGCTCACAGTGATCTCTTCGGTGGCGCGGTCATCGGCGCTGGTTTCGCGCGACTGCAAACCGTGCTCCTGCGCAACCACCGCGGCGCGCGAACCGAACGCGGAGACCAAGCGCGGGTCGTCGGCGTCGTCGATGTTCATCGTCACCGAGCCGAACGCCTGCGGTTCCTGATACATCGGCGTCACGATATCGACTTGCGACGAGCTGCCCGACGCTCCCTGCGCCTCCTGTGCGGCGATATCCGGATCGATTGACGCGACGGAACCTTGCTCGCGGTCGAAGATCTGCGTCACATCAATCAGATCGACCACCTGCTTGCCCAAGCGAGACGTGGCCATCTGCTTGAGTTCCACGGTGTTGCGCATCGGCGGAACGTCAGCGATCAGCTCGCGCGCCGCCTTTACATGGAACTTCTGCTTCGTGGAGCGCGCGCGTGCGCCGCGCGACAACCACGCGAGCTCCTTGCGCGCAAGATTGCGGCGCTTCGTCTCGCGCACGTCAGCCTGACGGTCACGCTCTACGCGCTGCAGCATGTATGCGCTGTAGCCACCTTCGAACGGCTCGATTTCGCCGTCGTGCACTTCCCACATCGACTCGCACACTTCGTCGAGGAACCAGCGGTCGTGCGTCACGATCAGCAACGCTCCGGTGCCTTTTGCCCAACGGTTCTTGAGATGCTCCGCGAGCCAGTGGATCGTCACCACATCCAAATGATTGGTCGGCTCGTCGAGCGCGAGCACATCCCAGTCCTTGAGCAGTAGGCGCGCGAGATCTGCGCGGCGGCGCTGACCGCCGGAGAGCGAACCGATCTTCGCGTTCAGATTGAGCCCGCCGAGCAGTGCCTCGACTATTTCGCGCGACTGCGTTTGCGCCGCCCACTCGTAATCTTCGCGTCCCTCGAGCGCGGCCTCGCGAATCGTGGCGTTGTCATCGAGCTGATCGCGCTGGTCGAGCATACCGAAGGTCAGGCCGTTGCGTGTGGTCACTCGGCCGGAATCCGGCTGTTGCGTACCTTTGAGCAGGTGCAGCAGCGTAGATTTGCCGTCACCGTTGCGGCCGACGATGCCGATGCGGTCGCCTTCGAACACGCCTTGCGTCACGTCTGTGAAAATATTCTTCGTAGCGAAGGCGAGCGAGACGTGCTCGAGTCCCAAATCAAAAGTTGGCATAATAATATTATTTCTTAAAAATATAAATTAATTTCTATTACTAGCTGTGCTAGTTGTTCATAGAATGCAGATATGTGCTGCAGCGTGCGGCAAACCCGGAGAATGCCTGCTCGCCGAGCGCCTGCGTCTGCGAATAATTCGCGGCGAAATCCTCGCGAATCTGCGATTTCGAGCAGCCGTTCGCCTTGAGATCTTTGACCACTGACGGCTCGTCGAGCCATTCCTCAAGCAGCTGCGGAGTGAGTTCCAAATGGAACTGCAAGCCAAGCGCCGAGCCGAAACGGAACGCCTGCACCTTCGTGTTCGTGGAACGCGCGAGCAGCGTGGCGTCGGCGGGCAGGCTGATGCACTCGCTGTGATATTGGAACACATTGAGTTCCTTGTTCCACATGGAGAAATAGTCGTGTTTTGCGACGCGCTTGATCGGGTAGATGCCGATTTCCGGTGCGCTCGCCTTCTTGATTTTCGCGCCGAGCGCCGCGCCGATCAGCTGGTGGCCGAGACACACTCCGAGCACTGGTTTATTGGTGCTGATCGCCGCGCGAATCAGCTTCATTTCCGCTTTGAGCCCGGGGTAGTCGTCGGTGTCGTTGACCGACATCGGCCCGCCCATCACCACAAGGCCGGCGATCTCATCGAAATCAGGAAGATCGGGTTTCTTGTGCTTGGCGATGTTCAACGTTTGAGTGGGCAGATCGATCTCATCAAGATCGGAGAGAATGAGCCCAGGTTTCTCCCAATCGGCATGCTGAAGAATAAGAACTTCCGGTTTCGTCATGCCTTCATTCTCTCATTGCCCTTAACATTGGCGGTTTTCTGGTTCAGCTGTAGTGAAAATGCCTCTTTCAGCTCGAGGTACTGGGCAGTAGCCCGAGCTGAAAGAGGCACTAGTGAGATTAACTATTATTATTCGTTCACGTATTATTCGCTCGCGTCAGCGGCCGGTTATTTCGGAACCGACCACTTTCTCGCTCAGCGCGCGCGGTCCGCGGGTCATCGCGACCGCGCCGGAACGCACGAGTTCAATGATGCCGTAGTGTTCGAGCAGTCCGAGCAGTGCGTCGATTTTGCCGCCCGCGCCGGTCGCTTCGATCGTGAGCGACTCCGGGTTCACGTCGACGACGCTCACGCGGAAGAGACGTACGATCTCAAGCACATCGGAACGATTCGACTCGTCCGCCGCCACTTTGATGAGCACGAGTTCGCGCTCGACCGTGGTGGAGTCGTCGAGATCGACGATCTTGAGCACATGCAGCAGTTTGTTGAGCTGCTTGATGATCTGCTCGAGCGGCACTTCCTCCACGTCGGCGGTCACGGTGAGACGTGAGATGTCGGGGCGCTCGGTTGGAGACACCGACAGTGAGTTGATATTGAACGCGCGGCGGGCGAACAGTCCGGAGATGCGGGCGAGCACGCCTGGGCGGTTTTCTACGAGCACCGACAGCGTGTGACGCTGGGAACCCGGCTTGGATGCTGGATATGATGCCATGATTGCTGCTCCCCTCCTCAGTTCTGTTCCTCGGTGATGATTGCGGCTTCTTCGTCGGCTTCAGGGTCTGAATCGACGTCATCGCCAGCGGGATCGGTGTTGAACGAGGTGCCTGCCGGCACGGTGTCAACGCCGTCTGCTTCGTGCAACGGCTTGATGCCCGGCAGATAGGTGACGTTGTCGTTCGAATCGCCGGCGGCGACCATCGGCCATACCATCGCGTCTTTCCACACACGGAAGTCGATGAGCACGGGGCGGTCGTTGATCGCATTGGCCTGCTTGATCGCCTCGACTGCCTCTTCCTTCGTGCGGGCACGCAGACCAACGCAGCCGTAGGCCTCGGCGAGTTTCACGAAGTCCGGCACGCCTTCCAAGCCGGTCTGCTCCTCTTCGTGGAGGATCGTCGCCGAATAGTGCTTGTTGTAGAACAGCGTCTGCCATTGGCGGACCATGCCATACACCGAATTGTTGAGCAACGCGATCTTGACGGGAGTGCCTTCGAGGAAGGCCGCGGCGAGCTCTTCGGAGGTCATCTGGAACGAGCCGTCACCGTCGATGAGCCACACCGGCTTCTTGCCATCGAAGTACCGCTGGGAGCCGACTTCGGCGCCGATGGCGGCAGGCAGACCAAAGCCCATCGTGCCGAGGCCACCGGAGGAGATCCACTGGTGAGGCTTATGGAAGGTGATGAACTGCGTAGCCCACATCTGATGCTGACCCACGCCTGACACCCAGATCGTGTCTGGGCTCGCTTGCGCGGAGAGTTGCTCGACGACCCACTGCGGGGCGAGCGTTCCATCAGGCGACTCCTGATAGGTGAGCGGGTACTTTTCACGCCATTTGTTGATGAGGTTCCACCATGTGGTGAGGTTCGGCTTGCCGTGCATCGCGTGTGCGCGTTCGATGCGGGGGAGCAGTGCCTGAATCACCGTCTTCACGTCGCCGACGATCGGCACATCCGGTTCACGGTTCTTGCCGATTTCCGCGGGATCGATGTCGATGTGAATCACGCGTGCACCGGGAGCGAAGGCCTCCAGCTTGCCGGTCACACGGTCGTCGAAGCGGGCACCGATGGCCACGAGCAGGTCGGAGCGTTGCACGGCTCCGGTCGCGGCGATCGTGCCGTGCATGCCGAGCATGCCGAGCACTGCCGGGTCGTCGTCGGGCACGATGCCGCGAGCCGGCAGCGTGGTGACGATCGGTGCGCCGGTGAGGTCGGAGAGCGCCTTGATCTCTTCGCCGGCGTCGGAGCGCACAGCGCCTCCGCCCACATACAGCACCGGGCGGAATGCGTGCTGGAACAGCTTGGCGGCGTCGTCAAGTACACGACCGTGCGCTTCGGTGGTCGGATTGTAGCCGGGCAGAATCATGCGCTGCGGCCAAGTGTAGAACATTTCGCCGTTCTGAGCGGTTTTCGTCAGGTCGACCACAACAGGCCCAGGGCGGCCGGAACGGGCTATGTAGTGCGCTTCGGTGAGCACGCGCGGAATGTCTTGCGCGTTCGTCACGAGGTATGAGTGCTTGGCGACGGGGTAGGTCGCTCCCACGATGTCGGCTTCCTGGAAGGCATCGGTGCCGATGGAGTCAACGCCCACCTGACCGGTGATGACGATCATCGGAACCGAATCCATGTTCGCGTCGGCGATGGCGGTGATCACATTCGTGGCGCCTGGGCCGGATGTGACGATGCACACGCCCACTTCACCGGTTGCGACGGCATAGCCTTCTGCCGCATGGCCTGCCGCCTGTTCGTGGCGGGCGAGCACGAAACGGAACTTCGTGTTGCTGTCAATGGCATCGTAGACCGGCAGAATGGCGCCGCCCGGAATGCCGAATACGTCTTTGACACCCAGATCTTCCAGCGAGCGTACCAGCGCTTGTGCGCCGGTCATTTTCTCGCCGTCGACTATGGTGCGCTTGTGCATATGCTGGCTGGCGCCCGGCTTGGCTACGCCGCTGAACGCCTGCAAGGGTGTTGGTGACACTGTGTCCTCTTTCGTGCTGTGTTGTGTTGTGCCACGCATCGCTTTCCGGTTGTGCCGTCCGCAGTGCGCGAATGTGAGACGTCGCACGAAGGCCCATTCGCCGTCGCGTGCCGGTCTTGCGAGTCATACTACTGGATTTGCCACGGCGATGACTTCTGTGACCGCATGCTGAATGCATTTATGGGCAACACTAAAAATGACCCATATACACAGATCGCACGGAAAAGCATCCAACGATCCGCATATATAGGTCGGTCAATCAGCCAGTAAAAGAAATCAGGACTTGCTCGCAGTCTGCTCCTGCTGCTCAGCTTTCTCACGCTCGTCGAGCACATGCCACGCCTGCTCAGCTGCCGCGAGCTGTGCCTTGCGCTTGCTCGATCCGACGCCGACGCCCAGCACTTCCTTCGACTTGCCGAGCATCGCATACGCGGTGAACTCGAGCGCATACTCCGGCCCGCTCACAGCCATGCGATACACCGGATCCGGCAGCTTCATCTCGTGCGCCTTCACCGTGAGCGACGTCTTCCAATCCAGCGCCGGTCCCTCAGTGGCGACTTCCGCGAGTGTGCTGTCGATCAAACGGTGAATCACTTCGCGCGCAGTGTCAATGCCGTACTGCACGAACGTCGCGCCGACCAGCGACTCGAAAATATCGCACAGAATCGAGCTTTTCTGCGCGCCGCCCTGATCCGCCTCGCCCTTGCCCAGCAGAATATATGGGCCGACGTGCAGTTGGTCGCGCGCAATAACACTCAGCTCTTCCTCCGACACCGCCTTCGCGCGGATTTTCGCGAGCTGACCCTCGGTTTTGTCGGGGTAATGCTTGAACAGCGTCTCGGTGACGACGAACTCGAGCACTGCGTCGCCCAGAAATTCGAGACGCTCGTAGTTCTTCGCGCCCTCGTGCTCGTGCGAGAACGAGCGGTGAGTGAGTGCCTCGACGAGCAGATCGCCGTCGAGCGTGACGCCCAATGCGTCAAAGAGTTCCTGTGGTGCCAGTTCCTGTGTGCTCATGCCAACCTCAAATAATCCGTAGTGTATTCGTAGTTTGTATTCATAATGTCCACGTACTCTTCCCGCCAGTGTAGCCGGTGCAATCTACGCACAGTAGTGTTGTCAGCAAAATGCCATATGCAAAAACGGCAAATCTAAACTACAGAACGGCGAAACTAGCCGGCATTTGCTGCTTTGACATTTGGATTTGCTGTTTTTACATACTTTTGGGCTGTTTTGTGTGTGTAAACGGCGAAACTACTGGTAAAAACGGCAAATCAGCTGGCAGAAATGGCAATAAAAATCCCTGCCACCCGTCGATGGCAGGGATCTAAAGAAGTTCGACTCACTTGGTGTGGGCGGAACGGATCGCTTCACGATAGACGCGGCCACGGTAGGAACCGCAGCTCGGGCAAGCCACGTGTGCGAGCGTCTGAGCGCCGCAGTTCGGGCAAGTGATCGTCTGGAGCGGCTTCGCCTTCCAGGTGGAACGACGCGTGCGCGTATTGGCGCGCGACATCTTGTACTTTGGCAGTGCCATTGTTGTATCCTCTGTTTCGTTCGAACAATATGAGCTTAAGCGTTCAGAATCTTAACGCGCGGCCAGTACAAATACTGAATACTGCGCGGCGCGAGCGTGAACTCGCGCAGAGTTTACGCAGAAGCTCACATTACTCGTTCTGTTCGCGCTCGAGCTGCTCTTTGAGTGCTTCCAAGCCGGCGAAACGGTTGTCTACAACGTCATGCTTATGCTCGGGATGCTCGTTGAGATCGACGCCGCACTGCGGGCACAGTCCCTTGCAATCCGGCTTGCACAGCGGCTTCAGAGGCAGCGCGTCGGCGAACGTGTCGCGCAGCAGCGGCTCGATATCCGCAAACGCGCCGTTGTCGATGAGCGGATACACGTCGCTGGATTCCTCTTCGCCGGCGATGATATCGACGTCTTCGTTCTCGTTTTTCTTGGAATCTTCCTCTTCATATGGGAAGAACGCGGTGACCTGCTCGCTCCAATCGCCGTCGAGATTCTTGTCGCACCGCGCGCACACGGCATGCACGGGCGCGGTGAGAGTGCCGGTGAAGATCAGTCCGTCGACGATCGAATCGAACTGACCGTCAACGTGGATCGGCGCGCCCTCCTTGACACCCACGATCGTGTCGCCGATGCCACTCGGCGCGGGGAATTCGCGCTCGATACGCGACGTCTGCCCTGCGCGCGAACCAACCTGCGCCACAGGAATCGTCCAATCTGTGTATTCAACACGTGCCATATCTATTCAGTCCTCTAAAAACTCTATATAATTACTTATTTTCCGATTATTCTCAACCGAGCCGCTGAGCTTGCTATTCCTGTTATTCCTGCGGGTAGTCGCTCTCCTCGGCGTGCGGCAGCTCCTCGCGAGCCTTCGCCTCGCGTTCTTCGAGCACGTTGAGCCCGCCCTCCACGTCGCGGGTCATCTTGCCGAGCTGCGAGTGCAGCTCGTTCATCACTTTGAGGCAATACTCGTCAGCGCCTTGGGTGAGGCGGTCGCTCGCGGCCTGCGCCTTGTCGATCATCGCCTTGGCTTTCTGGCGCGCGATCTGCGTCACCTTTTCTTCGGAAGCTAGGTATTCCGCGCGGTCGTTCGCGTCGCGCACGATATTCGCCGCGCGCGACTGCGCCGCCGAAATCATCACGTTCGCCTGCGATTGCGCGTTCGCTAAGCGACTCTCCGCCTCGCGCATCAGCGCGGAGGCGCGCTCGAGCTGCACGGGAAGCTTCGTTTTGAGATCTTCGAGTTTGTCGAGAAAATCATCGCGGTCGATTTTGATGCTCGACGGGGAGAAAATCGAACCTTTCGCATCGGTGAGCATCGATTCCATTGAATCGATGATGTCGTAGACCGTGGTGAATTCCGCCTTGCGCAATTCATCTGGATCGGGCGCGCCTTCGCGCAGATCCGGCAGATCGTCCATGTTGAACGCAGGCTTGGAGTTGTTGGAACTGGTTTCCCCGCCGCTCACCACCTGCGTGTTCCGGGTATCGTCATCGTCCTGCTGAGCCATCTTCGCTCCTCTCCCTCTGCTTGCGTGCGCGAACCGTGCTCTGCGCGCGTGCTTACTGCAGCGCCTTCTTCAATAGTGGCACAACATAGTCGGGCACCATGCCGGTGATGTCGCCGCCGTGTCGCGCCACGTCTTTGACTATCGAGCTCGAGATATGCTCAAGTGCCGGATTCGCCGGCAGGAACATCGTCTCGACGTCTGCCAAATGACGGTTCACCAGCGCCATGCCAAGTTCAGCTTCGTAATCACCGTTCTGGCGCAGTCCTTTCACGATGACCGGTGCGTTCACTTTGCGGCAGTAGTCGGTGATGAGTCCGTCGGTCCATGCGACCACATAGTTCGTGTAGCCGGAGTCTTCCAACGAATGTTTGATGATATCGACGCGTTCGGTTTCAGTGAACAGCGGTTGCTTCATTGCATTGACCGCCACGACGACGTGCACTTGCGTGAAGAGTTTGCAGCAGCGCTTGATAACGTCGAGATGGCCGTTCGTCACTGGGTCGAACGAGCCTGGGCATACAGCGATTGTCATACGCACCAGCCTACTTACAGGCGTGCGCAAACCGTGTTTCGCACTGGGTGTAACGGGGTGGTTCTGCACAATGGGTGCACATTGTGTACATCGTGCGATGAATGGGAGGGTTGGCGTAGAATCGTGCAATAGCTGGAATAGCGACGACGTTGGTATGTTGCACATATGTGTGCGTTCATGTGTGTGCTGATGTGAGGAGGTTACATGGATCTCAATTTGGATCTCATTGATGTGAAGAATGCGTTGGACGACAACACGGCGGCTCAGACGGAACCGAGCAGCGACACCGGCACTGCCGTGCTGGAGAAGACTCAGACCGAGGAAAGTCGCGTTGACGACGGCGATGCCGACCGTTTCGCACACTATGTGTCGCGTGACCGCATCGCTGAGTCGCGGTTGACCGGCCGCCCTGTGGTGGCGTTGTGCGGCAAGGTGTGGGTGCCGAAGCGCAATCCGAAGGATTACCCGATCTGCCCAGATTGCAAGCGCATCTACGACGAGATGACGGGCAAGTAAACCTTCGCATTTCTCATAATTTTATACAAAGTGGGCTTGCTCAGCTGCATATCGTAGCTGAGCAAGCCCACTTCGTATATACGCTGTTATTGGTCGTAAAACAGCGTGCAGTAATACAGTATTATTAATTTGCTGTATTACTTATTATTTAGAGATTTCGTCGATTTTTGCGAGCTCATCTGCTGAAAATCAGTATTATCGAGCGCGGCGAGATCGTCGAGAATCTGCTGCGGTTTCGATGCGCCGACCAGAACCGTGGTCACTGCGTCGTCGTGCAACAGCCACGCGAGCGACATCTCCGCGAGCGACTGCCCGCGCGACTGTGCGAGCTCGTTGAGCGCGCGAATCTGCTTCATGCGGTCGTCGGTCAGCGCAGACGCGTTGAGGAAGCGCGCATCGTGCGCAATGCGGCTGTCTGCGGGGATGCCGTTGAGATAACGGTTCGTCAGCAGTCCCTGGTCGAGCGGGGAGAATGTGATGAGTCCCTTGCCGAGTTTCTTGCCCGCTTCTTTGAGACCGTTGCGTTCGATGGTGCGGTCGAAGATGTTGTAGCGGTTCTGATTGATGATGAACGGCACGTGGCGCTCGGCGAGCATGGCGGCGGCGCGTTCGAGCGTCGGGCCGTCGTAGTTCGAAAGTCCCACGTAGAGCGCGCGCCCGCTCGTCACCGCGGTCTCCAGCGCGCCCACCGTCTCCTCGAGCGGAGTGTTCGGGTCGGGGCAGTGGTGGTAGAAGATGTCAACGTAGTCGAGTCCGAGCCGTTGCAGTGACTGGTCGAGGCTGGCGAGCAGGTATTTGCGGCTTCCGCCCACGCCATTCGGCCCGTCCCACATGTCGAAGCCGGCCTTCGTGGAGATGATCAGCTCGTCGCGGTACGGCATCAGGTCTTCGCGCAGAATATGGCCGAAGTTGCGTTCGGCGGCGCCATATTCGGGGCCGTAGTTATTGGCGAGATCGAAGTGGAAGATGCCGTTGTCGAACGCGGTGAACACCACTTTTTCATCTGCCCATACGGCGTCAGGTCTCCGAAATTATGCCACAGTCCCAGTGCGATGCGCGGCAGTTGCAAGCCGCTGTTGCCGCAGTGTTTGAACGCCATCGACAAGTAGCGCGACGGGTCGGGCGTGTAATGCGAAATAAAATCAGGCATCTAAAATCTCCTTCAGTCGAGCACGTCGAGCTGGGTCGGGATGACCGGCTCGCCACGCATAAGCGACTGCGCGGTAATCGGCAGCTTTGCCAAAGCCTTGGCGTGGTAGTCCTGCGCAGCCATCAGACCATCGTGCCCGCGGAATTGCGGGTCGATCTCGCCATCCACCACGAAGTCGGTGAGCAGATTCTCCCAGCCTTCGCCGGGCTGGAACGCGCGCAAAGCGTTAGGGCTGCCGGAGATCACGTGCTCGCAATCCGCCAGCGAATACTCGTAGGAGCGGAACGCGAGCTTCGCGCCGGGAGCGGTCGCCTTGTCTTTCGACTTCTTCGCGACCGGCTGCATCGTGCCGTCGTTGTTCGCGCGTTCGGTCAGCTTGTAGACCATCGCGCAGGTGGGAGCGCCGGAGCCGGTCACCAGCTGCGTGCCCACGCCGTAGGAATCGACGGGAGCGGTCTGCAGCGACGCGATCGCATATTCGTCGAGATCGTTCGTCACCGTGATCTTTGTGTTCGTAGCACCGAGCGCGTCGAGCTGGTTGCGCACGCGCTGGGCAAGCGCCGCCAGATCACCCGAGTCGATGCGCACTCCACCGAGCTCAGGGCCCGCAACCTCCACAGCCGTTTTCACAGCCTCTTCGATGTTGTAGGTGTCGACGAGCAGCGTCGTGTTCGTGCCGAGCGCCGCGATCTGAGATTCGAACGCGTCGCGCTCGCTGTCATGCACCAATGTGAAGCAGTGAGCGGCGGTGCCGATCGCCGGCAGGTCGTAGAGCTTCGCAGCGAGCAGGTTCGCGGTGCCCTTGAATCCGCCGACGATCGACGCGCGTGCGGCGGCAACGGCGGCCCACTCGTTCGTGCGACGTCCACCCATGTCCATGCACGGGCGGTTCTTCGCGGCGGTCACCATGCGCGAAGCGGCGGCGGCGACGGCGGAATCATAATTGAGAATCGACAGAATAAGCGTCTCGAGCAGCGTGCACTCGCCGAACGTTCCCTCGACCTGCAGAATCGGCGAATTCGGGAAATACACCTCGCCTTCGCGATACCCGCGCACAGAGCCGCTGAAACGGTAGTTCTCCAGCCATTTAACCGTCTCTTTGTCAACAATGTGACGGTCCGCGAGGAACTTGAGATCGGAGTCGTCGAGATGGAAGTCCTCAAGCGCGTCGAGCAGCCGGCCGATGCCCGCGACCACACCATAGCGGCGACCCTCCGGCAGATGGCGCGTGAACACCTCGAACACGCACGGGCGGTTCGCCGTGCCGTCTTTCAGCGTCGCGTCGAGCATTGTGTATTCATACATGTCGGTCATCAGCGACGGATCAAACACCACCATCGGCTCTCTCCTTTTACTTTGCAGCTATGCTTGCGCATTGCGTCTGCGCGAAATACTTTTAGCCTAGTCGAAGTAGTGCGAAAACGTTTGCCGCGCGTCAGTTCGCGGACGTGCAATGGTTACACTGGTGACATGCGTTATTTTGCGGGAATCTGGCGAATCGCCATCGCGGTGCTTTGCTTCATCGGCACATATCCGGCGTGGCAGACCACGAATCTGTGGGTGTTCCTCATGTATCAGATCGGCCTCATCACCGGCGTTGTGATGCTGTGGAGCGGCTGTGCGAGCATTCTGCGCGGAGTCCAGCCGCCCGCTTGGTTGCGCGGCTTCACGCTCACCTACGCGTTCGCGCTCGCCGCCGTGCACTTCTTCATCACGCCTGCCGCCGAATTCGCCGTGTCCACACAGTTGTTCTACCAATTGAAGGCGCCGATTCTCGCGCTGGTGATCGTGGCGATGCTCGCCGTCGACTTCTTCGCGTTCGAACCGCACCGCACGTTCAAACCGATCTTCCCGCTGCTGTGGCTCGCGTACCTGCCCGTTTACGTTATTTTCGCGATCGCGCGCGCTTACTTCTTCCCGCACTCCGGACCAACGCCCACCGCGTACCCATACGACTTTCTCAACGTGACGCACTTCAGTTGGGCAACCAGTGGCGTGTTGTGCTTGAAATCCTCGCCGTCTACTTGGCCGTTGGCGTGGTGCTCTGCCTGTTCGACCGCGCGCTGCCCGCGAAGGCGGCGGGCGAGTGACGCGCGTCGCGAACGCACACATGTTCACCGCACGCCTATTATCGGAGTAGTTGACGAGAGGATACGATCATGACGATTGCACGCGCGGACGGCCGCGCTTATGACGAACTGCGCCCGGTGCACATCACCCGCGCTTTCACCGACGTTCCCGAAGGATCAGTGCTCATCGAATGCGGCAACACGCGAGTGATGTGTACGGCGACGTTCACGCCCGGAGTTCCGCGCTGGCGCAAAGACAGCGGGTTGGGCTGGGTGACCGCGGAGTATTCGATGCTTCCGCGCGCCACCGCACAGCGCACCGACCGCGAGTCTGTGCGCGGCAAGATCGGCGGCCGCACGCACGAGATCAGCCGACTGATCGGCCGCTGTCTGCGTGGTGTGGTCAACATGGAGGCGCTCGGCGAGAACCAGATTCAGCTCGATTGCGACGTGCTGCAGGCCGACGGCGGCACTCGCACCGCGTCGATCACCGGCGCATACGTGGCGCTCGTCGACGCGCTGCGCTGGGCGAAGGAGAACGGCAAGATCAAGGCCGTGAGCGACGTGCTGCTCGACAGTGTGTCGGCTGTGTCGGTCGGTGTGATCGACGGCGAACCGATGCTCGACCTGCCATACGTTGAGGATTCGCGCGCGATGACCGACATGAACGTGGCGATGACCGGCTCCGGCAAGTTCATTGAGATTCAGGGCACCGCAGAGCATCGCCCGTTCTCGCGCGACGAGCTCAACGTGCTGCTCGACCTGGCTGCCAAAGGCAATGCCGAGTTGCAGGCGGCTCAGAAGGCTGCGCTGGAGGCTTGACCACCGCTCGTTAGGGCGTTTTTACTTGAGATTTACTTGGGATTACCTGAATGTGCTTGAGTATTAGACGTTGACTACTAGACTCTGAATAATTCATATTGTTGACCCGCGCACATATTTGGGAGTGTTATGAAAATCGTCGTCGCCACGCACAATGAAGGCAAACTGGTGGAAATACGCGAGATTCTCGCTGACGAACTCGGCGACCTCGCCAACAAGATCGAACTCGTGTCTGCCGGTTCGCTGAACCTGCCCGACCCGGTGGAGACCGGCGTCACGTTCCAAGAGAACGCATTGCTCAAGGCTCGTTTCGTGGCACAGCGCACCGGATTGCCGGCGATCGCCGACGATTCCGGACTCATTGTGGACGTGATGGGCAACGCTCCGGGCATCCTTTCCGCTCGTTGGGCAGGCAAGCACGGCGATGACGAGGCGAATCTCAATCTGTTGCTCGCGCAAATCGAAGATATTCCAGACGATGACCGCACTGCGCGCTTCCGCTGCGCCGCCTGCTTGGTGGAGCCGATCACCAGCGAGGAAGACACCGCGGATTATCGTTCCGGAGACGATTTCGACGACGGCGACGGCATGGAAGATGTGCGCGAAACCGTTGTGGTGGGCGAGATGCCAGGCACGATCGTGCGCCACCCGCACGGCACCAACGGTTTCGGCTACGACCCGATCTTCCTGCCGGATGATCAGCCGTTGTCTGCCGTGCAGAACGGCGAGCTGCTGACGTCCGCGGAGATGACGCCCGAGCAGAAGAACGCGATTTCGCACCGCGGCAAGGCGTTGCGCGCGCTTGTGCCGGCGATTCGCGATCTCGTTGAAAACGAATAATCAATAATCAAATATCACATACAAATAATAGAAAACATAGTATTCGCTCAAACGGCATAACCGACGACGCGTATATCGAGGAAAATAATGCGGCAATTCGCTTTTGAAGAAGTAACCGAGCAAGAGTTCCGTGAATTCAGCGAGCACTCGCCACAGTCGAACTTTCAGCAGACAGTGCAGATGGCGAAATTGCGTCGTATGTATGGCGCGCAAGTTGATTTGGTGGCGATGCGCGAAGACGGCGTGATCAAAGCCGGTGCAGTGCTCATCACTCATGGTGATGGGCTGTCGAAGTTCTGCAACGTGGTCAATGGGCCACTGTGCGACTACGATGACGCCGAGCTGACGCGCGCGTTCCTCGGTAAGCTCAGCGAGTTCGCGAAGAAGAAGCACGCGGTTCATCTCGACATCTCGCCGGAGGAGCCATACAGAATTCGCGACGATCACGGCAACGCTCTGCCTGACGATAACGGTGGCGCACCGAATACGCGTATGATGCGCAATGTGGCCGACGCTGGATTCGAGCACGCTGGTTTCGTGCGCGGCTACACGGCGACGGTGCGCTGGCGTTTCATGAAAGACATGCGTGGACTCGGTGACGAGAAATCGTTGCTCGAATCATATTCGAAGCGCACGCAGTGGAGCATCAAACGTGCACGTTCGATGGGTGTGCGCGTGCGCGAGATCGGCCTCGACGAACTCGACACGTTTGCGAAAATCGAGCAGCAGACTGCGGAACGCAGGAATTTTGAATATCGCGGAGAACAGTATTTCCGCCGGTTTGCGAAGTGCTTCGGTAGCAATGTGCGCTTCATGCTCGCCGAAATCGACACTGCGGAATATCAGCAGTCGATGCAACGCAAGGCGGATGATCTGCAGGCACTGGTGAGCGGGCTCGAAGAGAAGATCACGAAGCGCGAGACGACGAAGCTGCGCCGCCGTTTGAACGAGGAGTCGAGCAATCTCGCCGCCGCGCAGAAAAGGTTGGCGGAAGCGAACGAACTGGTTGCGAAGGGCGATCTGATTCCTGCCGCCGCATCGATGTTCGTGTTGAGCGAGCGCGAAGTCGTGTATCTGTTCTCAGGCAGTGTGGAAGAATACAAGCCGTTCTATGCGTCTGCGCTCATTCAGCACGAGGCGATGCTGCGCTATTGCGTGGAAAGCGGCGTTAAACAATATGATTTCTATGGTATCGACGGCATTTTCGACGATCCGCATTCCGAAGGACGCGGTGTGCTCGAATTCAAGCAGGGATTCAATGGCTACGTGGTCGAGATGCCGGGTGAGTTCATGAAGATTCTGAGACCGGGCGTCTACAAGCTCGAACAGTTCGCACACAAGCTGCTGCGCCGATAACCGATAATTGGCGGATGTCGCACGCGGAGTTTTGCCGCGCGAATTGCGTCAGATGAGGCCGGCGGTGATGAGCGTGTGCGCGCCGGTCATCAGCACCAAACTGATCACCGCGCTCAGCGACAGCGTGAAGCCTGCGAGACGCGCGTTGCCGAGCACTTCGTCGGTGAACAGCGTGGAGAAGACGGCGACCGGGGCGAGGCAGCACATCATCGTCGCTTCGCGGATCATCGGGCTGAACGGCAGCAGGAACCAAGCGGCGCAGGCGAACGCGATGCCGAAAGGCAAGCGCCAGGCGAGCACGCGCAACACTTCCAATGTGTCGTGTTTGCTGGCGGGAAGATCCATCATCATGCCCACCATCAGCATCGCGAAGAACGCGTTCGCGTTCGAGAACGGGTGGAACAGCGCGGCGACCCACTCGGGCAGCGACCAGCCACAGAGCGTGATCACGATCATCAGCACGTAGGTGTCGAACGGCACCGAACCGACGAAGCCTTTGAGAATCGTGCGGCGAAGGGCACGGTGCGCAAGTCGTTTGGCGTCTTTGTCGGTCGGTTTCGTGTATGGCAGCGTTGGAGCCTCGCCAGCGCCTTGCTCCGCCAGCGTTTTTCCGGGATGAATATGCAGTAGCGTCTGCGTCATCACATTCGTGCCGGCAGCCACCATGATGCAGTTGCCGATGTCGAACATCGCGGCGGGCACAACCGCCTGCGCGCCCAGAAACGCCTGCACCACCGGGAAGCAGAAGCAGCCGATGTTGAGCCCTGATGCGTTCAGCATAAGAAACGCGCGTTCGGTGACGGGGGAGTGGCGGGTGGCGGTGAAAATCACCAACACCGGAATGAGCGCCACGATGAAGCCGAACAGCGAGAGCCACAGCAGTGAACGGTCGTGCGGATTCGTGGCGAACGAATACACGATCGCGCCCGGCAGCACGAGGTCGAACAGCGCCACCTGAATCACGCGGTAGTCACGTGGTTTGAACAGTCCGCCGCGCTTGAACAAGTAGCCGGTGATGATGATGCACAGCAGGGCAATCGGTTGTAGCAGAGTCAACATAACGGTTCTGAGCTTACGCCGAACCCTGTCGTGAAGCGCGAAAGTGCGCGAGATGGGACTCGAACCCACACGACCGAAGTCACAGGAACCTAAATCCTGCGCGGCTACCAATTACGCCACTCGCGCGTGCCGGACTGCGCCGGATATACAAAACCCTAGGCGGCGAAGCGTCTAGGGTGATGGAGCCACTTGACAGAATCGAACTGTCGACCTGCTCATTACGAGTGAGCCGCTCTACCGACTGAGCTAAAGTGGCACATGCTTAGTGCACAAGAAATAGAGTATAGCGTAAGTCCCAGAAATCTGTGTCGGCGTGTCGCTTACGTTTCTGCCGCGTATATATGGGCGGTGGAGAGCGGGACTTGGCGACTCTTATGTTGTGACGCTTATGTGAGTGCGTTCCCAAGTGCTGGCGCGAGGGTATTTCGCTTATGAGGAGACATTATGCGCCCGTTCGGCAAGTACAATCGCTGAAAAACGTTGAAATGCCGTCACCTATACACGCGTATACGCCCAGTAATGTCTCTTCGTAAGCGAAATACCTCCACGCCGGCATTTGGTACGCGATCACTTCCATATATGTCACTTGCACATATGACGGTAAGAGGGGAATAGGGGAGCGGCGGTAGAATTGTGGGCATGAGCAACGGATTCGACGATTTTTACGCCATCATTCCCGCAGGCGGCACCGGCACGCGCCTTTGGCCACTGAGCCGTGAAGCCAAGCCAAAGTTCCTGTTCGATCTGCTTGGGCAGGGTCGCACGCTTATTCAATCGACCTTCGACAGGTTGGCCGCCATCGCTGGCATGGACCACGTGTGCATCAGCACAGGTGAGCGTCATGTCGCCGCAGTCGAGGAGCAGCTGCCGGAAGTCGCGCCGGAGCATATTTTCGCAGAGCCCGCGCCGCGCGATTCCACCGCCGCCATCGCGCTCGCCACGGCAGTGCTCGCGCGCAGGCACGGTAACAACATCGTCGTCGGATCATTCGCCGCAGACCATGTGATCCGCGGCAAAGTCGCGTTCGTCGACGCGGTTCGCCAAGCCGTCGAAACCGCGCGTGCCGGCTACATCACCACAATCGGCATCGCCGCGTCGCGCCCATCCACCGCGTTCGGCTACATTCACGAGGGGCAGTCGCTCGCCGACGAGATCCCCGACGCTCCAGACGCGTGCATAGTCGAGCGGTTCGTTGAGAAGCCGAACGCGGCGACCGCGCAAGCGTATTTGTCAACCGGCGAATATCGTTGGAATGCCGGCATGTTCGTGATGCGCGCGGATGTGCTGCTCGATCATCTGCATCAATACAAGCCGCAGCTCGCGCGTGCAATCGACGCCATTGCAGACGCGATCATCGAAGATGACCGCGCACTCGCGCAAGCTCAGGCGGAGGCGCACGAGCGCGGTGAAAACGCGCGCGAAACAGTTGATGTGGCGGATTTCCACGAGCATCGCGACGCCGCAATGAACAAATACTGGCAGTCGTTGGAGAAAATCGCGTTTGACTACGCCGTCGCCGAGCCACTCTCCGTGGAGGGCGGCGTCGCTATGATCCCAGGTGATTTCGGGTGGGACGACATCGGCGATTTCAACTCGGTCGCCGCGCTGCTGCCGAGCGTGAACGAGCGCAATCTCAAGGTGCTCGGCAATCCCGACCAAGTGGTGACGCTCGACTCCGCCGGCGACATCGTGGTGCCCGACGCCAACCGCACGGTGACGCTGCTTGGCGTGAACGACATGGTTGTGGTCGATACTCCCGACGCACTGCTCATCGCGCCTCGCGCACGTAGCCAGGAAGTCAAATCCATGGTGAAAATGCTCGACGAGTCAGGGCGAGAAGATCTGCTCTGAGCGCGCGCCGAGCTGCCGAACATCTGTTTTGCAAACGATGTCACAGCGAAATCGCACATTTCTCATGTGAGTTTCTGAGCCAACGTTCAGAAACTCACAGTATGCTCGAGAAAATATAGTAATGCGCGGCGTGACTGTCGTATTTTATGAGTATTGTGAAGACCGATGATTGACTGCAAACGTATGCCTAGATACCCGCAGTGAGTACTCGAGTGACTGCTCGCGGCGCGGGTGAGGGATCCGCAGTTATTTATCTGATGATGAAAGGAAAATCGTATGGCAATCAATCCGCCAGTTGACGCCACGACCACCGAGGCGTGGGGCAAGCTGCAGAAGCACTATGACGAGCTGCAGGCCCAGGGAATCGACCTCAAGAAGTGGTTCAATGATGATCCGAACCGTGTGGATGCCCTGTCGTTCGACGTCGGCACCCTGCGTTTCGACTTCTCCAAGAACTTGATCAAGCCGGAGACCATCAAGCTGTTCGCCGAGCTCGCCGACGAAGTGCACCTCGCACAGCGCACGAAAGACATGTATTCCGGCGTGCACATCAACAACACCGAGGATCGTGCCGTGCTGCACACCGCTCTGCGCCGCGAAGCCTCCGATGAGGGCAAGCTGATCGTTGACGGTCAGGACGTCGTCAAGGACGTGCGTGAAACCCTCGATCGCATGTATGCGTTCGCCGACAAGGTTCGCTCCGGCGAATGGAAGGGCGTGACCGGCAAGGAAATCGAAACCGTCGTCAACATCGGCATCGGCGGCTCCGACCTGGGCCCAGTCATGGTGTATGAGGCACTCAAGCCATACGCCGACGCTGGCATCAAGGCTCGCTACATTTCGAACATCGACCCGAACGACATCGCCGAGAAGACCCGCGACCTCGATCCAGAGACCACGCTGTTCGTGGTCGTCTCCAAGACCTTCGGCACGCTCGAGACGCTCACCAACGCTCGCGAAGCCCGCGCCTGGCTGCTCGAAGAGCTTCAGGCATCCGGCGCCATCGACGGCTCCGATGCACAGAACGCCGAAGCCGTTGAGAAGCACTTCGTCGCTGTGTCGACCAACCTTGAGCGCGTCAAGGAATTCGGCATCGACCCGAAGAACGCCTTCGGCTTCTGGGATTGGGTTGGTGGCCGTTACTCCGTCGACTCCGCAGTCGGCCTGACCCTCGCCATCGTCTTCGGCCCAGCACGCTTCGAGGAGTTCCTCGCAGGCTTCCGTGAGGTCGACAAGTACTTTGCGCAGACGCCGTTCGAGAAGAACGCCGTCGTGATCATGGGCATGATCAACGTGTGGTACCGCAACTTCTTCAAGGTCGCCTCCCACGCCGTGCTCCCATACGACCAGTACCTGCACCGCTTCCCGGCGTATCTGCAGCAGCTGACGATGGAATCCAACGGCAAGTCCGTGCGTTGGGATGGCACCCCGGTCACCACCGAAACCGGTGAGATCTTCTGGGGCGAGCCAGGCACCAACGGCCAGCACGCCTTCTACCAGCTCATTCACCAGGGCACTCAGCTGATCCCAGCCGACTTCATCGCGTTCGCGAACACCCCGAACCCGCTCAAGGACGGCGATCAGGATATGCATGAGCTGCTGCTCGGCAACTACTTCGCCCAGACCAAGGCTCTCGCGTTCGGCAAGACCGCTGACGAAGTGCGCGCTGAAGGCACTCCTGAAGACATCGTTCCAGCTCGCGTGTTCACCGGCAACCGCCCAACCACGTCGATCATGGGCGTCCGTCTCGACGCATTCGCACTCGGCGAGCTCATCTCCCTCTACGAGATGATCACCTTCGTCGAAGGCACGGTCTGGGGCCTCGACTCCTACGATCAGTGGGGCGTTGAGCTCGGCAAGCAGCTCGCCAAGCAGATCACTCCGGCGATCTCGCAGGATGACGACGCTCTCGCCGCTCAGGATGCTTCGACCCGCAGCCTGATCAACTTCTACCGTGAGGTTCGCGAGTTCTGATCGCTCAGATTCGCATACTTTCGCACATTGCTGCCGTCGCGTGAGCGGCGGCAGCGCTCTAAACAGTGTCCGGCACCGCGTAAGCGGTTGCCGGACACTGTTTTTGCGCAGCTCCCATCTCGCACCCTGCTTTGTCTCCCTCATTTTGCTGGCGGGGATATAAAACTCTTGCACCCTCAAGTAATCCGCAATCTATTTCGTTGAAAAATAGCGGTTTTCTCAGCTCATATACATGCGCATAGTTGCGTTTTATATCCCCACCAGCAAAATAGGGGGAGTGGAGTGTGCGAACAGCGATGGAATCCACGGGATTGTATATAATTGTGTTTCGCTGTGCCGGCAGGCGAGTCGCCGCATGAACCCGCGTGCCCGAAGAGTCCAGCCGAACTCGACTTTCGGCGGATTGGCAAGCTTTTCGAAACAGGTTTCGAAAATACCGACGAGAGTTCCGCCAATGAGCAGAACTCCTAACTATGCGCTGACATGCGGCAGTGAATAAGGAAACACTATGGTTAACGCTATTGAGGCATTCGACGCCAAGCACATGAAGCCAGCCGAGGAGATCCCGGATTTCCGTCCAGGCGACACCGTTGACGTCAACGTGAAGATCAAGGAAGGCAACAACTCCCGTATTCAGACCTTCACCGGCGTGGTGATCGGCCGTCAGGGCGCTGGCGTTCGCGAGACCTTCATCGTGCGCAAGATCAGCTTCGGCACCGGCGTTGAGCGTCGCTTCCCGCTGCACTCCCCATCGATCGACTCGATCAAGGTCGTTCGCCGTGGCCGCGTGCGCCGCGCGAAGCTCTACTACCTGCGCAACCTGCGCGGTAAGGCTGCTCGCATCGTCGAGCGCCGCGACAACTCCGCTAAGTGAGTTCAGTTTTTACGTGAGAAGCCGAGTCTGTGGTTCGCAGACTCGGCTTTCGCATATAGTTCATCGTTGCTACATGTGTCACGCCCGCGCGTACGATGCGCGCGGAACTGTTACAGTGGTGTGCGAATACAACTAGAGGAGGGGCCGTGGAACCGCAGAAGTTCGATGACTCGGCAGCAAACGCATCTATGACAGCTGACGTTGCCGACAGTTCAACACCGTCGCCGATGCAGTCGGATAACAAGGCAAGCAAGAAGTCTTCCACTGCGTCGTCTGTGCGCGACTTTTTCGTATGGTGCGCGATTCCCGTTGCGATTATTGTGCTGCTGCGTATTTTTGTGTTCGGTATGTATGTGATCCCGTCGAAGTCGATGGAGAACACGATTATGCCGGGCGACCGCGTGATCACCACCAAACTGTCTCCGCGCATGGTGTCGCTGAAACGCGGCGACGTGGTGGTGTTCAAGGATCCGTCGAACTGGCTCGCCAACGAGGGGAACACCTACAAAAGTGACTTTTTGATCAAGCGGCTTATCGGCTTGCCTGGTGACACCGTGGAGTGCGACGGCGCTGGGCAGCCGATCAAGATCAATGGCGTGGCGATCGATGAGACCAGCTACATCAAGCCCGGCGACCAGCCCAGCTCGTTCGCGTTCAAAGTGACGGTATCGGCGGATCACGTGTTCGTGATGGGTGACAACCGCAGCAATTCGGCTGATTCCCGCTATCATCTCAACGATTCCGAGCATGGTCAGGTGCCGATTTCCGACATTTCCGGCGTGGCATTCGCCCGCTACTGGCCGCTGAACAGACTGGGCACGCTGAGCAATCACAGCGACGTGTTCGCGAATGTGCCCGACCCGAGTTCAAGCTCCAGTTCGGACTGAGTGCATATGAGTATTACCGCAACGCCCACGTTCGCGCTGGAACGTGGGCTGGCTGAAGACGGTTATTCGCTTATCGTCGGCTTCGACGAGGTGGGGCGTGGCTCGCTCGCAGGGCCTGTTATGGTGGGTGCCGCCGCGTTCTTCGCGCAGCATCTCGACTCTGCTGAAGCTACGATGCCGCACTATTTGGCGGATTCGAAGATGCTCACCGAACACCGCCGCGACGCATTGTTCGAACCACTGCAAACATGGGTTGACGCATATTCGATCGGCTCGGCGAGCAATACCGAGATCGATGACTGGGGGATTTCACACGCGCTCGGCATAGCGGCTTTGCGCGCACTAGACGGCGTGGAGCAGGCGTTGGGGATCGAAGCGACTGGCGTCGTGCGCGTTGGCGCGATTCTCGACGGCCCGAACGACTACATCACCAAGGCTTTGGGCACGTTTGAAGCTCCGGCAGTGCCGGTTCCAGCGCATGTGATCACGCAGGTGAAGGGCGACCAGCATTGCGCAAGCATCGCCGCCGCCGCCGTGCTCGCCAAAGTGACGCGAGACCGCCTGATGGTTAAGTTGGCTGAATCATCGCCGGAATACGCTCGCTATGAGTGGGCGCACAACAAGGGGTATGGTTCGAAAGCGCATCGTGCCGCCATCGCCGAGTATGGTCCCAGCGATCTGCACCGCCTGACCTGGCATCTCACATAAGTTCCGAGCAACTCTACGCTTTCGTGCGCTCTCCATCTTTTGCGACCAATATATATTGGTTGCAAAAGCAGCGCACGACTCAGCCTTAGGGATGAGGTTGAGCAGCTACGGCTCGCGAATTCATCCTGCTGCATGATGGAGCATGCGTCAGCTCCCGCATATCTTGGGGAGCATGAACGCAACACAAACATACGCACCAGTGAATAGCAGCGCACAGCCGCGCGTGCAAGCGGTGCTTCAGGGTATCAACCTCGTCATGGACTACAACGCGACCAGCGCTTCACAGCAGACTTCGCGCAATACAAGTGCAAACTCGCCAATGCCTCCGATGCCCATGATGCAGCCTCTGGCACTGAATCACGTGAACTTCCAGATAGGTGAAGGCGAACGAGTAGCGATCATGGGGCCTTCGGGCTCCGGCAAATCCACATTGCTGCACGTGCTCGCCGGCATCACCAAGCCGACGGCGGGGCAGGTGCTGTTCCGTGGCACCGACGTTGATCACATCAGCGACGCCGAACGCACGAAACTACGCCGTCAAGCCTTCGGATTCGTGTTCCAGTCCGGTCAGCTGCTGCCGGAACTGCCA
Source organism: Bifidobacterium canis (assembly GCF_009727065.1). Taxonomy (GTDB): domain Bacteria; phylum Actinomycetota; class Actinomycetes; order Actinomycetales; family Bifidobacteriaceae; genus Bifidobacterium; species Bifidobacterium canis. The sequence goes on from NZ_WNLP01000003.1 coordinate 96,926, forward strand.
GCCATTGAAAACGTAGCGCTACCGCTTATGCTCGGCGGAATGCCGTATGCGCAGGCCACCGACCAAGCCGCCGTGTGGCTTGAGCGCATGGGATTGCGTAATCTGCTGCGCAATCGTCCCGGCCAGATGAGTGGCGGCCAGATGCAGCGCGTCGCCATCGCGCGAGCATTATGCGTGAACCCGGCGATCATCTTCGCAGACGAACCAACGGGCGCGCTCGACCAGAACACCGGCCATGAGGTAATGAACCTCTTGATGCAGGCGGCGAACGCGAACCATTCCGCCGTCGTGCTCGTCACGCACGATCCGAACATCACCCAATACTGCGATCGCGTGGTCAACATGCGCGACGGTATGATCCTCGATGCAGCCAACCGTCCGGCGAACTACCCGCAAGCAGTGCAGCAACCGCCAATGCAGCCACAGCCAGTGATGCAGCAGCCTCAATACCCGCAAACCCAGCAATACTCTCAATATCCAACCCAGCAAGGAGCCGCACGATGAGCACGTTCGCCTTGTGGAGACTGTTCCACCGCACGAGCTTCGTCGGCGCGCGCCAATCGCAAAACGACGGTGTGCGTGACCACACCGGCTTGCTCGCGATCATCGCCTTCGCCTCCGCCACCGCAATCTTCCTGACCGTGCTCGGCGGTTTGCACGGGTTCATCTGGCGCGCGTCGCCAGACCGCACAGCAGCCTGCTTCTTCAACGCATCACACTGCACCGCACACCTGCCAGTGAGTGAAAACGGCGATTTCTATGTGACGCTCGCCATCTTCGCATGCGTGCTGCTGATCGTGCCGTTCACCGCGCTCGCCGGCTCAGCCGCGCGCCTCGCGGCCACACGCCGCGATGAACGCCTCGCCGCACTGCGCTTGGCTGGCGCAACCACCTCGCAGGTCACACGACTGACGGCATTCGAAGCGGTCGGTCAGGCGGTGATCGGCGCGATCATCGGCATTGCCGGCTACTTCGCCATCATGCCGCTGATCATGCTGCTCAACTTCGAAAACCAACGGTTCACCTTCGAACAACTATGGGTAGGGCCTTGGGCTCTGCTTGGCACAGTGGCTGGTGTTGCAGTGCTTGCACTTGTTTCCGCGCTGCTCACACTGCGTCGCGTGGCCATCACTCCACTGGGCGTGAGCGCCCGCCAAGGTTCTGCGCTGCCGAGCGGTTGGCGTGCCGTGATCTTCGTCGCCGCAATCGTGATCGGCTTCATGCTGCTCAACAACCTCAACATGTTCGCCGGCGCGGGCACTGTGGTGGTGTATGGAATGATCTTTGCGATTATCGGCGGTTGCTTCCTGCTGCTCAACCTGATCGGCTCGTGGGTGATCACGGCGGTCGCACGAGCACGTTCCCGCAGACCGAAGAATGCGGCGACGATGATCGCGATGCGTCGCATTCTCGACAACCCGAAGCGTGCATGGCGCAACGTTTCCGGCATTGCGCTCGCTGTGTTCATCGCCGGCATCACGTCGGTGTGCGGCATCTTCGCCACAGTCGACGGCGGCGACCCGGAGAGCGCGATGATGATGCACGACATCGCTCTCGGCGGCATGCTCACTCTGCTGTTTGCTGCTGTGCTGGCGGCAGTCAGCTCCGGCATCATGCAGTCCGCAAGCGTGTTCGACCAGGCAGACGAATACCACATGCTCATTCTTGAGGGCACCGATGCGCGTACATTGCGCCGCGCACGGTTCAGCGAAGTGCTCACGCCGCTCAACACGGTGATCATCATCTCCGCTGGCTGCTCGATGTTCCTGATGCTGCCGCTGATCGGTTCTGCGATCTCAGAGCCAGCCATGCTGATTCGCTTTGTGCTCGGCATCGCGCTCTGCTATGCGCTGGTGTCGATCGGCGCAATCAGCGCCAACCGCACTGCCGCTCATCTCGACACGATCAGTCGCCGTCGTGACGATTGATATTAGAAAAATCAAGAGAGCAATGCGGCGATGATCGCAATGAAGATTGGGCTCGTCATTGTGGAGATCAGAATGCCGTCGCGCGCGAAGGTCATGCCGACGTTGTAGCGGGCCGCGTAATTGTAGACGTTCTGGCCGGTCGGCAGTGCTGCGAGCACCACGCAACCATAGAGCACCGTGCCACGGAAACCCATCACGAAGTAGGCGAGCAAGAACGCGATGATCGGCATCACGATGTTCTTCAATGCAGCCACCGTGAAGATCGCTGGAATGTTGCCCTTGTTCTGCAGTGGCTTCGTGCCGTGCAGCGACATGCCGAATGCCATCAGGATCATAGGCACTGCGGCGTCGCCGATCATGCTTATCGGGTCGCGGATGAAGTTCGGCACGATGCTGAAGCCGAAGCGTGCGTTGAGCAGCGACACGAGAATGCCGAGCAAGGAACCGATCAGCAGCGGCTGGTGCAACGGCTGCTTGGCGATCTCCTTCGCAGACACCTTGCCTTTGGTAGTCACGTCGAGCACCGTCAGACCGATCGGCGTGAACAGCGCCTGCTGCATCACCAGAATCGGCGCGACGAGCGCGGGGTTGCCGAGAATGTAGGTGGCGATAGGCAAGCCGATGTTGTTCGAGTTCAAATACAGCGAGTTGAGCGCACCGATCGTTGCATCCGGTGCTTTCAAATGGAAGAAGATGCGGTTGAGGATCAGGAAGATCACACCCACCGCCATAGCGGAGAAGAATGCCACCAGAATGGATGGGTGGAAGATCTCGGTGATCTTCTCGTCTGCCAGAATGTCGAACATCAGGCAGGGGCTTGCCACGAAGAAGCTCAGACGGTTGAGCACATACTGCGCCTGCGGTCCGCCGATGCGCATGCGAGCTGCAATGTAGCCGGCCGCGATCACGATGCCGATGACGCAGAATCCCTCCATTGCGCTGATTAAGCCCGCCATAACGCTCCTTGCATCTCCTCTTCGTTCTCGTGCGCCCCGCATGACGCGAACTTCTAACAGTGTTGCACTGGGAGTGCACACGTGCCCGTGAACGTCCATCTGCTGGGAGTGGGAAGTGCAGAAAATAAGCGAAGGCCTATGAGCATTCAGATGCTCATAGGCCTTCGCTTGTATATTTTTTAGATTGCTCCCGCTAGTTGGCGGCGTACGTATTCGCTGCGGCTGATGTGGTAACGCTTTGCGGCGGCTGTGACCGCTTCGAGTTGGCTTTTAGGCAGTTTGATGGTCATGCTGACCATCTCTTCGCTGTTTTCCGGCAACATGTGCAACCCATAGTGAACAGGTCCTGTGATGCCGTGGTCGGCCTCTTCAGATTCCATGCGTGTCACGTCATCTCTGACTTGATCCTCGCTCATTCCGAACATAGCCAACAGTTTTTTATCCTGTTCGTTGAAGTCACTCATAGCTTCCTCCCATCTCCGTGCAGGTGGCTTATTTCGTTCATGGTTTTCTTTGTAGGTGGAGTCATGACGTGGTATATAAGCACGCTGTCTTCCTGTTGCGCGTAGACCATCTCCACGTCTCGGCCGCGTCCGTCAAGTCCTATGCAGACCCAAGTGCCATTGTCCCTGCGGGCTTCCACCATGACGCTGCGAAATGCGGTCAGCACATCTTCCTCAGACAGTTCGGGGTGCCTTTCGTGTACGCGCGGCAACACGTAGATCTTCACTCCACACCTCCAAGAATCAAGTAATACCCAAATATTACCACGGTAATATCCTGCGTCAAACGTGTATATGCTTTGGACGCCGCGAGGGTTGCTGGTGCATAGCCTGTTACGATGTTGGGCAGCGAATACTTACTACGTATTTACGTGCACCGGTTGGCACGGTCGCTGACTGCCTGCCGTCGCACGCTCACCAAGGAGCCGATGTATGACTGATTCGATCGTTCTCGAACCCGCGCCCACTGAAATCACGCTCGAAGGCACTGGCATGTATGCCGTTGACGGCACAGCGGACGCACAGGCCACGCTCAACTCGCTGATGGCGCAGATCATGGCCGTCTACTCGGTGAGCGACGACGAAGGCCCGCTCACCGATATGGTCGAACGATTCCTGAATCAGCAGCCGCACCTGACCGTGCGCCGCCACGGTGACACATTGGTCGCATCCACGAATCTTGGCCGCAGCAAACGCGTGATTCTCGCTGGCCACCTCGACACGGTGCCGGTTATCGACAACTTCCCGCCACGACTGCTCGCACCCGGCGACCCGCTCATCCGCGAGGAGATCGCCCAGGCGCACCCCGAAGAGCAGGTGATCTGGGGGCGCGGTGCCACCGATATGAAGGCGTCCGACGCCGTGCTGCTCTACCTCGCCGCCGCGCTCACCGAACCGAAATACGATCTGACCTACGTGTTCTACGACCACGAGGAAGTGGCCGCCGAAAAGAACGGCCTGCGCAAGGTGGTCGAAGCGCACCCCGACTGGATCACCGGCGACTTCGCGATCATCGGCGAACCGACCAGCTGCGGCATCGAAGGCGGATGCAACGGCACAATGCGCTTCGACGTGATCACGCACGGCGTCGCCGCACACTCCGCCCGCGCGTGGATGGGCAAGAACGCCATTCACGCCGCCGCCGAAATTCTCAACCGACTCAACGCGCACGAAGACGCCAGCATTGAAGTGGACGGGCTCGTGTACCGTGAAGGACTCAACGCCACGCTCATCAACGGCGGTAACGGCACCAACGTGATCCCCGGCGAATGCCGCGTTCACGTCAACTACCGTTTTGCGCCCGACAAAACGATCGCTCAGGCCAAGGCGCTGATGATCGGCGATGATTGCGGTGCCGAACTCGGCAACGGCGAGCACACTGCCACTGGTGGCGTGTTCGAGGGTTTTGGCATCGAGATGAAAGACGAATCGCCGTCCGCCCGCCCTGGCATGGACTCCGAGCTGACGCGCTCGCTGGCCGCCCTCGTCGAGGAGCGCACCGGTAAGAAACCGGAGGCGAAACTCGGCTGGACCGACGTCGCGCGCTTCTCGCAGCTCGGCATTCCCGCCGTGAACTTCGGCGCCGGTTCTCCGCTGCTCGCACACAAGCACGACGAGCAGGTCGCCGAAAGCGAGCTGTTGACGATGGCTGAAATTCTGCGCGACTGGCTCAATTAATAAAAGAAATATGAGAGATACTCAATAATATTAAATAAATAATAAATAATTAGTGTCTCATATTATTTATCTCAATATAGTCAGAGCTTGGGTTTGCGCACACCTTGTGGCATACTGAGCATGAACGGTGCTGCAAACCGTTCCAACATCCGATGGCGTCGATCCCGTCGCGGTTGAACCGTACTGCAATGGCTATGAGGCAATGAGGTTCCCCGCAACGCAGGTGTCCGCCAGCGATGCATTTGACTTTTGGATTGCTTCCACAGGCGCTTTGTGCGCGACTGCCGTGAGAGGGCAGTGTGACACTGTGCGGAGCCAGAGCGTTTGCGATGCGATTGCAGCGCATTGCGTAGGGAGCATTGTGCCCGAAGTAACTGAGAGCGGCTCGTCTGAGTCGCAGAATAATACGGAAAATAATACTGCACACACCACGGATTCCACCCCGGTTCGCCGTCGCCGCGGCCGCCGCGTAGTGCGCGGAGCAGGTGCCGCCGGCGCAGCCATGGAACTCGAAGTGCATGATCGCGCGCCGCTGTTCCAAGAGCCGGCCGTCGCCATCGAAGCGCGCGAGCCGGTCAAGGAGCTGACCGCGGCGGATCACGAGGAATCCTCCGACGAAGAATCTGAACCGCGTCGCCGCACGCGCCGCGCGAAGACCACGCGTACGACTCGTCGCACGCGTCGCACTACCGAAACAGATAATGCGGCTGCTGACAATTCGAATAATTCGAATAATAATTCAGCACAGCCAGCGGAAGACGGCGCCACTGAAGAACGTGCCAAGAGCGCGCTCGACTCGCTCGACGCGACGTTCTCCGATGACGAGAACGCGCAGCCGCACAAGCGCGCGTCTCGCCGAGCGCGCCCGATGACCTCGCTGCTGTTCCAGGAGCCGGTTCTGCCCGCTCGCGCACACGAAGACGAGGACTCGCGTGAGGATGATTCCGAGAAAACGGAGTCGAGCGAAGAGCCGCAGACTCGCACGCGTAAGCGCGCGCGCAATCGCCGACTGAACGCGCAGGAACGTCGCGCGGCAGCCGAAGTCGAGCAAATCGAGGAAGACTTGGTGCTCGACGACATCGTGTATGCGCCGATCGACGATGAGAGCGGGGAATCCGAGCAGTCCAACGACGAGGAGACCTCCACGCGCACGCGTCGCCGTCGCCGCCGTCACTCGTCCGACAACGCGAACAATGCGAAGGAAGACGAGAACACTTCCTCGAATTCCGACGACGACTCCGAAGAAGAGAACGTCACCGTGCGTCGACGCCGCCGTTCGCGCGCCGAGCGTGCGGAAGACGAGGCGGAGAACGAGGAGACCACGGTCACGCGTCGCCGTCGTCGCCGCCACTCGAAGAATTCGGATGATGACGAGCAGCCGCGTCGCTCGCGCAAGCAGCAATACATCGACGAGATCACCGATGTGGAGGGATCGACTCGACTCGAGGCGAAGAAGCAGCGTAGGCGCGACAATCGTCGTGAGCGCAGCCGCCAGAACCAGTTGCTCGAACAGGACTTCCTCGCACGCCGCGAGAACGTGGACCGCCTGATGGTGGTGCGCGAACGCGGACGCCACACGCAGATCTCCGTGATCGAAGACAACGTGCTCGTGGAGCACTACGTCTCCGATATTCAGGAAGTCGCGACTGTCGGCAATATCTATCTCGGTCGCGTGCAGAACGTGCTGCCGAGCATGGAGGCCGCGTTCGTCGACATCGGTCAGGCTCGCAACGGCGTGCTCTACGCCGGCGAAGTGAACTGGGACACCACGCGTTTGGAAGGGCAGCCGCGCCGCATCGAGCTCGCGTTCAAGTCCGGCGATCCGGTGCTCGTGCAGGTGACGAAAGATCCGATCGGTCACAAGGGCGCGCGCCTGACTTCGCAGGTGACGCTCGCCGGCCGCTTCCTCGTGCTCGTGCCGTCCGGCGGTATGACCGGCGTGAGCCGCAAGCTCAGCGACCGCGAACGCAATCGCCTGAAGTCGATCGTCTCGAAGATCGCGCCGAAAGACATGGGCGTGATCATTCGCACGGCGGCTGAAGGCGCTTCCGAAGAGGCGATCGTCAAAGATCTTGAGGGCTTGACCCACCAGTGGGAAGAGATTCAGAAGAAGCGCGAGGAGTTCCTGCACGGCAAACGCCCGAAGTTGCTGCAGGGCGAGCCGGATGTGGCGATTCGCGTGGTTCGCGACATCTTCAACGACGACTTCAACAAGATGATCGTCGAAGGCGACGGCGTGTATCAGCGCATCGAAGACTACCTCGAGCGCATGGCTCCCGATCTGCGCAACAAGCTTGAGCGCTGGGATCCGGAGGAGCACGGCGGCAAAGACGTGTTCGACAAGTGGCAGATCGACTCGCAGCTGCGCAAGGGCATGGAACGCCAGGTGTACCTGCCGTCCGGCGGTTCCATCGTGATCGACCGCACTGAGGCCATGACCACGATCGACGTGAACACCGGCCGCTTCATCGGCAAAGGCAAGTCGCTGGAAGAGACGGTGACTCGCTGCAACTTGGAGGCTTCCGAAGAGATCGCCCGCCAGCTGCGACTGCGCGACATCGGCGGCATGGTGATGATCGATTACGTCGACATGGTGATGCCCGCCAACCGCGACCTGGTGCTGCGCCGCCTGGTCGAATGCCTGGCGCGCGACCGCACCAAGCATCAGGTGGCCGAGGTCACGTCGCTCGGACTCGTGCAGATGACCCGCAAGCGCATCGGTCAGGGTTTGGTCGAGGCATTCTCCGAAGAGTGCCCGGAGTGCCATGGCCGCGGCTTCATCGTGCACGACGAGCCCACGATTTCCGCTGATTTCGACGATCCGTACGCGCTGAAGGGCGGCGACCCGTTCGTTCGCACGAACAAGCACGGGCATGGCACGCCAGACGTGCACGCTCCAAAGGGTTCTTCAGCTGCTGTGAAGGCGAAGCTGGCGCAGATCGCTGCCGCCGCCGTCGCCGCAAACGTCGCTGAAGAAGCTGAGGAGAACGCTGCCAACGCCGACGATTCCGCTGATACCGCTGCGCAGAACAGCGTGGTCGAGGAACATGTGGAAAGCCAGATCGTAGATGATTCCACAGATTCCACCACAGACGACGTTTCTGTGACCGTGGAGGAAGAGAACTGAGTTTTCTCAAACTTGGCATTGCGAGGGGCGCCAGAACTTTGAATGGTTCTGGCGCCCCTCGCTTTTGGAATAGTCGGTTACGTGATAGCGCACAGCGATTAATGATTGCGTTTTAGTGTTGGTGTAAGGTATTTCACTTACGAGGCGACATTAATAGCCGATTCGTCAAGTACGATCGTCAGAAATCGTTGGAATACCGTCACCGATACACGTGGATATGCTCAATAATGTCGCTTCGTAAGCGAAATACTCCCGTACACCAACATTCAGCACACATTTGAACGTGCCGTTTTTATTGCGAATGTGCAATTGTGTGAATGAGACGTGAAGTTTCACGGTATACGCTGGCGCGTAGTGTGCAAACAGCGCATAATAGTTCTTGACGATTTCTTTCCCCTGATTTTTGAATCGTCAATTTGTTCGTGATAGCCGATTCGCAAACCGACTGTTATGATATCTCCTTCTCTCTCTAGGCGCCGTTTTCTAACGGCCGCCTTCTCCGTTTCTAATGTGCGTTTCGAGGTCTACGTCTCCCGCGAGTTCTCCCAGTTTCTCGCGTACTGTGCTCGTCCGTTCATATCAGCTGACCTCTTCTTGCAAGATTTATTGCCATTGCTTGAACTGCTATCACTCTAATTTTGGAGAAAATGTAAAGAGTCGAATATTTTTCTATGCAGAGCGTCAATCTGAAGATATTATTATGCGCAGAAGTGAATAGCCTCATAGAAAATGTCTTCATCAACGGAGATGTTGACATTTTCTTGTTGAAAATCCTCGCAAATCGGCATAATACTGCGGAAAATCGTGTCTAGAGCATGCGTGCAAAATTTTGTGACGATATTTGAAAAGATTGTGATAATGAGATTTGTGTTTGCAATATTAACAATAACGCGCGTATTATGAGCAAAGTAGTTGCTTTCTCAATCTTATTGAGATCCCAACTCTTCTCCTTATATTGATCGGGGCCGTCTCTCCACCTTCTAGGCCCCGGTCTTTTTCTTTTCCGGCGAATGTGCTGAAAGCACCGGGGTTGTCAGCTTGTGCGCATGTTCGGTGTGCGTAAGCCGTGCTGGATGACGTCTTTTTCGCGATATTGACTCAGCTGCCGGTAAGTTCACACTGCAGGAATTGCCAATTGGCAGATATCGCCTTACTGAGCAAACCGCTCCAGCTGGCTACATTGCGAGCGAGAAAGCCTATTATTTCGAGATCACAGCAGGCACTTCTTTCGTTGCACTCGAGATGGCAGATGCCGGTGCGTTCGACTCGCAAACGGGTGCGCCCATTGATGGCGAAGTTGTTGCGGGCAACGCGATTGGCAATACTCGCGCAACCGGAAGCGTGGCATGGAGCAAGGTGAGCTCGGAGGAAGATGCCGATGGTTCGAAACCCTACCTCTCCGGCTCCGAATGGAAGCTCACGTTCACGCCATACTCTGCAACGGGTTCAGCCGAGACGATCACCGTTGACCTGATAACCGATTGCGAACAGGGGAGCGGCGCTTGCGAAGTGGGCGAGTGGCTCGATCAGAACAGCGCTCGCGGTCAATTCCAGTTGACGGAACTCGCGTGGGGCACGTACACGCTTGAAGAAACGAAAGCTCCAGCTGGCTACGATCTCCCAGAAGAGGGCGCGGTGTATACGTTTGAGATCAACGCGAGCAACGTCACCGAGACGATCCAGCTCAAGCTCAACAACCAAGCTGTGGCGGGCAACCTCATCGAGAATACTCCTGGCGTGGTTCTGCCTGCCGCCGGTGGTGAGACACCGCTTCCGCTGACACTGCTCGGCTGCGCCCTGGCGCTTCTCTCTCTACTTGCCGGTGCGCTCTTGCTTCGCCGCGAGCTCGCCTGATTCCCGAGCAATATATATAAGTCACTCAGCAACCTTTCGTGCACGGTGAGCAGCTTGCATCTGCTGAATGCATGTTATGCTGCTTCCTCGCATGCACTGAGCAAAACCGTTCTGCTGAGTGCACGTTAAGGGGATCCTTTACGCACTGTGAGCAGAACATTTCTGTTGAGTGTACGAGAAGGGGTTCCTTCGTGCACGTTGAGCAGAACCATTCTGCCGAATGTGCGTAAAGGAGCTTCTTCATGCACGTTAAGCAGAACTGTTCTGTCGTATGTGCGGGAAGCGGATTCTTCGCGCACGTCGAGCAGAATCTACCTGTTGAGTGTGCGTAAATGGGTCTCTCCGCGCACTGTGCGCAGAACAGCTCTGCTGGGCGTGCGTGAGGATCCCTCCTCTTGCACTGTGGGCAGGAGCTATCTGTTGGATGCACACCAGCGATAACCCATATGCACGTTGAACGGAACCGTCCTGTTGGGTGTGCGCAAAGAGTCTTCTTCATGCACTGTGAGCAGAGTATTTCTGTTAAGTGTGCGAGAAGGAGCTCCTGCGCGCACGGCGAGCAGGATCTATCTGCTGGGTACACGCCAACAACATCTTTCACGCACGCCGAGCAGCTTGTATCTGTTGAATGCATTCCCGCAGCTTCGCAATCTCGATATTGTTCGCGAAGCGAGATGCTAGTACACTGAAATAATTGCTTATATTCAGCGTAAGACCGGAAGGGAGGGCACATGCGGTCGTTAGATGTCGCGAATTATTTGATTGCAAATTGGAGTGATCAACTCGATCTGACCAATCTCAAACTGAACAAATTGGTTTACTACGCGCAGGTCATTGCTCTCAGGAAATACGGTGAGCCGCTATTCGAGGATCCCATTCAAGCTTGGGAATATGGTCCTGTTGAACCTGCAGTGTACCGCGAATTCAAGCAGTATGGGAGCAGATCTGTTCCGGCACCCCACGGCAAGGTGATTGAAGATGCTCGTCTCAGTGCCGTTGCTGATGAACTTCGCCAGACCTACGGCAAGTTGATGACTTTCGACCTTGTGCGGCTGTCTCACCGCGAGGGCGGCGCTTGGGAAAAGACGTATGAGGAAGGTAAGAACAACGTTATTACGCCTCAGATGATTCGTGACTCCGTGGATTTCACTGCTGAAGTTCCGTGGAAACACACGTTTACTTGGGGTGTGCAAGAGGTCGATCGGCGTTGGCCTAATGCGCTGCGAATGCTGGAGAACTCATGAGCATCTACGCAAGTGATGGGCGAGAGCTAGTACTCCCGCCCATCACTCTTAATGACGCATATCAGCAAGCTTTTGTTGAGAATATCAATTCTTTGCACAAACTATTAGTGCAAAGTTCAGTTGCTTTCAATATATCTGCGAACACGTCTGCGGAATATGAAGAAAGAACTCTTGGTAGGCTCGGTAGTGTTGTCGCTGCAGTTTTTGGCAGTGTGTTTGGGCAACCGCCGGCAGATAGATATGCCGATATTTTTGAGCAGGTGAGCATATTTGCTGAGCACCTTGCCCAAGACCATATTTTCGCAGACGGTAATAAACGAACGGCGCTTCGTGCATCTGTGGCTTTTTGGAGGACAATAACATATCGCTGACGTTCAGTGATTCGCCGGATCCGTCACAAAATGAAATGTATCAGTGGATTCAAGATGTGGTTCAAAGAAAGCACACGGTGAACGAACTGGCTGCTTTCCTGCGCCAGCGAGCACAGATACTCTACTAAGGAAGGCATTGACGAGGTTTCTTTTGAGAGCATTTCAGCGTATGTGCTTGTCGTCGTCAGTTTTTAGTGCCGAAAGCTTTATGGCGATGCCTTCGTGGGATTTCTTGCGATTCGCGAGTATCTGCATTGTTAAGAGCTGCCGTTTGTTTCGCCTCAACGTACCACTTTGTAGCATTCTTATGAATAATCTAACTTTTTGTATTTCTGCAGAATTGATCTGTTCAGTGCGCGCTAGTGGCAATCCTCGCGCACTCTGAGCAGTTTGTATCTGTTGAATGTTGCGCGAGGAGGCTTCTTCGCGTGCGGCGAGCAGAACCGTTCTGCTGGGTGTGCGTAAAGCGGATTCTTCGCGCACGTCGAGCAGGATCTATCTGTTGAGTGTGCGTAAAAGGGCCTCTCCTCGCACCGCGGACAGAACGGTTCTGTTGGGTGTGCGTGAAGAGATTGCTTCACGCACAGTGAGCATGTTGCATCTGCTGGGTGTGCGTGAGGAGGTTTCCTCTTGCACTGTCAGCAGGATCTATCTGTTGAGTGTGCGCTAGCAGCATCTCTCGCGTGCAGTGAGCAGAACCATTCTGTTGAGTGCACGCCAACGATATTCCACATGCACGGTGAGCGGAACTGTTCTGTTGAGTGTGCGCGAGGGGGCTTCCTCTTGCACTGTCAGCAGGATCTATCTGCTAAGTGCGCGTGTGCGGTTGCTTACACGTGCTTCCAGTAGCATTGTTCTGCTACGTGCACGCCAGTAATTCCTTTCACCTGCAAGTAGCAGGTTCGATCTGTTGGCGGAACACAAGTGGTTGCTTGTAATGGTGCTGGCAGTTCAAAAAAGATGAATAAAACTGATATGGCATGTTCTTTTTGAGAAATATGGGGAAATTGTGAAGAATGTGCTGGTTTTGTGAATACTGCTAGTTTCTGAGAGAATGGCGGAAAATAGCCAAAAGTTTGCAAAGAGCGCGAATTGCTGACAAATATGTGCGCCAAACTGCCATTTGATTGAATATTTGACTAGTGTTTGCCTAGTTTTATAGGACTATATGGTAGTGATAACTAGACAGACATACAGTAATTTGTGTTCATATTGCGAACTGCTCGTAAGATTTGTAGTGTTCAAAAGTGGCGAAAACATCGGAAAATTGAGCAACTGTGATTATCGAGTCTGAATGTCGAATTTGCGAACAGCGAACATTTGGCATATAGTTTGTTTCGAAGCTTGTTCTAAACGCTGTAAGCATAGCGTTTTAGCGCACGGCTTGATAACTGAATGATTTGACAAAGTAATTGCGAAGAAATGGAAAAGAAATCCATTTCTTTCTTTTGCTACCCGTCTGATGATCGTAGAGTCATCTACAGCATCAGATCTGTCAGGTTATTGGGATTGGGGCGCGCAGCTGCCCGGGCCACACTGGCGCGGTCACGAGCGCACGCATCGACCTTGACGCGACCCGTTCCAACAGCAAACACAAGGGAAACGTGGCAGACCTTGGCAGGGCTCTTTTGCGAGATCTCTGCCAGAAGTTCAAAAGGAGAGCGGTTTGCTTCCGTTCCCGAAGTGCACACAAATATAAGGAGAACAACATGAAGAAGGTTTGGAAGGGTGCGGCTGCCGTTGTTGCGGCTCTCTCCCTCGGTGTTACCGGCTTCGTCGGCGCCACCTCTGCTTACGCAGCACCTAATGATTCGACAATCACGGTCAAACAAGATGATGCCAGCAAGTTCACGGCATACCAGATTTTCACTGGTGATGTGAACGCTGAGGGCAAGCTCACCAACGTCAAGTGGGGTGCGGATTCCACCGGCAAGGTTGGCGATCCGGTTGACAAAGCTACTCTGGATACCATCGCTTCGTGGGAGAAGGATGGAGATGCCAAGAAGACAGAGGCTCAGATCGCAGCTGCTCTCAACGGTTATCTGAAGGCCGGTGCTACCGGCACTGTGCTGAAAGCAGACGCTAACACTGTAGATTCCGGCTACTACCTGATCAAGCAGACCACTTTCGATAGCGACAAGGAGAGCATCAAGAGCCTTGATATGGCTAAGATCGTTGGCACGAATGGCCTGACCCTTGATCCAAAGGACGGCACTGTTACCTCGCAGAAGAAGGTGCAGGAAAACAATAAGACCGTCACGGGTAACACAGATCCTAACCGAGTTACCGACTATACTCTGGAAGAAAAGTACAATGACGTCGCTGATTACAACATTGGCGATACCGTTCCGTTCGAGTTCGTCGGTACGATTCCTGCGAACTACGACAAGTTCGATACGTTCAAGTACATCTTCCACGATACGATGTCCGATGGCCTGACGTTCAATAAGGGCTCCGTTAAGGTCTACAAGAACAACACCAACACAGATATCACTTCTGATTTCACCGTGGCTGATGGCGCAAACGGTGAGACCTTCACTGTTGCTCCGAATAACACGGATCAGGATCTGAAGAAGATTTCGACTAAGTTCGCAACGGGCGACAAGATCATCATTCGCTACAACGCAACTCTGAACTCTGATGCGGAGATCGGTCTGCCGGGTAACCCGAACGAAATGTATCTTGAGTTCTCGAACAACCCGAATGACACCACTGGCACTGACACGACCCCGGTCGATAAAGTTGTGGTATTCACCTACAATCTTGATGTGACCAAGGTCGATAAGGGCGACAACAAAAAGAAGCTGAAAGGCGCTAAGTTCAAGCTGCAGGCCACCGACGGCACCCATGCCAACAAGTGGTACAAGGCCACCACTGCTGATGATAAGACCACTGTGGAATGGGTCGATGCAGAAGCTGATGCTACAGAACTTGAAAGTGACGCAAAGGGTGCGTTCTCCATCTCCGGTCTTGATGCTGGCCAATACAACCTGAAGGAAACTGTTGCTCCTGACGGCTATACCCTGCTCAGTGCTCCAATCGCCATTGAAATCAAGGCGGTCACTGTCAATAACCAGGAGTTCGATGGAACTGCTTCTAATGCCCTGACCAAGTTGACCGTGGTCGTGGCTGGCAAGGGATCCAATGAACTTGATCTGAACGATGGCGCTGTTCCGGTCACCGTCGAGAACGGTGCTGAGTCCTCGCTTCCGTCGACTGGTGGCATGGGCACCACGATTCTCTACACCGTTGGCGCGATCATCGTGCTCGCCGCGGCTGCTGGCCTGACCATTGCGCTGCGTCGCCGCAACGCCTGAGAGCCGACCAACACTCCAACCGAATAGGTTGACTTGAAAAGCGGGCATTCCATTGAACGACCTTCAATGTGGAGTGCCCGCTTTCCCGATATTCGCATGCGCTGCACGGTAATCCGTGTAAGTCTACGCAAATAACGCACAGCTAGTAGATGCAAGGCAATGAGCAAGGAACAACACACCACAGAAGAGCGTAGCGCCGCTACAACCAAGAAGAAAAGCAATGCGGTGAGCAACGCCATCATCGCTTTCTTCGCAGTGGTTCTTCTCGTCGGTGTGGGCGTGCTCGCATACCCGAGCGTGGCGAACTGGTGGAATCGCATGCACCAATCGCGTGCAGTCGCCGGCTACGTTGAGCAGGTCGAAAGCTTGGAGCCGCAACAGCGCGCGAAGATGCTCGCCGAGGCCAAGGCATACAACGAAGAGCTCAAAACCTACCCCGACCGCTGGCATTTGGAAGACGACAAGGCCATGCTCGAGCGCTACAACAAGACGCTCGACGTGACCGGCACCGGCATCATGGGCTACGTGTCCATTCCCGCGATCAAGGTGAGACTCCCGATCTACCACGGCACCGATGAATCCGTGCTGCAGATCGCCATCGGCCACCTGACCGGCTCGACGCTTCCCGTGGGCGGTGAAGGCACGCACACTGTTGTCTCAGGGCACACCGGCTTGCCGAGTGCCAAACTCATCACCGATCTTGACCAGCTCAAAAAGGCGATATTTTCCAGTTCCACGTGCTCGACGAGACGCTGACCTACGAAGTCGACCAGATCAGCGTTGTCAAACCCGCGGAAATGGACAAGCTCAATTTCGAAGACGGCAAGGACTACGCCACGCTCGTCACCTGCACGCCGTACGGAGTCAACTCGCACCGTCTGCTAGTGCGCGGGCATCGCGTCGCGAATCCGGTGACGCCGGACTCGACTACCTACGACAACCCGACGTCGATGCTGTGGACTGCGGTCGCTGCCGCCGGTTTGCTGGTGCTGATCGTGCTGCTGCTCGCCATCTGGCTCGTGCGCCGGCACAATCGCAGGAAACTGAACGACATCACGCCGAACGGCAAGTTCAAGCACCGCGCTCCTTACAGCAGGGATCACAGTGCCTGACCTAGCGCACTGTTCCGCTTGCACAGCTGTCGAGTTGAGCTGAGCACTCACTTTGCGTGACTTATATAAAGGTTGCAAAAGAGCAGAGTTGGAACAGGTTCGCTCACGATGTGAGTGGTGGAGCTCGCAACGTGGACGAGATAAAAACTCGACAATATAATCGAATTTGTATAAGGAGAATGCGCTGCGCCGGCACTGCGAACGCTGGCTCGGCAAAGAAGGAGAAAACGATGACCAAGGAATCGTTTGCAGCAAAATGGCGACTGCTCGCCATGGCGCTCGTCATCGCGCTCGTAGGGGGATGGTGCACGGTGCTTCCTTCTGCGCACGCCGCCGAAACGGGCAGCATCACCGTGGATTTCAACGTGACGAAGAACGGCAAAGATACGCCGATTCAGAACGCTGAGTTCAATTTATATAAGATCGGCGTGTGGGACGGCACGAAGGGCAAGTATGTGCCTGTCGCACCGTTTGATAATGAGTTTTATTCATCGATCGGCATGTTCGATGAAACAACCGGCACTGAGATCAGTATTGTCGATATTATTGGCGCCAGCGCAGAGCAGCTGCGCGGACTCAGCGACACGTTGAGTGCCAAGATCAAGCAAGCTGACGCTGAAGACAGTGTTGACAACAAAGCAGAGCCAGTGATGACTCGCTACACTCACTTGGCTGAAGAAGGCAAGGATTCTGGCGGAACGACGGTGCTCGGCCAGGCTGTGTTTGACGGACTTGAGCGCGGACTCTACTTGGTGGACGCTCCAATTCACCAGATTGCTGGCACTGGCACTACGGCACAGGGCAAGATTGAGAATGACAAATATGTTATTTCTTCGTCGCTCGTTGGACTGCCAAGCGCTGGCGATGATGACCCAATGAACGTGACCATCTCGGTAAAAGCTGATTGCGCCACCGGCGTCGACCCTATTCACGTTGAGAAGGTATGGAAGAACGACGATCCGGCAACGCGCCCGAAGTCGATCACCGTGTCGCTTTACTTGGAGGGTCAAGATGACCCGATCGGCACTGAAACGCTTTCGGAAGAGAACGACTGGAAGTGCGTGTGGGACAACCTGCCTGTTGGCGATCGCTATTTCGTGGTTGAAGATGAAGTGCCGGAAGGCTACAAGGTGTTCATCGATGAAGACATCATCAACCCGGAAACCGCTGATTTCACGATCACCAATTCGAAGCCGAGCAAGCCGAACGAGCCGACTGTGCCGGTTTCGACCACCACGCCGAACCGACCATCCACCGCGCACACCGGCGCTGAGGTCGCTTCAATCGTGGCCATCGCAGTAGCGTGCGTGATGATCGCGCTCGTGCTGATCCGTGAAGTGCGCAGGTCGCGCGACAAGTAATCTTCTTCATGAACTCCATATATAAAGAGGTGGGTGCTGAAATCAGCACCCACCTCGTATTTTGCTGCGTGAACTATCTATCGGTAGTAATACTCGCTAATTAGCTACGAGCCTTGCGAACCAACAGCACAGCCGCGCCCAGCGTCAACGCGAGAGCTGCCAGTGCAGCGATAATCTGCGTTGAAGCGCCGGTGCTGGCAATCGCAGCGCCCACATATGGTTGCTGAGCTTCCTTCGCCGCGGTATCGGCAGGCTTGCTTGTGCCAGCAGCGGGCTGCTGAGCTGCGGTGTCATGCTTGCCGGAGGCAGCGTTATTGCCGGTGTTGCCAGCAGTTCCGGTATTGCCGGTATTTCCAGTATTACCAGTGTTTCCAGTATTTCCGGAATCGCCAGAGCCGGTCTCGCCAGTGTCTGCAGGAGTCTTCGCGGCGACCTTCACGGTGTAGGAGTCGGAGATCGACGGGTCAGACTTCAGCGTCACCGTCACCTTGGCGGCGTCGTTCGGCTTCGAGAAATCATAAGCCAGCAAATACTGATCCGGCATAAGAGCGACGGAACCCATGCCGCCTGCGTAATTGCCAACCACCTTCAGGTCGGCGTCGGCAATCGTGTCGCCAACCGTGTAGTCAGTCTTCACCGGAGTGATTCCCAGCGCGAAGATCTGCTTCTTCGCCAACGCGTTGATGGCGTCGTTCACCATCTTCGTAGCGGCGGTCACATCGTCTGCAGTGGCGTCACTGCCGGCGAGCAGCACATTGGCGGACTCAACCGCGTTGTCGAGCGCGGCGAGCGAGTCGTTCGTGTAGTCGTCGCGGGAAACGGCCTTGGCCTTGTCGATCGCGTCGGTGAGCGCAGTGGTGTCGGGCTTCGTGGTCTCGGCTTGAGTCTTCGTGAGCGAAATCTCGTCGATGCTGCCCCAATCTCCGGCAGCGAGCTTGCCGTTGATGGTGATAGTGGCAGTGCCGTCATCACCAACGGTCACCTGCACCTTCGGGCTGTTCCACTGTTTCCAGCCGGCGAGTTCGAAGTTCGCGGAATTCGTCTTGCCGTTGCCGTTGCCACTCAGCGTGAGCGGGTTGTCTGTGGAGTTGCCGCCCACGTATGCGCCCTCGCCCTTTGCGGTGAGCGTGTATTCGCCGGGTTCGAGGCCGGTGATCGTGCGGGTCACAGTGAACTCATACGGAGTGCTTGCCCAGAAGTCGAGCGCGCGTTTGCCGTCAGACGGGTTCTCCGTGCCGATTTTCACGCCGGTGCCGGAGAGGGCCCAGTCGGCGTCGTGAGTCTGATCTTCGAAACTGCCGTCGGTCACATAGTTCTCAGGAGTCGCGGCGTTCACCGTGATCGTGGCGGTGGCCGAATGGTTCGCCTTCGTGGTGCCGGTGATCGTGTATGTGCCAGCGCCGCGGATCCAGTCTGCGGCGGCGGTGTTCCACGTCACGTCTTCAGTCTCGTTCACGCCATCCTTATATTCAGCGGTCACCTGTGCGGGCAGCTTCGCCTTCACAGCGGCGATGACCGCGGCGTTGTCGCCGGAATCGTCAACGGAAATCGTCACTGGCGTGATCTGAGTGAACGTGTGGTCGGTGACTGCGCCGGTGCGCAGGTACTTCGGCGTGGCAAGCGACGGCAGTGCGGTGCCGTCAAACGCGAACAGTGCCTGATTGTCAACGCCGGATCCGCCCCAGTTCTTGCCTGCATCGGTTGGGTCGTATTCGCCAGCGGCCTTCGTCGCCCAGCCACCGCCGTATTCATTCCACTTCTTCACGAGCTCGGCGTTGGTCTTGCCGCCCGTGCCCACAGGAATCCAAGCGGGTTCCCAATAGAACACGCCAAGGCCGTCGTTCTCGCCGTCGCCGTCGTTGTCGCCGATGTTATTGACGGCATCGGAAACAGCGCGGAACTCGTCTGCCTGGCCTTGCGCGGAAATCGCGTATGTGTTGAGCGCGTCGGCAGACACCTTCGACGGCACGGTGTTCGAGTCGCCGTCGCCGTCTTCGAGCGTGTATGCCCACGAAGTCTCCGCTACCATGACGTCTTTGTGATACCTCTGAGCCACAGCCTTGAGCTGCTGCGTCAGATTCTCCGTCGTGCCATGCCAGAACGGGTAATATGAGCTGGCGAACACGTCGTAGTCAACGTTGTATTGATTGAGCGAATCCGCGCGCGTCAAATAATCCTTCTTCTCGGGGTTGGTGAAGTGAATCGCCACCTTTGCGCCCGGCAGCACTTCGCGCACGGCCTTCGAACCGGCGTTGAAAATCTGTGCCATGTTCTTCCAGCCCGAGATTCCGGCGATCTTCGAATTCGTTTCATTGCCGACCTGCACCATGCCAACGTCGACGCCGGCGTTCTTGAAGGTAGTGAGCGTCTGCTTGGTGTAGTTATACACGGCGTCGGCGGTTTTGGCGGTGTCGCCGTTAAAGCTCTTCCAAGCTTTCGGCACCTGCTGCTTGCCGGGATCGGCCCAGAAATCGGAGTAGTGGAAGTCGACGAGCACCTTGAGACCTGCCGCGGTGGCGCGTTTTGCCATAGCGAGCGCGCGGTCGGCGTTCACGTTGCCGCCGCCGTAGCCCTGACCGTCTGCGGTGAACGGGTCGTTCCATACGCGCAGGCGAACGTAGTTCCAGCCGTTGTCTTTGAGCAGTTTGAAGAGATCTTCGGTGGTGCCGTTGGCGTCTTTGAAGCTGACGCCGCTTTCCTCGAGAGACATCATTGACGAGATGTCCGCGCCGCCGATGAAGTCGGTGGGCAGGTTCTCGATTTTCTTCACATTGATATCTGCGTGCACTGCGGTGGCGTCTTCTGCGGCGTTCGCGGTGACCGCTGTGGCTGCGCAGACCGCGCCGCCCGTTGCCAGCATGGCAAGCGTTGCCATAGTGGCCAGTGTGGTGTGCATGAATCTTCTGTGATTCATATTGCTCCTTGATTTATTTCTCTGCTGTTTCTCTTATTTCTTGTTGTGTGTTATGGTTGTTTAAGAATTTGGTACAACAGTGTACCAAATCTCAATATTTCAGTATAGTAGCGTGTGTCAGCCAACGAAAATATGTGCCGAGGCGTGCTGAGTTTGGTATATTCGTCGAGTTAGCGCTTTGCGCAGATTGCCGAGCGTCTGTATCTGCCTCCTGCGGCACCGCTGCTTTCTGCGGCAATGCAACACGCCGGGCAGTCCATGTGTTGTTGTTCGCGGGGTTGTGTATATTTGATTGATGGTGTCTGGCCGTGAGGCTCAAACGTGCTGGGCAGTAAGCTTTCCAAGTGAATAAAGGAACAGATATGTACGCGATTGTGAAGGCCGGTGGCCATCAGGAAAAGGTCGAGGTCGGCGATACCATTCTCGTCAACCGTCTCGAAGCCAAGAACGGTGAAACCGTGGAGTTCCCGGTTGCGCTGGTTGTGGACGGCTCCAAGGTTGTGCTCGCGGCCGCTGATCTCGCGAAGATCTCCGTCAAGGGCGAGGTCGTCAACGACGATGCCAAGGGTCCGAAGATCCGCATCCAGAAGTTCAAGAACAAGACCGGCGTTGCCCGCCGCAAGGGCCATCGCCAGAAGCTGACTCAGGTCAAGATCACGGCAATCGCCTGATTTCGAGTTCAGCAGTCAGTTAGGTACCGAAAGGAACAACAATGGCACATAAGAAGGGCGCGTCCAGCTCGCGTAACGGTCGCGATTCAAATCCTCAATACCTCGGCGTGAAGAAGTTCGGCGGCGAAGCTGTTGTCGCTGGTAACATTCTCGTTCGTCAGCGTGGCACCAAGTTCCACCCAGGCCACAACGTTGGTCTCGGCAAGGATCACACGCTGTTCGCACTGGCCGACGGCAACGTTCGCTACGGCATCCGCCGCGATCGCAAGGTCGTCGACGTCGTTACCGAGTGACGCTGGCGTTCATAGCGCATAGTTTTTAGCAAGCCCCTGCATATGCGGGGGCTTTTGCATATCTGGCGGTGGGTTATGTGCATGTTGTCTCAGCCACATAGACAACTTGCACGGTTTGGGCAGCGTAAGTGTGCATGTTGTCGCGTTTGCTCAGACAGTATGACCATGTGAGAGTGTGTCTATGTGCATATTGTCGTCTTATCTGCGGCAACATGCACATTTTGGCGGCGCAGGCAGCCATGTTGTCTAAACTGACTAGACAACATGTGCATTCGGCGGAAAATGGTCATATTGTCTACGGACGTTATGCGACATGCACACTTTGGCGCAGGATTCGGTCGGCTTGTCCATTGAGTTTGGACAACTTGCACAGATTAGGTAGTAGAAACAGTCATGCTGTCTATCTGTGCTATACAACATGCACAGTTTGGCGGCGGGGATAGTCATATTGTCTAAGCGGACTAGACGAATTGCACAGTTTGGTGGCGGAAACTAGTTGTGTTGTTTATCTGCGTTAGACAACATGCGCGCAGGTTGCGGAAGAGATAGGCGCAGGCGCGGGTTGAAGCAAGCGGAACGGACTGAAATAGCAGCACAAAGCTTGAAATAGCAGCACATAGATAGAATGGGGCGTTATGAGTGATTTGTGGATCGTGTGACAGTGCATGTGAAGGGCGGCGACGGCGGCAATGGGTCGGCCGGTATTCGCCGCGAGAAATACAAGCCGCTGGCTGGGCCGAATGGCGGCAATGGCGGCAAGGGCGGCTCGGTGATTTTCGAGGCAGACCCGAACGCGAACTCGTTGCTTGACTTCCGTTTTGTGCCGCACCGCACTGCGGAAAGCGGCACGATGGGGCTCGGAGACACCAAAGACGGCTCACAGGGTGCAGACTTGATTCTTCCGGTGCCAGTCGGCACTGTGGTGTTCGAGGCGAAGGGCGCGCAAGGGCAGCCAAAGCACCCTGGCGCAGTGCTCGCTGATTTGCGTCATGCAGGCGACCGCTTCGTCGCTGCTGCAGGTGGCGCAGGCGGTTTGGGCAATGCGGCGCTCGCCAATAAAACGCGTCGCGCACCAGGGTTCGCGCTGCTCGGCGAGCCGGGTGAAGAGCGAGACCTGATTTTGGAGCTCAAGTCGATCGCAGACGTGGCATTGGTGGGCTTCCCGTCGGCAGGCAAGTCGTCGCTTATCGCGGCGATGTCGGCTGCCAAGCCGAAGATCGCGGACTACCCGTTCACCACGCTCGTGCCAAATCTGGGCGTCGTGCAGGCCGGCGATATGCGCTACACGATCGCCGACGTGCCGGGACTCATCCCGGGCGCCTCCCAGGGCAAGGGCCTCGGCTTGCAGTTCCTGCGTCACATTGAGCGCACGGAGATCATCGCGCACGTGATCGATTGCGCCACGATCGACCCCGATCGCGACCCGCTGAGCGACTACTACGCGCTCGAAAAGGAACTCGGAGAATACGCGAACGAGCTCGAACTGCCGCTCGGTGCGATCCCGATTCCTGAGCGTCCGCGAGTCATCATCCTCAATAAGGTAGATGTGCTCGACGCCAAGGAACTCGCCGACTTCGTGCGCCCGGACTTCGAGAAGCTCGATCTTCCGGTATATGAGATCTCAACCGCATCTCACGAAGGACTCAAAGAGCTCAACTTCGCGCTCGCCAAACTCGTCAAGCAGATGCGCGCGGATATTGCACAGCGCGAGGAAACCGTTGAGGAAGAGCGCGTGGTCATCAAACCGCTCGATGACGCGGCAACCCGCCGTCGCAACGGCCGTAACGCAGACGTTGCCGAGTTCGACATCGTGCGCGAAGATGACGGACACGGTAATTTCTGGTTCACCGTCACCGGCACGAAACCGGAACGCTGGGTGATGCAGACGAACTTCGACAACGACGAAGCTGTGGGTTACCTCGCCGACCGCCTCGCCAAGCTGGGCGTGGAAGACGCGCTGCGCAAGAAGGGCGCGCACGCCGGCGACGAAGTGCGCATTGGCCGCGGCGATCGAGCCGTTGCGTTCGACTGGGATCCGACGATTGCCGCCGGCGCCGAAATGCTCGACGGCGCGCAGCTCGGCTCGCGCGGTAATGATCTGCGTTTGCAGGAAGACAGCGGGCGTTCGCACAGGCGCACGAACACGGAGCGTCGTCGTGAATATCACGAGATGATGGACGCGCGCGCAGCAGTTCGCGCAGCCATGCAAGCCGAGCGCGAGGCCGGCCACTGGGCGGATCCGTCGGTGGACGACGACAAGCATGATGAGAAATCATTGTTCGGTCGCGGAGAATCTGAAGAAATGCAAGATTCCGACTCTGCTGAGTGAGCAAATAATAATAATTAATTATTAAAATACGGGGAGAATATGCAGGGCGAGTCAGAGCAGTCTGAACACAGCGCACAGACCGAGCGTACGGAACTTACGCAAGAAGAGGTTCGCCGCGCGGTGGCGAGTGCGCAAACCGTTGTGGTGAAAGTCGGTTCGAGCTCGCTCACGCAGCCGTCCGGGCACCTTGACGTCGACAAACTGGGCGCTCTCGTAGGCGCGATCGCACAGGTGTGCATGCTCGGCGGCAACATCGTGCTCGTGTCGTCGGGCGCAATCGCCGCAGGATTCGGCCCGCTCGGATTCGACTCCCGACCCACCGACGTGGCAACTCAGCAGGCAACCGCGTCGGTGGGGCAGGGGCTGCTGATGGCGCAGTACGAGATGGCGTTCGGGCAGTACGGCATACGTGTGGGGCAGCTGCTCATCACCGCCGAAGACACGATGCGGCCGCAGCAATACCGCAACGCTCGCCGCACAATGGCGAAACTGCTTGAGCTGGGAGTCGTGCCGATCGTCAACGAAAACGACGCGCTCGCCAGCAACGAGATTCGGTTTGGCGACAACGACCGGCTCTCCGCGCTGATCGCGAATATGGTGCGCGCCGACGCACTCGTGCTGCTCACCGACGTGGACGCGCTCTACACCGCTCCGCCGAGCGAACCTGGCTCGCATAAGATCACTTTCGTGCCGAATATCACTGCGATGCTCGACGACATTCGCGTGGGTGGTTCGGAGTCCGGCGTCGGCACCGGCGGCATGGTGACCAAACTCGAAGCCGCTCGAATGGCTGCCGTTTCAGGGATTCCGACGGTGCTGACCGCCGCTCCGAACGCCGGCCCCGCTTTGATGGGTGATGAGGTGGGCACTGCGTTCGCTCCCGTGAAGCAGCGCGGCTCGGCCCGCCGCCTGTGGATCAAGTTCGCGGCGCATCCGCGAGGCGTGCTCGTCGCCGATTCCGGTGCCGCCAATGCTGTGCGCGGCGGGCGTGCGAGTCTGCTCGCGGCCGGTGTGGTGGAGGCGCGCGGTGATTTCGCTGCCGGGGATCCGGTGTGGATCGACGATGAAAACGGCAACCATTTGGCACGCGGCTTGGCCGGCTACGATTCCGAGGAAATCCCGAACATGCTCGGGCGCAACACTTCGCAGCTGCGTCGCCTACTCGGTGAGGAATATGCCCACCCGCTCGTGCACCGCGACAATCTGGTACTGCTCTAACTGGTTTATTTTCCTCCTAGTTTGCTGGCGGGGATATAAAACTCTTCTAAAGCCAAGTATCATGAATCGCATTTCGTTGGAAAATAGCGGTTTTGCAGAACTGTATATTTGCCTATATTTGAGTTTTATATCCCGCCAGCAAACTCACCGACACGGTAGAGAAGTTCCTGTCATCTCTGGATTTGCCGTTTTAGCAGGTGGATTTGCTGTTTTTGCATAGATTTGATCCACTTTATAGGTAAAAACAGCAAAAGTATATGTCATAACAGCAAAAGATCCTGTTCTACTATTCTCTATTACAAGATTTGCCGTTTTGACAGGTAGATTTGATGTTTTTACCTATATTCAAGTCAATTTGTAAGTAAAAACAGCAAGAAGGGGTGTAGTAACGGCAAAAATACTTAGATTTGCTGTTTTCGCCATTGGATTTGCCGCTTTTACCTATTTGTAGAGTGCTTCGTAAGTCAAAACAGCAAAAGCAAAGGCGAAAACGGCGAAAGAGTTCGGTTTCGCCGTTTTCTATCTTGGATTTGCTGTTTTACATAGATTTAGGGCATTTTGTGAGTAAAAACGGCAACAGTATGTGTGATAACAGCGAAAGATCTTGTTTTGCTGTTTCCATCACTGGGTTTGCCGTTTTAGCAGAGTGATTTGCTGTTTTACCTATATTCAGGTTGATTTATAGGTAAAAACAGCAAAGATGCGCGTTAAAACAGCAAAAGTTCTTTGCTCTAGCGTACTGGTTTGCTGTTTTATGCAATTTTTGGCGGAGGGGCGCAGAGCATGATGTTCGCGTGGTGATATTGCTCAAGAGTTGTTGACTTGCAGAGATAGCATAGGGGCATGGCTACAGAACAACTCCCACTGTCAGATCGTATCAATAATGTGTCGCCGAGCGCGACCCTCGCCGTAGACTCCAAAGCGAAAGCTATGAAAGCAGCCGGAATCGACGTCGTGGTCTTCGGCGCCGGCGAGCCGAACTTCCCAACGCCAGAGCCAATCGTCGAAGTGGCGGCGGCGGCCGTGGTGAATCCGGCGAACTACAAATACACGCCGACGGCAGGTCTGCCGGAACTGCGCGAAGCAGTTGCGAAGAAAGTGCTGCGCGACTCCGGTTTCGAGGTCACGCCAGAGCAGGTCGTCGTTACCAATGGTGGTAAGCAGGCGGTGTATGAATCGTTCCAGTTGCTGCTCAACGACGGCGACGAAGTGATTGTGCCGACGCCGTATTGGACGAGCTACACCGAGATGGTGAAGCTCGCGGGCGGCAAGCCGGTGACCGTGTTCGCGGGCGCGGACGTGAACTTCGAGCCGAACATTGCAGACATTGAAGCGGCGCGTACCGAGCACACCAAGGCGATCGTCGTGACCACTCCAAACAATCCGACCGGTGCGGTGTGGAGCGAGAAAACCATTCGCGACATTGCGAATTGGGCACTTGAGCACAATATTTGGGTCATCAGTGACGAGATCTACGAACACCTCACTTACGACGGCGTGCACACGAGCTACATCGGTGCGGTCGTGCCGGAGATTCGCGAGCAGCTGATCATGCTCAACGGCGTGGCGAAGACCTACGCAATGCCAGGCTGGCGCGTCGGCTGGATGGTCGCGCCGGAGCGCGTGGCGAAGGCGGCGAGCAAGCTGCAGGGGCATATGACTTCGAACGTCAACAATATTGCTCAGCGCGCGGCTACCGCAGCAGTCGGCGGACCGCTCGACGCAGTGGCTGATATGCGCGATGCGTTCGACGTGCGCCGCCGCGCAATCGTCGACTCGCTCAACGAGATCGACGGCGTGTATTGCCCGATGCCGAAGGGCGCGTTCTATGCGTTCCCAGACATCTCAGGTCTGCTCAATCGTCCGATCGGTCCGAATAAGCAGACGTTCACGACGAGCGCGGACTTGGCTGCGGCTCTTCTTGAAGAAGGCCACGTTGCCGCGGTGCCGGGCGAGGCGTTCGGCGCGCCGGGGTATCTGCGCTTCTCGTACGCGGTCGCTGACGATCAGATCACCGAGGGCATGCGCCGCTTCAAGGAGTGGGCGGAGGCCTGAGTGAGCACACTGGGTGCTCTATTTTGCTGGCGGGGATATAAAACTCAGCTATATGCAAGTATGCGTGCATAAAAACCGCTATTTTCAACGAAATGCACGTTGAGATACTTGGCATTGTGCGAGTTTTATATCCCCGCCAGCAAAATGTGGAACGAAAGGCGAGAGTTCGCTGTGCAAAGTGTTGCGAAATGTGCGTGAAACGCGAAGACGGCACGCGCGATTGACTAAAGTCGGAAGAGTCCGCTACTATATCTTCTTGGCGGTTTTACCGAGCTGGAAACAGCGAGGCGAAATGCTTAGGGAAGTGGCGCAATTGGTAGCGCAACGGTCTCCAAAACCGTAGGTTGTGGGTTCGAGTCCCGCCTTCCCTGCAAATTGAGTCGAGTAAGACTAAGCCAACGGAGGGCGCATGGCAAAGAAAACAGATCACGGTGAAGAGGTAGTCAAGCCGAACATCTTCATGCGCATCGGCCTGTTCATCAAGCAGATCATCGACGAAATGCGCAAGGTCGTGACGCCGACGCGCAAGCAGCTGTTCATGTGGTCGCTCGCGGTGTTCATTTTCGTGGCGCTGCTGATGGTGTTCGTCACTGCTATGGACTTCGGTCTCGGCAAGTTGGCATTCCTCATCTTCGGCTGAGACTTACATAAACGTGAAGCAATTTAGGCATACTTCGGTATGCCTAAATTTTTGCATGTGATTACGCGCACTATGTCAATGTACCGCTCATGCTGGTATAGACATTGTGTATTCTAGACTGTAGTTTACAGACATTCTTATTCGTAGAAAATATAAAGGTGAAGCTGCATGACTGATGAAGTGAATCTGGAAAATATCGACAATCTGCCCGAAGACGCTGAGGAGACGAGCGGCGCGGCCATCAATCTCGATGCCGTGAGCGCTGATGACGCAGACGCTCAGACGGCTGATGACGTCAAGATTGATCAGGTTGAGGCTGCTTCGCCGAGCGAAGACGTGGCTGAAGGCATGGCATATGACGCAGTGAACGCCGCGGACTCCGCTCCCGCTGACGAGGCTGCTTCGGTTGAAGTCGATTCGTTGGACGATTCTGTTGATTCCTCCGCTGAAGGCGACGCCGACGCGCATTCCGACGGTACGACGGATGAGGCTGCGGATTCCGCCGACTCCAACGAGGCCAATGCCGAAGAGCCGGAAGAGGAAGACGCCGGCGCCAAGGCCGTCAAGGAATTCTCGAAGAGCCTGCGCACGCTGGAAGGCAAGTGGTACGTGCTCCACACCTATTCCGGTTACGAGAAGCGCGTGAAGAGCAACATCGAGTCGCGCGTGCAGAGCTTCGGTTTGGAAGACACGATCTTCCAGGTGGAAGTGCCGATGGAAGAGGTCGAAAAGCACACCGAGAAGGGTAAGAAGGTCGTCACCCGCGTGCGTGTGCCCGGCTATGTGCTCATCCGCATGTATCCAGATGAGAATGCACGTCGCATTGTTCGTGAGACCGAAGGCGTGACCGGCTTCGTGGGCCCGTCTCGCGAGCCTGCGCCGCTCAGCCGCAAGGAAGTCGTGTCGATGATGGCTCCGATGATCGCTTCTCAGGCTCTTAAGGAAGCTGGCGACAAGCCGGCAGCCGCCAAGAAGCGCACGATCGAGGTCTCCTACAAGGTCGGCGATCAGGTCACCGTCACCGATGGCCCATTCACGTCGATGTCTGCAGTGGTCTCCGACGTCGAGCCGACCACGCAGAAGCTCACCGTGCTCGTTTCCATCTTCGGCCGCGATACGCCGGTCGAGCTTGGTTTCGATCAGGTGCAGCGCCTCGATGCGTGAAACTAACCTGTGAAGCAATCGTCCCTGCCAGTGTGATCCTCATGCTGGCAGGGACGATTTGTTATTTGGGTTGCTCGCCTTGTGTTCGTCAATGTGCAGTGATAATTTTGATACGTTGTGTCTTGAGGGGCATTCTTTGTGATGCCTGCAAGATGCGGCTGTGAACAATATCGATTGCGGAAGGCGCCAAACGGTGCCGTTACCACCGCGTCATAGAAAGAAGAACCATACAATGGCTCCAAAGAAGAAAGTCTCGGCGCTGATTAAGCTCCAGATCGAGGCTGGCAAGGCCAATCCTGGCCAGAAGCTCGGCCCGGTTCTGGGTTCCCACGGCGTGAACATCATGGACTTCTGCAAGGCATACAATGCTGCTACGCAGGACAAGATGGGTCAGGTCATCCCAGTCGAGATCACCGTTTACGAAGACCGTTCTTTCACCTTCGTTCTCAAGACCCCGCCGGCTTCCGATCTGCTGAAGAAGGCCGCAGGCGTCAGCAAGGGTGCTTCCAACCCGCTCACCGGCAAGGTTGGTTCCGTCACCAAGGCCCAGGTCAAGGAAATCGCCGAGACCAAGATGGCCGATCTGTCCGCTCGTGACATCGATGCCGCAATGAAGATCATCGAAGGCTCCGCGCGTTCGATGGGCATCACGGTGAACGACTGAGCTGAGAGGATAGAGACAAATGGCTAAGCACTCCAAGAAGTATCGTGAAGCGGCCGAGCGCATTGACCGCAACAACCTGTACACCCCGGAAGAAGCTATCGCTCTGCTCAAGAGCATGCCGGAATACAACTTCGACCAGACCGTCGAAGCTGTGCTCCGCTTGAACGTCGACCCGCGCAAGGCCGACCAGCTCGTTCGTGGTTCCGTCAACCTGCCGAACGGCACCGGTAAGACCGCCAAGGTCCTCGTGTTCGCACGTGGCCCGAAGGCTACCGAGGCTCTCGAGGCTGGCGCCGACATCGTCGGTGATGACGACCTCGTGCAGAAGGTCGCCGACGGCTTCCTCGACTTCGACTCCGTCGTCGCCACCCCAGACATGATGGGCAAGGTCGGTCGTTTGGGCCGTGTGCTCGGTCCGCGTGGCCTCATGCCGAACCCGAAGACCGGCACGGTGACCATGGACGTCACCAAGGCGATCAAAGACATCAAGGGCGGCAAGGTCGACTTCCGTGTCGACAAGAACGGCAACCTGAGCTTCCTCTTCGGCAAGCTCTCGTTCACCGCTGAAGCTCTCGATCAGAACTTCCGCGCAGTGGCCGACGAGATCAAGCGTCTCAAGCCGTCCACTGTTAAGGGTCGCTACATCACGAAGGCTACGATCAGCTCGACGATGAATCCGGGCATCCCGGTCGACCCAGCTTCCCTCTGATTCGCACAGACCAATACTCTAGCGCATTAGAGCTGAACGCTGTATGGGCTCCACATGGTAATCATGTGGAGCCGATATATTTCTGCGGATATGCGCATCCGCAAATAAAGATGCCTGTGTACACTGTTGTACGCGGAAGTCGTGTGCAATAATCAAATGCGAACAATGCTCAAATAACTTAGCCAAAGAATAATGAGGAGGTCATGAGGTGCCAGAGATGCCAGATATTCTTGACCTTCTCGGCGGAGACATCGACGACAACGCGGTGAGCAGACTCGTGTTCGAATGCTTGATCTCCGGCATCGACGACGCGCGCGTGGTGTCACTGATGAATCTGATCGGCTGGCGCGGCAACTTCCAATGCTTCGCGCTTGGCGGCACGCCGGCGCAGTCCGCTACGGACACGTTCAATCAAATCGGCAGCGCGGTGCGTGATTTCGGCGGTTCGCACGCCGTTTTCGGTATGTATGGCAACTTCGCGATGGCGTGCGTGCAGCTCGAGGCGGCGGTGAGTCCGGAGATCGTCTGCACGGCGTCGCTGCCGGCGTTCGCGGAAAGCGACGCCGTGTATTTGAGCCCAGTGCGCGAAGGCGTGACCGGCGCAAGCCGAGCGGTACGCGAAACATTGTTCTCGCTGCAGGCGGCACCGTCGCTGACGAATCCATCGCGCCCATTGCGCGCAGACGAACTGCTGCCAGAGCGCGCGCTGCTCGGCGATGACGTTGCGCGCGAGGAGTTGTACCAGAACGTGTATCTCGTGCTGCACGGCGAGAGCGAAGATGATCCCTCGTACATCACCGTGTCAACGTTCCTCAAACACGGCGGCTCGCTCGAAGCCACCGCGAAAGAGCTCAACGTGCACCCGAACACTGTGCGCTACCGTCTCAAAAAAGCGGCGGAAACAACCGGCTGGGACGCGAATGACCCGCGTGACGCCTTCGTGCTCAACACGGCGATCGCGCTGGGGCGTATGCGTGCGGCGCGCGCATAATACGCGCTGTGCAAACGCAATCTATAATCGAACACATGACTAGCATTCTGACCGGTGATTATTCGAAAACACGAGCTCTCGCACACGTAATTTCTCTCGACACAGTATCTTCTACGAATGATTACGCTGCGCAACTCGTGTCAAACGGTCAGTTTTCACGTGACGGCGTGACTGTGGTGTTCGCGCAAACGCAGACCGCAGGCAGGGGACGTCTCGATCACACATGGATGTCGGCGCCAGGCAAATCGTTCATCGGATCCTTCATCAGCGCGGTCAACGCGGATCTCGCCAAGAACCCGAAGCTCAACGGCTGGTTGCAGATGATCGCCGGCCTCTCTGTGATCGACGCGCTTCGCCACACCGTTGCGCACACGAACTTGGAATGGCGCAACGAAGCGGGTGGCATGCGCAACGACGTGCTGCTCAAATGGCCGAACGACATCGTGTATCACGGCATGAAGCTCGGCGGTATTCTCGCGCAACTCGTGCAATTGCCGAATGATTCGAGCACGATGGCGGTCATCTTCGGCGTCGGCTTGAACCTCGACGTGTCGCCGGCGGAGCTGCCGACACCGGAGTCGACGTCGTTGCAACTGGTGACGCAGTGCACGCCGGGCACCGCGTTCCCGCCCGTTCGCATGCTCGCGGACTACATCGCCGCAAGCACTGTGCAGGGTTTGGAGAAACGGCTATGGGAGTTTGGCATGCACCCAGACACGTATGCTCAGGACCTGCACAAGCGCGTGCTCGAAGAATGCTGGACGCTTGGCAAGGCCATCGTGGTGCATTATGCGGATGGCACGACGCAGCTCGGTGTTGCGCGCACGATCAACTCCGATGCTTCGCTGACGATGACCGATGACAGCAACAAGCCGCACATCGTGCAAACCGCCGACGTAGGCGTGCTTCCGGTGGAACTGTAGCGTTTTAAGCAACGGAGGATGCAGAGTAGCTGGCTGCGGCGGCTAGAAGAGAGGCGAGGGCGATTTTGAGGAGATCGCCCGGCACGAAGGCGAGCGTCGACGCCGCGGTGACGCTCAGCGGCATGCCCGTTACCGTGGATTGGAAGGCCGCGCCAAAGAAATAGCCCACGATCAGGAAGCCGAAGGTGCATGCCGTGGCATAGCGCAAGGCACGCAACGCGTATCGCCAAACTGCATGAGCGATTGGATGTGAAGTGATGCCGCAGCGCAGCGCGTACACTGCATGCCGCCACGTGGTTCGCGGGGTCGAATCCAATGTAGTTCCAAAGCTTGAGGCGCCCAATACGGCACTTTCTGCACAAGGTTCAGCGCAGTTTCGCGCAGGCTCAACCTGCGGGTTCACCGTGGCGGTAGCGTGATATACGGCTGGCGAATCTGATTTGTGTGCGCTCGCAGTTGGCGCATGCTTGCCGGCGAGCACCGACGCAACGATGACCGATGGCAGGAATCCGATCAAAAAGCCGCCGGAAGGTCCGATCAAAGTCAATGTGGAGCCGCCACCTGCGAATACCGGCACACCGGCTGCACCCAGACCCAGATACATGATCGCGCCGGCGCCTGCGCGCTGCCAGCCCAGTGTCAACGCGGCGAGCATCAGCACGAAAGTCTGCAATGTGATTGGCACAGGCGTTCCCGGCACTGGAATCTTACCGACTGCGGTCGCTCCGCACAGCAATGCTGTGACGATGATGGACGGCAATACCGCACGCAGCAGAGCACGGCGTGACATGGATCGTGTGGCGGTGAGCAAGGTTTCGCGCATCGTTCCTTCTTTCTTGCGATCTTCTCTGCGCGCTCGGCAGTCGCCTGCCCGAGGGAAGGCGCAATCTGCCGAGCACAACAGATGAAATGCATATGTTTATGCATATTTGCATGCAAAGTTGCATAGTCTTGATTTCTGTGGACGGCGTTTCGCATCGTGAAATTAGGTAATTACTCTTCTTCTGTAGTATTTCTAGAAAATCCGGGGTTGCTCACAACACAATCCATGAGAAATTCTTGGTGCGAAAACCGTTGGAAATCAAGCGATGTGGACATCGTAGACAGAAGCGCGTGAATTTCGTTTTGTAGACGTCGCCAAAAACAAACGCCGAGTTTTGTTTATTCGAACGTTTCGAGAGTATTCAAATAAGAGCATGGTTATTCACCATGACCGATTTTGTCTCCAAGCTCTTGATCGCCAACCGCGGCGAGATCGCATTGCGCGTGGTGCGCACGGCGCGCGAGATGGGCATTCCCACCGTCGTCGTGTACGCCGAACAGGATCGCCACTCGCAATATGTGCAGATGGCCGACGAAGCCTATCTGCTCTCCGGTGACACATACGCCGATACCTACCTCAACGAAGATCTGCTCATCAGCATTCTCAAACGCAGCGGCGCAGACGCCGTGCACCCCGGCTACGGCTTCCTCTCCGAAGTGCCGAGCTTCGCCGACAAAGTGGTTGAAGCCGGCGCCACCTGGGTTGGCCCGTCTTCACGCGCGCTCACCGATCTGGGAGACAAGATCAGCGCCCGACGCGTCGCCCTCTACGCCAAAGTGCCTCCCGTTCCGGGCCTCTCGAACTCGCTCGGAGACATGCGCGTGCTGCTCGACTTCGCGCACACGCACGGCTACCCGCTGATGCTCAAGCGAACGGATGGCGGCGGCGGACGCGGCATCACGCTCGTGCGCAGCGACGACGAACTGCGCGGATTCTACCTGAACCACAACGCCGTGCAGGGCGGCGACCTCGACGAATATTTCGTCGAACGATTCATCGACCACGGTCGCCACGTGGAAACGCAGTGCGGCCGCGACTCACACGGCAATTTCACCGTCTATTCGACGCGCGACTGCTCGGTGCAGCGCCGCAACCAGAAGCTCATCGAAGAGGCTCCGGCTCCGTACCTCGACGACGACGTGCTCGCACAGCTGCACGAATATTCGCGCCGTCTGTTCAACGCCGTCAACTACGTGGGGCTCGGCACATGCGAATTTATGGTGACTGATACCGGCAAAGTGTATTTCTTGGAAGTGAATCCACGCCTGCAGGTGGAGCACACGGTGAGCGAGGAAGTGAGCGGCCTTGACTTGGTGCGCGAACAGCTCACGATTGCTTCCGGCGGCGAGATCTCGCCAGAACCGCCGTCTCGCGGTCACAGCTTCGAACTGCGCATCACCAGCGAAGACCCGAACACGAATCTGACGCCGAGCTCCGGCACGCTCGAACGTGTGCTCTGGCCGGCTGGCCCGGGCGTACGCGTGGACTCCGGCGTGGTTGAGGGCGACACGATCTCACCTAAATTCGATTCGATGATGGGCAAGCTCATCGTTACCGCTAGTGACCGTGAGGCCGCTGTAGCTCGCGTGCGCCGCGCGCTCGACGAGCTGAAGATCGAAGGCGTGCCGACGCCGATCGAACTCTATAAGCAGATTTTCAACGACGACGAGTTCACCGGCGAGCACGGCCACGACTTCGACGTGAGCACGAAGTGGCTGGAACGCAAATACCTGAACCACGAGCCGGCTTCCGCTCACGGCGGCCAACCCGCGTCGCTCGACTCCACCGCGACTTCCGCGGACGTGCAACCCGAGCATAGCGAGCAGTTCGTGATCGAGATGAACAATCGTCGTGTCGTGCTCAATGTGCCGAGCGACATGTTCGCGAATCTGACCGGCGGTGCGCATTCGCGCGCTGACCGCAGGCCGACGCAACCGCTGCGCGGGCAGGGTTCGCATCACGTGGATCGCAAGAACGCGCACAATGCCGAACGCCCCGGCGTGATCTCCGCGCCGATGCAGGCGTTGGTGACGCGCATCAACGTGAGCGAAGGGCAGGAAGTCTCAAAAGGCGACCTGCTGGTGGTGCTCGAGTCGATGAAGATGGAGAACTACGTGTATTCGCCCACGAATGGCACGGTCAAAGAGATCTTCGCGTGCCCAGCCACCGGCGTCGAGGCCGGTGAGACGTTGCTGACGATGGACGTCGCCGGCGCGCACGACAAGCAAAGCACACAAAACAAGTCGCAGGAGGAGGCGTGACCAATGACCGACAGCATTGACGCAAACATCGCGACGCTCGACAGCGCAGCCGCTGGCACGGCGAACGGTGGTGCAGGCAACCGCCAGCCGATTCGCCCAGCCGTGCTCAAAGCCTCAGAACTCGCGCGCGACGCCGAAACCAAGGCGCGTGACCGCCAGCATGTCAAAGGCAAGTTCACCGCGCGCGAGCGCCTCGACCTGCTGCTCGACTCCGGCACGTTCGAAGAGATCGGACGCTTCCGCGGCGGCGACATCAACAGGGGAGTGGCAGGCTCGGCGGTCATCACCGGTTTCGGCGAGGTCTATGGCCGCAAGGTGGCCGTGTATGCGCAGGATTTCTCGGTGCGCGGCGGTTCGCTTGGCGTGGCCGAGGGGCGCAAGATCTGCCATCTGATGGATCAGGCGCTGAGCTTGCGCGTGCCGATCATCGCATTGATCGACTCCGGCGGCGCTCGCATTCAGGAGGGCGTCGCGGCGCTCACCGAATACGGCAACATCTTCCGCAAGACCTGCGAGGCGAGCGGCTTCGTGCCGCAGATCTCGCTTATTCTGGGGCCCTGCGCGGGCGGCGCGGTGTATTGCCCCGCGCTCACCGACTTGATCATCATGACCCGCGAGAACTCGAACATGTTCGTCACCGGCCCCGACGTGATCAAGGCGTCCACCGGCGAGTCGATCAGCATGGACGATCTCGGCGGCGGCCTCGTGCACAATGTGAAATCCGGTGTCGCGCACTACTTGGGTGCCGACGAAGCCGACGCGATTGACTACGCGCGCACTGTGCTCGCATACTTGCCGTCGAACAGTGAGGAGCAGGCGCCCACGTACGCGTATATGGCGACGCGCGCCGACCACGAGATCGCGCAGCGACTGGGCACGATCGTTCCCGAAAACGATCGCCAGCCATACGATGTGCTCGATGTGATCCGCTGCATTGTGGACTACGGCGAGTTCGTGCAGGTGCACGAACTGTTCGCGCAGTCCGCGGTCGTCGGATTCGCATGCATCGACGGGCATCCGGTCGGCATCGTCGCCAATCAGCCGAACGTCAACGCCGGCTCGCTCGACGTGGATTCGTCGGAGAAGGTCGCGCGTTTCGTGCGCTTGTGCGACGCGTTCAATCTGCCGATTATCACGCTCGTTGACACTCCCGGCTACAAGCCGGGCGCACAGCAGGAACACGCGGGTATTATTCGCCGCGGCGCGAAGGTCATCTATGCGTATGCGAACGCACAAGTGCCGCTCGTCACGATCATCCTACGCAAAGCCTATGGCGGCGCATACATCGTGATGGGTTCGAAGGCGATCGGCGCGGATCTCAACTACGCGTGGCCGACGAGTCAGATCGCAGTGCTCGGCGCGGCGGGAGCGGTCAATATTATTCACCGCAAAGACTTGCAGAAGGCGAAAGACGCGGGACTCGACGTGAACGAAGTGCGCGCGAACTACATCGCCGACTACGAGAACACGACGGTGAACGCGAACCTGTCGATGGAAACCGGTCAGGTAGACGCGATGATCGACCCGGAGCAGACGCGCGACGTGCTCGTCGAATCACTGCGCACGCTCGCCTCGAAACGCAGAGTCAGCCGCACGCCCAAACACCACGGCAACCAACCGCTCTAAATGCTTCCGCTGGCATGCGAAAGACGGCAGGTAATCCACTTTTCCACAATCCGCCAT
Organism: Bifidobacterium canis; assembly: GCF_009727065.1. Taxonomy (GTDB): domain Bacteria; phylum Actinomycetota; class Actinomycetes; order Actinomycetales; family Bifidobacteriaceae; genus Bifidobacterium; species Bifidobacterium canis. Next base: position 133,714 of record NZ_WNLP01000003.1, read on the forward strand.
GTGTGCCGACGAAAAAAGTTATCCACAATCCACATATCACAGCAACTCATTTTTACGACAACCCAAGAAACGAGAACACTATGACTACACCGGAATTCTTCGTGAACCGTTTGAGCGAACAGCCGCACGCGCTTATGTTCGCAGGCCAGTCCACACCGTGGACCGTCGCTGTCGATGAACTCATGCAAGACGAACGCGTTGCCGCACAGTTGAAGGATTATGTGCGTTCCGCACACGGCCTGCTGACTCCGGTCGCCGCGGATTTGCTCGCCACGACCGGCCGCGAAACCGATCTGTTCAACTACCCGGCGAATCCGGCGAAACTCGGTGCCGCAGCCGACGCTACCGCCAGCATTCAAGGCATCGCGCTCGCACAGCTTGGCGCGATGCTCGACTTCGACCAGCTCGGCTACAACGTGGCCACCGCGTCGCCGGTCGCATTGCTCGGCCACTCGCAGGGCATCCTCGGCGTGCACATGGCACAGGCGATCATCGACGCCGGTTCGATTGAGGCCGCCCGCGAGCAGATCGACGAGATTCTCGCCATCGCCGCGCTGATCGGCGCCGCTGGCACGCGTGAGGTTCGTGCACACGGTTTGGTGCGCAAATACGGCGATGCCACACCGATGCTCTCGGTGAAGGGAATCCTGCCGGCTCAAGCGGATGAACTGATCGCCCGCGTCACCGACGCTCACGGGCCGATCGCCGTGGCCGTGATCAACTCGGCGAACCATGTGGTGCTCTCCGGCCACCCGCAGGATCTCGCCTCGTTCGCGGTGGAAGTCGCCAAAGAGCACAAGCATCAGGCGCAACTGCGCGCCGACAAGGTGCGAGGCGGCAGCGTGTTCGACCCGGTGCTCGAATACCTTGAAGTGACGCTACCATTCCACAGCCCGATCATGGAACAGGCCGTGGAACAAACGGTGGAGTGGGCTCGCGCATGCGGCATCGACGAGGATCGCGCACGCGTGCTCGCCGGCGAAGTGCTCGTGAACCAGGTGGACTGGGCGTCGCAGGTCGCCGAACTGTTCAAAGACAACGATCCACGCACGCTGTGGGTGGTCGACATGGGCCCGGGCACCACGCTCGCCAAGCTGTTCGGCACCGTCGCCGAAGGCACGGGCGTCGGCGTGATCGAAGCCGCAGGCGTGGCGGATCGTGCGAAGCTCGCCACGCAGACCGAGGATCCGGCGCGCATGCAGGATTGGACGAAGTATGTGCCGCAGCTCATCTCCACGCCGCAGGGGGAGCGCATCGAAACGGCGTTCACGCGTTTGACCGGCAAGCCGCCGGTGCTGCTCGCCGGCATGACGCCGACCACCGTGGATCCGGAAATCGTGGCCGCGGCTGCGAACGCCGGGTATTGGGCGGAACTCGCCGGTGGTGGCCAGGTGACCGCCGATGTGTTCGACGCCCACGTCGACGAACTCGAAGAACAGCTCGAAGAAGGCCGCAGCGTTGAATTCAACGCGATGTTCATGGACCGCTACCTGTGGAACCTGCAGTTCGGCACGCAGCACATCGTGCCGAAGAAGCGCGCCAGCGGTGCGCCTATCGACGGTGTGGTGATCTCGGCGGGCATCCCTGAATTCGATGAGGCCGTGGCGCTCGTGCATGAGCTCAACGCCGAAGGCTTCCCGTTCGTCTGCTTCAAGCCGGGCACCGTCGACCAGATCAAGCAGGTGGTGCGCATCGCCAAGGCCGTGGCGCCGACGAACGTGATCGTGCAGGTGGAAGGCGGTTCTGCAGGCGGCCACCACAGCTGGGAATCGCTTGATGACTTGCTGCTCAACACCTATGCGCAAGTGCGTGAGCAGAGCAATCTGGTGCTCGTGGCCGGTGGCGGCATCGGCACGCCGGATCGCGCCGCTGACTACATCTCCGGTGAATGGGCGACGCGCTATGACCGTCCGCTCATGCCTGTGGACGGCGTGCTCGTGGGCACTGCCGTGATGACCGCGAAAGAGGCACACACCTCGCCGGAAGTCAAGAAATTGCTCGTCGAAACGCCGGGCATCACCGCCGAAACAAACACCGATGACGACGTGTTCGCACCACTGGGCGAAACCTGGGTGCCGAGCGGCAAAAGCGTCGGCGGTGTGTCGAGCGGTTTGAGCCATCTGCACGCCGACATCTACGAGCTCGAAAACGCCTCCGCACGTTGCGGACGCCTGCTCGTGCGCGTGATGAAGCACCCTGAAGAGCTCGAAACCCGCCGCCAGGAGATCATCGACGCGTTGAACGAGACGGCGAAACCGTATTTCGGTGACCTGAAGACGATGACCTACGAGGATTGGGCACGCCGCTTCGCCGAGCTCTCGTTCCCGTGGGCGGATGCCACCTATGCCGACCGCTTCCTGCACCTGATGCAGCGCATCGAAGCCCGCGTGATCGACCTCGAACAAGGCAAGTTCACGCCGATGTTCGCCACTCGCGCCGACGTTGAAGACGATCCGTTCGCCGCCATCGCCGCTCTGACGGACGCGTACCCGCAGATCAGTGAACTGACCGTGGTGCCGATCGACGAAGCATGGTTCACGCAGCTCGTGCGCGAATACCCGAAGCCGATGCCGTTCGTGCCGGCCATCGATAACGACCTGCTGCGCTGGTGGGGTCAGGATCAGCTCTGGCAGTCCGAAGACCCGCGCTATTCCGCCGATTCCGTGCGCATCATCCCCGGGCCGATTTCGGTGGCTGGCATCACCACGATCGACGAACCGGTCGCCAGCATCCTCGGCCGCTTTAACGAGGCGATGACCAAGCGCGTGGCCGGCAACGAAACCGCCGAACCGCGCTTCGCCCTGCTCTCCGACTGTGCTGACGCCGAAGACTTCATTCGCCGCAGCCCGAACATCTCGTGGATCGGCCATCAGATGGCCAACCCCGCCTATAACACCAAGCGTGGCGACGAGAACTACGAGCTGCGCTACCTCGGCACCGATAACGGCGAGGAACAGTTCGACCTTGACATTCACCTCGACACGTTCTGGGATGACGACCCGGACGGTGGCATCTCCAAGCACGCCGTGCGCAGCATCGTGATCCCGCTCAACGTGCCTACCGACGCCACCGGCATGATTCCGGTGGTCGACCGCGAACGCTTGCCCGAACACGTGTACCGCATGCTCGCAGACACGGCAGGCATCGGCAACACGGCCATCACCAGCGACAAGCTCGACACCATGCCAACCGTCGAGCCTGATGCCGACACCGAGGCATTCCCTTACGGCATCGCCACGTCTCACTACACGCTGTCGGCCAACCTCGGCTTCGACCACGAGGCCGCCACTGGCGGAGCGCTGCCACTTGACCTGATCGCATCGCAGATCGCGCCGGATGCGCTCGTTGGCCCGGCATGGCCAACCATCTACGCGGCACTCGGCTCGGTTATGGTCGACGGCTACCCGGTGATCGAAGGTCTGCTCAACGCGGTCCACCTCGACCACCTGATCGAACTGGAAATCACGGAAGACGAACTCCTCGCACACACCGGCGAGCAGATCACGTTGCGCGGTTGGGCCGAGCAGTATTTCGAATCCGCCTCCGGACGTGTGGTCACCATCCACATCGAGCATCATCTCGCCGATGGCACGCTCGTGGCGCGCGAAACCGAACGTTTCGCCATCCGCGGCCGCGCCTACAGCGACGAACTGCCGCAGCCGGCGCCGAACTACGGCGGTCTGCTCGAAGACATCCGTGAAACACCACGTCGCATGCTGCGTCGCGTCACCGTCACCGCGCCGCACGAGATGACCGCCTTCGCCCGCACATCCGGCGACTTCAACCCGATCCACACGTCGCACCGCGGTGCCGCAATCAGCGGTCTGAACCAACCGCTCGTGCACGGCATGTGGCTGTCTGCCACCGCACAGCACGCGGTGCAGGCGCTCGATAGCAAGGGTGCGCACTACGAGATCATCGGCTGGACCTACAACATGTATGGCATGGTGCAGCTCGACGACGAAGTGGAGATCTCCATCGAACGCGTCGGCCGCGTGGCACACGCCGGCCTCGTGCTCGAAGTCACCTGCCGCATTGACGGCAACATCGTCTCGCGAGCCACCGCGATCACGCGTGCGCCGATCAGCGCATTCGTCTACCCGGGTCAGGGCATCCAGCAGCAGGGCATGGTGCTCGACGAGCGCGCCAAGTCTCCGGCGGCGCGCGAAGTCTGGGAGCGTGCCGACAAGCTCACGCGTGAACGCCTCGGCTTCTCGATCCTCGCCGTCGTGCGCGATAATCCGAAGGAACTCACCGCGAACGGCGTCACCTACCGTCACCCGGAGGGTCTGCTCAATCTGACTCAGTTCACGCAGGTGGCGCTCGCCACCGTCGCGTTCGCGCAGACCGCGCGTATGAGCGAAGCCGGCGCCGACATTCGCCCGGCTTACTTCGCGGGCCACTCGCTCGGCGAATACAATGCGCTGAGCTCGTTCGCACACGTGATTCCGCTCGAAACAGTGCTCGAACTCGTGTTCCACCGCGGTTCCACGATGCATCACCTGATCGACCGCGACGCGCAAGGCCGTTCGAACTACCGCATGGGTGCGCTGCGCCCGAATCAGTTCGGTGTGGATGACGCGCACGTGCGCGAATATGTGGAAGGCGTCGCCAAGGCGAGCGGCGAGTTCCTGGAGATCGTCAACTACAATCTCGCAGGCCAACAGTATGCCGTCGCCGGCACCATCGCCGGACTCAAGGCGCTCAAGGCAGACAGCGCGCGCCGTGTGGCGGAATACGGCGGCAAGCCGGCGTTCATGCTCGTGCCGGGCATCGACGTGCCGTTCCACTCGACGTTGCTGCGCAAGGGCGTGCCGGAGTTCCGCGACAAGCTTGACGCGCTGCTGCCCGCGCACATCGACTACCGTGGCGCGCTCGAAGGCCGCTACATTCCGAATCTGGTGGCAGAACCGTTCGAGATGACGCGTGAATTCGCGGCGAAGATCCTCGACGTGGTGCCGAGCGAACGCATCGCGGCCGCGCTCGCGGACGACGACGTGTGGGAGTCGTATGCGCAGGACGACCAGAAGCTCGGCCGTCTGCTGCTCACCGAACTGCTTTCCTGGCAGTTCGCGTCGCCGGTTCGCTGGATCGAAACGCAGGCGCTGATGTTCGGTTCGCATGAACAGGGCGGACTCGGCGTCGAGGAACTCGTGGAAGTCGGCTTGGGCAATGCACCGACGCTCGCGAACCTCGCGTCGAAGACGCTGCGTCTGCCGGAGTTCTCGCGCCGCCATGTGAGCGTGTACAACGTGGGGCGCGACGAAGCGCGCGTCTACATGACCGATTCCGATTCGCTCGTGCCGGAAGCGGAGGAGGAAGCGCCGGTTGCGGAGACTGCTCCTGCAGCTGCCGCTGCGCCTGCTACGCCGGCAGCCGCGCCTGTTGCTGAGCAGAGTGCGCCGGTCACGCCAGCTGCTGCTCCTGCCGCTCCTGCCGGTGGCGTGTCGGGTGCCGCGGTCGCGGACCTCGACTACCGCGCGCATGACGCGATCGAGATGCTGCTCGCATACTCCGCGAAGGTGCGCCCGGAGCAGATCGGAGACAACGACACGACGGATACGCTGACGAACGGTGTGTCGTCGCGCCGCAACCAGCTGCTGATGGACATCAGCTCCGAACTCGGTGTGGCCAGTGTCGACGGCGCCGCCGAAGCGAGCATCCGCGATCTGAACGCGCTCGTAGACAAGGTTGCGCCGAACTACAAGGCGTTCGGCCCGGTGCTGGCGGATATTGTGCGCGATCGTGTGCGCAGTCTGTTCGGCGCTGCCGGTGTCAAGCTCGCGCAGATTGAGAAGCGTGTGACCGACACGTGGCAGCTCGGCGAAGGCTGGGCACACCATGTGGTCGCACAGCTCGTGCTCGGCACGCGCGACGACGCAAGCTCTCGCGGCGGTGATCTCGCCACGCTCGGCAGTGACTCCGCGTCGAATGCGGCGCAGGCGAACGCGATGATCGACGCTGCAGTGCAGGCCGTCGCCGCCGCGCACGGCGTGCAGGTCGCGATGCCAAGCGCTGGCGGTGCAGCCGGTGGCGTGGTTGATTCCGCTGCTTTGGATGCATACGCGCAGTCGGTCACCGGTTCCAACGGTGTGCTGGCTGCCACCGCACGCTTCGTGCTCGGTCAGCTCGGCGTGAATGAGCCGGCTGCCGTGCCGGAGGAAGACGAGAACGCGGCGGTTGTGGCCGCCGTCGAAGCCGAACTCGGCTCGGATTGGCCGCAGCAGGTGGCCCCACGCTTCGACTCGCGCAAGGCAATTTTGTTCGATGACCGTTGGGCTTCCGCTCGCGAAGATTTGGCGCGAGCATATTACAACGGTGAACTTGACGCCATCGCCGGCGATTTCACCGGCGCGGGCAAGGCCGTGGCGCAGCAGGCCGCTTGGTACGCCGAGCACAGTGACGATGATCTGGCTACGCAGTACGCGCAGATCGCCGACCAAGCCGCGCAGAACCGCACGGAAGGCGAATTTGAGTACGACGGCGAAGTGGCAGTGGTCACCGGCGTTGCACCGAACTCGATTGCCGCTCAGGTGGTGAACGGACTGCTCGAAGGCGGTGCGACGGTGATCGCCACCTCGCACAGCTTCAAGCCAAGCATCAAGGCGTGGGCGCAGCGCACCTACCGCCAGCATGCGCGCGGCGACGCGAAACTGTGGCTCGTACCGGCGAATCTCTCGTCGTACCGAGACGTGGACGCTTTGGTGGACTGGGTTGGCACTGTGCAGAAGAAGACGAGCGGTGCCACGACCACCGTGCTGAAGCCGGCGTATGAGCCAAGCCTGTTTTTCCCGTTCGCAGCGCCTCCTGTGCACGGCTCGCTTGCGGATTCCGGCGCGTTGTTCGAATCTCAGGCACGCTTGATGCTGTGGGGTGTGGAACGTGCGATCGCCGGATTCGCGCAGATCGGTGCCGACACCGACGTGCAGCACAAGCTTCACGTGGTGCTGCCAGGCTCCCCGAACCGTGGCGTGTTCGGCGGTGACGGCGCATACGGCGAAGTGAAGAGCGCCTTCGACGCGATGGTGAATCGCGCCCGCGCCGAACATGTGTGGTCCGATCGCGTGACCTTCGCCCACCCGAAGATCGGTTGGGTGCGTGGCACTGGCCTGATGGGTGGCAACGATCCGCTCGTCGACGTGGTTGAAAAGCACGGCCTGCGCACGTATTCCACCGAAGAGATCGCCGCGGAACTGCTCAAGTTGGTGAGCGCCGAGGCGCGCGAACAGGCTGCTATCGCGCCGCTCGACGTGGACTTGACCGGCGGCCTGGGCTCCGAACCGATCGATATCAAGGCATTGCGCGCCGAAGCATTGGCAGACGCCGCGCTGGATGCCGTTGAAGAGGCTGAGGACGATGCGAATGCCGTGCAGATCAAGGCGTTGCCGACTCCGCATGTGCCACAGCAGGCGGCAGTCGAGCTGAGCGAATGGGAGCAGGTGAGCGCCCGTCCGGAAGACGAGATCGTCATCGTCTCCGTCGGCGAGCTCGGCCCATGGGGTTCGGGACGCACTCGTGCCGAAGCCGAACTCGGCATCCATTCTGACGGCGAGGTAGACCTCTCCGCAGGTGCGGTGCTCGAACTCGCATGGAACATGGGTCTGCTGACGTGGGCGGATTCCCCGAAGCCGGGCTGGTACGACACCGATGGCAATCTGGTGCCCGAAGCCGACATCGCCGAGCGTTACCACGATGAGGTCGTCGCCAAATCTGGCGTGCGCCCGTTCGAAACCGGCATGGGGTCCGACTACCGCAACGGCACCGACGAAGAGGAAGCTGAGGTCTACTTGGACCACGACGTGACCTTCGCCGTGCCGACACGCGAACTCGCCAACGAATACGTGGCGATGGACGCTGAACATACGAGCATCGAGGAAGACGCGGAAAGCGGCGAATGGAACGTGACGCGCCACGCCGGTTCGATGATCCGCGTGCCTCGTCGCGCCACGATGACCCGCACGGTCGGCGGCCAGTTCCCGGACGGCTTCGACCCACTCAAGTGGGGCATCCCGGCTTCGATGGTCGGCGATGTGGACGAGATCGCGTTGTGGAACATCGTCACCACGGTCGACGCCTACCTCTCGGCGGGCTTCACTCCGACCGAGATTCTGCAGGCCGTGCACCCGTCGATGGTCGCTTCGACGCAGGGCACCGGCTTCGGCGGCATGGCTTCGATGCGCAAGCTCTACCTCGACCGCTTCCTGAACCACGAGATCCCGACCGACATTCTGCAGGAAGCCCTGCCGAACGTGGTGGCGGCTCACGTGATGCAAAGCTACATCGGCGGCTACGGCAACATGATCCAGCCGGTGTCGGCATGCGCCACTGCGGCGGTGTCTTTGGAGGAAGGCGCCGACAAGATCGCGCTCGGCAAGGCCGATTTCGTGGTCACCGGTGCGATCGACGACATCGGCGTGGAATCGGTTATCGGTTTCGGCAACATGAACGCGACCGCCAATTCGCAGGAGATGCTCGACAAGGGCATTGAACCGCGCTTCTTCTCGCGTGCCAACGACCGTCGGCGTGGCGGCTTCGTCGAATCGCAGGGCGGCGGCACGATTCTGCTCACCCGAGGCGATATCGCGTTGAAGCTCGGCCTGCCGGTCGCCGGCGTGATCGGCTTCGTCCACTCCTATGCTGACGGCGCGCACACGTCGATTCCAGCTCCTGGCCTCGGCGCTCTGGCCGCAGGCATGGGCGGCCGCGACTCGAAGCTCGTGCACTACCTCGCACGTTTGGGCGTCACGCCGGACGACATCGCCGTGGTCTCCAAGCACGACACGTCCACGAACGCCAACGACCCGAACGAGTCCGAACTGCACAACACGCTCGCCCACGCCATCGGCCGTGAGAGCGGCAACCCGCTGTTCGTCATCTCGCAGAAGTCGCTGACCGGCCATGCGAAGGGCGGTGCCTGCATCTTCCAGGTCAACGGCCTGACGCAGCTGTTCAAGAGCGGTGTGATTCCGGCGAACGCTTCACTCGAATGCGTTGACCCGAAGCTCGCTCGCGACGACTACATGGTGTGGCTGCGCGAACCGCTGCGTATCGGCACTCGCAAAACCGTCAAGGCGGCACTCGCTACGTCGCTCGGTTTCGGCCATGTCTCCGGTTTCGCGGCGATCGTGCACCCTGGCGCTTTCGAAGCGGCAGTCGAACACACCGCTGGCACGCAGGCCCTGCACGCTTGGCGTGAACGCGCCAACGAGCGTTTGGCGGCTGGCCGCAGGCACTTCGAGGAAGGCATGATGGGTCGTGCGCCGCTCTACGAGCCGATCGACAACCGTCGCTTCCACGAGGATCACCGTGGCTACAACGCCCACGAGGTTGAGAAGGCCATGCTGCTCAACCCAGCCGCGCGTTTGTCTGCTGACGGCTACTTCGCCTGACAGATAAGGAAACCCAAGAAATTGCGGAGGCTTGCGATTTGCGAGCCTCCGCATCTTTCGACCAATATATATAAAAGTACAGGAGGGAAGCAGATGGCAGTGCTGGGCATCGGGCATGACGTGGTTGACGTGCACGCGTTTCACGAGCAGTTCACGATGCCGGGCACGCGCATCAAGCAGCTTTTCTCCGTGCGCGAGCAGCGGCAGGCGCAAATGCGCGCCGCAATCAAGCACGACAGCGAATCCGCGCATTTCGCCGCTCGCTGGGCTGGCAAGGAAGCGGTGATCAAAGCGTGGTGCGAAGCACTGTCGAGCACAACGCACGCAGATAATCGTCCATATTCTCTCGACACCGTTCCATGGAGCAGCATCGAGATTCTGGGCGACTCCACCGGCTGCCCCACATCGCACTCTCCGCACAGGTGGGGCGCGACCTGCGCGAATCTCTGCGACTGCCAAGCGAGCGGAACGTTCGCTGGCACGTGTCACTCAGTCACGACGGTGGCATCGCGTCGGCGGTGGTGCTTTTGGAAGCGGAGTAGTGGCGGAGTATTCGATATTCCGGGGTCGTGTATAATAACAGAGTTGCTTACGCAAGCGAGCAATACGCGGACGTAGCTCAATGGTAGAGCCTCAGTCTTCCAAACTGATTACGCGGGTTCGATTCCCGTCGTCCGCTCCAATCAACGGCCGAAATCATTGAGATTCGGTCGTTTTTGTTACCAAACCAAGGAGGTGGCGATGCCGCAGTCTTCGCAGGATGCAGAGCAGCAGGAAATCGCAAAACTCGACTCCGAGCCTGCGGCCAAGCCGATCGAACCGACGAGCGGGCAGAATCTCGAAGAAGAGCTCGCCGAAAACGTCGTGTCGAAACACCCGGAGGCCACGATCCCCGAATCCGACGTGTCGTTGGCCGACATCGAGCGTAAGCAGTCGCATCCGTGGCGCTGGATCGTCGCGATCGTGCTGCTGCTCGCCGCATTGATCGCTCCGTACTGGGTGGGTCGCTCGCTCGCCGTGAACCACGCCGCCGCCATCACCGCCAACTTCGGCATGCTCACCTCGTACGGCATCGCCCTCGTTTCGTGGGGCGTGACGACAATGCTGTTCGTCTCGCTCGTCATGCTGCTCGTCGACAATCACCGCGTCGCATGGTTCCTCGCGTTCGTCGTGTTCCTCGCGCTCGAACAGCTGATCGCCGGCGTCTCGATGTTCAAACTCAACTTCTGGAACGCCACCTACGTGATCTACGGCAGTCACGCATACATCGCGAACTCCGCGAATCTCGGCATCATCGCGTCCGCCATAGCACTCGCCGTGTTCGCGCTCGTGTGGGTCGGGCTGCTCGTGGTGGTGCGCAAAGACTCCCCGCTCAACGTGCTCACGCATGTGTGGGTGTCGTTCATCATGCTTCTGGTGTTCGAAGTCGTCGCGCTGATCATATTGTTCTGCGGCGGATTCATGGCTGCCGCGTAGAGCTAAGCAAAAACTAAAATATATATAATAATATTATTTAAAAATAATATAAAATTATTGGTCCCGCGCGCTGCGTCCGGCGTGCGGGACCAATAATATGTCTCATATAAATATCAGGCGATATGCGTGCGCGCGAGATTCTCCCGCACATGCGCGCAGCTCGCGTGGAACTCGTCGAGCTCCTCATCACTCAAGTCGAGTGTGATGACTTCCTCCACGCCGTCCGCACCCACGACGCACGGCAGCGAGATGAAAATGCCCTCCTCGCCGTATTCGCCGGTGAGCAGCGTCGAGCACGCCGTGATGTAATGCTCGTTCGACACGACCGCGCGCACCAAACGGCACGCCGCATCCGCAACCGCGAACTCAGTGCACTGCTTGCCCGCGTACGTCACATACCCACCCTGGCGAGCCTGCGCCTCGAGCTCCTTGTAGTCGAAGCTGAACCGTTCCGGCTGCTCTTGCGCGAGCTGGGAGAGTGGCTTGCCGCCGAAGGAGACGTTGCTCCACGCGGCGAACTGGCTCGCGCCATGCTCGCCGAGCATGTATGCAGTGATCGAATGCTGGTCGTAGCCGGTGACGCGCGACAGCACGTACTTGAGGCGGCTCGAATCAAGCGCCGTGCCCGTGCCGATCACGCGGCGCGGGTCAATGCCCGACTCCTTCCAGATTTCAGTGGCCACAACATCGCACGGATTCGCGATATTGACCCACACGCCGCTGAACCCGGCGTCAGCAATAGTCTTTATGAACGTCTTCGCGGTGTCGGTGGTGAAGAACAGCTCGCCGTCGCGGTCTACAGCAGAACGGTGCACGTCGCCCGCCGCGTTCACGATCACGTCGCATTGCGCGAGCTGCGCGTAATCGTCGCCGCAGTTATGCAGCGCCACATTATGCGGGCAGAAGGCGAGCGAATCACCCAGATCCTGCACTTCGGCAGCGAGTTTCTTGCTGCGGTCGCGCTCGCCGGAGCAGATCTCGGTCATGAAGATCTCATCGGCTATGCCTTGCAAAATCAAACTGTTCGCAACGTGCGCGCCGACGTGCCCCATGCCCACAATGCCGACCTTCGTACAGATTCCCATGCGTCAACCCTCCTTCGGCGTCAATGACGCGTTGTGTGTGTGCATCTGTTCGTCACCGTTGCGGTTCCAATCAATTCTGCGCAGCCCAGCGGTGATTTGCGCTTCATTGTAGGAATCGCGAATTTGAAACGGTTACAGGCGAGTTTTTCTACGCTCATGGCGCATAAAACGACCGCATCGTGAGCAAGCTGGCGGCGAAGCGCTGTGCGGGGGAAACATAGTCCGACGGTCTGCATAAAATTCTCTTTTGGCGTGTTTCGCCCGCGGATAGAGAGCGCTGCCGATAACGGATCGGTGGCACCGCGCAGCAACAAGGAGGATGCCGTGGCACTTACGGCTGAAGAAAAGCAAGAGATCATCGCCAAGTACGCTACCCATGAGGGTGACACTGGCTCCCCGGAAGTCCAGATTGCACTGCTCACCAAGCGCATCGCTGACCTGACCGAGCACCTCAAGGAGCACAAGCACGATCACCACTCTCGTCGTGGTCTGCTGCTGATGGTCGGTGATCGTCGTCGTCTGCTCGACTACCTGAAGAGCGTCGACATTGAGCGTTACCGTTCCCTGATTGATCGTCTGGGACTGCGCCGCTAGTCTTCCGCCCGAATCCGTTCACGGGTTCGGGCTTTTCTTTTGCGTGCGTGAGCTTTCTATGTGAAGCACGAGATAATAATTGAATTATTGAGCTATCAACGTGACGCATTGCAGATGACGTTGCCGATGAATTTGTAGGATTGCTAGCAGCTAATAACACAATTTCAAGTAACTAAGCCAGTGGAAACGGTATACAATCGCAGATGGTGGCAATTGCGTTAGGAAAACGTGGATTTGGCCATGCCACCCGAAAGTCAGGCTGACTGTTCGGGCGCGGGTGAAACGCCCAGAGATCGACTGCGCGGAGCTTAGGTGGAATGAAGCCGCGCACTCGGCACGCATGTTGGTATATGAAGAAATAAATAAAAATACAAAGGAGGAACCCTATGGAGGGTCCCGAAATCAAGGCTGTAGAAGCCGTTATTGACAATGGATCGTTCGGCAAGCGCACGCTGCGCTTCGAGACGGGAAGGCTTGCACAGCAGGCAGACGGCGCCGTTGCCGCCTATCTCGATGATGATTCAATGGTGCTCTCTACCACCACCGCCGGTTCGAGCCCGAAGGAGAACTACGACTTCTTCCCGCTTACCGTTGACGTGGAAGAGAAGATGTATGCAGCCGGCAAGATCCCGGGCTCGTTCTTCCGCCGTGAAGGACGCCCGAGCTCCGAAGCCATTCTGGCTTGCCGCATCATCGACCGCCCGCTGCGCCCGCTGTTCCCGCACACGCTGCGCAACGAGGTTCAGGTTGTTGAGACCATTCTCGCCGTGAACCCTGAAGACGCCTACGATGTGCTGGCTCTGAACGCTGCTTCGGCTTCCACGCTGATCTCCGGCCTGCCGTTCACCGGCCCGGTTGGTGGCGTGCGCCTGGCGCTCATCGATGGCCAGTGGGTCGCATTCCCACGCTGGAGCGAACGTGAACGCGCTGTGTTCGAGATCGTCGTGGCAGGCCGCGTGGTTGAGGGCGGCGACGTCGCCATCGCCATGATCGAAGCTGGCGCAGGCAAGAACGCTTGGCACCTGATCTACGACGAGGGTCAGCAGAAGCCTGATGAGGAAGTCGTGGCAGGTGGCCTTGAAGCCGCCAAGCCGTTCATCAAGGTGCTGTGCGATGCGCAGAACGAACTGAAGCGCCTCGCCGCCAAGGAAACCCGTGAGTTCACGCTGTTCCCTGAATACACCGAAGACCTGTACAACCGCATTGACGAGATCGCTCACGCCGACCTCGACGAAGCCCTGTCGATCGCCGAGAAGCTGCCGCGTCAGGAGCGCATCGCCGAGATCAAGCAGCGCGTCAAAGACACGCTTTCCGTTGAGTTCACCGACATGGATGAGCAGGAGAAAGACAAGGAGATCGGCAACGCGTTCAAGGAACTGCAGCGCCAGATCGTTCGTCACCGCATCCTGACCCAGGACTACCGCATCGATGGCCGTGGCCTGCGCGACATCCGCACGCTGTCTGCCGAAATCGACGTGGTGCCACGCGTGCACGGCTCCGCTCTGTTCCAGCGCGGCGAAACCCAGATTCTGGGCATCACCACGCTCAACATGCTCAAGATGGAGCAGCAGATCGATGCTCTGAGCGGCCCATCCACGAAGCGCTACATGCACAACTACGAGATGCCGCCATATTCGACCGGCGAAACCGGTCGCGTCGGTTCCCCGAAGCGCCGCGAAATCGGCCACGGTGCTCTCGCTGAAAAGGCCATCGTGCCTGTGCTGCCAAGCCGTGAAGAGTTCCCATACGCCATCCGTCAGGTCTCCGAAGCCATCGGTTCCAACGGTTCCACGTCAATGGGCTCGGTCTGCGCCTCCACGCTGTCGCTGCTCGCTGCTGGCGTGCCGCTCAAGGCACCTGTTGCCGGCATCGCCATGGGTTTGGTCTCCGGCGACGTCGACGGCCAGCACATCTTCAAGACGCTCACCGACATTCTCGGCGCTGAAGACGCGTTCGGCGACATGGACTTCAAGGTCGCCGGCACCGCCGACTTCATCACAGCCCTGCAGCTCGACACGAAGCTCGACGGCATTCCGGCCGACGTGCTCGCCGGCGCACTGAAGCAGGCTCACGAAGCCCGCACCACGATTCTCGAAGTCATCAACGAGTGCATCGACGGCCCAGCCGAGATGAGCCCGCTGGCTCCGCGCATCATCACCACCACCGTTCCTGTCGACAAGATCGGCGAGATCATCGGACCTAAGGGCAAGATGATCAACCAGATTCAGGAAGACACCGGCGCTGAGATCGCAATCGAAGACGACGGCACTGTCTACATCTCCTCCGAAGGCGGCGAAGCCGCGCAGAAGGCGAAGAAGATCATCGACGAGATCGCGAACCCGCACGTTCCAGAAGCCGGCGAAACCTACAACGGCACCGTCGTCAAGACCACGTCGTTCGGCGCATTCGTGAACCTGACCCCAGGCACCGACGGTCTGCTGCACATCTCGCAGATCCGCAACCTGGTAGACGGCCAGCGCATCGACTCCGTTGAAGACGTGCTCAAGGAAGGCGACACCGTTGAGGTGGTCGTGCAGGGCGTTGACGATCGCGGCAAGATCTCGCTCGCCATTCCTGGCTTCGAAGATCAGGAATCGTCGGCACCACGTCGTGACGATCGCCGTCGTTCCGACCGTGATGACCGTCGCCGTTCCGACCGCCGCCGTGACGACCGCTCGGATCGCCGCCGTGATGATCGCGATTACGATGACCGCCCACGTCGCCGCCGCGATTACGACGATGACTATGAGGATCGTCCGCGTCGCCGCCGTGACGATCGCGACGACCGTGATTACGATCGCGATTATGAGGATCGTCCGCGTCGCCGTCGTGATGACCGTGATGACCGTGATGACCGCTCGGATCGCCGCCGTGATGACCGCCCGCGCCGTTCGCGCCGCAACGACGATCGCAACCCGCGTTACGCTGCAGACGAGAACTACGACGAATACCGTGCAGGTCGCGAAGAGCGTCACGAGCGTCCGCGTCGCCGTGTGCGCCGCGACTTCGATCCGTTCGACGACTGATCGTTCGCTGATGTGACGCCAACGTCACTGTGAATTGTGAGGTGGGGTCTGGGAAACCAGACCCCACCTCATTTGTATGTGAATGAAAGTCACGCAACAGCGCAACACTCACGCGGATTCGCGAATAAGCAGATCACCTTTGATGCACAACGACTCCGGCTGCGTTGCCATAGCTACTGCCTCTGCTGCATTCGCTGATTGCGAGGCGTTGATCTGCTTGATGAGCATGGTGACGGCATCTTCGCCGCCCTGCGTGAAATATTGATGATATGTGGTGATCGCCGGCCTCCAGATGGACGACAACGGATTGTCGTCGAACCCAGCCACACGAACATCCTCGGGCACGCGGCGCCCCTCGTCCATCAAACCGCTGATGATGCCCATGGCGATCTCATCGTTGCCCGCGAATATGGCTTCCACCGTGCTGTCATGCGCATAGTCCCGCCCAAGCTCGCGTGCTTTTTCCGGCGACCACACCGCAGTGGTCGGCTCGTATATCACAGCCCCATGCTGCCGCAGTGCCGCTTCCCACCCTTTGGTGCGGTCATCGCCGCCGCCTTTACCAGGAACAGAAACATGGTGCACGGTCGTCACACCCGTTGACAGCAGATACTCGGTCATCGCAAAGCCTGCGTGATACTCGTCGAATGAGATGTGCGCGTGCTTGCCGTCCGGCCGCCCTCCGATGAGCACGCATGGCAGATCGTCGGGAATGTAGTGAATCGATTCGATGGCGGTGGCGTCGTATTGCAGAATGATGATGCCGCTTGGATGCTGGTCGAGCGCCATATCGACGGTGCTTTTGCATTCATCTGACCACTGCGTGTTCAACTTGGAGATGTTGATCACATACCCCTGCCGCTGCGCTGCCACCTCGATGCCCTGAATCGTGTATGCCGAGCCGAACAACGTTGTTTCGCTTGAAAGCACGGTGATCGATTGCACCTTGGAAGTGGCAAGACCGCGGGCGATGTGACTTGGACGGTAGTCGAGGAGTGTGATCGCTTCCGCGATGCGCTGGCGCGTTTCGTCGCTCATGTGTGGTGAATCGTTGAGATACCGAGACACCGTGGCGACTGAGACGCCAGCAAGTGCGGCCACGTCTTTGATGACGGCCGGACGTTTCTTCCTAATCATGATATTCCTCATTCTAGGTTTTGCGGTGGAGGAGTTGGTGCGATGGCTGGCGGTGCCGCATTGCATTCGCCGGCCAGTGACGTCACTGTCAATTCTTTATGAAACCGATTTCTATTGTACGATACGCACGTATTTGCATATTTACGAACTTCAGTCGATTTGTTTTGATTTTACCTTATATTCCAACGATTTTGCAACATGTCTAGTTCTGTTTGCAGAGAAAGAGCATCGAGACCCATTGACATGTAACCGCTACCATGATATGCTTGCTTCTTAGCAACGAAGCTACAGAACTCTTCAAGATTGAGGCATCGCATGACTCAGATTCCCTCGACCATAGTGCTCGCCGGAAATGGTCTTCACGGTATGGCCGGCACATCGCTCACACTGCACGTGCCGAGCGAAGGGCTGCCGCGCATCGAGTCGATGCTGCTGATGCCAACATCCATCTCTGCTTCAGAGCAGTCACCTCACATGCCCGCCGAAACTGGTGGGGTCAGTGGCCCTCAAGTGATCGGCGCATATCTCGACCATGCACAGAACCCCAGCGTTGTGCCCACGCAATCGGAGGCTTGGCTGGGCGCCCCGAAATTGGTGCTCGCTCGTGACGGCGTGCAGTTGTTCCCTCGATTCACCGTCACAGAGCTGACTAATGCGCAGACCTGGGCGCATATAGAAGCAGTGGACGAGCAGTGCGGCGTGCAGCTCGCCATCATGATCTCGATTAATGAGGCTGGCTTGATTCTGCAGCATGCGCGGCTCACCAATCTCATTGACGATCCGCTCGAAGTGCGTTCGCTGCTGCTCAGCGTGCCGGTGCCGGATTCCATGACCGAATTGCAGACCTGCACTGGGCATCATCTTCGTGAGCGGCATATCGAACGAATGCCATTCACCAGTGGCCTGCACGCCAAAGAGTCGTGGGTCGGTCGCACCGGATTCGACTCGACGACGCTGCTGTGCGCCGGTACGCGTGACTTCTCGTTTGAGCGAGGCCGTGTGATGTGCGCACACGTGGCGTGGAGCGGCAACACCGTGCATTTCGCTGAGAAAACTCCGCAATGCGGTTCACTGCTGGGCGGTGGAGAGGCGCTGTATGCCGGTGAAGTGACGCTTGACAACAACGAGGCGTATGCATCTCCTGTGCTGGAGGTTTCGTTGGGCAACGGGCTCAACGAGGCGAGCGAACGCTTCCGCGAAACAGTGCGACTCACTCACGAACTCAGGCCGCGGCCGGTAACGCTGAACACATGGGAGGCTGTGTATTACGGCCAGAACGAGCAGACGCTGCTAGAGCTGGCTGACGTTGCCGCGCAGGTCGGCGTGGAACGTTTCGTCGTCGACGATGGCTGGTTCCTCGGGCGTCGCACCGACACCGCAGGACTCGGTGACTGGCAAGTGGACGATGCCGTGTGGCCGAACGGACTTCAAGCTCTGGCCGACCATGTGCACGCATTGGGCATGGAGTTCGGACTCTGGTTCGAGCCTGAGATGATCAATTTGGATTCCGAACTTGCACGCTCGCATCCGGATTGGATTCTGTCACCTGACGTAACCCGTTTGGGACTGTCGGGACGTGACCAGTACGTTCTCGATATGAGTCGCCTTGACGCGCGCAACTACATCTTCAATTCGCTGAGTGCCATCATTGACGACTGTGGCGTCGACTACATCAAATGGGATCACAACAGGCCGGTTGTAGAGGCGGTATCGCTGTATTCCGAACGACCTGCCGTGCATGCGCAAACCGAGGCGGTGTATGAGCTGATCGACGCGCTGAAGCAACGCTACCCGCAGCTGGAAATCGAAAGCTGCGCATCGGGCGGTGGACGCATCGATATGGCTATGCTGCAGCGCACAGATCGAGTCTGGGCGTCCGACTGCACCGATCCGATGGAGCGCGTCGACATTCAACGAGGCACGAGCTTGATCGTGCCGCAAGAGATGATGGGAACGCATATCTCTGCTTCACCGAACCATGCCACACTACGTCAAACGACGCTGATGACCCGCATCGCCATGGCGTTCTTCGGGCATCTGGGCGTCGAATGGAATCTGCTGCAAGTACCTCAGGAAGACCTGGAGAAGCTTACTGAGTGGATATCGCTGTACAAGCAGCAACGTGGGTGGATGCATGAGGGAAACCTCGTGCATGCGGATATCGATGATGCCGCCGTCAGAGTCGATGGCATCGTGTCGCAAGACGGCTCGCACGCCTTGTATCGCTACACCGTCGTCTCCAGCTCGAACACCTACCCGAACGGCGCGATCCGATTCCCCGGTCTCACCACTGGCCATCGCTACCTTGTGCGGCCTTTCGGCGGAGCCAACCAATATTTGCACGAAATGAGCCCCTCCACCAGAACGGAACAACCCTGGTGGTGCGACGAGGGCATGGTGTTCGACGCCGCCCTCCTGACGCAATGGGGAATCCGCCCGCCACAGTTGGCGCCGGAACATGCCGTGCTCATCGAATGCTTGGACATCTCGAACCCGCAGAGAGGAGCAACGACCTCGCACACATAGTTCGCGGATGTGCACATAAACGCGGCGTCGCATTGGCATCTTGCCGGTATGGCGTCAACACAAAGAAGAAAAGAAAGGTAGAACAATGAAGTTCAATCTCAATAGGCGAGTCGCCGCAGGAGTCGCCGTTTTGCTCGCCGCATCGCTTGGCTTGGCGGGATGCTCGAATCCAACGAGTTCATCGAGCGGATCCGATGCCGACACTTCCGCAGCGGATTACTGGCCTTCGGCCACGGGCAAGCTCGACGGCGTGGAGCTCAAGTTCTGGGCGGCGCAAACGTCGAACAAGATCCCTGAGACAGTGGCGAAGAACTTCGAAAAAGCAACCGGAGCGAAAGTCACCATCGAAACGATCCCCGATAACTACGAGCAGAATGTGCAGACGAAAGTCACCACAGGTGACGTTCCCAATCTGCTGATGTGGCAGCCGACCCGCTCGATGCTCGCCGGTTTCGTGGCTCAAGACCAATTGCAGAAACTCGACAACGCCCCATGGGTGAGCAACTACGCCGATGGCATTGCCGATGCCGGCGGTGTGGTTGACAACGTGCGCTATGCGGCGATGATCTCCTCGCCATCAGTGCAAGGCGTGTTCTACAACAAAGACGTGTTCAAGAAGGCCGGCATCAACGAGCTGCCCAAGAATTGGGACGAACTCGTCGAAACGGCGCAGAAAGTCAAGAGCACGAAGGCGGCAGATTCGGCGTTCTTCGAAGCAGGCGGTTCGCAGTGGACAACGCAATACGCAGTGTCGGTGCAGCTGGCAGACGCAGCCAAGAAGGGCCTGTGGGAGCGCATCAACACCGGTAAGGAGAAGTTCACCGACAGCACCGTGCAGACGGCCGTTGACAACTACAAAGACCTCTTCGACAAGGGCCTCTACAACTCCAACGCCACAACCGCAAAGGACTCCGATGAGGCTGCGGCCCTGTGGAACGGCAAGACTGGCATGATCATCGCCGTCGGTGGCCTGTTCAATTCGGTGGCTGCCCTCGCCGATAACGATAAGGAAGCGTTGGACGAGAAGATCGGCTTCTTCCCGATCTCGACCGACGACAACATCGGCACGATCATTCCGGAACAGACGAACGCGGTGGTCTCGTTCAAGACCGGCGACTCCAAGAAGGATGCCGCTGCCCGCCAGTTCATCTCGTACTGGATGAGCGATGGCTATGAGGACTTCGTCAAAGACCAGAACGTCATCTCGTCGTTGAAGACCGTCGAGTCCCCAAGCACGATTCCTCAAGCGCTGATGGATGCCTCCGAATGCGTGAAGACTGGCGCCGGCTCGATGCAGTCGCTAGCCATCGCCAACCCCGATCTGTACCTCTATCTGGCCGAGATGATCGCAGGCACGAAGACGCCTGAGCAGGTCACGCAAGCCACGCAGGAACAGTTCGCACAGCTTGCAAAGGCTCAGGGAGCCAAGGGCTTCTAAGGCTTTTGCAATGACGGCGCATGGTGCGGGTGCCATGATTTCCCGCCCGCACCATGTGACCGCCATGTTTCAACACTATGGCCACTACAACCGGAGCAATGGGGCTCGGCAGGCCAGAAAGCTAACACCATGACTACAACTTCCACCACTACGGGTGAGGTTTCAGCGAAGAAACCCGCGCATCGCGTCAACGCCCGCATCAAACTGATGAAACAGAACTACCCGGTGCGGTTCATCGTTCCGCGATCGCGGTTCTGCTGTTCTTCTTCTTCGTTCCGACAATCCTCAACTTCGTGTTCGCATTCACGAACTGGTCGGCATTCTCGAAAACGATCGACTTCAATGGCCTCGACAATTTCAGAGACCTCTTCCAATCCGGCACGCTCACACGCGACCTGCGCACGACGTTCATCTACGCGGTGCTCGTCGCGATCTTCCAAAACACATTCGGCTTGATTCTGGCGGTGTTCCTCGAAGAAGACACCAGACTCAACCGCTTCGCCCGAGTGATGTTCTTCATCCCCGTCATCATGTCGGCGCTCGCTGTCGGCTACATTTGGCAGGCGGTGCTCAAAACCGATGGTGCACTCAACTCGCTGCTGTCGCTGATCTCCGGTGCCAATGTGCAAATCGCGTGGCTTGGCAGCCCAGTGTGGACGCTCGTGCTCGTCGCCGCCATTCACGGCTGGAAGTGGATGGGCTTGTCGATGCTGATATTCCTCGCCGGTCTCAAAACGATCGACCCGGATGTGCTTGAAGCCGCTTCGATCGATGGTGCAAACCGTAGGCAGATCTTCTGGAAGATCAAGTTCCCGCTGCTCGCTCCGGCGTTCACGTTCAACGTGGCGACGGCTCTGCTCGGCTCGATGAACGGCTTCGACATCGTTCAGGCAACCACTGCAGGAGGGCCGGGAGGTTCCACGGAGATTTTGAACATATTCGTGTGGCGCACATTCGGCAAGGGGCTGTATTCGCAGTCTACGACGATGAGCCTCGTGCTGTTCGTCATGGTGACGGCTGTGGCCTTGCCGCTGATTTGGTTCCTGCGCAGAAGAGAGGCGAAGACGCTATGAGTTCCGCAACATATGGGGCTGCTCCCAAAGTGAATGATTCGGTAGCCGTCAACAAAATGAGCAAAACGCATGTCATCGTGCACGCCATTCTGGTGGTGGTCGTGATGCTGCTGTTGCTCGGCATACCGTTCTGGCTGCTCATCGTGACGGCGGGCAAGAGCCAAGCCGAGGCCATCAATCCGAACATGAGCCTGCCGTCGCATTGGCAGTTGTTGGAGAACTTCCGCACCGTCATCACAGATGGCAAGATGGTGTCGGCGTTCTTCGGCTCGGTGCTCGTCACCGTGCCATCGGTGTTCCTGGCACTGCTGTTCGGCTCGATGGCTGCCTGGGTGCTCGCCCGCCGCACCACCAAGCCGATGGCAATCGTATACGCGCTGTCTATCTCCGGCTTGATTCTGCCGCCGGCAGTCGTCACAGTGATGATGCTGCTGAAAATGACTGGATTGTCTGGCACGATTCCCGGCATGATCGGCGTGTATGTGGGCATCTACCTCTCCACCGTCATCTTCTTCGTCACCGGTTTCATCCGAACGATTCCAGTCTCCCTCGAAGAAGCCGCACGCATTGACGGCGCTGGCCCTGCACGCATCTTCTTCACGATCGTGCTGCCGCTGCTTTTGCCAACGCTGTCTACAGCGACGATTCTCGTGACGCTCTACATTTGGAACGACGTGTTCTATTCGCTGTTCATTCTGTCGGGGAAGGTAAATCTTCTGCCGCTCAATCTGTATAACGTCGCCTCCGCCGGTCTGTATTTGAACAACTGGCATCTGATCTTCGCCTACATCATTCTCATGAGTCTCCCGCTGCTCATCGTCTTCGCCTTCGCACAGCGCAAGATCATCAGCGGCATCACCGGAGGCGCAGTGAAGTGAGTAATCTCAATATTTTTCAAGAAAGTGAATAACGATGATGCAACTCACGAAAAACGTATCGCGAGCCGTCGTTGCCGTGCTCGCGGCGGCATCCCTCGCCGCACTGCCGTGCATACCAGCGCGCGGTGAGGAATCGAGCCAAACAGCGAACGTCGGGAACGTGCTGCTGGGCAAACAGCCGACGACGAACAGCACCAATCTCATCGACACCGGAATGTCTACCGTGCCTCAGGTGACGATACTCAATCCGGCGGCTGCAACCGACGGCACATATGCCGATCTCGGCGATGCAGCCTCCACCCGAGTCAACGCAGGAGACGAAACCGGCGGTGAAGACAACGGGTACGCGCAATGGAACGACGTGTATCTGCAATACGATCTGGGGGAGAGCCGCAGCATCACCGCAGTGAACCTCTACCACAACGGGTACGAGAACGCCGTCTCCACATTCAAGCAAGTAAAAGTCGAAGTCTCGAATACCGCGGATTTCTCGCAGTCCACGGTGATCAGCGGACCCGCCGACTACGAGGAGACCACTGCGACGCATTTGGCGGCGCAGAAAATCGTGCCGACCGGAGGGCAGATCGACGCTCGCTACGTCAGAATCTGGCAGCGAGGGCACTATATTCGCAACACCAATTCATCGTGGGCTGGCTACAGCAATGGCGTGCAGTTCCGCGAAATAGAAGTGCTCGCCAAACTCAAGGATTCGGAAGCACCTCCCGCACAAGAAGAGCTGCACAATATCGCGCTGGGCAAGACTCCATACGTGTATGGCTTGGCACCCACGAATATCGAGGCGATCAACGACGGGAAGATGGACAGCAACTATGCTGTGCACAACTCGCTCGGATTGCACTGGTTGCAGTTCGAATACAAGAACACGTATCGCATTCGCAAAATAGTCGTGAAACTGGAACCGGGCACCTACGATTCCATTCGCGTCAGCATAGCGTCAACGCCAAGTTCGCGTGGAACCGCGGTCTACGAGCACAGCAACGTCACCGTGGGAGACGAGCCGATCGTCGTGGAAACCGACATGCAAGGCTCCGACGTGCGCTTCACCGTCAACAGGAACGCCAACAGTCCAACGAAATATTCGGAAGTGCAGATTTGGGCGACTGGCAGTTCCTACGATGAGTCGCGCGCGCAATATGTGTCGCCGGAATCGGAATACGACACGCTTGCGTGGAGCGACGAGTTCAACGGTGACTCCATCGACGAGAGCAAGTGGAACATCATCGATGGCATGGCGAACCACGGTGCGATCTACAACCGCGATGCAGTCGGCATCACCAAAGACGGCGACAACAGCTACCTTGCGATCAACACGAAGAACTACGGCTCGACCCAAGCGCTCAAGCAAGCCGTGGGCTACGACGATTACGGCACGCAACTCAACGAGAAGAAAGTGACGTGGTCATCCGGCCGCTTGGAATCGAAGAACAAATATTCGTTCCAGAACGGGCGCATGGCGGTTCGCGCGAAAGTCAACGATTCGCAAGGCATCTGGCCGGCCATCTGGATGCTGTCGCAAGACGAAACGGGTCACGACGAAATCGACGTGCTCGAATACTTGGGGCAGGATCCATGGACGGCTTGGACCACCAACCATTTCGGTATTCTCGACAAGAACAAGCAGTCTGATGGCAAGGCGAACACCAACTGGGAGGCGTGGAGCCAGGCATTCCACGTCTACGAAGTGGAGTGGAGCCCGGAACGCATCAACTGGTACATCGACGGGCGGTTCGTGTTCACCAGCACGCGCGGGCGTGACGATGGGCGCGACGGCATGCATAATCGCCCGATGTTCCCGATTCTCGAAACGCAGGTCGGTGACGGCTGGGTGGGAGACGTGGACTATTCACGCCAGAACACCAAGCAGAACAGCGACTTCCTCGTGGACTGGGTGCGCGTGTATCAGCGCGCAGACCAAGATCAGGTGCGTTTTGACGATCTCGAAGGACTGAGTGATGCCAAGCAGTTCCCCGCAGGGGCGTATCGCATCGGCTCGTCGGCGGCGACCGACGGTTTGGAAACCGTGTCGAACGGCAGCGAGCAATGGCAGAACAAGAACAACTTCTTCTATGGAGGCCAGCCGAGGTATGAGACGAACCGCGTCATGACCAAGGAAGATGCGGGCGCGGATCAGTCGATCACATGGTATGTGCCGGGCGCGAAAGACGCGCATCTGACGGCGTATTACCAGACGATCTACGATCGATACGACTGGTCGAACGCGGCGAACGAATGGCACGGTTACTCCATTCGCTCCGGACTCAACGACGGCGCGAACATCGACTTCCGTGTGGAAACATCAAAAGACGGGGCGACGTGGGAGCTGGCGACGGTTTCCGTGGTCGACAACTACGTTGAAGACTACCCGGCATACGCTCGCACGACGTTCGACGCCTACTCATTGCCGGAAGGCACGAAATATGTGCGTGCGGTGTTCCCGAACCTCAACGGGGTCACATATTCCACCGCTGCAGGCGAACGTCTACCAGTGCTGCATACCGATGTGCAACTCGCAAAAGCGACGTTCCTGCAGAGCAAGGAGCATGTGAACGACGTCGAACAGACGGATACGCCTGGCGAACCGACCACACCTGATGAGCCGACGACGCCAAGCAAACCGGCCGAACCGACTACGCCGACTGTGCCAAGCGGAAACACCGGTGGGAACGCCGGAACTTCCGGTTCGCAAACCGGTGTGCCAAGCGGCAAGCCGAGCCTGCCGGCATCTACCGTGAAACCATTCGCCAAAGCACCGGCTACAACGCTCGGCAAGCGCGAAGCAGCCGTAGGTGAACAGCGTCACGCCGTCGGCTTGGTGCAGACGGGTGCGCCGGTTATCTGGCCGGTTGCACTGTCGGCATTGCTCGTGACGATCGCGCTCGCCATAGTGCTTTGCGAGCACAGTCGTCGCGAAGCTAAGTCTTACAACGACTGACCGATAATTCAACGATAATCACTGAGAGGGTGAGGTTGGCTCTGCCGCCTCACCCTCTCGGTTTATTAGTCAAACCGCGCGCATCAGCCCACGAGCTGGACGAGGTTTTGTGAAGCAAATGTAGAGATGCGATAATTTGTAACTAGTGATGCCAGAGTCTAGGAGGCGTCCGGAGTTCAAGGAGAGAACATGAGTGGTGGAATCGTTGCGATCATTGTCATCGCAATCATAGTGGTGCTGGTGATCTGGGTGATCAGCATGTACAACGGCCTGGTCACCATGCGCAATCGCGTCAGCAATGGTTGGGCTCAGGTAGACGTGCTGCTCAAGCAGCGCGCCGATCTCATTCCGAATCTCGTGGAAACGGTGAAGGGCTACGCCGGGCACGAGTCGAACGTGTTCACGCGGGTGACGCAGGCGCGCGCCGGAGTGATCGCGGCGGCGAACAATCCGAACACGACGCTCGAGCAGCGCGCGGCAGCCGAGCAGCAGTTGAGCAATGCCATGGTCAATCTGCGCGCCACTGCCGAGGCATACCCAGATCTCAAGGCGAATCAGAACTTCATGGATCTGCAGCAGAAGCTGGCTGGTTTGGAAGACAAGATTGCGTACGGCCGCCAGTTCTACAACGATGTTGTGCTCAAATACAACAACAAGATCATGCAGGTGCCGACGAACATCATCGCCAACATGTTCCACTTCATGCCGGCCCAATACTTCAACGTCGACGAGCAGACGCGTCAGAACGTGCCGCAAGTCAAGTTCTAGCGTCAGTGTCCGGCGTGCTCGTGCAGCTCATTGTGCTGCGCGAACACGCCGAATATTGTGTGTGCTCGCATATGCGAGCGGTAAGCGTGTGCAATAGAACTGGGAAAACCGATGAAAAGACTGGGTAAATCAGCGTTCACGTCGATCACGGTCAGTGTGATACTCGTCGCCATCGTCGCGATGTTCGGCGTGCTGGAAGCGAATGGTAACGACTCTGATCTCACCTACAATTCGCTTGATTACGACGTGACCGTCGAGCAGAACGGCGATCTGCGCATTCGCGAGACCATCGATATGAAGTTGGATTCGCGCACTGATGACGATGACAACACCGTGCCGTGGAAGCAGTTGTTTCAGCAGTACACGCTGAATCCGTCGAAGTTGACGAATATCACGAACATCAGCGTGACGAATCTGAGTTCCGGCAAGAAGTATTCGCAGATAGATCCGCAATCTCCGAGTGACGTGCCGCTGAGCACGTGGAACAGTAAATATGCGAATCATTGGTATATCGCCGACGTCACCGACGACGAAGATGATCCTCAGCCGTTCGACACGAAAACGGATGGGGTGGCGAGCAGCGCGGACGACGATGATGCGAAGACTGTGGAGATCGGCTGGAACATTCCCGCCACCGAGTCGCGGTCGAGCCTGCGGTTCCAGATCGACATGACCTGGGAAGGCGTGACGACCGAATACAACGACGTCGCAAAATTCCAGTGGGAGCCGTTCGGGGAATCGAACCCGACGCCGATCAAGGTGATGAACACCACCGTGACGCTGCCGGAAGGCGCGAACAGCAAGAGCATGTGGGCGTGGCTGCACTATGCCGGCAACTCCACTACGAGTCACTCGGGGAACAAGCTCCAATTCACCGCCTACAACGTGGATGCAGGGCGATACCTCGACATGGTGGTCATGGTGAACGCCAACCTCATGAAGGGTGTGAAACGGCACAACAACTCCGATACTCGTCAGTGGACGATCGACGACGAAACACGGCAGGAACAGCAATGGCGTGAGCGACAGCACAAGCAGGCCGTTCAGCGACTGGTTGTGTGGATTTCGTTCGCAGTTGCTGGCTTGGCGCTCGCGATCTTCGGCATCTATTCCGCAATCAAGAGCGTGAAGGCGAGCCGATACACCGGCGACATCACATATTGGCGCGACCCGCCGCAAATGAGCCCAGCTGCTGCGGCACGACTCTACGACGTCGTGGCACCAGGCAAAAAGAGTGGCACGTTGAGCAACAGGGAGATGGCAGCCACAGCCATGTCGCTGGTGAGCAAGGGCGCGATCGCCATCTACCCGGGCAATGCAGACACCTATCGTGGCATCGACATGAGTCGCGCGAATTCCGCTTCACTCGCACAGATGATTTCGATGCAGGCGGAACACAACAGAAAGTTCAGCAAAACAAGCACTGTGGTGATCATGCCGCGTGCGCTTGCAGATGTGCACACCGAACTCAATCTGAGCCAGTCGGAGGAGCGCCTGCTCGACATCTTCAAAGAGGCATACAAACGGTTGAACACGCCGGTGTTCGACTTCGACCAGATGAATCGCGCTTTCAAGAAGTGGGAGAAGGGCTACAAGGCTGTCGAACGCTTCGACTCTGCCTGCGAGCAGGAGCTCACGCAGCTGAACGCCACGAAGAGCGTGGGCGGTGCGGCGACAACATGCGGCACGCTTTCGATCATTCTGGCATTGTTGGGCGCGTTCGTGTTCGTCAGCGTCGACAATAACATCGCGCTCGCACTGTGCATCAGTTTGCCGACTGCGATCGCGGGCGTGTTCGCGGCTTCATACAGCGTTCACACCGGTTTGACCGATACCGGCCAGCCATATGCCGGTCAGGTGCTCGGTTTGGCGCACTATCTGGAAGACTTCAGTGAGTTCTCCGACCGTGGTGTGCTTGACTTGACGCTGTGGGACAGGTACTTGGTCTACGCCACCGCGTTCGGCATTTCGAAGAAGGCTTTGCAGCAGCTGGCTGAGGCATACCCTGAAGTGAACGACCCCGGTTGGCTCGACAGCAACGCGAGCACGATGGGCTTGGTGTATTGGTCCACCAGACCATCGACGATCGCGGGCGCTGGCTTCGGCAATCTTGCATCCGGCAACGGTGGCTTCTCGGCTGGGTTCGGCGACCTCGGCACGCAGATCAGCTCCGGCTTCTCGTCGATTCAGTCCACGATCAGTGCCGCCGCACCATCCTCGTCGGGCGGCTCCGGTGGCTCGTTCAGTGGCGGTGGTTTCGGCGGTTCCGGAGGCGGTTCCGGCGGAGGCTCCTTCGGCGGCCGCTAATATCTGGTCGTTGCAATCCTCAGCTGTTTGCAATCCCCAGCAAAACTAGTGCTGCCGCTGTTGGCAGATTCTCTCCGAGTTCTGTTGGCAGCGGCACATGCGACTGCGCAAACGGCAAATTCATATGCCAAAACGTCAAATCCATATGTCAAAACAGCAAGAATACTGTATTTTCGCTGTTCTGACATATGGATTTGACGTTTTTACAGTATTTCATCCCATAAAACATGCTAAAACAGCAAAACAAAGTGTAGAAACAGCAAATATGATACTTTTGCTGTTTTGCAGATTATTTTGCTGTTTTACTGCTTTTGGCATGAATATGTAAGTCAAAACAGCAAAACCAGTTGGTAAAACGGCAAATGATCGGTTGTTTTGCTGTTTTGTCGATTGGATTTGACGTTCTAATATTTAGATTTGACGTTTTGACAGGTGGTTTGTCGCTGTGCTCTATAGATTTGATGTCCTGACAGATGGATTTGCCGTTGCCGGCAGGTGCTGTAGAGTATCTGTCGGCAACGGCAAATTAGTGAATAATAATTCAATTATTTAATATATTATTATTAATAAATATTCTATAGATTAGAAGTCCCAGTCTTCGTCGTCGGTTTCTTCGGCCTTGCCCATCACATAGGAGCTGCCGGAGCCGGAGAAGAAGTCGTGGTTCTCGTCGGCATTCGGCGAGAGTGCGGCGAGAATCGCCGGATTCACATTGCAGATCTCGCTCGGGAACAGCGCCGGATACCCCAGATTCATCAATGCTTTGTTTGCGTTGTAGTGCAGGAACATCTCGACGTCATCGCTCAAACCCACCTCGTCATACAGCGAATGTGTGTAGGCAACTTCGTTGTCATACAGTTCGTTGAGCAGATCGTACGTGTAGCTTTCCATCTCGCTGCGCTTCGCGTCGCTGGCCAGGGCGAGCCCTTGCTGATATTTATAGCCGATGTAGTAGCCGTGCACGGCTTCGTCGCGAATAATCAAGCGAATAACATCTGCTGTGTTCGTCAGCTTTGCATGCGCGGAGAAATACATCGGCAAATAGAATCCGGAATAGAACAGGAACGATTCGAGCAACGTCGACGCGACCTTGCGTTTGAGCGGATCATCGCCCTCGTAGTAGTCGAGCACGATCTGCGCCTTGCGCTGCAGGTGCGGATTCTGCTCACTCCAGCTGAACGCGTCGTCGATCTGCTTCGTCGAGCACAGCGTCGAGAAAATCGACGAATAGCTCTTCGCGTGCACGCTCTCCATGAACGCGATGTTCGTGTAAACGGCCTCTTCGTGCGGGGTGAGCGCGTCTGGAATCAAGCTGACCGCGCCCACCGTGCCCTGAATCGTGTCGAGCAGCGTCAAGCCGGTGAACACGCGCATCGTGAGCGTGTGCTCAGCTTCACTCATATTGCGCCAATCTGGAATATCGTTGGAAACCGGCACTTTTTCGGGAAGCCAGAAGTTGCCGGTGAGACGATCCCAAACTTCGAGGTCTTTTTCGTCTTCCAGCCGGTTCCAGTTGATGGCGGTCACGCGGTCGATGAGCTTTGGCATGGTGTTCTCCTTATTTGCAAGTACAAGTATTGAAATTGAGTTAAGTATTGCGCAGGCGCGCGGTGTTGCATAGCGTTGTGTGTTCAGCGTGCAATCCGAACTCGTGTTCAGAGCATGCAGCTCACGCAGCCCTCCACTTCGGTACCTTCGAGCGCCTGTTGGCGAATGCGGATGTAATACAGCGTTTTGATGCCCTTGCGCCACGCGTAGATCTGCGCTTTGTTGAGATCGCGCGTCGTCACCGTGTCGGGGAAGAACAGCGTGAGCGAGAGCCCCTGATCCACGTGTTTGGTGGCCTCCGCGTACGTGTCGACAATCGCCTTCCAGCCGATTTCGTACGCGTCGGCATACATGGCGAGGTTCTCGTTCGTCATGTAAGGCGCCGGGTAATACATGCGGCCGATCTTGCCTTCTTTGCGAATCTCGATTTTCGACGCGATCGGGTGGATCGAGCTCGTGGCGTGATTGATGTATGAGATCGAGCCGGTCGGCGGAACGGCCTGCAAATACTGGTTGTAGATGCCGTCGCGCAGAATCGCCTGCTGCAGCGCGCGCCAATCGTCGGCAGTGGGAATCTGCACGCCGAACTTCGCGAACAGCTCGCGCACGGTGTTCGTGCGCGGCGCGATGTCGAGCGAACCGTCCAAATATTTGTCGAAATAGTTACCCTCGCCGCTCGGTTTCGCATAATCAGAACTTGCGAAACTCGCGAACGGCGTGCCATTTTCCACGGCGAGCTCGTGCGACGCCGTGTATGCGTGGAAGGCGACCGTCATGAAATAGATGTTCGTGAAGTCGAGTGCCTCCTCACTGCCGTAGAGAATGCCTTCGCGCGCGAGGAAGCCGTGCAGATTCATCTGACCCAAGCCAATGGCGTGCCCTTCGTCGTTCGCGCGGCGAATCGACGGCACGCAGTCGATATGCGTGTTCTGCGAAACCGCGGTGAGCGCGCGAATGGCGGCGTTCACCGGCGTGGCGAGCCCGCCGTCCATGGCGCGCGCAATGTTCAGCGAGCCGAGATTGCAGCTCACGTCGCGCCCCACGTGCGCGTAACTCAAATCTTCGTTGTATTCGCTCGGTTCCTGCACCTGCAGAATCTCCGAGCACAGGTTGCTCATCGTGATGTGCCCGGCGATGGGATTCGCCCGATTCGCCGTGTCCTCGAACAGAATGTACGGGTAACCGGACTCGAACTGAATCTGCGCGAGCGTAGTGAAGAACTCGCGCGCGTCGATCATCTTCTTATGAATGCGCTCGTCTGCTAGCATTTCCTCATATTTTTCGGTCACGTTGATGTCTGCGAACGGCACGCCATACACGCGCTCGACATCATACGGACTGAACAGCGCCATCTGACGCTTCTCCTTGGCGAGCTGGAACGTGATGTCGGGAATCACAACGCCAAACGCGAGCGACTTGATGCGAATCTTCTCGTCGGCATTCTCTCGCTTCGTGTCGAGGAACTTCAAAATATCGGGGTGATGCGCGTGCAGGTATACGGCACCAGCACCTTGGCGCGCGCCGAGTTGATTCGCGTAGCTGAACGAGTCTTCGAGCAGTTTCATCACGGGGACCACGCCACTCGACTGGTTTTCGATGTGCTTGATCGGCGCGCCCTCCTCGCGCAGATTGCTCAGCAGCAGCGCCACGCCACCGCCGCGCTTGCTCAACTGCAGCGCCGCGTTGATGCCGCGCGAAATCGACTCCATGTTGTCTTCAATGCGCACGAGGAAACAGCTGACGGGTTCGCCGCGCTGCGCTTTGCCGAGATTCAGGAACGTCGGGGTGGCTGGCTGGAAGCGGCCAGACACGATCTCTTCGAGCGTCGTATTCGCCATCTCTTCGTCGCCGTTTGCGAGAGTGAGCGCCACCGCCGCGGCACGTTGCGCGAAGTTCTCGAGATAGCGTTCGCCGTCGAACGTTTTGAGCGCATACGACCTGTAGAACTTGAACGCGCCCAGGAACGTCTCAAACTCGTCGGTTTCGCCGAACTCGCTGCGTAGCTCTTCCGCGCGAGCGTAGAAACGGTCGAGGAACTCGGGGGAGTAGCGCTCGAACACGGCCGCTTCGTAGTATGCGTTGTCGATCAAGTAACGCAGACGCTCGCCCGTGCTGGCGAACTGCATCGTGCGCGGCGCGACGTGGTTGGCGAGGAATGCGCGCACCGCCTCGTGGTCTTTGTCGAACTGGATCTGCCCCTGCTCATCGTAGAGATTGAGCATGGCATTGAGGGCATGGTAGTCGTTTGAAGGATTGCTTGAAGTACTCATGATGCTTTTCTGTGGTGGTTGTGCGGTTTGTGCGGTTTGCGCTGATTTGCTGTTTTGGCAAAGCAGCAAATCAGAGGATTTCTTTTAGCTGGGGTGTTCGGCGAAGAACTTCGCGACGCCGTTGCGCACGGCAGTCACGTCTTCGCGCGTGCCCATCAGTTCGAAGCGATACATAAGCGGCACGCGGCATTTGCGCGCTACGATCGGCCCTGCAGCTGCGTATGCTTCGCCGAAATTCGTGTTGCCGGACGCGATCACCCCGCGAATCCACTGGCGATTGCCGGCGTCGTTGAGAAAACGCTTCACTTGCACAGGCACGGCTTTGCGCGCGTCGCCGCCGCCGTATGTGGGCACGATCAGAATAAACGGCTCGTGCACGGTCAGCGGATCGTCGGCGGGCAGCAGCGGGATGCGCCGCACGTTCACGCCGAGTGCCGGAAAATCACAGCTGTCGACGAACCGCTCGGTGTTGCGCGAGGCCGACGAAAAATAGACGATCGCGCTCATCGCAGTCCCGCGCCCGCTTGTGCCGGTTCTGCTGCGAGCTGGCGAATCTTGTCTGGGCGGTAGCCCGACCACCAGTCTTCGCCCGCGACCACAACGGGAGCCTGCTTGAAGCCGGCTTCCTGCAGCTGTGCCAATGCGTGAGCGTCCTGCGTGATGTCGATGACGCCGTACTCCAATCCCATTCGATCGAATGCGCGCTTGGTCGCTGCGCATTGCGGGCAGTTTGGCTTGGAATATACTGTGATCTGCATGGCTCCTCGGTTCACTTCATGGTTGTGATTATTGAAAGCACATATAACCATATCTTGTGCCTGCTAGTTGCATAGAGCACAATATCTAGTGATTTGTTGATGTGATGAAAACCACATTGCGCGCGTGACGCCAAGACACGCGGTGCAATTATTGGCGAACACTTCGCAACCGCTTTTGCCGACGGTCAATGTGCCCGCAAACCGCGTGTGATGTTTCTCACACGACGCACCGAGCCGTTCGCTATTTGACGCACTCCCTTTCTACCGCGCAACTGATGTGTTGGTCGCGAAGAAGCAGGCAGAGGCAAACCCGTATGATGGAGGAGGAATGTGCTGCGCTGACGCTGCGGCACGGCGAGGCACGAAGCAGAACGCGCGTACGCAGAGGCTCACATAAGGAGAACATATGGTATTGCACAGGAATCTCGGCCCATTCGACACCACGGCGATCGGTCTTGGCGAAATGCCGCTGACTATCGAGAACAATCTCGGCCCGCAGATGGGCATCGACACCATTCACGCCGCGCTCGACGCCGGCTGCCGCCAGATCGACACCGCGTGGGCGTATTACTGCTCCGGTGGCGAGGAGCAGACTGGCGAAAAGCTCGTGCGCGAGGCGATGAGCACATGGAAGGGACCGAAAGACGAAGTGCTCGTGGCTACGAAAGTCGGCCATTTCCGCAACTTCACCGACGGCAAGCCAACGTGGGACGTCGACGGCCGCCCGGAGAACCTGATTCGCCGCGCCAAGGAGAGCGCGCTCGCCCTCGGTGTCGACACGATCGACCTGCTCTACTTCCACCGCCCAGACCCGAAGATTCCGTACGGCGAATCATGCGAGGCGATGAAGGAGATCGCCAAGCAGGGCGTCGCCCGCACCATCGGCATTTCCAACGCGTCGATCGAGCAGATCGACATTGCGCGCGAGATTCTCGGCGACCTGTTCGTCGCCGTGCAGAACCAGTATTCGCCGATTTACACAGAAACCATTGACACGCTTGATTACTGCGGCAAAGTTGGCCTGAGCTTCGTGTGCTGGAGTCCGCTCGGCGGCTTCCGCAAGCCGAAGGACGAATCGAAGTTCGACCCGTTCCGTGAAGTCGCCGCCGCGCACAACGTGAGCTATCAGCAGGTGGTGCTCGCGTGGGAGCTCGCCAAGGGCGACCATGTGTTCGTGATCCCTGGCGCGCATCGTCCGGCTACGATTCTCGACAGTCTGCACGCCGGCGAACTCGAACTCAGCGAGGAAGAACTCGCCAAGCTCGGCTGAAATCCGCCGAATATTGGGTAATTATTAGGTATTACCGCACCTAGTGTCTGCTGTGCGCGGCAGCTTCGCCGCGCACGCGCGCACGGGCATGGCGGTCGTGCGGCAGTGCCGCTATACTATGCGTGTTCTTGTAATAGATCTCTTATGTAGATAGACAGCTCGCCGGCGCATCCGGCCGCGAAAGTGTGGGGACATGAAACGTCGTAGAAAACCAGAAGTGCTCGCTCCCGCGGGTAATCTGCGCGGACTCAAAACCGCCGTCGATTATGGCGCCGACGCCGTGTATTGCGGCGGCAAATCGTTCGGCATGCGTTCCGCTCCGCGCAATTTCAGCATCGACGATTTTCGCGAGGGCGCGGCATATGCGCATGAGCACGGCGCGCGCGTCTATGTGACGCTTAATATTCTGCCGCGCAACAACGAGATCACCGCGATCGAACGCTACATCGAAGACCTGCGCACCACCGGCGTGGACGCGCTCATCGTCACCGACATCGGCGTGATGATGCTGGCGCACCGCATCGCACCAGAGCTCGAACTGCACGTGTCTACGCAGGCTGGCGTCACGAATTATCTCGCCGCCAACACGCTCTATGATCTCGGCGCGCGTCGCGTGGTGCTCGCTCGCGAAATGGATTTGCAGGCTGTGCGTGACATTCGTGCGAACGTGCCCGACGATCTCGATATCGAAACTTTTGTGCACGGCTCGATGTGCATGGCGTTCTCCGGCCGCTGCCTGATCTCGAATTATTTGACCGGGCGTGACGGCAACCACGGCGAATGCGCACAGCCGTGCCGTTGGAAATATTCGCTCGTCGAAGAGAAACGCCCGGGGCAGGTGTTCCCGGTGGAGGAGACTTCGCAGGGCACATATCTGTTCAATTCGCAAGATATGAACATGATGGAGCATATCGACGATCTGATCGACGCGGGCGCTACCAGCTTGAAGATCGAGGGGCGTTCGAAGAGTGCGTATTATGTGGCGACGATGACGAATGCCTACAAAAGCGCGGTTAACGAATATATGATTCAGCGCGGTTTTGAAGACGAAGACGGCAATGAGCTCAAGCCGTTCGAAGACCGCGTCATTCGCGCAAACTCGCCGGAAGCAGAGGCGTTGGCGGAGGAAGCAGAACGCGATGAGATCATGCTCAACGCCGACAAAGCGTTCCCGGGTATGCCGAATTGGGACAGCGCGTCTGACGAGGGGGAGATCTCAAACCGTGAGGCCCGCCGCACCGGTTTGGAACGTCAACGCCAGCTCGTCGATGAAGCTGCGGATGGCTGGCAGCATGCAGCCGTTCGCCCTGCCGAGCACGTCAAGCTGCCGCAGTGGCTGCTTGAGGAGCCATACAAAGTGGCACATCGCGACTACAGCACCGGCTTCTACTACCCGGAGCAGAAGGTGACGCAGAACACCGACCGTAGCGCGTACTTCCGCGATTGGCTCGTCGTTGGCGAAGTGCTCTCGTGGAGCCCTGAAGAGGGTGGTCGCGTGACGATCATGAGCCGCAACAAAATCGAGCCGGGGCAGCTCGTGGAGTTCCTACTGCCAGGGCGCGCGCCACTCGAATACACGGTGCCGGCCGAGGGAATCCGCGATGCGGACGGCGAACCGGTGGAGATGGTGAACAATCCGGCGCACGTGTTCTCGTTGCCGCTCGCCGTTGAGGTTCCGGTGAATGCGGCGCTGCGCTCGCGCACGAAGAAGCCGACCCTCAAAGCCGAATAACGGAGATGACTGGAAGCTAAAGCGCTGTTACTGGTGACGCATTGCGGCTAAAGTGTGGCGTATGAGTGAATCCGAACAGAAGAATACTTCGCCGACGAACGACGGCGCAGACACCGGCGCGCAACACGCCGACAACAGCAACGCGCAGCAGGCCAATACCAACGCAGAGCAGCAGAATGCACAGCAGCATAAGGTGCAGATCAATCTTGACGATCTTCTGCACGCAGTGCAGGCGCATGGCCAGAAAACCGTGCAGGAAGAAGACAAACTCGCCCGCGAAGGCGTGCATGACGCCGAAGGCAAGGAATACGACGACGCCATTTTGAACAGCTCGGCGATCGAGCCGACCGACGATGAGGGCAACCCGATTCCGGTGACGATCCCGATCGTGCTCGCACCCGGCATCAATGTGGTCTACACGACCCGTTTGGGTGGCGTGAGCGCCGAAGAGTGGGCGCATTTCAATCTCGGCGGCAAGTCGGGCGATGACCCCGAGCACGTCGAACGCAATCGCGAGGCGCTTGCCAACGAACTGCATGTGAAGCTTTCGCTGATCAATCAGGTGCATTCCGGCAAGTCCATCGACATTGATGAACTGTATGCGGAGAACAAGCCGTTTGGCTTCGACGCCTCCGGTTCGCATAACGCCAAGCAAGCCGAGGCGAAGCGCAACGGCGAGCCAGTGGTCGACGACGTGGAATCCGAGGATTTAGACGTGCAGGTGATCGAAGGCGACGCACAGGTGACCACAAAGCAAGGCATCGCCATCGGCGTGTTCGCCGCCGACTGCCTGCCGGTGCTGCTCGCCGACCCGAAGGCCGGTGTGATCGCAGCCGCGCATTGCGGGCGCAAAGGCTTGCAGCGCAACGTGATCGCCGCTACCGTCGACATGATGGTGAAGAAGGGCGCGAGCAAAGAGAACATCGTCGCCACGCTCGGCCCCGCCATCTGCGGTGACTGCTACGAAGTCGGCGACCAGATTGCCGACGAATTCGACGCACAGTTCCCCGGCACGTTCACGTTGACCCGTTTCGGCGGCCCTGGCATCGACATCAACAAGGCCGCACTCATGGAGCTCAAGCAGGCGGGCGTGAAGGAAGACCACATCTTCTCGTCGCAGCCGCGTGTGAATGCAGCTACGCAATACTTGGATCAAGACGCCGAGCTCGCTGAACTGTGCCGCGAAGACAACGAAGGGGATCCGGCTCTCGAAGAGCGCATCAAGGGCATTCGCCACAGCATGTGCACGTTGGAGAACCCGCTGTGGTTCTCGCACAGGCGCGCCCAGCTCGCACACAAGAAGCACGAAGGTCGCATGCTCGCGCTTATCGTGCGTCAATAGCCCCGTGCCCGTTTCACGCAATGTTCTACGCATTGCAGGCGCATACTGAGAAATTGCCGAGGAACGTAGAGAACACCTCGGCGAACAATTGAAAAGCCGTGATTGGAGAAACTAATGACTACTCAAGAGAATGAAGCGCAGGCTCCTGTCGTCGCCGTGGTGCTCGCGGCAGGCGCTGGCGTTCGCTTCGACCCGCAGAACCCGAAGCAGCTCGTCGCATTGAACGGCAAGCCGATCGTCGGCTGGAGCATCGAGGCGTTCGAGAACAACGAGAACGTCGACGACATCGTGGTGGTGGTGAACGACACCGTGCACGCCGCCGTCGAAGAGTTGGTGAACACGGCAGGCTACGGCAAGGTGCGCGCGATCATCAAGGGCGGCGCCGAACGCAGCGATTCCACTGAGGCTGCGCTCGCCCTGCTCGAAGAGGCCGGCATTCCGGAAAACGCGAAGCTGCTGATTCACGACGCGGTTCGCCCGTTCGTCTCGCAGCAGCAGATCAACGCGTGCATCGACGTGCTCAACGAGTTCACGGCGGCGACCGTGGCGTGCCCGTCCACCGACACGATTCTGCTGACCCAGGATCTCGGCGACCGCGAGACGATCAAATCGGTGCCGGAACGCCGTCACTCGTTCCGCGCGCAGACCCCGCAGGCATTCCGTTTCAGCACGATTCGCCGTGCTTACGACAAGGCTGCCGGAGATCCTGACTTCCAGCCGACCGACGACACGCGAGTTGTGGTGGATTATCTGCCGAACGAACCTGTGGCGATTGTCGCCGGCTCGCCGATGAACATGAAGGTGACCACGCAAGACGACATGCCGCTGGCTCAGGCGATCGCGCAGACCATCGCGCCGAACGACGCGAAGGAACAGGTTCGCCGCATGTTCAGCGACGCGCTCGGCATGTAAGCACACGCACATACGCGCAAATATTGGAAATACTAGGAACACTCGAATAATTCGCGACGAAAACGACGGAAAGAGAACGATGCAGGAACTCTCGGTAGTCATGTCTGGATTCGACCCCTATGAAGACGTCGAGGTGAATCCGGCGCTGATCGTGCCCGACACGCTTGCAGCGCAAGGCGTTATGCCACTAACCGACGATCAGAACGACCCGTTGCACGACTTGAGCGTGCGCGTTCACGCCGTGCACATGCCGGTGAGTTTCGCGAAGGCGTGGCCGATTCTGCAGAACGCGCTCGACGAATACAAGCCGAACATTGTGATCGCCACCGGATTGAAGCGCGCATCGCGCGGCATTCTGCTCGAACGCTGCGCTGCGAACATCAAAGACACGAACCGGCCGGATGCCGACAACCGCATTCCACGCCACGGCGTGATTCGCGATGACGGTCCGGCGGCATATTGGACCGGCTTGCCTCTGAACGCGATTATCGGCGCGTTCGCGCAAGACGACATCGCCGCCTCGCTGAGCTCGAACGCCGGCACGTTCGTGTGCAATGCGCTGTTCTACAAACTGCAGGATTGGGCGGCTCGCCAAGAGCGCACGCTGAGCGGCTTCGTGAACTTGCCGCCGGTTGACGAGCACGAGCACAGTCAGCATGGCTTGACGCTCGACCAGCAGCTCACGGCATGCAGAGACGTTATTCGAGAGACTGCGAGATATTATGTGAAGCCGATTGGCGTGAACGCGCTGATCGCCTAACTTTTCTTCGCTGAATGTTGATTTTTGACCATTCGCGCGTTTTTCGCGATGGAACGCATTAAAGTGCAGATTAATGCGGTCTTGTGAAAGATGTACGCGTAAGGAACTTCGGAAAGGGTAAATATGGTAGATCGTTTCCCCGTCGTATTGCGCGGTTACGACAAAGAACGTGTCGATGAGGCGATGCAGGCGGCGCAGGCGAGCATCGACAGCCTGCGCGAACAAGTCAAGGCAGGCGACGACACCGTGCTGCAGTTGCAGGCGCAGCTGCAGGAAGAAAGAATCGTAAGGCGAACAGCGACAACACGTTCGCTTCTTTGGGCGCAAACGCTCAGCAGATGCTCGCCTCCGCGGAGCAGACGAGTACCGAACTGCTCGAGCGCGCGAAAAAAGACGCCGCTTCTGCGCGCACCGAAGCGCAGTCGCAGTCGCAGACGCTCATCAATAATGCGAAAATCGACGCGCAGCACTTGGTCGATGACGCGCAGGCCAAGGCAGATACTCTGCTGAAGAATGCGCAGAACGAGGCGAACACCATCGTCACGAACGCGCGTCAGGAAGCCGACCAGCTGCGCGCTTCCACCGCGAAGACGGTGAGCGATCAGCGTCAGGCGCTTGATCTTGAGCTGACCAACTCCCGCGAAGAGCACAAGAAGCGCCTGGCTTCCGAACGCGCTCAGCAGGAGCGTGAGATCGCTGATCTGAGTGCTCAGACCGCGAAGACGATCTCCGAGCAGCGCAAGAGCGCAAACGAAGAGATGGCTCGCCTGAAGAGCGAGACGAATGATCAGATCGAGACTGCGCTTGCCGACGCGAACAAGAAGCTCGCTGACGTGCGCGAGCAGGTGTCGAAGTTGATGACCGAGGCACAGCGCAAGGCCAGCGAGATCACCGATGCTGCGAAGGCGCACGCGCAGGAGATCAACGACGCCGCCGAGGTGAACCGCACGCAGACGATGAGTCAGGTGAATGCCGAGGTCGAGCAGATTCGCACCGACATCGCCGCTCAGCAAGACGAGGCGACGAAGAAGGTTCAGGAGCTGCTCAAGAGCCTTGACGAAAGCCGCCAGAGCGCGAAGGAAGAGGCGGAGAAGGAGATCGCGCAGGCAAAGCAGGCGCGTGAAGACGCCGATGCCTACGCCGCGCAGAAGCGTGAGGAAGCTGACCAGGAGGCGCGCGAGATCGTGCGCAAGGCTGGCGAAGAGGCTTCCACGCAGATCGAGGATCGTCGCAAGGCTGCTCAGTCCGAGCTCGATGGTCTGCGCCAGCGCATCGGCGAACTGCAGACTCGCGAAGCAGATATCACGCAGCGCGTCTCCGAACTTCGCTCGATGTTCGCCAACGCGTTCGCCGGTTTCGGTTTCGGCATCGACAAGCATTCCACCGACACGATGTCGGTGGTGAACGCTGTGGCAGACGATGACGATGCGCCTGCCACGCACGATGATTCCGAAGGTGTGCTGATCGACCCTGAAGACACTCCTGCACAGCCACACTCGACGCCGCACCTGGCGATGCCGGTCGCGCCGTCGCTGCACGAGGAGCCTGAAACCGCTGTTGTCACACCTGTTGACGACAACAGCGACTCGACTGACGAAACATCTGACACCACTCCGGCCAGCGATGACGCACACGACGCTGACGAGCCGAGCACTGATGCTCCGATGTTTGACCAAAGCGACAACGAGCCGATCGTCCACAATGGCGAAAATGCGAACGGTGAGAACTAGCACTTACTAACTAGTAGCTGACAGAGTTCAAGGCCCTCTCAATGCATATTGAGAGGGCCTTTCTTTATTTCTATTTAAGGGCATTTTCATTTACCTCACTATCTGGAGCATGTAAGAAGAGGGCAATCGGACGCCCCAGATATGTGTATGTATTCATCACTTTTCGTAGGAATAAAAATACTGTGATCTAGCTCACAATAGAGATAGTGTCAAAAAATCTGCTAAATCATAGAAGCAGTAGCTGATATATTTCGGAATTAAAGGATTATTTACATATCTATTGCAAAACATGCTGATTAAAGCGCCAAACATGCAAAGCGACTGTTCTCGAACCTAATCTTCGCGTTTAATCGGACACTGCAACAAGGAGTTGTATTGAAGGGTTCAAGAAGGGAGCGCAACCATGCGTGAGAAGTTCGCGGATACTGCCGCTCTCGTAGTGGCATGTATATGCGCCATCGCCATGGCGTGCGGAACGCTCGCGTTGGCTACGCCGCGCAATGCGGTTGCAGACGAAGTCAGTGTGCCGAGCTATTGCGGAGACAAAAGCGTGATCATGCTCACCTCTACTGGCGAGGTCTATCAAGTTTATGTTCCAGACAACAAGTTGCCAGCAACTGGCGATGTAACTACGAATAATGGCGAGGTTGCTGCGCAGTGCATAATCCCATTGCCGTATCTTCCTGCAAAAATTATAATAAATACAGCATTGGCAAGCACAGATCCATACCGTTATGTTCGCACTCCAGGTTTGACAGGCGGAAGCGGCGCTAAAAGGTGGACCTATGAGGCGCTTGCATCTAATACTGAAAACGGTGACATATGGGCCACGTTAAATACTGGATCTTCTACGATGCAGGTGTACCGTCTAACAAAGGATGTGCGTGAGGAGCATGCTTCAAATCCAAATCCTGCTTATACGTTAGAGGACACCAGATCTAAACTGTCAAAGACGTATTGGGAACAGATTGGAAATCCCGTCGCATACAGTAATCGTGATACAGAGATGGCGACGGGTGGAGCGGTAGATAAAGCCACTGGCGCATACTATATCGCAGCAGTGAATAGCAGCCAATGCCACCCAACTGCGAATAGCAGGGTTTCACAGTCTTGCTCCACAACTTCTAAAACACGTGTGTTGGCGAATTGGGATATTGATTTCTACACTACATCCGGTGAAACACCAGTGAAAGCTGGCACATTGAGGCTCACCGATGGTGACTATGCGCTCAGTAATCTTGCCAGCGACATTGAATTCGACGAGCAAGGCAATCTAACTGTGATCTTGAGTTGGAATACAAGCGAGGCTGCGAAAGATCCCACAACAGGTCGTATGACTCCAAAGTACACGCGTTATGTGCGACGTGTTCATATTCCTGTAGAGAATGTGGCAAATAAAACATTTGTTCCAGATTCTGATTCAATGTTGGATACAAATACCAGTTTGCCGATAACTCGTCCAATAGAATCAGAGGGTTCTCCAAAGGATTTGTATATCTCTGGCATCGGTTCGCTTGGACAATCAAGTGAAGATCTTACGATCTCTATGCAAGATGTGTCGTATCCTATTGGAGAGCAGTCTCTGTACAACATGACCTCTGATGGAACACTGACGGATGTGTTCGATCTTCCTGGAAACCCGCCATACCACATGACGGCTGATCAGGAAGGTCGACCGAAAGCCATGGTGCTGGAGAATGAATCGCTGTGGGGCGGTGGAAGCTCACATAAGACGACCAATGGTCCTTCGTTCGGTTTCTGGTCCAATGAGATCACTGATATTGCGGATGGCATTGGCGTTGAACCACCGAAGCCGTATTACGGCAGCTACCAGTTCAAGAAGATCGATGACTCCAACAATGCGTTGAAAGACGCCGAGTTCACGATGTGGCCGCGTCCAAGCGACGGTCAGTGCACCTCTGTGCCTGCAACCGACGCCACGTCGATCACTCTTGGCTCCGACGGTAAGCCCACTGGCAAGAAGACAGTTCCCTCAGATGACAGTGGTCTTGTGAAGTTCGAAAATGTGCCGCTAGGCCAGGCGAAGTCTTCCGAAACGAAGAGTTCGGCATGGTTCTGCGTGGTTGAGACGAAGGCCCCTATGGACTTCAAGCTCAATAGCACGGCGTGGCAGGTCGAACTTAAGCCTGGTGAAACTACGTCAGGCAATGATGTCAAGAATGAACGAGACACTGGCACGGTGACGGTCGTGAAATACGACGACACAGTGAAAACTAAAACGTTGGAAGGTGCGAAGTTCGAACTCGTTGAAGATACGAATAAGAACGGCAAAGCTGATTCAGGAGAACCAGTGTTCGCTAATTCCAATGATGTTCGTACCACCGGCAGTGACGGCAAAGTGACGTGGACTAACGTGCCGCTTGGTAAAACATATGTGATTCACGAAGTTTCTGCGCCGACTGGCTATAAGACCATGTTGGAGGCTGACTCGAACGCGAAGGAGGAGAGTTTCACTCTGACTTCGAGTGTGAAAGAGATTTCGAGAAGCGTGTATGACGTTCGTAAGGAAGGTCAGATTGTTTGGGGCAAGTACGCCGAAGGAACATTGACGTGGGCAGCAAGAGGAACGATCAATAA
Source organism: Bifidobacterium canis (assembly GCF_009727065.1). GTDB lineage: Bacteria > Actinomycetota > Actinomycetes > Actinomycetales > Bifidobacteriaceae > Bifidobacterium > Bifidobacterium canis. The sequence continues at coordinate 177,284 of NZ_WNLP01000003.1, forward strand.
AGGTCAGACTTTGCCTACTCATGGCACGCTTACGGGCTCTCAATGGCAACTGACATACAAACCTGACTCAGGTAACACCGAGGATGCAACGTGGACAAAGACAATCGCTGATTGCACGTCGAACGGTTGCGAGGTTACCGATGAAGGCAAGCAGCTACTTGATGGTGACGCCACCGGCGGTTTGTTCAAGTTGACGAACCTTAAAATGGGGTACATATACCCTCACTGAGACTCAAGCACCACTTGGTTACTTGAAGAACGTCGATAGCAACAACCAAAGCTTGGAATACACGTTCACTATCAACCAGAATAACGTGGATCAGATTCAATACCAGCTGATCACAAACAAGCAAGCTTCAGGCCCGACGCTTCCTGCTTCGGGCGGAACCAGCGCCGATCTCTACAAATTCGTTGCAGGCGGACTTTTCGCAGGCGCGCTATTGGCAGGGCTCGGAGTGTTACTGAAGAACAGAAGGAGGTTGAACTCCAGACTTCTCAAGTAATTCAAATGTGCAACTGCATTTCATAACTGAAAATCAATAATTTAGAAGATAAGAATTGAAGGAGAAACAATGAGTGGAAAGCTCAATGGCGTCGCGAAGGCGATCGCCGTTCTCGCTGCAAGCGCAATGACCGTTGGTCTTGCTGCTGCACCAGCTGCCTTTGCAGATGATGAAACCGGTAATATCGATCCGGCTACAAAGGGTACGTTGACTATCGAGAAGCACAAGCAGACTAGCACCAATGGAACGCAGGAAGGTGACGGTACTCAGCAGTCGAACGTTGAGGGCGACTTGATGCAGGGAGTTACATTCAATCTCTACCGAGTGCAGAACTTCGATATGACTAAGGCGGAGAACTGGGACTACCTTGCCAATCTGACAGCATCAGGCAAGAACGTAATGGTTCCCACTAAGGATGGCGGCACTAAGTCAGTCGGTACCATTGAAGACACTCCATTCAAGACTGGTGTGACTGCAGCCAACGGCCAGATCACGTGGTCTGAGGTGCCGCTCGGTCTCTACTATGTCGAAGAAGGCAATTATTCCGGCACAGGCCAGATCACGCAGAAGGCAGAGCCATTCTTCGTTTCCATGCCTTACCCGAACGCCAACAAGAATTGGAACTACAACGTCTTTGTGTACCCGAAGAACTCTTTCGGCACTACCGTCAAGCATGTTGATGAAAATAGTCTGAAGAGTGCTTATAAAGTTGGTGACGAGGTGGCATGGAACGTTGATCAGGATGTTCCGTCCCTTTCCACTAACGAGAAGCTGAAGAAGTTCGGCATCGTCGATCGCATGGATGAGAACGTCACTTACGACAGTGTTGAAGTGCAGGCTCTCAATAGTGCTGGTGGAAAGGATAACAGCGTTACATTCACGGCAGATACTGACTATACGGTCAGCCATGAAAAGCGTGATAACGATGCGCATGACTATGTGAAGATTGAATTCACGGAAGCAGGTCGCACGAAGCTGGCTAATGTTTCCAAGGTTCGTTTCCATGTTGTTACTGTAGTTAGCAAGGATCTGACCGATGCTAGCGTCCCGAACGATGTGTTCCCGATCACGAATGACTATGATCCATTCTCTGACGGTGAGAAGAATCCTCCGGTTCCTTCCGAAGATCAACCATATTACGGCGATTACCAGTTCAAGAAGGTTGATGACACTCAGAAGGCTCTCTCTGGTGCGACTTTCATCATCTGGCGTAAGGATGCTACTACTGAGCAGTGCGCAGTCGAGACTAAAGATATTCCTGCCAAGGCAAAGATGACTGCAACGTCTGGCAGTGATGGTTATGTCAATTTCACTGGTTTGCTGATTGGTAAGGGCAATAAGGGTCTTACTGATGACCAGATGAAGAACCTTACCGCAGACTTCTGCCTCCGTGAAACTCAGGCACCTGCTGGCTTCGTGACCCCTGGAATCAATGAAACGAAGACTGTTAACATCCACGCTGGTCGTGGTGATAACAAGACTGTTGGCGACACTGTTACCAACACCAAGCAGACCGGCCCGAAGCTGCCAATGACTGGTGCTGCCGGCACGATCCTGCTCACCTCGATCGCTGCAGTCGCTCTCGCCGTCGCGCTGTCCCTCTACATGGTGAACGCACGTCGTCGTCAGCAGCAGCGCTGAACCACAAGTCGCAGGTCACTGCAACTTCCGATAGAGTCCTCTAGTCGCAAGACCAGAGTGCACTAGCCAAGCAGGGTGGAGGGAGTCCAAAACTCCCTCCACCCTTCCTTATACTTTCCTTATATCTATATATCTTTTGATCACTTTCGACCAACATATATATTTGGTCGAAAACCGAGTCGCACGCGAAAGAGATCGCCATGAGCAAGCAACAAGCCACGCCAAGCAGAGCGAAACAGCTGTTCTCGGCACTGGTTCTGCCATATGTGATCGTGCTGCTGGTAATCGGCGGTCTGACTTCGCTCGTATACCCAACCGCAGCGCAGTGGTTGAGTCAATACAATTATTCGAAACTCATCAATAACTATTCATCGCTCGTCGATACGGTCAAGCCCGACGAGCAGGAACAAGTCGCCGCCGCGCACGCGTATAACGACGCGCTGATCTCCGGCGCGCAGCTGCTGCCGAACCAGCGCATCCCCAGCGGTAACGGCACATTCACCAACGCGAACCCGACCGTTGAAAGCGCGGCCGCACATGGACGTATAATCAGATTCTCGCCGCAGATTCCAGCGGCCTGATGGGGCGCATTCGCATTCCGAAAATAGACGTTGACATACCGATTTACCACGGCACCGACGACGCGACGCTGCTCAAAGGCGCGGGTCACTTGGAGGGAACGTCACTGCCGGTCGGCGGCAAGTCCACGCGAACGGTCATCACCGCACACCGCGGTCTGGCGGAAGCGGAACTCTTCACGCGACTCAATGAGCTCAAAGTAGGCGACACGTTCACGCTGGAAGTGTTCGGCAACGTGCTCACATACCGCGTGAACGACACGAAAGTGGTCGAGCCGAAAGACAGCGCAGCCGTCAAAGCTGTGGAGGGCAAGGATCTGGCGACGCTCGTCACGTGCACGCCGCTGGGCATCAACACGCACCGCATTCTCGTCACCGGCGAGCGAGTGCTCCCCACACCGAAGCAAGATGCGGACGCCGCCGGCAAATCCTCCGGTTTGCCGCACTTCCCGTGGTGGCTTCTCGGTTATCTCACCGCCGTCGGCTTGACGCTGACGTGGGCGGTGTTCCAGACACGCGATGCGCTGCACCCGCAGACTCAGCCGCATCACGCGAGCTTAAAATAATTTGTTTTATTACTAATGTATTAGTTATTACCGAGTGCTCAGCTGTGCGGAAGCACTGTTTGCAAGATCTGTCAGCAAGCCAAGCAGTCAGCGAACACGTATGCTCGCAGGCGTAGTGTGAGAAGCAATGCCGCGCATGCGGCAAAAACAAGCAAACGCAAGACATACATACAAACATGTGATGAAATCGCGAGAGATTCGCGAGAATAGGAGAGTTATGTCTGAGCATATCGCACCGCTGAGCAGCCACGATTTGGCAGATTTGACGAGCGAGTTCGAAGGCAGCAAAGAGAACGTGATGGCGATGAACGCGGTCACCGCCGCGGGCATCGACAAGGTGGCGCGCAACTATGATCGCGCGCGTCTGCTGCAGCGTCGCTTCTCCACGTCGCTCGACAACGGCGAGGCCACGCATCAGGACCGTTCTGGTCGCTGCTGGCTGTTCAGCTCGCTCAACGTGGCGCGTTTCGTTGCCAAGAAAGCCATGAATATCAAGGAATTCGAGTTCTCGCAGAACTACGCGATGTATTTCGACAAGCTCGAACGCGTCAACTACTTCCTGCAAGACATCGCCAACCTGATTCGTGAGGGCGAGCCGACCGATTCCCGTCTATTCCAGCACATGCTGAGCGACGTGATGGGCGACGGCGGTCAGTGGACGATGGCAATGAACATCTACAAGAAGTACGGCGCCGTTCCGAAGGACCTCTACCCGGAAACCGAGTCTTCGAAGAACACCGGCGAGATGAACACGCAGCTGCGTCGCATGCTGCACACCGCCGTCTCGCAGATGGAGAAGGATCCGTCGCGCATCGACGAGATCATTCTCGAAGCGACGAAGGCCGGCCACCGCATTCTGACGATTCACCTTGGCGAACCGCCGAAGAGCTTCGACTGGGAATACACCGACGCTGACGGCGAGTTCCACCGCGTCGGCGAGATCACGCCGGTCGACTTCTGGAATCGCTACGTCGGCGACGCCGACCTCGAGAGCTACGTCTGCCTGGTCGACGACCCACGTCACGAGCACGTCAAGGGCAAGAAGATCGGCATTGAGCACCTCAACAACGTTGCTGGCGGCGACCCGACCGAATACCTGAATGTGCCGATCCAGTTCATGAAGGACTGCGTGCGCGACATTCTCGTGGAGCGCGGCATTCCGGTGTGGTTCGGCGCGGACTGCCACCCGATGATGGATCGTCAGGATGGCGCATGGGCCACCGATCTGTTCGAATACGGCAAGGTCTACGACTACGACTTCACGATGGACAAGGAGGAGCGCGTGCGCTTCGCCGATTCCGCGATGAATCACGCGATGGCGTTCGTCGGCGTTGACGTTGCCGAAGACAACAAGACGACCCGCCGTTGGCGCGTGGAGAACTCGTGGGGCACGAAGATTGCAGACAAGGGCTACTTCACGATGGGCGATGACTGGTTCGACCAGTATGTGTTCGAGGTGGCTGTGCCGAAGGCGATGCTTCCGGAGGAATACCAGAAGGCGCTCGAAGAGCCTGCCACGATGCTGCCGGCTTGGGACCCGATGGGTGCCCTCGCCTGAGTTTTCGAACTGCTGCGCCTACGTTTGCATTTGCATGGGTGCGGCATGAGTGACTGCCTTGTGGGGCATATGTATTGGCCACTTTTGCAACCAATACATATGCCCCACAAGTGTTTTCAATGATGTCCATTTACTTAACATTGCTTTGCGCAGATATCAGACACGGCATATTATGGTGAACGCTCAGATTCAGGCGAAGTCATAGATATGTCGCCTGATATTGATTTTCAGGAGGCAGAGATGGCAGGGATGCGCGGGCCAGACAGTTCGCAGGATGCAGTACTCGACGCGAACGCCGTGGTTCCCGAAACGGTTGACGTGAACATTCGCCAGCTCGACCCGATTCCCGCTCCCCGCTATTTCATCAAGGAACTGCCGCTCACCGACGCGATGGGCAAGCAGGTGCTCGCACAACGCCAGCAGATTCGCGATATTCTGCATGGCCGCGACGACCGCATGCTCGCCATCGTCGGCCCATGCTCGATCCATGACCCGAAGGCCGCACACGAATACGCTGAAAGACTCGCCGCATTGAGCAAGGAACTCAGCGACGACCTGCTGATCGTGATGCGCGTCTACTTCGCCAAGCCCCGCACCACAATCGGGTGGAAGGGGCTCATCAACGACCCCGACATCAACGGTCGCTTCGACATTCGCAAAGGCATGTGGCTCGCCCGCAAAGTGCTCACCGACGTGGTGGCGCTGGGGCTTCCGACGGCAACCGAATGGCTTGACCCGATCACACCGCAATACCTGTGCGACTTGGTGAGCTGGGGTGCAATCGGCGCGCGTAACACCGAAAGTCAGGTGCACCGCGAGCTCGCCAGCGGCCTGAGCATGCCGATCGGCTTCAAAAACGCCACGGACGGCTCCATCAAGCCGGCTGCCGATTCCTGCTACACGGCTGCGTTCGAGCACCACTTCCTTTCGATCAACCTCGACGGCCATGTGATCGCCGCCGAAACCAAAGGCAACCCTGATTGCCACTTGGTGCTGCGCGGCTCCAACCACGGCCCGAACTACGATGCTGTATCGGTGGCCGAAGCGCTCGCCGACCTCAAGGCATCGAAAGCCGAAGGCCCGAGCGAATATGGGCTCGTCATCGACGCCGCCCACGGCAACTGCGGCAAGAACGAAGTCGTGGAAGCGCAGGTGGTGAGGAACATCGCCGGTCGCATCGCCAGCGGCGAACGCGGCATTCTCGGCATCATGATGGAATCGTTCCTGCAAGCCGGGCACCAAGATCCCGCGCCTTTGGCACAGCTTGAATATGGCAAGTCGATCACCGACGCCTGCGTGCCATGGGACGTGTCTCAAGACGTGCTGCGCGAACTCGCCGCGGCAGTGAGAACCCGCCGCAACGCCCACTGATGCCCATCGATACTTCGCAAAACTTCATATTCATCAGTTGCACAGTAAGCGGCACGTTCAGGTCATCGCGAAGCCTATCGTGAATGCGCGCGGTTTGCTATTCTTGGCTGTGGAATAAGGAGTAGCATGCAGCAAGATTCACACGCGCCACAGCCGAGTGATCTCACCAACGATCAGCCTGAGCCCAATGGCGCACAAACATACACGCGTGAGCAGATGCGCCAAGTGCGCCGAGCCATCGCGAAAGGGCAGAATCCGCTGATCAGTTTGCAAGACGTGCCACGTTGGGAAGATCAGGTGGGCGTGGATCGCATCATCAACCGTCGAGTGCTCGAACTCGACCCACTGCCCTCACCTGCGCAAGTGCTTTCCGACCTACCGTTGACCAGCGAGATGCAAGACATCGTGGCATATTCGCGCGATGAAGTGCGCGCATGCCTGTATGGGCAAGACGACCGCCTGCTCGTGATCGTCGGCCCCTGCTCGGTGCACGACCCGAAGGCGGCGCTCGACTATGCGCATCGCCTGCGCAAACTGCGCGACGAACTTGAAAACGACCTGCTGATCGTGATGCGCGTCTATTTCGAAAAGCCCCGCACCACAATCGGGTGGAAGGGGCTCATCAACGACCCCGACATCGACGGATCGCACAACATTCAAAAAGGTTTGCTACTCGCACGCCGCACGTTGCTCGACGTGCTGGGAGCCGGAGTCGCCACCGCCACCGAGTTCCTGGAACCGACGAGCCCGCAATACATCTCCGATGCCGTGAGCTGGGGCGCGATCGGCGCTCGCAACACCGAAAGCCAGGTGCACAGGCAATTGGCCAGCGGCATGAGTATGCCGATCGGCTTCAAAAACGCCACCGACGGTTCGGTGAAAGCAGCCATCAACAGCTGCATCGCCGCCGAAGACCAGCACACGTTCTTCGGCATCGACCATCGCGGACGCGCCTGCGCCGTTGAAACCCTCGGCAATCCTGACTGCCATGTGGTGCTGCGCGGTTCAAGCCACGGCCCGAACTACGATGCCGCATCGGTGCAGCAGGCGCTTGCCGACATTCACGACATGATGGGAAACGAATCCGCCGCCTCGCACGGCCTGATCATCGATTGCTCTCATGGTAACTCCGGCAAAGACGATGTGCGTCAAGCGCAGGTCGTGCGCGAAATCGCACAGCGGCTGGCGGAAGGCGAGCAAGGCATAACCGGCGTGATGATGGAAAGCTTCATCGTCGGCGGCAACCAAGCGCCGGCACCGCTCAGCGAACTGACGTACGGCCAGTCGATAACCGACAAGTGCCTGAGCTGGCCTGTCACCGAACAGCTGCTGCACACGCTCGCCGACGCGGTTCGCGCCCGTCGCTGGAACTGACAATATATCGGAGCACAAGAAGGAAGAAGAGAACTATGAACACGGTCGCCATCATCAGCGCGCTGGACGAGGAAGCCGCACACATCGCCGACTCATTGAGCGACGTGAGCACGCGCGAATACGCCAGCCTGAACATCGTCAGTGGCACGCTGGAGCGTGAGAACGGCAAGCCGATCAACGTGGTCGTCACCGTCGGTGGCATGGGACTCGTCAACGCGGCAGCCACCACGCAGTGCCTGATCGACGTCGCACATCCGCAGGCCGTGATCTTCTCCGGTATTGCGGGAAATCTCAACAAGAACCTGCATATCAACGACATCGTGCTCGGCAAGACGCTGCGCTATCTCGACACCGACATGCGTTTGGTGGGGCAGTGGAAGCCGGGAACGAGCGAATTCCATTCGGATCCCGCGCTGATCAAACTGGCGGAGACGGCGCTCGACGAGATGGGCATCAACCACATCGCCGGCACCATCGCTTCCGGCAACTACTTCGTCGACACGCCGGAGAAGGTCGAGCAGGTGATCGAAACCACGCAAGCTGACGCCGTGGAAATGGAGGGTGCAGCAGTCGTGCACGTTTCCGACCGCAACGATGTTCCAGCGCTCGTCATCCGTGCAATGAGCGACTCTGCAGACACCGACTACGAGGAGTTCAAAGACTTCGATATTTCCGAATATGCGGATACGGCCGCCAAACTCGCCGTGTCAATTGTGCGCAAGATGTGAGCAACGATTTTCCGACCACATCGTGAGAACGGGCGCTCGCGCTAGAATATCGGTGGATTCCAAACGTACAAGAGGGAGTCGAATCCATGCGTAGCAATACGGTCCAACGGCTGATCGCATTCGCCGTATCGATCGCCATGCTGACTGGCCTCGCCGCCTGCGGAAACAACGCAGCAGTCGACGACGGCACCATCGCAGCGCCCGCAGTCGCCGATCTTTCCGGCTCGTTCGCAGGAGCCGGCGCATCGTCACAGCAAGCGGCTGTGGAAGCGTGGATCTCAGGATTCCAGCGTAATAACGGCGACACCACTATTTCTTACAATCCATCAGGTTCAGGTGCGGGCGTCATCACCTTCCTCACCGGCGCAACCGCGTGGGCGGGGTCCGATAAGCCACTGAGCGACAGCGAAGTGCAGGAGTCGAAATCCGTGTGCGCAGACGGCACCACAGCGTTCGATGTGCCTGTCTATATTGCGCCGATCGCCATCGCCTACCGTCTCGACGGGTTCGAAGACCAGCACATCAACATGTCTCCGCAAACCATCGCCAAAGTGTTCGACGGCAAGATCACACAGTGGAACGACGCCGAAATCGCGGCGGAAAATCCGAATCTGCAATTGCCGGATACGCCGATCACCGTCGTGCATCGTTCCGATAAATCAGGAACCACGCTGAACTTCGTCAAATATTTGTATGCGGCGGCAAACGACGCGTGGCCATACGATCCGAGCGAAAACTGGCCGAACGACGTGGGGCAGGGGGCCAAAGGAACGTCCGGCGTCGTCAGCACCATCGACCAAGCCAACGGCACGATCGGCTACGCTGACTATTCGCAGGCGGCGAGCATGGGAACGATCGCCGTCAAAGTGGGCGACACCTACACGCAAATCTCAGCGGAAGCGGGGTCGAAAGCCATCGCGGATTCGTCTGTCGAAAAGACGAGCGGTGACAACCGCGTGGTCGTCGACGTCAACTACACCACGCAAAGCGAGGGAGCGTACCCAATCGTTCTGCTCTCCTACAACATCGTGTGCCCTGTGTATAAGAACGCGATGACGAGCAAGTTCGCCAAAGCGTGGATGAGCTACGTCACCAGTGAAGACGGGCAGGAAACAGCGCAGCAGGCGACGGGATCGTCGCCGCTGCCCACCGAACTTTCCACTCGAATCAAGCAATCGGTCGACGCGATGAGCGACGGCCAATAGTCAAGTCGTAAGGACTCGATATGCAAACCAACACAGTCGCGCGCGAAAGCGATTCCGGCTCTCTCAACCAGCCGGTGGCGGGCGAGAAAGCCGACAAAATCTTCCGCGCACTCGCATGGACGTGCGGCATTCTGATCCTCGTGGTTCTTGCAGCCGTCACCATCTTCCTGCTGATACAGGCGTGGCCTATCTTCGGTGACGAGGGCGTTTCCAAAGTCATCTCGAACTTCTCAGGCGGGCGCACATCCAGCTTCTGGGGCTACGTGCTGCCGCTGCTGTTCGGCACCGTGCTCGTCGCTGCGCTCGCACTGCTCCTCGCGTTCTTCGTGTCGATGGGCATCGCCTTGTTCATCACGTTCTATGCGCCGAAAAACTGGCGAGCGTGCTGAACTCGATCGTCGACCTGCTCGCCGCGATTCCCTCCGTCATCTATGGTTTGTGGGGCGGACTCGTGCTCGTGCCGTCGATCTTCCCGTTCTGGAACTGGGTGTCGAAAACGTTCGGCTGGATTCCTCTGTTCGCAGGTCCCGCCGCGAATCCTCCGCGCACGGTGGCCACCGTGTCGCTGGTGCTCGCCATCATGATCCTGCCGATCATCACATCTATTTCGCGCGACATCTTCGCGCAGACTCCGAAACTGCAGCAGGAGGCGGCGCTCGGCTTGGGCGCCACGAAGTGGGAGATGATTCGCCTCGCCGTGCTGCCGTTCGGCAAGTCGGGCGTCATCTCCGCGTGCATGCTCGGCTTGGGTCGCGCGCTCGGTGAGACGATGGCCGTGCTGATGATTCTTTCGCCTGGACTCTCGTATTCGTTCCATCTGCTCAAGGCGTCGCAATCGCAGACGATCGCCGCGAACATCGCCGCGCAATACCCCGAGGCGAATTCGCTGGGCGTGAGCGTGCTGATCGGAACCGGCTTGGTGCTGTTCCTCATCACGTTCCTGGTGAATCTGCTGGCGCGACGCATCACTCGAAAGGCAGGTGCCTGATGAGCAAAACCAATCACGCCGCCGACGCGCGCAAAAAAGACGCCGCCGAAGATCTGTTCCTCGAGCAAATGTCGCACCAGCGCGAGGTCGACGCGCAGCAAGGGGAGGACGATGGCACGCTGGCGTTCGCGCCGAACATCGATTTCGACAAATTCAAGCCGTCGCGTTCCTCGCTCGCCGCTCGCAAACGTAAGAACATACTGATGACCGCGCTTATTGGTGTCGCGTTCCTCGTGGCACTGATTCCGCTGATCAGTGTGCTGTGGACGACGCTGGTCAACGGCGCTCGCCGCCTCAACTGGGATTTCCTCTCGCATAACATGACGAACGTGATCGGCGGCATGCCGACGGCGAGCGGTGGTCACGGCGGTGTGCTGCATGCGATCATCGGCACGCTTGAGATAACGCTCGGCGCGATGGTCATTTCGATTCCGATCGGCATCATGTGTGCGGTGTTCCTCACCGAATATTCGAAAGGTGGGCGTCTCGCATCGGTTATTCGCGTGCTCGTCGACGTGATGAGCGGCATTCCGTCGATCGTCGCCGGCTTGTTCGCATTCTCGATGTTCACGATCATCGGCGGCCCTGGCACGCTGAACGGTTTCGAAGGATCGGTGGCGCTGTCGCTGCTGATGATCCCGACCGTGGTGAAAACCACTGAAGAGATGCTGCGTATCGTGCCGAATGATCTGCGTGAGGCATCGCTTGCGTTAGGCGTCACCAAGCAGCGCACAATAACGAAGATTATTTTGCGCACGTCGATGTCTGGCATCATCTCCGGCTGCATTCTCGCGATCGCGCGCGTGATCGGCGAAACCGCGCCGCTGCTTATGACCGCCGGATTCATCGTCTCCACGAACTTCAACTTGTTCTCTGGAGAGATGACCACGCTGCCGGTGTATGTATATCAGGAATACTCCAAATACAAGGCGCACTGTCCGGAAGGGGCGAGCGCGTCTTGTGTGGCGTCGATTCCTATGGAGCGCGCGTGGAGCGCGGCGCTCGTGCTCATCATCATCGTGCTTATTTTGAACATCATCGGACGATTGGCGGCACGCGCGCTTTCGGTGAAGAGCAAGTGAGCCGCCGACTACATGTCGCGCGTGCATATCGCGCGCATGTATTTGAATGACGTATAGATAGTTTTGTAAGGAAAAGGTATGGGACAGCGAATCGATATTCAGCATCTCAACGTCTACTACGGCGACTTCCTCGCAGTCGAAGACGTGAACCTCAACATCGACGCGAATAAAGTCACTGCGTTCATCGGACCGTCCGGCTGCGGCAAATCCACCGTGCTGCGCACGCTCGACCGCATGCACGAGATCACGCCCGGCGCTCACGTGACCGGCGAAGTGCTGCTCGAAGGCCAGAATCTGTATGCGAAAGACGTCGATCCGGTGGCGGTGCGCCGTGATGTGGGCATGGTGTTCCAGCGACCGAATCCGTTCCCTACGATGTCGATTCGCCAGAACGTGCTCGCAGGCGTCACGCTCAACAACAAGCGTATTTCGAAGTCCGACGCCGATGACTTGGTGGAGTGGGCGTTGCGTGGCGCGAACTTGTGGAATGAGGTCAAGGATCGCCTCGACAAGCCGGGCATCGGACTTTCCGGCGGCCAGCAGCAGCGTCTGTGCATCGCGCGTGCCGTCGCCGTGCACCCGAAAGTGCTGCTGATGGACGAACCGTGCTCGGCGCTCGACCCGATCTCCACACTGGCCGTTGAGGATCTGATCAACGAGCTCAAGAAGGACTACACAATCGTCATCGTCACGCACAACATGCAGCAGGCCGCGCGTATCGCCGACTACACGGCGTTCTTCAACCTCAAGGCGGTTGGCCAGCCTGGGCATTTGGAGTATTTCGCAGATACGACGACGATGTTCAACAACCCGCAGAACGAAGAGGCGGAGCGCTACGTCTCCGGTCGCTTCGGCTAATCCTTCATTTTTGAATTTATCTGTCAGAACGGCGAATCCATTGTCATAAACAGCAAAATACAATGCGTAATACATTAGTTTTGCTGTTTTGTGCAGTGGATTTGCCGTTTTGTATGCCATTCGGCCGGTTTTGTGAGTCGGAACGGCGAAAGTATCGGTAAAAACGTCAAAAGCGGTCTGGTTTTGCCGTTCCGACCGTTGGATTTGCCGTTTTATCTCATGCAGCCGGTTCGCACTGTCAGCCGGTTCGCACTGTCAGAACGTCAAAAATATCGGTAAAAACGGCAAAGGTAATATGGTTTTGCTGTTTTGTGCATTGGATTCGCCGTTTTGTATGCCATTCGGCCGGTTTTGTGAGTCGGAACGGCGAAAGTATCGGTAAAAACATCAAGAGCGATCTGGTTTTGCTGTTCTGACCGTTAGATTTACCGTTTTGCATCATGCTGAGGTTGCTTTTGAGGTAAAAGCAGCAAAATATTTGGTAGAAACATCAAAAGTCAGTAACGGCAGAACCCGCGCCGGTACTTCCCAGCAAATAAAACATCTGTCAAATGTATTACTTCGGTGAATGTAAACACCTCGTTTAATCTTCCTGTGATAGGTTCAAGCTGTTCTGGCAGTAGTCAGGGCGAGAAGAAAGAACTCACGAGAAGAATACAAGGTTATTTATGGAGAAGTTTTCCATCTGAAGGAAAACGGAACGACTGTGTCAACCGAGGTTATGGCCGGTTTGACCACGTTCTTCGCAATGTCGTACATCATCGTCGTCAATCCCCAGATTCTGTCGCAGACGGGTATGCCTTGGGGTGGCGTCTTCCTGGCGACCATCATCGCTGCCATCATCGGCACGCTGGTCATGGGCCTGTTCGCGAACGTGCCATATGCACAGGCGCCAGGCATGGGCCTCAACGCCTTCTTCACCTACACCGTATGTTTCGGCCTCGGCTTCACCTGGCAGGAAACGTTGGCAATGGTGTTCCTGTGCGGTTTGATCAACATTCTGATCACCGTCACCAAGATTCGTAAGATGATCATCAAGGCCATCCCGGAGCCATTGCAGCAGGCGATCGGCGGCGGCATCGGCCTCTTCGTCGCCTACGTCGGCCTGCTCAACGTCGGCTTCATCACGTTCACGCCGAAAGACACGAAGGCTGCCGGCCAAGGCCTCGCCACCGCAGCAACGCCAGGCATGGCAACGCTGAACAACCCGACGCTCTGGCTGTTCCTCATCGGCCTGCTGCTCGCCATCGTCTTCACGATCCTCAAGGTGAAGGGCGGCCTGCTGCTCACGATCGTCATCACCGCACTCATCGGCATCCCAATGGGCTTGACCACGATGAGCAACTCCGTGTCGCTTGGCGAAACCTTCAGCCAGCTCCCGCAGACCTTCGGTGCACTGTTCACCGGCCAAGGCTTCGGCTCGCTGTTCTCCGACCCAGCCAAACTGCCGCTCGTGCTCGTGACGATCTTCGCGTTCTCGATGTCTGACACCTTCGACACGCTCGGCACATTCATCGGCACCGGTCGTCGCACCGGCATCTTCTCGCAGCAAGACGAGGAATCGCTTGAAAACGGCCACGGCTTCTCGTCGAAGATGGACAAGGCGCTGTTCGCCGACTCCATCGCCACCTCCATCGGCGCCATCTGCGGCACGTCGAACACCACCACCTACGTCGAATCCTCCGCTGGCATCGCCGCGGGCGGCCGCACAGGCTTGACCTCCGTCGTGGTGGCATGCTGCTTCGCGCTCTCCGCATTCTTCGCGCCGGTCATCTCCGCCGTGCCGAGCGCCGCAACCGCTGGCGTGCTCGTGATCGTCGGCTGCCTGATGGCTGCCTCGCTCAAGGAAGTCAAGTGGGACGACATCACCGAAGCCATCCCTGCGTTCTTCGCCGCAGTGTTCATGGCGCTGTCGTACTCGATCTCGTACGGCATCGCCGGCGGCTTCATCACCTACTGCATCGTCAAGGTGTGCAAGAAGAAGGCGAACGAAGTGCACCCGATCGTCTGGATCGTCTCTGCACTCTTCATTCTCGACTTCATCTGCATGGCGATTCTCTAGTAGCTCGCTAGATTCACCAGCACTGGGTTTCAGCAACAAAGTGCCGGTGCACACACCAAGAACAGTGTGTGCACCGGCACTTTTTATATTAAATAATAATTATATTATTTCTTCGCAGACTTGGCTTCCGCCTCCTGCACCTGCTTCGCAATCGCTTTCATCCACTCGGTCAGTGTGCTGTATTTGCTCGGCATCTGCTCGGTAATGTCAATCACCGGAATATTGCCCGAATCCGCGGCGCTCACCAACTGCTGACTCAGCGGCGACTCCTCCTGCGAATTCTGGATGAGCATATCCATGTCACCGTTCTTGAGCGCGTCGGTGAAACTCTTGATATCAGACGCGGTCGGCTCGCTTTCGTTACTCGTCGCGTTCTTGTATCCCTGCGGAGTCTTGTCTTCCATACCCATGTCTTGCATCAGGTAGTCAGCCACAGCTTCTGTTGCGCCGTACGGAATCTTGCCGTTCTCCTGCGAGATTTTCTTCAAATCCGCCTCGAGCTCGTTCTCCTCGGTGTGCCACTGCTTATTGAGCTTCTCGAACTCGGCTTTCTGCGCGGGCATCAGCTTGATATAGGCGGCGGTGATCGCGTCAGCCGTTTTATTGCGAACCTCGGCGGAGAACCAGACGTGCGGATTATCTCCGGTTTTCTTACCGCCCTCGTCCGCCGCGTTGATCACGATCGCGTTCGACTGCTCGGTGGCTTTGGACGCCCACTCGTCGTAGCCCGCGCCGTTCACAATCGCAACCTGCGCGTGCTGGAATTTCGAGATATCGTTCGTCGTCGGCTCGTAATCGTGCGCGTCGGTGTTCGTGCTGTTCAAAATGGAGGTCACGTCGACGTATTTGCCGCCGAGTTCCTTGGCGAGCGACCCCCACTGATTCGCCGACGCGATCACCGTGATCACCGAACTGTTGCCACTGCTTTGCGACGTGCTGCTCGAGCACGCGCTGACTGCAAACACCGTGGCAAGCGCGGCGAGCAGCGCCACGATGGTGCGCATGAGTTTCTTCATAATGCCTCTTCTACTGTTGAGTCTCTTGCTTATTACTTACTAATTACTAAGTATTTCTATTACTTAAGTATTTGTGCCGTTGCATATTGTGCTATGCATGCTTGTGAAAGATACAATAGCAGAAACTGAGAATCATTCTCAATAAAGTGATTCAACACGCCGATAATTTGCAAAATCTACGAAAGTCGTCAACTACGTGTACATTCTTACCCGTAAACCACAGACCGTTGGTTGAGAGTCGCAAGGCTCTACGAAGTTTGGTTCGCCAAGCCAGCGCAGGTTGAGAAATACTCGCCCGTTATCGGGTAGCCGCTTGCGGCCGAATGTTGCTCTGCCTGTGTGCAGGGCATTTTTTATGCCAGCGTTCCGAACTCCACGTCAACGGCCGACTTAGGAAGGAACGCCATGAAGAGGCCCGAAAAGGAAGCGGTGGTCGCCGAACTTACGGAACAATTCCGTAACGCTGACGCGGTCTACCTGACCGAGTACCGCGGGCTTACAGTTCCGCAGATCTCTGAGCTGCGCGAAAAGCTAGGCCGCGATACTTCCTACACTGTGGCTAAGAACACGCTGTTCCGCATCGCTGCTTCGGAAGCAGGCATTGAGGGTCTCGACGAGATGCTCAAGGGTCCTTCCGCTGTCGTCTTCGTCAACGGAGACTTCATCGAAGCTGCGAAGGTGCTGCGTGACTTCGCCAAGACCAACAAGGCTCTGATCATCAAGGGCGGTTTCGCAGACGGAACCGTGTACGATGCAGAAGGTGCCAAGCAGCTCGCAGACCTCAAGTCTCGTCCGGAACTGCTTGCAGAACTCGCCGGTGCGCTCAAGGGCACGATGTCCAAGGCCGCCTACCTGTTCAACGCACTGCCTACCAAGGCCGTTCGCACCATTGTCGCTCTGCGCGACAAGCAGGAGAAGGCTGCCTGACACTGTGCGCTTAGCCGCATAGTTCACAACAATCCGGAAAACAAAAATTTAGGTATTGATTCTTAACTATCTGTAGAACAAACCGTCAATACCATGAATGAAAGGAAGCCATAATGGCTAAGTTCACTCAGGATGAACTCCTCGAAGCTTTCGGCGAGATGACCCTCGTTGAGCTGTCCGACTTCGTCAAGGCATTCGAAGACAAGTTCGACGTCGAAGCTGCTGCTCCGGTTGCCGCTGTTGCCGCTGCCGCTCCGGGCGCTGCTCCGGCTGAGGAAGAGAAGGATGAGTTCGACGTCATCCTCTCCGCCGTTGGCGACAAGAAGATCCAGGTCATCAAGGCTGTCCGCGCCATCACCAACCTCGGTCTGGCCGACGCCAAGGCTCTCGTTGACGGCGCTCCGAAGCCGGTTCTCGAGCACGCCAAGAAGGAAGACGCCGACAAGGCCAAGGCTCAGCTCGAAGAAGCTGGCGCCACCGTCGAGTTCAAGTGATTTGTGCGGCTTAGCCGCGTGAATTGCTGGAGTTTCTAGCGTTTTGAAGTCCCGCACGTATTTCGTGCGGGACTTTCTTATTCGCGCTATCTCGCTACGTTTTCGACCAATATACATAAGTGTCGCAAAGCGAGCTCAAATCGACCAATATATATTGGTCGAAAGGGAAAGCGGAGGTAGTCAAAGCGCGCGCGGCGCTCCTCCCTAAGCGTGAAAAGCAGCGGGCTCGCCAGTTTCGCACGATTTTGTTTGCTTCATTGCTAGAATTGCAAAAGAGTGTGCGATGCGCGAGCATGCCGTCGCAACGCGAGCGGAACTCTACGTAGAATAGTGCATATTCAAGATGAACATGGCGGGAAAGGGCGGCCAACAGTGAGCAGCGAGCAAGGTGCGGCGACCAAATGGGTGATTCTTGTTGATGGCACGCAGTTAGCGAGCGTAGAGCCCGGCAACAGCGTAGAAATCGGCAGAAAACCACTGCGACCGCTTCCCGACGACGGTAAGAAGCGCGTGGAGATTCTCGACGATTCACGATCCATCTCCAAACGGCACGCACTGCTCACAGTGGCACGTGACGGTCAGGCTTTTCTGCGTGACCTCAACTCCACCAACGGCACGTTCCTCGTGCGCACCGGCGACGAACTCGTGCGTCTGCAGAGCGGCGTTGATTTTCCGCTGCAGTCAGATTCAGTGCATGTGCAGTTCGGTGACGTGCCCGTGGATCTTGCGAAATTCATCGAAGATGACGATTCCACCAAAGACGACACCCCAGTGGTGAACCTGTTCGACTATGCAGTCGACGGCTCGGCGAACGAGCCGGAGGTCGCAGACATGTCTGTTGACGATATTCTGAATCTGCGCGCAGGCGAACCGACCGATATTTTCAACGCGCGCAATGTGCGTGCGCGCGCCACGCAGCTGCACGAGGCCGAACAACAGTCGTTCGTGCCGTTCACGCAGCCGATCAATCCACTGCCTATTCAAGAACTCGATGACGAAGACGCTGGTGAAGATACTCCGCGTGACTTGTTCGCAGATGCGAAGAACGTCGCCGAAGGCATAATCGAAGAACCTGCTGCCACACAGCAGCCGTTCGTCAAGCAACTCTCCGACAAGCCGAAGCACGCGGGCGCTCCGGCCGATCGCCTGATCAGCGTGACCGAACTTGCTTCAGCACGTCCGAAGACGATGCCGCAGGCGCACAGCAGCATGCCGCGCAATGCGGAGGAAGCTGCCGCGGCATCGATCACGCACACCACTGGAAGCATACCGGTCACTTCGGCATCAGCTGAGTCTGCGGAAACTGCGGAATCTGCGAACTCAGCGAACTCTGCAAACTCTGCGAACTCCGCCGAGACGAACGCAGCTGCGGAGAGCGAGCGAGCCGAAGCTGCCGTCAACGCGACCACCGTTACGGAGATCTCGGTCACCGAACAGCCTGCTGAGCAGCAAGCGCAAACGGAGCAGCCGCAATCCGATGAATCTGCTGCGCAGAATGCGGAAGCCGAGCATGCTGACGCACAGAATAACGCCGACGCCGAGTCTGCGCAAGCGCCCGCGGAAACCGCGGCGCAGGCCGCGCAAGACATGCTCGAATCGGTTGACAATGAGCAGAACGCGCAGGCGGCTGCGCAGGCCGAGCAATCCGAGGAATCCGCGAGCGTGAGCGTGGACGAAGATTACTCGCGTTTCCAGCGCGGCGCCGAAGACGCCGAGCAGTCGGCGTCCGCGAACGATGCCGATGCGAACGTCGCAGATGAGGCGGGGGACTACACCGCCGCGTTCGAACCGGGATCGGTGTTCGAAAAAGTGGCGAACGGTGAGTTCAATAAGCAGGAGCCGCTCGTTGAAGTCGATGGATTCACTTCGGATGACGCACGCCGCAGCGACGATTTCGCCGAACAGTTCCAGATGGCACGGCACCCTGAACTGCTGCCGTTCCTGGCGATGAACCCATCGCTGTATGATGACCTCTTCGCTTGGTTGGCGGCGCAAGGCAATGCTGATATTGACGAGGCACTGAGTAAAAACGCAGGTTATGAAGACTATCGCAATGCGATGGGAAAGTGAGCCCGATGTCTGACAACACGAATGTAAGTAAAGCAGAGCAGGTCAGCGCTTCCTTGGACCAGCTGCGTCATTGGCGCGACGAATATCGCGCGAGTCTGATGGCCTCGCCGCTGGAAGATGTGAACCAGCTCAGCGCCAAACTAGACCTGACTCACGCCCACCCATCGGGCATTTCGCAGCTGTTCGCCAGCGGCAGCGCCCCACTGCACTCACTGTTCCGCGATAGTGGCATGTTGCGCGCCGCGGCTCGCCGTGCGGAACGCGTGTTCGACGATCAGAGCGCAAAAAAGCGCGTCAGCGGCGTCGCTGAACTCTCCCTCGTGGTCGGCGTGGCCACGTGGAAGGGCAACAAGATGCCGGTTCTGCTGTATCCGGTGGAAGTGGTGCGAGACGGCACTCCGGTGGAGAACCACACGACCATCACATTCACCGGGCATGTGCGCCTGAACTCGGCATTCCTCAACGCAATGCGCGAGAACGGTGTGAGCCTTGACGAGCGCCAGCTGTTCGACGGCTCCAACTACGCCAGCGGCACGCCCGAGACTGCGGCGGTGTTCGCCGTCATCACGAAGGCCGCCCAGCAGGTGTTCGCCGACTTCTCGATCGAACGTCAGATTATTCTCGGCTGTTTCGTCGACCCGTCCACTCAGATTCTGCTGGAAAGCAGGCTGATCATCGAGCGCCTCGCCAAAGGGCCGATCAACAACGTCATGCTGAACGCGCTGGCAGGCTACCCCGAGGCCGCCGCCGAGCTTTCGCAAGTGAAACTTCCTCCATATAGCCCGTTCGACGGCGACCCGCACTCCGAATATGAGGTTGGCGATGTCGACAACACGGTGCGATATGCGGCGAATATGGCTGCCGCCGGTCACTCGCTATTCGTTGACGGCACACTTGGCAACGACACCGCTGAACAGGCCGCGGCCATAGCCTCACGTTGCGTGATGGCTGGCCGCTCGGTGCTGTATGTGCCGTGTGTGACCGCGCAGAAGCGCACGTTCACGATGCTGATGAAGGCCAACGAACTCGGTGACCAGCTGCTCGACGTGGCAGACCCGAACGCGAATGCGGCCATCGACCACCAGCTCATCAGCGCAGTCGGCTACCAGCAGGGCGTCGCGACTTCACGCTTCGAACAGTTGGCAGACGAACTCGTGGGTGTGCGCTCACGCCTAACCCGCTATTTGGGCGATCTGCACGGTGTGAACCAGACGTGGGGCGTTTCGGCATATCAGACGATTCAGAACCTCGCCAGCATTTCTGAGCTCGACGCTCACCCGATGACCCGCGTGCGTTTGTCGAAGGAGTGCGCGCTGTCGGTCGGCAAGTCGCTTGACGATTGGTCGAAGAAACTCGAACGCGCCGGCGAACTCGGCGAATATACGATCGGTCCTGACGACACCGCATGGTTCGGCGCTTCGCTGTATAGCGAAGAGGAAGCCATCGAAACCTACCAGCGCGTCGTCAACGTGCTGCGTACATTGCTGCCCGCCACACGTGAGCAGGTTGCCACCACCGTCAAGATCTGCGGCTTCTCCGTGCCGCAAAGCGCACAGGAGTGGGGTCGTCAGGTGAGCGTGCTGAAGAATTTGCGTCGCGTGCTCGACGTGTTCCAGCCGGAGATCTTCGAGCGCGACATCGATGCGATGATCGAAGCCACCGAAACCAAGCAGGAGCGCAAAGCTCACGATTCACAGATGGGATTCTGGGATCGTCGCCGCCACGTCAAAGAGGCCAAGAGCATGCTGCGCGTCGGCGCTCAGGTGGAGAACCTGCATGAGGCGCTGATCGTCGTCAAGAAGCAGGCCGAACAATGGCGTCTTTTCGTGCCGCACGGCGGCTGGCCGATTCTGCCTCCGAAGCTCGATGACATCATCGACACGCAAGAGCAGCTGATGGGCAACCTCACGGCGCTCGACACGGTTCTGGCCACCACGCCAGCTGGCGCTGATCTCGAAAGCCAAGACTTCAACGATCTCGAAGAACGCTTGAAGGCACTGTTCGACGACCGCAAGGCGCTCGACACGTTGCCGGAGCGTTGCGTGATCGAACGCGAACTCAGCCGAGCAGGGCTGCTTGAACTCGTTGAAGACCTGCGTGAACGCAAAGTGGACGTCAACGCGGTCAGCAACGAGCTCAAGCTCGCCTGGTGGACGACGGTGTTCGACGACATCGTGCATTCCTCCGCGATCATCTCGAACCAAGACGGTTCCGCATTGCAGGCTGCCTCCGACCGCTTCGTGCAGGTCGACGTGGAGCATGTGAGGTCGATCGGTCCGATGGTGATGCAGGAATCGATGCGTCGCCTGTGCGATCTGCTGTTCTCCCGCACTCAGGAAGCGAACATGATGCACACGGCGCTCGCCGGTGCTTCCAACATCTCGTTGAGTCGCATCCATCAGGATCACCCCGAGATTCTGGCTGCCGCCAAGCCGATCATCATGGCCACCCCAGCTACGTTGGCTGCCGTGACGAACCCGACGCCTATCGCTGACGTGGCGATCATCGACGCCGCCGCGCACCTGCCATCGGTGTTGCTGCTCAGCATTCTGTGCCGTGCACGCCAAGTGGTTATTCTCGCTCACCACAGCACGGTGACGAGCGAAGGCATTCGCATACTGATGTCGATGTTGCCGAACATCTCGGTGGAATCTCACCCCACTCGCCGCGATCCACGCGTCAACCTGTTCCTGGAAGAGCAGGGCTATGGCAAGATCAAGGGCGATGTGGTGCGCGAACCGATGCAGGGTCACATTCGCTTCCACAAGATCGAAGCCGCGGGCGTGCCGCTCATGGCAAGTGGGTTGGTGGAGAGCTCCCAGCAGGAGATCGCCGAAGTCGTGCGTCTGATCACGCAACGCGCTCAGACGTTCACATTGGTGCCACCGAGCTATCTGCTCACCGTGGTGTGCCTTACCTCGACGTTCCGCACGCGTCTTGGCGCCGAACTGCGTTCTCTGGCCGCCAAGAGCGAGGCGATGGGGCGCTTCCTGCGTCACGTGCGCATCGTAGACATCGTTGACGTCGCCGGTGCACGTGCCACCGATGTGATCCTGTCGATGAGCTATGCGAAAACCACGCACGGCAGGCTGCTTCAGCAGTTCGGCGCTCTTGAGAACGATGGTGGCCGAGGCATGCTGCTCGATGCGTTGGCGCTGTGCGATCATCATCTCGACATCGTGAGCGCTTTCGGAGCCAGCGACCTCGACGACGAACGCCTGCATCAAGACGGTCCGAAGATGCTCAAAGTGCTGCTGCAGTGGGCGGAAGACCTCGATGAAGCCATGGTGGTGCGTCCACAGATCGAAGAAACCGACGAAAACGTGTTGTTCAACGATCTCGCGGCTCGCATTCGCGAACGCGGCTTGAACGTGGCTGTCAACTACGGCTATGACGGCGATCTGAAGCTGCCGATGGTCGTTGGGCTCAAAGACAAGCCATATGCTTTGGCAGTGTTCACTGATGATGCACAGTTCATGAGCATGCAATCCACGCGCGAACGCCACCGCATTCTCCCGCAGGAGATCGAGAGCCTCGGATGGTCGGTTATGACCATTTGGAGCGTCGGCGCATTCGTGAACCCCGAAAAGGAAGTCGACCGCGTGGTGGCACGACTCGGCGAAATCTACCAAGACAAGCGTTAGCATGACCGATTCCAACGATTCTGAACCACGCCCATACAGCGCCACGCGCCGCACCCCACGAGTGCATAAGCGCGTGGTGCATCAGGGTACGGAACGATTCGACGCCGATGGCGTCAAACTCGATCCGTCAGAGGCCATGACGAGCCAGCAGCGGCAGGCAGACGACGACAAGCGCATTCTCTCCGAATTGCCACCCCACTGGGGCGTGTTCGAAGAACGCCAATAAGCCTCTTACAGCTTCTGTCAGCTTCCGATAGACTCATACGTTCGTTACCGCAACCATGCAGCCGAAGCAGTATGAGCCAACCGGCTGGCGCGTTCACGCGCGCGCCATCGCCGCTATGAGTGCACCTTGCTCCTGAGCTTTCAACACTGCCATCGCTTCATCGACGTCGAGTGCCATAGCAGTGAGCGACGCCCCGCTGTCATCGAGTCGTGGTTCAGCCATCACAATTGCCCGTGTGCTGACCACGCACCCATCGGGAGAGGCTCGCGCCTGCTCAGTGCAAGCGTTCATCGAACGCAACTCCACAACGGTTCCCAACGCAAACGGGTGTTGCCCGGCCGCAAGCCGCACATCGATCACCGTTTGCTGTTCGCCAACCTTCGGCGTCGCCTTCACGCTCGAGGCCAGCAGAATATCCCCTTCCTCCAAAGGCATTTGCGTAATCAACCCAATGGCCTTATCCGTACTCACGAGCGCATTGTCAAGCGCATCGAACGCCGGTGCCTCAACCACCGCAATGTCACTCACGCCGAGCACAGTGCCCGCGTCAAGCGATCTATCGGCAACAACCACAGTCCGTGTGGCGGTGGCGTCGATGATGCATTGCAGTATGCAGAACACCGTTACGGAGGCGAGCAGCGCGATCATGTATCGGCGTAGCTGCCAGAGCATGCGTCGCGCATGCAGTGACTCGCCTTTCGCGGCGTTCGCGTCATCACCGTCGCGGTGAAGAAATCGCATAAGAAAAGCCATCATGTTTCGATGATGGCTTGAGTGGAATCGAGAGTCCAGTCTCACAGGCAATTGTGGTTTGTTGACGAAGTTAATTGATTAACTTCGTCAACAAACCACAATCACATTATTTAGACGATCCTTTGCTGTCGGTGCGGTAGAATCCGCTGCCTTTGAACGTGATCGGCACGGCGGAATACACCTTATGCACCTGCTTAGCGCCGCACTTCGGGCAGATCTCAATCGGCTGGTCGGTGAACGACTGCTCTTTGGTAAAGTCGTAACCGCAGTTCTTGCAGCGATAATGGTATGTTGGCACGAAAAGCTCCTTGCTCAATAAGCCTCTTTACGCATTCATATCTGCCATAATCCTAATACGCCTCCCGACAGAGGTCAGCGTAATGTTCGCCTCAGCGAAACGTGCAGTTCCCTTTTCTTCGCTGCCCATCTCGCTCCATTCCGGAGAATTATTCTCTGATGTAGAATGCTCTACCCATTACAAACATCCATTCCGGAGAATTATTCTCTCAGTTAGCCGTCTCTCAATCAGAGAATTATTCTCTCGCGCAGATATTTGTAATGGTTAGCTGCCCTTCAACTGGGAGAATTATTCTCCGGAAGGTATGTTCGTAATGATTGGCACGCTCTAACTGGGAGAATAATTCTCCAGAATGGATATTCGTGTGAGTTACACGCGCCTCAATCAGAGAATAATTCTCCGGAATGAATGTTCGTAATGATGGGGAGGGGGTTAGCGGGGACTGCGCAGATCTCGGTATTCGCGCGGCGTGAGCACAGCGCTCATGCGAACGTCGTGCTCTTCGCAGGGTAGGGGAGCGTCTACAAATTCCCACGGCCAGCACATAGCGGTCAACGTGGCGCGCGGATTCGCGTAGCGCAGCGCGCGATCGTACCACGCGGTGCCGCGGCCGAGACGCACGCCGTCGAGATTGACGAGCAGCGCCGGCACAATAATCCTCGAACATGCCTCCAATGCTTGCGGAGGCAGCATTTCACCGCGCGGCTCCGGCGGCATGCCTGCGTGTTCGCCTTGCGGTGTCTGCATGTGCAGAAGATCGTCAAGAGACGCGAGCAGAGTCCATCCCACACTCAAATCCGCGCCGACGTTCGGCACCAGCACGCGGTAGCCGCAGCCCAGCGCTATAGAAAGCAAAGGAATCGTGCTGACTTCCGTTCCCATCGACACATGGCAGGCGATGCAACTCGAGTGCGCGTCAAACAATCCGGATTCGCACGCAATCTGCGCGCATTGCTCACCGGCGCGCATACTCATGCTCGCAGTAGTGCTTTTGCGCTTGCGAAATACTTCGTGCCTGAGCACGCGCTTCGCCTCGGCAACGTGTTGTGCGGTTCCCTCCGAACCCAGTGATCCCATATCAGCAGTCTATCGAAATACCAGTATTCGAGAATTGAAATCTCATGTTTTATCTCGGCAGAGAAGTCGCGCACGTGGCACAATGAGCACTATGTCTGTTATGCAAGCCATTCGCCGTCGCCTCAACCGCAGAACTGGTAACGCATATGAGGCTCCGGTCGTGCTGGAATCTCCCGACGGTGCGCCGCAGCTCACATTGCGAACAATGAATTTCGACGATCAGTATGAGTGGGATCGCCTGCGCGCAAATAACGAGCGCTGGCTCGCACCGTGGGAATCCGCAGACCCGCAAGGCGGCGAGCCGATGACGTTCCGCGGGTGGATCGCGCGGCAGCGAGAAGAGGAACGCAAAGGCACGTCGATTATTCTCGTGATGGAACACGGCGGTGAATTGATTGGGCAGATTTCGCTTGGTGCGATTTATGAGGGGCCGATGCGCACCGGCATCGTGGGCTACTGGGTGGACGAGCGGCACGCAGGCAACGGTTTCACTCCGCTCGCCGTTGCCATGCTCGCAGACTGGGCACTGCTTGAGCCCGCTGGACCCTTGCTGCACCGCTTGGAAATCGATATTGTGCCGGAAAACGAACGCTCACGCAGAGTAGTGCAAAAAGTTGGCGCAACATTCGAAGGTGTGCGTAGAAAATACATGTATGTGAGAGGCGAGTGGAGAGACCATGAGTCATACAGTCTGCTTGCTGCTGACGCACCGCACGGTTTTGTCAACCGTCTTTTTTCGACACGCCAAGTGAAAGTGCACACAACTTGTCATAAGATCTTCTATTCTTAAGAACTATGGATTACGAGTCGATCAGCACCATTGTTCTGGTAGTGATCGTCGTTATTTTGATGGTGTCTTGGCTGCCACGACGCACGGTTCAAGGCATGACGCAGGTGATAAAGCACCGATCCGACAGGTATTCGTCGTCGCTGCATTTGATCAACGAGGCAGATGGCACGAAATTTTCGGACGAGCGAGCGTTGCATATGAAAGGATCGCCCATGGCTTCGGGATACACCGGATCCGCTCGGGAACGTGAATACGTGGCACAGGTGCGCGATCTTCGCCGTGCCGCCGCACGCCGTCGTAAAATGCTGGTTGGGGCATTGCTGGCGATTTCGATACTCGTTTTCGTGTTGTCTGTTGTGCTTGATTTCAATGTGCTCTATACGCTGATCCCCATCGCGTTGATGACGATCGTACTCATTCTCGGAGCCCGTGCATCGAAGCAGGCTCGTGAATGGGAAGCCAAGCGTGCGCAGAGGTTGCGCGAAGAAAAAGAACGTAAAAAGCGGGAGAATAAGCGCGCTGTCGAAGAACGCGCTCGCCAGCAGCAGGCTGAGCAAGCGCAACGAACCCAGCAGGTAGAGCAGTCGCAGGATGATTCGCAAACCGACGTGATGGAGAAGCGTGAGATTCGTCGCGCGCTGATGCAGGCGCGCAAAGAGCAGGCCGAGGCATTGGCTCGCCGTCAGCAGGTCGTAGGTGAGCAGGAAGCGGAAGCTATGGAGGTCGCCGAACATGCCAGCGTTGATCAGGCGGTGCATGAGGCAGAAGAGATGGCTAAGAACCGCGCTCGTCTGGTGATTCGCGAAGAAGAGGCAGTGCAGGCCGACGACAGCACCAATGAGCTTTCGCAAATCAATGCTTCGAAGGCGCCAGA
Organism: Bifidobacterium canis; assembly: GCF_009727065.1. GTDB lineage: Bacteria > Actinomycetota > Actinomycetes > Actinomycetales > Bifidobacteriaceae > Bifidobacterium > Bifidobacterium canis. Next base: position 203,967 of record NZ_WNLP01000003.1, read on the forward strand.
CGCGTTCGACATGGCTGCGAACCAGGATCTCATCTCGTTCTCGCTCGGTTCCGATTCCATCGACGAGCTTCAGGCTGTGCAGAGCATGGAGATCAAGTCCACTCGCCAGGTGGCCAAGGCTGTTCCGCAGCCTACGGCTCAAGGTCAGGAAGCGGCGAGCGACACTGAGGCGGATAACTCGAGTGATGCGGCAGATGCTGCCCACGTGAACTCTGCTGAGGGTGCTGCAAACTCCGAAAAAGAGACGCAGACCGTTGACGCAGTGTCGGTGAACGATTCCGTTGCGTTCCACAACAGCGAAGCCCAGGCGAACGTCGAAGCGCCGGATGCTTCATCTGACTCGCTGGGTGTCGACCTGCAATCGATTCTCGCACGCCGTGGAAACTGATCTTGTAAAACCACAGATATTCTCTAGCCCTAGCGCCGTTGCGCTGGGGCTTTTTGTTTATATGACACGCCGATATTTGCAGATATTTACCTCGGCACATGAGCGCTGTTCTCTCAAAGCGTTAGCACTCGAGTTGGCAGAGTGCTAATGAACGCGCTAGGATGTGCAGTAGCGCAAAGGAGTGTGCAACGGTGTTCGTCAGCCGCCGCCGCAGATTCTGGCGCGGAAACACTGAATCTAAAGAAAGAGGAGGCGCGCAGTGTCGTTCCCACTCACACCGTTGGAAGATAAGATCATTGTCAAGCAGGCGGAAGCCGAAACTCAGACCGCATCGGGTCTGATCATTCCAGATAACGCCAAGGAGAAGCCGCAGCAGGGCGAAGTTCTCGCTGTTGGTCCTGGCCGCCGCGACGACAAGGGCGAGCGTATTCCGATGGACGTCAAGGTTGGCGACAAGGTGCTGTATTCGAAGTACGGCGGCACCGAAGTTCACTTCCAGGGCGCTGAATACCTGATCGTCTCGGCTCGTGACATTCTCGCGGTCGTCAACGCCTGATTTTGATTACCCGTTAGGGGATTTGTGCTTAGGGTCGGCTCTTGAGCCGGCCCTTTTGCATACTTGCAGCACGACGGAGCTTGTTTTGGCGCTTCACTCAGCGTTTTCGCTGCTGTTGAGCGCTACCCTCGAGAGTGCCGCGTCCGTATACGGGAATCTCAAAAACTTTGAGCGCTTTGAGCGCCAATTCTCGTGCAAACCCGAGCGTCTCGTCTGCATGCAGGAATCCCACACGCCGTCTCTACCGCTGCAAAGCGAATCTATTGACTTCGCTGGCCAGCGGAATTCCGCCCTGTTCGAGTTTCTGTTTGATGGGAGCCACGCGGCGCACGTCACTCGGAGTGAAATGAATAACGCGCGTGATCCCGCATCTCGCCAACGCTGCATCTCGCGCACGCTCCTCTGCAACCTTTTCCTGGAGCGTTCTTGAACCGAGCATTTTCGGATCCTGATATTTCTGCGAACCATCGAATTCACCGGCAATGAGTTCGCCGTTAGGCAGGCACCACAGAAAGTCCACGCGGTATATTTTGCCAGTCTCCGCATCATAGAATTCAACTTGAGTGAGCGGCACCATGAATCCAAGGCTGATTATTGTTCCTCGCGCCACCGATTCGCCGCCGTTCTCACTACGCGCGTCAGCATAGCGTAATACTTGGAGCACTTTCTCGATAGGGTGGCGTTTTCGTTGCGCTGCTCGATGCACCGCCAGCATATTCGTCCCTTTTCTTGCTGCCGAATCAAAAATGGCGAGCGCATACGGAAATTCGAGCACAAGCGCGCTGTCAATCAATGTCTGCTCTACTGAGGCTACTTTGATCCCATCTATGGTCACAGCCCGCGCGCTCGAACTGTGTATGTAGCGAACGCCGTGCGACACATACTCTCTTCCATACCCCACGCAAACATATGGCTGTTGCATGGTACGGTATGGTGTTTCAAATCCATAGATGACCGCCGCGGTAGGACCAGTGAAACACAGCGACGGGTGCTTTTTGTGAAGCGCTTTGCACGCATGTTTCACTTGTGCCGCAGCTGGCAGTCCCTCCCAGAATTCTTTTCTGGCGAAGATGCCTTGGGCTGGCTCCATAAGAAGTCCTTGACTTGCGCGATAGTGCATGGCTTGCCGGGTTGCGCGGTTCGCTGCATACGCACACTGCTGCTGAGCTTCGCTGTCGTCGAGCAGCTTCTCCACTGCTTGGTTTCGTCTCATATTGGACTCCTCTCGGCTATGTTCCTCGACACTGTATTGGTATTGCGAAGAAATGAACAGCTGGAGCGGGCAATGTGGTCGGAGGACGAGTTATCCACATCAAGCAAAGCAGTAGCCAGTCGGCAAGGTGTTCTAGCTGCTTGAGCGTGGTCTAGTTTGCTTTTAGCAGGATTGTTCTGCAAGTAGTGCGCGGGCATAGCTGTTCGCGTGCTGTTAGCAGAACAATCCTGCCAACAGTGCGCGAGGGACGTCGCCCGCGTGCAGTCAGCAGCATTGTTCTGTAGATAGTGCGGGGATGGGCTTCTTCGCGTGCGTTTAACAGGATGGTTCTGTTAGCGGTGCACGAAGGAGTATCTTCGCGCGCAGGTAGCAGATTGGTTCTGCTGGGTGTGCGTGAGGGCTTACCTTCACCTGCATTTAGCGGGATTGTTCTGTTAGCAGTGCATGGATGCGGTTCTTCGCGTGCAGCCAACAGGACAGCTCTGCAGACTGCACGTGGGGATCGTCTCTTACGTGCAGCTGGCAGGATGGTTCTGTAGATAGTGCGTGGAGGTAGCTCTTCGTGTGCACTTAGCAGGATCGTTCTGCGAATAGTATGCAAAGAATTATCTTCTCGTGCTTTGAGCAGATTCGTTCTGTTGCGTGTGCATGAAGGCCGCTTTCCGCGTGCAATTAACAGGACGGCTCTGCAGACTGCACGCGGGGATCGTTGCTCGCATGCAGTTAGCAGAACTGTCTTGCGGGTAGTGCACGAAGAAGTCCCTATGCGTGCAGATAGCAGGTTCCTTCTGTTAGGCGTGCGTGAAGGCCTACCTTCGTGTGCATCTAGCAAGATTATTCTGCCAGCAGTGTGCGAGGGGACGTCGCCTGCGTGCAGTCAGCAGCACCATTCTGCGGATAGCGCGCGAAGGAGTATCTTCGCGTGCAATTAGCAGATCAGTTCTGCTGGGTGTGCGCGGCGCTCGCTCTCTGCGTGCTCTGAGCAGATTGAAGCTGTTAACTGCACGCGGGCGGTGGCGTAGGCGTGCAGATAACAGGATGATCCTGCGCGTGGTGCATGGGCTTGCGTATCTGTAACATGCTTGCGTATATGCAGATCACCAGAAGATAGCTTGCGAGAGCAGAGATAAGCTGAGCCGTTGAAACGCAAGGGCTGCGGCACGAAATCTTCAAAAACGACACGCCCGAACTTGCTCTTGTTCACCTCGCGTGCCATACTAGCCAAGTTGCCGGTTGAGGTTTCAACCGAAAACGATGGCGGATTTCCCAAGCGGTCAAAGGGACCTGACTGTAAATCAGGCGCTTCGTGCTTCAGTGGTTCGAATCCACTATCCGCCACGCCTCGATAGCTCAGTGGTAGAGCACTTCCTTGGTAAGGAAGAGGTCGTGAGTCCAATTCTCACTCGAGGCTCGATGGCGGGATAGCTCAGCTGGCTAGAGCGTACGACTCATAATCGTAAGGTCAAGAGTTCGAGTCTCTTTCTCGCTACTAAGCCGGTTTACTGGCACAATTCGACAACAAGAGGTGAATTCAATGGCAAGCAAGAGCGCAGACATTCGTCCGGGCATCACGCTGGCGTGCACCGTGTGCAAGGAGCGTAACTACATTACGACCAAGAACCGCCGTAACACCCCGGATCGTCTCGAACTCAAGAAGTTCTGCCCGAGATGCGGCAAGCAGACTCTCCACCGCGAGACTCGCTGATTCTAAGCTATTTTTAAAACCCGGCCAACTGGTCGGGTTTTTGTTACTGTGGGCAGTATGACAAGTTTTGCTGAACTCACCACCATTGGTGTTGGTGGCTATATCGAACGTTTTGTTGAACCCACAACTCGCGTAGCCTTGATCGAAGAGGTGGAAGACGCCGATTCCAAAGGCATCCCGATCTGCATGATCGGCGGCGGTTCGAATATGCTCGCCTCCGACGACGAATTTCATGGCGTGGTGATTCGCGACGCGCGCCGCAACATCACGGTTCCCGACGAAGCCGCTCCGGTGGAGAACGGCGATTTCAGCGTGCACGTGAACGCCGAGGCAGGTGTGAACTGGGACGATCTCGTGCAATTCTGCGTGGATCGCGGTTTGGAGGGCATCGAGGGACTTTCCGGCATCCCCGGAACCGTTGGCGCGAGCGTAGTGCAGAACATCGGCGCATACGGCCAAGAGGTTTCCTCCGTTGTCGATTCCGTGGAAGTGTGGGATCGTGAGGAAAAGAAGACGCTCACGATGAGCAATGTCGACATGCAGTTCGGCTACCGCTTCAGCTTGCTCAAACGCAGCATGTACAAAGCTCCAGGCGTGCCGAATACGCAGTTCTACCCGACCCCTCGCTACATTGTGCTCTCGGTCACGTTCGTGCTCGTGCACACTGGTTCCGGCACTGTGAACTACCCGCAGCTGGCGAACGCGCTGCACGTGAACCTGCACGATCGCATGCCGATCGACAAGATTCGTGCTGCAGTGCTCGATGTGCGCGCTGCAAAGGGCATGCTTGAAGACGCCACGCGCTACCGCGAACCGGCCATGGCTGGCACCAAGCGCGATGATCAGGTGGAACGCGCCATCGAAGCACAGCAGCAGTTCCGCGAGCAGCATGACGGCGCTGCGCAAGACGTTATCATTGGCATGAACTCCGATATCGGGCAGAATTCCGACCCGAACCGCCACAGCTGCGGCTCGTTCTTCATGAACCCGATTATCAGCGAATCCGACGCCGCGCGACTTCCCGAAGACGCACCGCGCTGGCCTGCGACGCTGCCCGACGGCTCTACTGGCGTGAAGACTTCCGCCGCATGGCTCATCGATCACGCCGGCTTCCACAAGGGCTACAAGCTCACCGAAGACGCTCACGCCGGTTTGTCTACATTGCACACGCTGAGCATCACCAATCGCGGCGGTGCCACCAGCAAGGAGATCGTGGACTTGGCGGACGCGATTCGCGCTGGCGTGCGCGAACAGTTCGGCATCACGCTGATTCCCGAGCCCGTGCTTGTCAACGTGGAAATCTAACGGAAACACTCGCAGCACAAGGAGCAGTGGTCATAATTCAAAAATATGACCACAGAAATAATAATTATTATTACATATTCGCCAGTATTTCATACATAATTATGAAATACTGGCGAACTTGTTAATATTCACTGTATATCGCGATAACATAAACATCACTGTGAGCGAACGCGTTAACTTAGCGTCGTAATATGACCGACG
>NZ_WNLP01000004.1 GCF_009727065.1 Bifidobacterium canis
GGTCGTGCGCGATTGCAGACTTGATTGATCATGTCAGCCAGTGAGTGTTTTCTCTGGGGCGGAAATGATGGGACTACAATCAAACCTATAGTATTGGAATATGTCATTTGGTGATAAATAGTCACAATCATATATCAAATAGGTTGCATCTAGTGTATTGAGAAAGGTGGATGGAATGGCGAAAGTAGTCGCAAACGTTGATGATGACGTTAAAAAGCGCGCATCTGCTCTGTATGAAGAGATGGGGTTGAGTCTCAGTTCTGCGGTCAACATGTTTCTTAAACAGTCCATTCGTGATGGAGGAATGCCATTTACTCCTTCTGTGGGTAAGTATCGTGCTGATGCAGTGTATGCATCGGGGAAGAGCGTGACAGTCAAGAAAATGCCTAGAAATCCTGAAACTGGTCGCATAATTTTGCCGTCCGACTGGGATGATCCCGAGGATGATGTGTATGACAACCTCTGAGTTGCGGCTATATGAGGTTTGGTTGATGTGGGTGGAATTCCCCGAACATGACGAATAAGTAATCGGCAAGCCGCGCGGCAACAACGCTGTTGTTCACGTGGCCGATAGCAATATCAGATATGCCGAGGATATTGCATCGTGACAATTCCAACAGATCATTCTTGAAGTAGAGAAAAACTCATTCTCAGGGTGGAGGCAACTCAAGAAATACTCAGAGATTCATTCCGACGCCGTATGTGCAGCACCGGCGTTTCTTCGTAATCTGAAAACCATCAGAAGAAAGCAACGAAAAAACGTTGGAATGAAAGGAATAACAATGGGTATCTTGAAGATGATCCTCGGTTTCGACTCCGCGGCCACCGGCGTGCCGGTCACCACGATGAACTCGGCTGCCACGATCTCGATGATGAACGACATGGCGGAGCAGCAGACGAAGGCGTGAACGCGTTCCTCGTCAGGCGCGGCGATACACTATGTACTGCGCAACATACCAGCGCGAACATTGCCTATTGCATGCACCGCCTGAAAGGGGAGAGCACATGGCTGAAGAACAGCAGAACAAACCAGTCGTTGAAAGTTTCCAACTCGACCACACCAAGGTAAAGGCGCCTTACGTTCGCTATATCGACACTGAGACCGGTCCTCACGGTGACGTGATCTCCAACTATGACCTGCGACTTGTGCAGCCGAACGAGAACGCGATCCCGACCGGCGGCCTGCACACCATCGAACATACCATCGCCGTGTTGCTGCGCGAACGCGTCCCCGGTTATATTGATTGCTCGCCGTTCGGCTGCCGCACCGGATTCCACCTGCTGACCTGGGGCGAGCACTCCACCGAAGAAGTGGCGAAAGCACTCAGGGAGTCCTTGGAATTCATCGCTTATGAAGCGACGTGGGATGACGTTCCTGCCACGACGATCGAGAGCTGCGGCAACTACCGCGATCACAGCCTGTTCACTGCGAAGGAATGGGCAAAAGACATTCTTGCCAAGGGCATCAGCTCCGACCCGTTCGAGCGTAAGCTGGTCTGAGTATTCGCGAGCATACCGTTTCGCCGTTTTGACCAACAGATTTGCTGTTTTATCACATATTTCACCTGTTATATGAGTAATAACAGCAAAATAATCTGACAAAGCGGCGAAACTACTGCTTATTTGCCGTTTTTACTATTGGTTTTGCTGATTTGTCAGATAGATTTGCCGTTCTGGCAAAGATTCTGACAAATTGGTTACGTACACGAATTATTTATTGAATTACTTATTCTGCAACATCGCATATTGTCGAGGAGTCAAAGATGCAAGAAACTGCCGGAAGGCGTTTTCGCCATGCAACGATGAGGGATTACCCTCAAATGGAACGCATCTATGAACATGCACGTGAGCTCATGGCGCGCAATGGCAATCCCACGCAGTGGGGGCACACGTTCCCTCGACCCGAAGTGGTCAAAGACGACATCGTGAACCATCGTGCGATGCTGCTCGTCGACAAAGCCAATGGCAAAGAGCGCATTCTGGCACAATTCGCGTTGTGCCCAGGCGAAGACCCCACATACAAGCACATCGAGGGCGCGTGGCTCGACGATGACGCCTATGTGACCATCCACCGCATCGCGTCCGCCGGCGTGGTGCGCCACGCGGCACGCGAATGCATCGAATGGGCGCTCAAACACTACGGCAACGTGCGCGTCGACACACACCCGAACAACAAGGCCATGCAACACGTGCTCACCAGTTGCGGTTTCGCACGGTGCGGTCTCATTCAGCTGCTCGACCGCGACACAGACACGACGCGCATCGCCTACCAGCGTCACGAATGGTGATTTGAGTCCGGATCCAAGCCCCCATACCTACGAAAGCGACGCCATGAAGTCATGCGAGCGGTACACAATGGAGCCATGAGCTTGAGTGCACTGCCACAGTGGCAATTTTCTTCCGAACAAGGCGAACGAAACTATCTTCAGGCGCTACGCGAATACCCCGCGCAGATCATCGTGGACTTGGCGACGCTGCGAGACAACATGCGCCACTTGGTGAACGTGGTGAATCAGGAGGGCGGCCCCACTCAGGTGATGGGCGTGGTGAAGGCGGACGCCTACGGGCACGGACTCATACCAACGGCGTTGGCGGCTCTCGCCGGTGGCGCCACATGGCTTGGCGTGGCTCAGGCTCGCGAGGCGCTCGCATTGCGCGCCGCGGGCATCGGCGTCGACCGCGCCCGCATTCTCACATGGGTGAACAATCCTCTGCGCGCACCCTACGAAGAGCTTATTGAGCAGGACGTTGATCTGTCGGTTGCCACGATGACCGCATTGCACCGCATTGAGCAGGCCGCCCGCGCAGTGGGCAAGCCTGCTCGCGTGCACATCAAGGTCGACACCGGCTTCGGCAGGAACGGGTTCACACTCGAGCAGATCGACGAGGCCATCGACGCCCTGCTTCCGCTGGCACAGGAGGGCGTGTTCGAGATCGTCGGCCAATGGAGCCATCTCGCCGTCGCCGACGCTCCCGACGTCAGCGAATTCGTTGACGAAACCGACACCCAGATCGCCACATTCGAAGAGTTCACCGAACGGCTCAACGCGCGTGGCATCACCCCGCAGATCCGCCACTTGGCGAACACGGCTGCCACACTGAGCAGACCGCAGATCCACTATGACTTGGTGCGCCCCGGCGTCGCGCTGTACGGCTACGAAGCAGACCCCGCGATGGGCACGCCGTCGCAATACCAGCTCAAGCCGGCCATGACGCTGCAGGCGCAGTTGAGCTCGGTGAAGACAGTCGATGCAGGCGAGGGGCTCTCATACGGCCGCGTCTACGTGACCGACAAGCGCACGAGCGCGGCTATCATTCCGGTCGGCTACGCGGACGGCATCCACCGCTCCGCTTCCGGATTCAACGAACTCGGCGCCAAGCACGTGAACAAGCTCGGCGGGCCGGTTCGCGTGATGACCGCGGACGGCGCGAAGATCATGCACGTGAGCGGACGCGTGTGCATGGACCAGTTCATCATCGACCTGCACGACGATGCCGAACGGCTGAACGTGCACATCGGCGACACGGTGGAACTGTTCGGCCCGGGCCGCGGCGCCGACTATTTGGAACCGAACGCCGACGACTGGGCTCAGGCCGCCGACACGATCAGCTATGAGATCTTCACCTGCCTGCGCAACCGCATCCCACATCTCTACCTCAACGCCTACGAGACGTTGAGCGACGAAGACATAGCCAAGCTCGACCAATCCACGCTGCTGTAAACTCGTGCGTTTCCGCACGGTTCGTCACCGGTGAGCGGGCGCGCAACAGAGCAACGCTGCATAGCTGACTGAGGCGGCGCGCGGGAATCGCCGTGCGCCGCTAACGTATGCATGGATTTTCCCGCAACCGCTCTATTCAAAACCGACCGCTGCTGATAAGATACCGCTCATGGCCGGGATGATTAAGAAAGAAGACATAGAACGAGTACGAAACGCAGCGGATCTCTATGACATCGTCTCCGCCACAGTCGCCCTCAAGCCTTCTGGCGTAGGCGCATACGTGGGTTTATGCCCATTCCATGACGAGCGCACGCCGAGTTTCAACGTGCGCCCCTCCGTCGGCTCCTGGCACTGCTTCGGCTGCGGCCGCGGCGGTGACGTGTTCAAATTCGTGGAGGAAGAGGAGAACATCGACTTCCGCGAGGCAGTGGAACTGCTTGCCGACAAATACCATATCGAGCTGCATTACGAGAACAACGGCAATGACTCCAAGCAGCACAAGGGCACGAAACGCGCTCGTTTGCTGGAAGCCAACGAGGAGGCGCAGCGCTTCTTCGAAAGCCAGATCCTCACCGAGGAGGCTCTGCCCGCACGCAAACTGCTCGCCGGCCGCAACTTCTCGCAGCAGGATTGCGCACACTTCGGCTGCGGCTACGCGCCGCAAGGCTGGGATAACCTCGTGCGCCACCTAGCCGACAAAGGCTTCACCCAGCAGGAGATGCTCGACGCCGGGCTTGCACGTCAAGGTGCGCGCGGCGTTTACGACTACTTCCGCGGCCGTGCCACATGGCCCATCCGCGATTCAACCGGCCGCACGCTCGGCTTCGGCGCACGCAAGCTCTACGATGACGATTCGATCAACGCCAAATACATCAACACGCCCGACACGCAGCTCTACCACAAGAACCAAGTGCTCTACGGCATCGATCTGGCCAAACCGCAGATCGTCAAGAAACGTCAGGTGGTGATCGTCGAGGGTTACACCGACGTGATGGCCATGCATTTGGCCGGCGTCGACACCGCCGTCGCCACCTGCGGCACCGCATTCGGCGCGGAACACGCGAAGATCGTGCGCCGCCTGATCGCCGACGACTCATTGGGAGCCGTGAACCTGACCGGCCCATTGCATGTGGAAGGCCAGCCGTTGAGCTCGCGCATCGTGTTCACGTTCGACGGCGATGCGGCAGGGCAGAAAGCCGCCCTGCACGCTTTCGGTCTCGACTCGTCGTTCCAGACGCAAACCTTCGTGGCAGTGGCAGACAACAACCTGGATCCATGCGATCTGCGCATCGAACGCGGCGATGATGCGTTGCGTGCGCTCGTCGCCAACGCCGTGCCATTGTTCGACTTCGTGATCAACGTGGCCATACGCCGGTTCGACACCTCATACACCACCGGTCAGATGGGCGCCGTCAAAGCGGTTGCGCCGCTGATCGCGCGCATCAAAGACGAGAGTCTGCTCGACATTTATTCGCGTAAGGCGGCACGGCAGATCGGCGTCGACCTCGACATCATGCAGCGTGAAGTGCGATCCGCTCGCCGCGCCCAACATGTGCGCAGCGAAGACGCCTATGTGTCTCGCCAGCGCACCTATGAGCGTGCTCCCGAGGAGCCACGCATGGACGAGTCACGAGTCCGGCAGATCGAGCACAACAACGCACAATCACAAAGTTTCTTCCGCATTGACGACCGCGTGTTCATCACCGAAATGCAGTTCATGGCGGTGCTCGTGCAAATGCCGCGCGCCATCAACACCGAACTGTTCAATGCGCTGACAGTGCACTGCTTCGCCACCCCCGTGTTTCAAACGCTGTTCGAAGCGGTCGAATCAATCGGAGGTCTGCCGCAGGAACCCACGTCGCCGGGGCAGTGGATCCACGCACTGACCAAGGCGGGAGGTCCGATGCTCGCTCCGGTCATCACCGAACTGGCCGTCATGACTCTGCCCTTGAACGAGAAGACGCCGAATAGCGGGCAGAACGACTCCGGACGCACGGCAGCCGGCGAGCAAAACAACCAGGCGGCCGCCCCGATGCCGGAGGCGAGTGCCGCGCAACGCCAGTATGCGAACCAGCTGACCGCCAGCCTGATCGACACCGGCTACATGCGTCGCATCGGCATGCTCAAGCACAAGGCGAACCGTGCCACGAACACGCACGACAAGATCGAACTGCTCGGAGCGATCACCGATGTTGAGCTCGAGCGCAAGAATCTGCAATCGCAGATCTTCGGCTCAGCAGCAGGATGAGTGCTGACGGAAATAATATTTCGAAAAAGGTCGGGAGCAAAGCGCAGTGTTTGCAAGCTGAAATCACCGAAACACTTGGAAATGGTCGGCAAAACGGCACACTATCGCCGCAATGGTAAGCGTACGTAGTGTAAACTAATAGAGTTTTCCAAGTGATTTCGGAGGAGTGAATGCGACATCGAGTGGTAGCATTCCTGCGCGGCGAGACTATTCTCGTGGTCGCCACAATACTCGCGTTGATCTCCTGTATCATCATCCCGCCCGACTGGCACTACCGCGAATACGTGCATGTGAGCACCATCGCGCAGCTCATCTGCCTGATGCTCGTGGTGTGCGGACTGCAACGCGTGGGCGTGTTCCGCATCATCGGCGCGAAGCTGCTCGAGCATGTGAGCACAGCGCGCGGGTTGGTGCTCACACTGATATCACTCACATTCTTCTCGTCGATGCTCATCACCAACGACGTCGCACTGCTCACGTTCGTGCCGTTCGCGCTCGCCGTGCTCAAGATGGCGCGCATGGAAGACCGCGCGATCCTCGTGTGCACGTTGATGACGATCGGCGCGAACACCGGCAGTATGCTCACGCCTATCGGCAACGCGCACAATCTGTATTTCAAAGCGCTGACCGGCATGTCAACAGGGCACTTCCTCGCGGTGATGGGGCCTTATAGCGCGTTGTCTGCGGTCATGCTCGTCGCGATCACCTGCATCGTGTTCCGCGGTCGCAAGATCGAAGGCATCCGCGGCATGGACAGCAAGTCGATCGAACACGGCGTGCTCGCCCCTGACGCCTCCAAACCGCAGCCGGACGAGATCCATGTGACCGGCTACGGCGCCGGTTATGGCGGTTGGCGAGTCGTCGTCTACGCCATCACCTTCCTCGTCTGCGTGCTCGCGGTCAGCGATCTGATCCCGATCTGGGTGATGTGCGTGATCGTGTTCATCGTCATGCTCGTGTGCGACCGCAAGTCGTTCCGCCACTGTGACTGGGGTCTGCCGCTCACGTTCATCATGTTCTTCATCTTCATCGGCAACATGCGCCGCGTGCCGGAATTCGCCGCGCTCGCACAGCAGTGCGTCGGCAGTCATCCGCTCGGCGTGGCGATCGGCTTCAGCCAGATCATCTCCAACGTGCCGACCTCGCTGCTGCTCGCCGGATTCTCGAACCAATACGTGCCGCTCATCATCGGCACGAACATCGGCGGCATGGGTACGCTCATCGCATCGATGGCGTCGCTTGTCACTTACAAGAACTTCACGAAGATGTATCCCGACCGCAAAGGCAAGTACCTGACCGAATACACCGCCTTCTGCTTCCTGTTCGTGGCCGTGCTGTTCGGGTTGAGCTGCATCATCGAATAATCGGCGAATAGTCAACGTAAGCTCTCATTAGACAAAGTAATGCAGCTTTGTCGAAAAATTGGCGTGGGCAACTCGCCAATGGAGAAGATTTTCCCCACGCTGTGCTGCATTGTGCTTTGCTGAACAATGGAGAAAATGGTACGGGAGGCTCGCATGAGTGAGAAGAGAGCGGCCGAAGCGGTCGGCCAAGTCAGAGAACAGCACGTGGAACTGATCGAACTGTTCTACGATCTGATCTATGTGTATGCGATCTCACGCATGACCCTGCTCATCGAAGAGCCGGAGCACGGGGTGATCGCCCCTCCGCGTTCTACAGCTACATAGTCGTCGCCTGCGTCATCATCCAGTCGTGGCTTTATTTGACGAATTATGTGAACCGCTACGGCACGTGGACATGGTGGGAGTACTTGTTCACGTCAATAGACATGTTGGCCACGCTCTACTTGGTCAATACGTTGTCGGTAGCCTCCGACTGGGACGGCGTGGCCGGCACATACAACCTCGCGATGGTCGTGTCGCTGGCCTGTGTGTGGGCGATGTATTTCATCCGCACGCGCGTAGGGTGTCGTGATGCGCGCGCCGCACGCAACTCGTGCATCATCCTCGCCATCGTCATTGCCTTGTATGCCGTCACCTATGTGGGCGCCATCAACCATGTGCATTGGATGATCGTCGGCTTCGGCGCGTTCACCACCGTCGTCGGCATGTTCCTGCCGTTCTTCATTCGCGGTGACTTCGACGCGAGCATCATCAGTTTCCCGCACCTTGCGGAACGGTTCGAACTGCTCACCATCATCACGTTCGGCGAGAGCGTGGTCGGCATGACGCGCTTCTTCGACGTGCATCAGCTCTCGTTGCTGCCCATTCTCATTTTCGCGGTCATGCTGCTGATGTTCGGCTGCTACGTCATCCAGATGCATGTGCTGTGCAACCACCATCGCGTCGACCGCGCGCTGCGGCTCATGTTCACGCACTATTTCATCGTCATCGCCATCAACTTGGTGACGGTCGGGTTCGAACTGCTCAACAACAGCGAGTCGAACCGCATGTTCGTCGCATTGCTGACCATCTGCGCGCTCGCCGTGTTCTACATCTCGATCTACGCGAACAGCGGGTACTATTTCAACGACCTCGCTTTCACTCTCAACGACGGCATTATCTCCGCCGTGTCGCTGGTCATCGGCGGCGTGCTCATGGTGCTGCTGCGCGATTCGAACATCGGCATGATGTGTGGACTGCTCGTGCCGGTGATCTGCAACTTCGTGATGCTGCTACGCAAGGGACTACACTGGCAGCATGAGCATGCAGAGCACAGCGCCGAAATCGCGCACTAGAACCACCAGAACGGCAGCCCCGAAGATCACTCCGCGCACGCGCACACCGAAACTGGCGGAAACGCGATTGTTCGCGCTGGAGAGTGAAGGGAATTATGATTCCCGCCGCTTCTTCGACCAGCACGCCGACGGTGAGACGCTCGATGCCACGCTAGGCACATTCCTGGACTGCTCGTTCGAAGACATGAGTGCTGGCGCTCTCGTGCTCGATCAAGCGCATGTGAGCGAAACCTCACTCTCCGGTTGCGGACTCGCGCGCCTGCACATGGTGGGCGCGCTGCTCGCGGACTGCTCGCTGACCGGTTGCCGGCTGGGTTCAGTGGACGCGATGGAGTCGGTGCTGCGCTCGGTCGAGTTCAAGGACTGCCGCATCGGTTATTTGAATCTGCGTGACGCGAAGTGGCGCGATGTGCGCTTCGAGAACTGTGCTATAGACGAATTCGACGGTGTGGGCGCGCAATTGACGCGGCTGTCGTTCGCCGGCTGCCAGATCAACTCGATCAATCTGCAGCATGCCACGGTGAGCAACGTGGACCTGCGCGACGCTCGACTCGCACGCATAGAAGGCGTCGAATACTTGCGTGGCACTACGATGTCGCTCGATCAGATCGCAGACCTCGCAGCCGCTTTCGCCGAAAGTCTCGGCATTCGCACGCTCTAGTGCGCACTTTTTAGCTAGTCCCCACTATGTGTGGGTGCGGTCGTGTTGTGGGGAGTATCTATACTCAAAACATGCCAAAGTCTCCTGCCAGTTTTCTAGATGGACTCGGTGTGCCGCACCGCAGCGTGAGCCATCCGCCGATTTACAGCGTGCAGGACGGCATTGATTTGGGACTCCCCGAGCTCATGGGCGTGCCGATGGAGCATTTGGTCAAGAATCTGCTGTTGCAGGACACGCATGGCAGGTTGGTTCTTATAGTGGCTCTGGGCGACGCCCGGCTTGATCTTAAAGGAATCGCCCATAAACTCGGCTGCTCAAGACTGAGTTTCGCCTCGCCGCAGACCATGACGGAAGTATTGGGCTCTGAGCCAGGCAGCGCGTCGCTATTTGATCTGCTCAATAATCCACACGCCCAAGAGGTGACCGTTTTCCTTGATTGTGGGGAAGTAGACGGCGATATCGGCTTTCCTGAAGATGGCAATACGCGTACGATACTTTTCCCGGCGAAGTTCCTGCCCAAGGTCGTGGACCGCTTGACGAACCAAACCGACCGCTTATCTGCTTAGACGAGACGGCACATGCCGCGCCACGCTACCTTTGAATTATGAGATCATTCAAGGATTGGAGGCGCCCGTGAGAGTGGAACTTTCTATTCTGCCGACCACCACCGGCCACGCGAACATCGCCGCGCAACAGATGGACGACACACTCAGGCATGCGGTGGAATTGCTCGCTTCTATTGGTGACGACGCCACGGTGACCGAACGCAGCGGCCCACGCAACGCGATCGTCGCCACGCAGGGGAAGAGCATGGTGGTCGTGCCGTTGCGCAGCATATACCTTGCACGGGCCGAAGATGGTCACGTGCAGCTGCTCACCAGCAAAGGCGATTTGCGCACCAACAACCGGCTATATGAGCTGGAGCAAATGCTTGGCGCAGATTTTATTCGCATCAGCAAATCCGCGATCGTCAATCTCAACGCTATAGATCGTATTGATCCGGGATTCGGCGGTGCGGTGAGTGTGAAGCTCATCGACGGTACGGTCGAATGGATTTCACGCCGATTTCTGACTTCGTTTAAACACGCGCTGGGCATGTAGCACAGATTTCTAAGGAGACATCATGAAAAGGCATTGTTCAGATATACTGCCGTGGGCATTGGCATTGCGGCGTTCATCTCAATGTTCTTCTCAGCCATCGCAGGGCTCGCCATGGGAGGAGACACGGGGCGGATGTTGGCAAGGCAGTTCATAGTCATGCTCGCCGTTGGCGTTGGCTATGGAGCGCCGGCGATCGTTTGGCTCAACGAGCGCATGGCCACATGGGCGAAGCTCGTCATAGCGCTCGTTCCCGGAACCGTCATATACACGTTTGCTGCGTGGTGGATGGGCTGGATTCCGCGGCAATATGGCATATGGGCGGTACTGAGCTTTATCGCCATCATGCTTGTGCTGACGCTGATCATTTCCATAATCTGCGGATATGTATTCCGGGGGATGTGCGCAAGATGAACGCGCAGCTCAAGCGTCGGCAGCAATGCTGAAATGACGGCATTTCGCCCGATTGATTCAATGTTGTCATTGACGACATCACCATACTGTTGTCAATGACAACATTTTTGTTATGATTAATCTATCAACGTAAACTTTGCGGAACGGTGCAGTTGGATGTATGGGTTGGTGATCGGATGTCGGCTTGGCGAATCGCAATCGTATTTACCTCTGAAGAGAATCTCGCTGAGGAAACAGTGCTCAGTGCGGTATCAGAACTTGGAGAGTATGGAGCTACCGCAACATCAGACATGGGATGTGCGAGTCACAGCGTAACGTTAACTGTCGATGCCGTAAATGCAATAGATGCGGTTGATATAGCTGATGGAATTATACGGCAAGCATTTCAAGGTCATGATCTGACGGTAGTTGGCGTTGAGGCAGTCCGTTCAGATGCATCCATTGAGGTGGCTGGACTTTTCCAGTATCCGGAAGTAGTTGGATATGCGGAAATTGCTCGTATGGCTGGAGTCTCTCGCCAGCGGGCTCGTATGTTTCCCGAGATTAAAGACTTTCCCAAACCGGTGATACGTCTGAAACAAGGGGCTTTATATCAGCGCAGCGCCATCGAGCATTGGTTGGCCTCTCGCATCCGCAAACGCTAACCAACTGAGAAAAGAGTATAAGCAGTTGCTCTTGATCTGTTGAAAGATACTGTGAATCTAATTGCAGATTATTGACTAATTTTGTGTGCCAGGGAGAAGTATATGGAAGTGATGGCATATCGTACGGAACTCAATCCAACAAACAAGCAGATTGGTCTTATCCATCAATATTGCGGTACAGTGCGTTTTGCTTATAACTGGTATTTGGATGCAGCCAAAGCATATTATGCTGAATGTGGTCTATTCTTGACCGGCTATGCTTTCTCCAAAGCTCTTAATAACTCAAAACGTCCAGAGTGGTTCACTGAGGCTCCCAGTAAATCGGTTAAGCATGCGATCATGTGTGCAGAACGGGCATACAGAAGGTTTTTCAAACGGCAGAGCGGTTTTCCTAGATATAAACGACGTAACACAAATCGTGACTCATTCTATGTGATTTGCTCCATTCACGTTGAACGGCATCGTATTCGACTGCCGAAACTTGGATGGGTCAAGCTCAAGGAGAAAGGTTATGTACCTACACGACAAGAACCGAAAAGCGCAACTATAAGCATTGTGAACGGACGCTATTATGTGAGCGTTCTTTACGAGGCACAGGACCCTGCACCCATACAACCAACAGGTGAACCACTTGGTATGGATGTCGGTTTGAAAAATCTTGCTGTTCTTTCAGATGGCACAGTGTTTATGAATATCAACAAAACGAATCGCTTGCGTAAGTTGGAGAAACGCAAGCGACGTATTGAGCGCATGATTACACGTCGGTATCTTGCGAACAAAGGAAAGGACAAAGTGCACGGATGGCATAATTATCGCAAGGCAATAATGGAGAAGTGGCGCATTGAGCGACGGTTGAACAACAGGCGAGTCGAATACATGAAATGGGTGTGCGCACAGGTAGTGAGGCGACAGCCAAGCTCACTAACCATCGAACATCTTAATGTGAAAGGCATGATGAAGAATCGGCATCTTGCGCCAGCCTTACATAAACAAGGTTTATCGGTATTTCTTGAGCTCGTTGAACAAGTATGCCATAAGCATGGCATTGAACTTCGGCGGGTATCCGCGTGGTATCCATCTAGTAGGCTTTGCCATGTATGTCACCGGAAGAACACATCTCTCGTGTTAGGGCAATATGAATGGAGGTGCCCTGTCTGTGGCACGCTTCATGACCGTGACCTGAACGCTGCATTGAATCTACGGGATGCAAGTGAATATCAGGACCTATGAGAGTCAAGCAATATCTACCGGTGGTTAGCCGGGAAGTAACGCCTATGGACTGTTGCATACACGTCGTCAGGAAACAGAAAACACACTGTTGCTGATAGCGGGCAGGTTGAAATAGGAAATCCAATCTATTTAGAAAGGATTCATGTGATGAGACCCGATATGCTGATCTCATCACATGTAACAGCATGTGACTTCTAATCTTGGTCACAAAGCATATCTGCCAACACGTTACGTGTGGAATAGTCCCTCGCAACGTCTAGCGTAGTGCTTGTTGGCCTCCGTAGCTCAATGGATAGAGCATCGGCCTTCTAATCCGCAGGTTGCCGGTTCGAGTCCGGCCGGAGGCACAAGGCTTTGTCGAATGCAAACACTGTGCTGATGCAGATCAAGTGCATTGAGTGTGGATTTGACTGCATCTTCCATGCCGATAACTTCGCACTGATACACATGCACTTTTCTCACCCGCTGTTGCTTATTGCAGTATTTCACGAATGCGGGAGACTATGGTTTGCGTGGTCAGACCGTAGCGGGCGTTGAGCTCGGCGAGAGGAGTGCGGTCAGTGAACTCTTTGTCTGCGCCGAAATTCAACACATGCATGTTCGCATGCGGCATCATGTTCTGGTAGAACGCGGTGATCTTCTCACCCCAACCGCCTTCAAGCTGGGCATCTTCGAGAGTGACGACGAGCGTATGGTCATCGGCAAGCGCTCGCAAGGTCTGCTCGTCGAGCGACGAGAACTGCAGAGGATTGATGAGTGTGGCCTGAATGGGTTGCTCTCCATCACCGCCGCGAGCAAGACGGTCGACCACGGAGCAGGCGGTGGGGTAGGCGTTGCTCAAACCGAGCACGGCGACGGTGTTGCCGCTTCGTGCCACGTCATAGCCGAACCATGGTGGTGTCAAGTCCGTGCGTTGAGCCGGCATTGTGGCATTCGGGTCAAGGTCGCCGGAGCGCTCGGCATCGAGAATCGTATTGCCGGGCACGCGGATCATCACCGGATGTTCGTTGCGTTCCGATGTGGACCATGCGAGCATGTCGAGGAACATCTGCTGGGAAGTGGGTGCCAGGCAGGTGAGTCCGGGCACGTTGCCGAACATCGGAACGTCGAAGGCGCCGGAATGCGTGTTGTCGGCGTCAGAAAGCCCCGCGCCGAATGAGAGCAACGTCACGGGAGTGTCGTTCAATGCGAGTTCCTGCTGTAATTGGTCGAATGTGCGCTGGAAGAACGTGGCAGACGTGGCGACCACCGGGCGTCCACCGGCTTTGGCGATGCCCGATGCGAATGCGACGGCATGCTCCTCGGTGATGCCAGTGTCGACGTAGTGCGCTCCGGCGCGTGCACGGAAATCCTCGGTGATGCCATTGGAACCAGGTGTGGCGGGGGAGATGACAACCAGACCTGGCTCGCTGCCAAAACGCTGCTCCAGCTGTTGCATGGCCAGCCCGCCATAGTATTTGCGTGCGCCGAGTGGTGCATCCGCCTGCGCGAGGGGGTTCTGCCAATGGTTCGACTCGCACTGGCCGGCGTGCAGACCATAGGTGGCGTCTTCCTCGTCGAGTCCCAAGCCTTTGAGCGTGTGGATGTGCAAGACGATCGGATGATCCGTGTCTTTGACCTCGCGGAACGCGTCGATCATCGCGGTCACATCGTTGCCGTCTTCCACATACCGATAGTCAAGACCGAATGCGCGGAACAGATTGTTCTCGCAATTCCCATGCGTTTCACGCATCTTCGCAAGCGTCGCATACATGCCACCGTGATTGTTCGCGATCGACATCTCGTTGTCGTTGACGACGATGATCAGGTTGCCGCCTTGTTCAGCGGCGTTGTTCAACCCCTCGAATGCGATTGCGGAGCTCAACGCGCCATCGCCGATAACCGCGACCACATTGTTCGTCTGGCTGGTGCGACCGGCGGCGCGAACCATATCGCGTTCCTTAGCCAGGCCACAGGCCAGTGAGATCGACGTGCCGGTGTGACCGAGCACAAAGTGATCGTGCTCGCTTTCGTCGGGATTCGTGAAACCCGTCACCGTGCCGAACAGTTCGGCTTTGCGGAATGCGTCCGCACGACCGGTGAGCATCTTGTGCACGTAGCTTTGATGAGACACGTCGAACACGATTTTGTCGAACGGCGAATCGAACACATAATGCATGGCCACGCATGCTTCCACCAAACCGAGGTTCGAACCGATATGGCCGCCGTATTGTTTGCCGAAGTCGACGAGCGTGCCGCGTATCTGCGCGCACAGCTCCGTCAGTTGGTCGGTGGTGAGCAGCTTCACATCGGAAGGCGAAAGCACCTCAGACAGAATGTCGTGGGTCATGAGTGTCAGTAATCCCTCTCTTTTAGCTGGTCAGCATCGCGTGCATTCCAGCATATGCGCCGGCGATGGTCGACTTCATGCACATATTATAGTGTGTGACATAAAAAGTGTGTTTGTATACCGGCAAAAGCTTTCGCAAAACAAGCGCGGATATGCACGACATGCTTTCGGCGTAGAGTGAAGTCGTCACATAAAAAATGCGTTGCGGAGGTAACAATGACAGCGAATAAGCCGCAGGTGGCAGTGATCATGGGCTCTGCCAGTGATTGGGAGACCATGAGGCATGCTTGCGAGATGCTCGACCGTTTCGAAGTGCCATACATGAAGCAGGTGATTTCTGCGCATCGCACACCCGAGCTCATGGGGCAGTTCGCGCATGAGGCTCGCGAAAATGGGCTGAAGGTGATCATCGCCGGTGCTGGTGGTGCCGCTCATCTGCCCGGCATGGTGGCCGCGCAGACGACGCTGCCGGTTATCGGTGTGCCGGTTCGCTCGCACGCGCTTTCCGGCTGGGATTCGCTACTGTCGATCGTGCAGATGCCAGGCGGCATTCCGGTGGCGACCACCGCTGTCGGCAATTCCGGTGCGACGAACGCCGGACTGCTCGCCGTGAGCATTCTGAGCACAACCGACAAGCATTTGGCCGATGCGTTGCAGGAATACCGCGACGAACTCAAGAAGAAGGTGGAGCAGTCCAATGCCGAGCTTATCTGAGGAAACCGGCGGCGCACGCGAACGTTTGCTTCCCGGTGACGTGATCGGCATCGTCGGCGGCGGCCAGCTCGGTCGCATGATGGCGCTGTCGGCAAAATACATGGGTTTGCGCGTCGGAGTGCTCGACCCGACCGAAGATTGCCCGACCGCGCAGGTGGGTGACTTCCAGATCGTCGCCGACTATGACGACAAGGAGGCGATCCGCGAACTCGCCGAACGCAGCGACGTGCTCACCTACGAGTTCGAGAACGTGGACGCGGACGCGCTCGATGCGGTGCGCGACATCGTGGCGATTCCGCAGGGCACCGACCTGTTGCGCGTGACGCAGAACCGCATCGCCGAAAGACGTTCATTAACGAACACGGCATCGAAACCGCGCCTTGGCGTGCAGTGAACTCGCGTGAAGAGCTGGACGCCGCACTCGAGGAGATCGGATTCCCCGCAGTGCTCAAGACCTGCGAAGGCGGCTACGACGGTCACGGGCAGATCGTACTGCGCGAGCCCGCGGATCTCGCCGACGTATGGCCTGACGACGCGTTCCCGCCCGCCATTTTGGAAGGATTCGTGAACTTCGCGTTCGAGGCGTCGATTCTCGTGTCGGGCAACGGCAAGGATTACCGCACGTTCCCGATCGTGCACAACATTCACCGCAACAACATTCTGCACATGACACTCGCCCCCGCCAAAGTGAGCGAGAACGTGGCGCGCACCGCACATGAGCTGGCGATCGAACTCGCTCGCGGATTCGAACTGGCGGGCACGTTGGCGATCGAACTGTTCGTGACGCCGGAGGGCAAGGTGATCGTCAACGAACTCGCCCCACGCCCGCACAATTCCGGCCATTACACGATTGAAGCCTGCGATTTCGACCAGTTCGACATGCATATTCTCGGCATCTGCGGTTGGTCGCTGCCACAGCCGAAGCTGCTCAGCCCGGCCGTCATGGTGAACGTGCTCGGCCAACACGTAGAACCGACGCGCGCCGCCGCTCCCGAACATCCGGAATGGCATGTGCACGATTACGGCAAGGCCGTGGTGAAGCACAACCGCAAGATGGGGCACATCACCGTGCTGTGCGACGACCCGGCATGTGCGGCGGAATTGCTGGAGGCCACACATTGTTGGGATGAGTAGTGTTCCACGGAACACGGTGGGCGAAGCAACGGCATTGAGGAGACTATGAGCGATCGCACGATGCGCAACACAAGGCAGAAAGACGTTATTCACGAAGCATTGAGCCATGCGAGTGAGTTCGTCTCGGCCCAGCAGTTGCACCAGCGGCTGGAAGACGGTGGCGAGCATATTTCGCTGGCCACCGTGTACCGTCGCCTCAATGCCATGGCCGACGCCGGTCAGGTCGACACCGTGAGATTGAACGGGCAGCAGCTGTTCCGCCTGTGCAATGCCGACCGACATCATCACCACCTCGTCTGCGTCTCATGCGGCAAAACCGTGGAGATCGACCCGCCGAGCGAGCAATGGTTGCAATCCGTGGCGCAGCAACACGATTTCACGATCGAGTCGCATACGTTGGAAGTGTTCGGATTATGCGCGGACTGCCGTGCGCAAGCCGAGCGCTCAGATACCTGATTGCGTGCTTTCAGCGTGACTCGCGGTGGAATTCGAGGAAGCGTTGCCCTTTGACTCACGCTCTTTTGTGCTCTGTGGTTTGAATGCGGAGAGCATGCCGAGTGCTTCCTTGAACGTGAGCGTCGGCAAGTATGCGCGCACGATCGCGATGCCGAGATTCGCCAACAGCGCGGAATCCTGATAGCAGATATACACCGGGCGTTCAAGAGGCTGGAACTTCTTCTTGAAATTGTAGAGTGACTTGAACCCATACGCCGGTTCCAGCAGATTCGCCACCAATGCGAGCGAATGCTGCAGCATCGTCGTGCCATCGATGTTCGACGTATCGTCGGATTTGGCATCGGTGTAGTTCTGCAAACCGGTCAACGGTGCGGCAGACAAACTGACGAACTGCACTTGATCATCGGGATTCTCAACGCCTTGATCGTGCATACGTTGCGCCATACGCGCGATCAGGAACTCCATGATGCCGTTGTAACTGCCGCTGCGGTAGCGCATGAAATCAAGCGTCCAGCCGATCACACGCCCATTGTTCCACGTCGGCAACCAGCTGGTGACCGCCTGCACGACGCCGTTCGAGTCGATCGCATACAGCACTTGCACACGCGGATCCTTGAGCTCCTCCACGCCACCGAGCGTGAACTTCATCTCAGGCAACGCCTTGCCCTGCGACCACTGCTCCGAAATCTCCTCGATCTGCACCTGCACGTCACGCGGAGCATCATTGAATGTGCACATATGATCGGTGATACCCTCACGTTTCGCCTTATTGATGGCCGTGCGAATATCCTGCCACTTCTTGCCGGTCGTCTTCCAAGCCTGCGGGTCGATGAGCATCTCATCGCCCACCATGATCGAATGCCAGCCGAGACGCTCCAAATGATCCTTGCCCTCCTCATGAACGGCATAGAACACCGGCGACCACGAATGATCCAAGCAATATCTCGAGAACTCATCCATATCGCTATCCCATTCCTCCGGATCACCGAACGGGCCGGTGGTGGTCAAGGCAATGCCATTGAGCACACGATACGCAACGGCGGAACGGCCTGTGGCGGAGAGCCAATACTCATTGCCCTCCCACGTCGTCATGAAACTCATCGATTCCCCGCCGTCTTCCGCCAACCGTTCGGCACGATCATGCGCCTGCTTGTCGTAGTCAACGGTGGCGTTCAACCAAGCGAACGACACGATCACCAGCACAAGCCAGAACACGATGCCCACACCCTGCAACACGAGCGAGGCGAGTGGAGTGGTGGCGATGAACGACACCTTCGAGTGCGTCAGGTAACCGATAGGCAGGAATTGCGCCAGCCAATCACGGAACACCATGCCGACAGTCGGCTGCGGGTTGAAATCCTGCGGGCGCAGGCACGCGAACAACAGGTAGATGGCCGAGCACGCCACGAAACTGCCGACGATCGCAGCGATGCAACGCTTGAGAATACGCGGTTTCGTGCGCATGGAGAAGTGCGGAAGTTCTATCGCCACGGCAATCGCGTACAGCAGCGGAATAAGCGCGTTCGCCAGTGTGATCTTCGAAATCACCGGCACCAGTAACCGCGAATTCCACGTGTATGGCATCAGATAATAGATAACTGCGAAGAACGCGCTCGCCGTGTAGAAAATAATGCTGCACACCGCCGCAGTGCGACGTCCCAAATACATGCCCCAAGCCAAAGCGAGCATCACCAGCAACGGAAGCACCGATCTGACGATATCGCCCGGCATGCTCGCGCGCAGCAACGCGTATTGCGCACCGCAACCCTCCAGCATCTGCCCGTGCATGCAAGCCGCGAGCATGCCGGAATCCACGGACTTAGGGCTGAGCACCAAAGCCATCGACACGAGCGGGCCGGCATGGGAGCGAGAAGTGGTCGCCACAATCGGCCCCAACGCCAACACCACGCCGATTGCGCCGAAAATACGACGAATCTCCTGCGTCGAACTATATTGCCAATGCCACTGCTCGGTCTCAACGGGTGGACCTGCGATCAGGCGACCGATAATCTGACCGAGAATAGCGGCGAACAGCAAGCAGTAGTCGCCGGGATTACCGCCATAGAGCACCACCACGAGAATCGCGGTGTACCCAATGATGCGAATGCGCCTGCGCCACAGCTGGTATGAGAACGCGGTCGCGGCCATCAGTGCGCCGATCACCAACACAACGGGGGAGAGCGTGAAATTGAGGTGGAACACTTCCTTGCGCTCGCCGAGCAGCACGCTCATGCCCTCGCAAATCAGCAAGCCGACCACAGTGCCGCCGACCGCACTGCCCAAACTCACCAACGTGGTGCGAGCCTTGCCCAGGTACGGCTCAGCCAAGCAGAGCACGAGAAGAATCAGCAGGGAATCGACTATGAGCTGGAATACCGAGCGAGTCAGGAACAACGATGCGAGCAATGGCACGAAGTTGAACTCATGCAGGCTCGTAGTGAGCGCATGGTGCGGCATCGCCTTATGCTCGACGCCATATGCCACCCACCAGCACAGATTGATGACGATGAATCCCAGAGTCACCGTGAGCGCGAAACTCTGTTCATGCGCCCACCGGTGCAGATCCGCCAGCAACTGTGCGCTTGCGGACTGCGATTGGTATTGTTGTGCAATCTTCGACGACGCCGCCGGTTTGTGCGGCGGTGTGGAATCGTTCGCGGTCATGCTAGTTCCCTTATCTTTGAATCAGTCGGAAAATCAACGTTCGCATTGCCGAGTCCCATGCGCTCGCACAAATATGGCAACGCCACTTTGAACACCGCGTTGACGGCATGCCAGTCATGCCCCCAGTTCTTCACGGTGAAGCGGAACACCGTCCACCCGTTCTTTTCGGCGGTGTCTCCTATCTTCTTGATGTTGCTCACGGACTCGGCATCTCGCTCACCGGCGCCGAGAATCATCAGCTGATGCGAAGGCGCGTTGTTCACGATGGCATTGCGCGGCACCTGACGTTCGTAAGCGCTTTTGCTGCCATTGAAATACTCCTTGACCATGTGGTCTACGCTGCCGTCGGTCGGAGCGATCTCACCATCCACGGCAAGCACGTTGCCATAGATGTTCGGGTGATTCGGCGCGAGCTGCGTGGAGCAGGTGCCTCCCTGCGAGAATCCGCCGATGGTCCATTCGTCGGCCTGTGTGCTCACAGGAAGATTCTCTGTGATCCAGTCGGGCACATCCTGCGTCAAATAGGTTTCGGCGTTGCCCCACTTCGTCGTATTCGCACACAGGCTGTTGCGCGTGGCCTCCGTGTTCTGATCGGGGGAGACGACGATGGGTGCGAGCCCATGATGCTTGTTCGCGAATTCGGCGAGAATCTTCACTGTGTCGCTGGCCGTGAAGAAGCGCGTGGGGCTTCCCGGTTGGCCGGCGAGCATCACCATAACCGGCAGACGTGGCGGGTGCTTGGCGAAAGCGGCAGGCGGCAGCCACACCAACGCCTCGCGTGCCTGGAAGCCAGACGCGGTGTTCGGAATATCGACGTGCACGAGCTTGCCTGACTTCGGAATGTTCGAAGTGTTCCTGCTCTTGACTTTCACCTGCTCGTTCCAATCCTTCACGCTGATCGTGTTCAATGAAAGATTGAGCGTCGAAATATGCGGGTAGGGGGAGTAATCGAACAGACTGCCAACGGTCTGGTATTCGCCGTAGATGGCGTTGACGCGCATCGTCGTGGCGAGCAGAGCCAGCGGAATCAACACTATGGCGACCACTCTGCGCCATGTATGCGTCATGACGGCGGCACTGATGGCGAACCCGAGCAAAGCGAATCCTGCGGCAACGGCGAAGATGACGGGCCAGCCGAGCGAAACGCCGAATACGACGAACACGTTCGACACGAGCCATGTGGCCAGCAATCCGAGTGCTCCGGAGAGCAAACCGATGCCGATCTGCAATCCCGCCCGTTTCAACGACTTGCGCTGTGCAACCAATAGCACGACCATTGCGATGGCGACCAACGCCCATATGGTTGCGGGAAGCCACCCCTCAATGATGTCTATCGAATAGAACCAGCCCATACGTACGCCATGCGTCCTCTCTTTGGTCTGCCATGTACCTTCCCCTACCTTAGTGAGGGTGAAGTTGCGTGCACTAGGATTCTTTAATGCGCTGAAAAGTTGTAAGCAGCCCGTTCGAAGAACCTTGAAAACAGCGGGAATCCGTGTTGAAATTACTTGTCTGCGTATCTGGCGATACCTCAACTGGGGTTCAGCTGCCGCGCTTTTTCCTCAAGGTTGAATACCATGCCCGCTTTTGCGAAGACGAGATGTTTCTGTTACAACGAATATGTCGGCAGAATATCGGGTTCAGTGATCGACAGCTCAGTTCGTGATGTTATGCCGTCAATTATTCACAGGCGTTCAAAGGAGAACACCATGACGAAGAAAATCATTCTCGATTGCGATCCAGGCCATGATGATGCAGTGGCTATTTTGCTGGCGCTTGGCAATCCGACCATCGACTTGCTTGGCGTGACCACAGTGGGCGGCAACCAAAGTCTTGAGAAAGTCACATACAATGCTCGTGCAGTGCTCGAAAAAGCTGGCGCCACCGACGTTCCAGTGCATGCGGGATGCGGACGTCCGCTCATCCGCGAACCGGAAGCAGCTGCCAGCATCCACGGTGAGAGCGGTCTGGACGGCGTGGAACTGCCAGTGCCATCGCGTCCGCTTGACCCGGGGCACGCGGTGAACTGGATCATCGACACGATCATGAACAATCCACCGGAGACGATCACACTGGTGCCGACCGGCCCATTGACGAATATCGCGTTGGCCGCACGACTCGAACCGCGCATCGTGGATCGCGTCAAAGAAGTGGTGCTGATGGGCGGCGGCTACCATGTGGGCAATTGGAGCGCAGTGGCGGAATTCAACATCAAAGTTGATCCGGAAGCCGCACACATCGTGTTCAACGAGGCATGGCCACTCACCATGGTGGGCTTGGATCTGACCCACCAAGCGCTATGCACGCCGGCCGTGCAACGTCAGGTGGAGGGAGTCGGCACCGATCTGGCCATGTTCGTCAGCGGCCTGATGGACTTCTTCCGCAAGTCGTATCAGGAGAATCAAGACTTCGTGGATCCGCCGGTGCATGATCCATGCACGGTGGCTTATTTGATCGATCCGACGGTCATCACCACACGTCGTTGCCCGTTGGACGTTGAAATCCACGGTGATCTGACACTTGGCATGACGGTGGCGGATCTTCGAGGCCCAGAGCCGGCGCCAGAGGAATGCCATACGCAAGTCGCAGTCAAACTCGACCACAAGAAGTTCTGGGACCTCATCGTAGACGCCCTGCAACGTTTGGGCTGACCGAAAGAGAAGAAGCAAGGGAATCAGGTGATTCATATGACCGCGAATACCTCCACAGTGCCACGTGGCACTGCTCCGGAACAAAAGAAAAGCTCGATCGTCGCCTTGATGGTGGCATTGATGGCCGCCATCTTCGCGTTCCAGCTCAACGCCTCAATGCTTTCGCCGGCATTGACCACAATGGCTCGCGAACTCAACACAACCGATGCTCAAATCGGGTTGACGCAAACGGTGTTTTTCACCGCATGCGCCGTGTTCTCGCTGTTCCTGCCACGACTCGGTGATCTCGCAGGACGCAAGAAGGTGCTGCTCGGCATGCTCACGCTGACGGCTGTCGGCTGCGTGCTATCTGCATTGGCCGTCAATGTGCCGATGCTGATGATCGGCCGTGTGGTGCAGGGCGTCGCCGGCCCGATCGTACCGATGACATTGCTGATGTTGCATGCCCGCGTCACCGACGACGCACAGTATGCGAAACTGATGGCGATTCTGACCTCCGTCAATGGCGGCATCGGCGGCGTCGACGCGTTGCTCGGCGGTTGGCTTGCCGGTCACTTCGGCTTCCGTTCCATTTTCTGGGTGATGGTCGGCGTATGCGTACTGGCCATTGTGCTGGTGGCATGCTTCAGCGAGAACTCGACCGCAGAGGAAACCCCGAAGATGGATTGGCTCGGCGTCATTCTGCTCTCCGTCGCCTTCCTTGCCGCGTATCTGGCCATCAACGAGATTCAGAAGCTCGCAGACGCGAATTGGTGGCTCGTGGTTGTAGAACTGATCGTTGCCGCAGTGCTGTTCGTGGCGTTCTGGAATGTTGAGAAGCATAAGAAAGACCCGATGGTGGCCACCAAGTATCTCAAGCAGCGTCGCACGTGGGGCTTGCTGCTCACCACTTTGCTGACGATGACGGGCGTGTTCGCCATCATGAACGGCATCATCCCTGCCCTTGGGCAGGATACTGAAGCCGGTGCCGGCATTGCCACCGATGTCGTCTCGTTCTTCACGCTGACGCCATATGCCTTGGTCGGTTTGGTGTTCGGACCTGTGGCGGGCGTGCTCGCATCTAAATTCGGTTACCGCATGGTATTGCGCGGCGGTTTGCTCGTCACGGCTGTGAGCATGCTGTTCGGCGTATTCGTGTGCAAGGTGCCGAATATGTGGGATCTCATCGTATTCTCGCTCCTTGTGGGCGTCTCGTATGCAGGCACGGCGAACATCATGCTCAACGGCTTGGGCATCGTGCTTTCTCCGCAAGACAACCCCGGTTACCTACCTGGTTTGAACGCTGGCGCGTTCAACTTGGGCGCAGGATTGAGCTATGCGGTGCTGTATGCAGTGCAGAAGGCATTCACGCAGAGTGCCGGTGCGACGTCGGGCTATATGATGTCAATGGTCGGCGGCATCATACTCGTCGCGCTCGCGTTCGCCTGCTCGTTCCTCATTCCGAAACCAGAGGAGTGAGTCGATCCGATGATTTCCTGAGTTAACAGTTTGATATAGGAGATAGAGATATATGAGTGTGGGCCACCCAAATGGGTGGAGCCCACACTCATATATCTGCTTAGTAGTTGGCAGAATGTGTCAGGCGTTGAGAGCCTTCGCACCGATGTCGTGGCGGTAGAACATGCCGGTGGTGTCGGCGGCATCGAGAATGCCATACACCTTCTGCTGGGCGGCAGGAATGTCTGCGGCGCTCACTTCGAGCAGCAGCACGCGGCCGGAGCTGGCGACGAGATCGTCACCATCCTTCTTCACACCTGCATAGAACACATGCGAGTCGGCATCGGTTGGGAGCACGGGAACCTTGGCGCCTTTGACCACGTTGGTCGGGTAGCCATCTGCGGCAAGCACCACGCCAAGCGTGGTGGTGTCGCTTTCCCAAGAGAATTCAGGCTCGTCGCCGTCAAGAATCGCCTGAATGCCGGCACCCAAGTCGCTCGTCAAACGCGGCAGGATCACTTCGGTTTCCGGATCCCCGAAGCGAGCATTGAATTCAATGACCTTCGGGCCATCCGCAGTGGCGATCAGACCGGCGTAGAGAATGCCGGTGAACGGCGTGCCCTCAGCGGCCATGGCTTCCACTGTCGGCTTGACGATCGTTTCGATGGCGGTGTCGATAACGTCTTGGCCGATTTGCGGAACAGGGCTGTATGCTCCCATGCCTCCGGTATTCGGTCCTTTATCGCCATCATATGCGCGCTTGTGATCCTGTGAGATCGGCATTGGCCAGAACTTGGTGCCGCTCACGAAGCTCATCAGCGAGAACTCCTGACCTTCCAAGAAGTCTTCGATCACCACGCGAGCGCCTGCCGCGCCGAAGCGGTGATCGACGAAAATGTCTTCCAACGCGCTGACGGCGGTGCCTTCGTCCATCGCCACGGTGACGCCTTTGCCTGCTGCCAGACCATCGGCTTTGACGACGATGGGAGCACCATGCTCGTGCACATATGCGGTAGCGGAATCAAGGTCTTCGAACGTTTGGTATGAGGCCGTGGGAATGCCGTGACGTTCCATGAGTCTCTTGGCGAAATCCTTGGAGCCTTCGATCTGCGCCGCGGCCTTGTTCGGGCCGAAGGCGGGGATGCCGGCTTCATGGAAGGCGTCCACAATGCCTTCGATGAGCGGCACTTCGGGGCCGACGAACACCCAGTCGTAGTCGTTGTTGCGCACGAAGTCGATGAGTGCGGCCTGATTGGATGGGTTGAGCGACAGCGTGCGGATGCCATCGAGTTCCATACCCGGGTTTCCGGGAGCCACGGTGACTTCTTCAACGCTCTCGCCACGGAGCAATGTGTATGCTATCGCATGCTCGCGGGCACCTGAGCCAATAACAAGAACCTTCATGTATTTCTCTTCTTTTCTTGTTGGTGAATATCTGTTGGTATAAGAGTCATGCACAGCTGCTGTCAGGCCAGATCAACGCGATCGTTGATCTGCTCGATCACCGTGCCGATGCGGTAGGCTTTCTCGCCAGCATGGTCAAGCAGGTTCATCGCCTCGTCCACGCGATCAGGGCGGATGGCGACGACCATGCCGATGCCCATGTTGAAGATGTTGAACATCTCCATGTGATCAACGTCGCCGGCCTTTTCGATCACATCGAAGATCGGTGGCACAGGCCAGGAGCCGAGCTGGATCGATGCCGCGAGCCCCTCCGGGAGCATGCGTGGCACATTCTCGATGAAACCACCGCCGGTGATGTGGGCGACACCGCGTACCAGATCCGCTTCGAACAGCGGCATGAGAGCCTTCACATAGATTTTGGTCGGGGTGAGCAGCACCTCGCCGAGCGTTTTGCCGCCAAGCTCCGGCAGCGTTGTGTCGACGGTGTAGCCAGCCTGTTCAAACAAGGCCTTGCGCACCAGGGAGAAGCCGTTGGAATGCACGCCGGTGGAGGGGAGGCCGATCAGCACATCACCGGCTTCGATGGTGGAGCCGTCGACGATCTTCGAGCGTTCCACCGCCCCGACGGTGAAGCCGGCCAGATCGTATTCATCTTCGTCATACATGCCCGGCATCTCAGCGGTTTCACCGCCGATCAATGCGGCACCGGCCTGCACGCAACCATCCGCCACGCCGGAAACAACCTGTTCAAGCACGGCGGGATCGTTTTTGCCGCATGCGATGTAGTCGAGGAAGAACAGCGGCTGAGCGCCCTGCGCCACCACATCGTTGACGCACATGGCCACGCAGTCCACGCCGATGGTGTCGTGCTTGTTCATCATCTTCGCAATGACGAGTTTCGTGCCGACGCCATCGGTGCCTGAGATGAGCACCGGCTCCTTGTAGTTCAGCGATGCGAGGTCAAAGAGGCCTCCGAACCCGCCGATGCCGCTAACGACGCCCGGGCGGTTCGTGCGAGCGACATGCGATTTGATGCGCTTGACAACCTCGTAGCCCGCTTCGACGCTGACTCCGGCGTTCTCATATGCTTGTGGCATGGTTGACCTTTCTCATTGTTGTTTTGCAAACGTGTTGTGCCGAATATGTGGATTGAGTTCAACGATGAGCCCCGTCACACGTAACGACGTGTGACGGGGCTCAACAAATCAAGTATTGGGAATGCAGTAATCCGTAGGTTCGGTGGAAGCGTGCTCACCGCGCGGCTTCGTGTATTCAGTACCCTCATACAGGGTTTCCTTGCCGTTGTACCCAGGCAGTTTCACTCGATCCTGCGGGCTCAGCGAGTTGAGGAAATCCTTCTCGTAATCGTCAAGGGCAGTGGGGTAGTCGCCGTTGAAGTATGCGACGCACAGGCCACCATACGGAGCGTCTGCATGCAGTCCGATCGACTCGATCAGACCGTCCAAAGAGAGGAACGCGAGTGAATCCGCGCCGATGTATTCGCGGATCTCCTCGACCGACTTCTTCGCTGCGATGAGCTCCTGTGTCGTGGAGATGTCGATGCCATAGAAGCACGGGTATTTGAGTGGCGGCGAGCTGATGCGCATATGCACTTCCTTCGCGCCGGCCTCTTTGAGCAACTGCACGATGCGTTTCGAAGTGGTGCCACGCACGATCGAATCGTCGATGACGATGATGCGCTTGCCCTTGACCACCGACTTGACGGCGGAAAGCTTCATACGCACACCCTGCTCACGCAGTGCCTGTGTCGGCTGAATGAACGTTCTCGCGACATACTGGTTCTTGATCAGACCCATCTCGTTCGGCAACCCAGCCTCTTCCGAATAGCCGGAAGCGGCAGACAGCGACGAGTTCGGAACACCGATCACCATGTCGGCGTCCACCGGCGATTCCTGAGCGAGGCGCGCGCCCATCCTCTTGCGCGCGGAATGCACGTTCACACCGTAGATGTCGGAATCGGGGCGTGCGAAATAGATGTATTCCATCGAGCAGATCGACAGCTGCGTCTGACTCGTATAAGTAGTGATGCGGTATCCGTCGTCGTTGATGACGATCATCTCGCCCGGCGAATGTCGCAGATACGTTCGGCACCCACCACGTCGAGCGCACAGGTCTCGGAGGCAAGCACATAGGCGCCGTTCGTCATCTGGCCAAGCGAAAGCGGGCGGAAGCCGTTCGGGTCGAGCGCGCCGATCATCTCGTTCTCCGACATGATCAGGTAGGCGAACCCGCCGTGCACGGTGTTCAGCGCTTCCTGCAGC
Source organism: Bifidobacterium canis (assembly GCF_009727065.1). Classification (GTDB taxonomy): domain Bacteria; phylum Actinomycetota; class Actinomycetes; order Actinomycetales; family Bifidobacteriaceae; genus Bifidobacterium; species Bifidobacterium canis. The sequence goes on from NZ_WNLP01000004.1 coordinate 27,787, forward strand.
TTGTCGGTGAGCGTGGTACGCATGGAGCGGCGGATCAGGTGCATGAGCACCTCGGTGTCGGAATTCGAATGGAAGATCGCACCCTCGTCTTCCAACGCGCGGCGCAGCGAGAAGCCATTGGTCAAATTACCGTTGTGGCACAACGCCATATCGCCGTCATGGAAGCGGAACACGAACGGTTGAATGTTATCGATGCCACCGGAACCGGCGGTGGCATAGCGCACGTGGCCAATGGCCCTGTCGCCCTGAAGTCGTTGAATGTCTTTTTCGTCAGAGAACACCTGCGTGAGCAGTCCAAGCCCGCGGTGTCCGATCAAATGACCGTGGTCGTTGGAGACGATGCCCGCTCCCTCTTGACCACGATGTTGCAATGCGTGTAATCCGAAGTAAGTGAGTCGTGCCGCATCGGGGTGTCCCCAGACACCGAAAATACCGCATTCCTCATGGATGTCTTCGAGTTCAGCTGACAAGCCAAAGCTCCTTCCGGAACGTGAATACCGAGGATTCGCTACCAGTAAAACACTACCAACCGCCGGCTACATAGCGGCACTTGGAATAACGGAAAACCATTGATATCGCACGGATTCCATAGGTGTTGTGGCATCCACGATGCGGACGGCGCGGCCTGCGCGCTCGCTGCCCGCCGCGCGCAACGCCGCTCACTTGCCGACTGGACATTATCGAACATCTGTTCGATAATGGTGGCTATGAGTGAACGCACGTATCTGGCCATAGATCTCAAATCGTTCTATGCGTCTGCGGAATGCGTTGCGCGGGGGTTGGATCCGCTTGATGCGAATCTGGTCGTCGCCGATGTGAGCCGCACCAGCAAAACGATTTGCCTTGCCGTGTCTCCGTCGCTGAAGGCATACGGCATAGGCGGTCGCGCGCGTTTGTTCGAAGTGGAGCAACGGGTCGGTCAGGTCAACGAGGAGCGCCGCCTTCGCGCACCGAACCATAGACTCGTCGGCTCATCCACCAGTGCGGCGCGCCTGCACGATGATCCACTGCTGTCGGTGGATTTCATAGCGGCCAAGCCGCGCATGGCATATTACCTGCGCATGAGCGCGAAAATCTACGGCATCTACTTGAAATACGCTTCGCAGGAAGACATTCATGTGTATTCCGTCGACGAAGTGTTCATCGACGCGACACGGTATTTGAAATACTTCGGGTGCAGCGCGCACGAACTCACCAGACGCATCATCGCCGACATCAAAGCGCAGACCGGCATCACGGCGACGGGTGGCATCGGCACGAACATGTATCTGGCAAAAGTCGCGATGGACATCGTGGCCAAACACATTCCCGCCGATGAAGACGGCGTGCGCATTGCGCAACTCGACGAGTCGAGCTACCGCAGAACGTTGTGGTCGCATCAGCCCCTGACCGACTTCTGGCGAGTGGGGCGATCCATTGCGCGCACGTTGGAGACGCACGGAATGCTGACGATGGGCGACGTCGCGCGCTGCTCGTTGGGCTCGGCCAGCGACTACTACAACGAGAATCTGCTCTACAGACTGTTCGGGGTGAACGCGGAACTGCTCATAGACCATGCCTGGGGTTGGGAACCATGCACCATCGCCGACATCAAAGCGTATAGGCCGGAACATGCCAGTCTGAGCTCCGGTCAAGTACTGATGGAGCCATATGACCATGCGCGCGCTCGCGTGGTCGTGCTCGAGATGGCTGACCAACTGGCCTACGACATGATGAAGCAGAATCTGGTTGCCGAACAGGTGGCGCTCGCCATAGGGTACGATTCTTCGGCCGGTACTGCCTACAATGGGCCGCTTGCCAAGGATTATTACGGCAGAACCCGGCCGAAAAGCGCGCATTCCTCGGCTCACTTGGGCTCATGGACGTCGTCCGCGCGCATCATACGCGACACATTCGGCAAGCTGTTCGACAAGATAGCGAATCCTGAGCTGTATGTGCGTAGAATCACCGTGGGCACCGTGGATTCAAAAGAGGTCGGCGAGGTGCGGGGCGAGCAATACGAGCAGCTTGACCTCTTCGAGCAGACTGAAAACGAAGATGCAGGGGAGTGTGGCGCAGAGGGAGGCGAGCGTGCCGCCATGCAGGAGAACGCCGTTCAGGAAGAGAAGGACCTAGCTGTGCAACGGGCGTTGATCGATGTCAAAACAAGATTTGGCGGCAATGCCATACTCACGGGAACGAATCTCGAAGAGGGTGCTACCGGCAGGCAACGCAACAAGCAGATCGGAGGGCATGCCGCATGAGTTTGCATACAACCGATCGCTATGACGACATCATCGATCTTCACCATCACCGTTCGCGCACGCATCCGCCGCTATCAATGCACCAGCGTGCGGCGCAGTTCATGCCGTTCGCCGCGTTGAGCGGCTATGAAGACATCCTGCGGGAGACTGCGCGCACGCTCGAGTCGAGAACGGAGCTTGAATCCGACGCGCAGGAGTTGCTCAACCGCCGATTGAATACCGTCATCTCGCGTCTTCCACAGCGAACGCGCATCTCAATCAGTTATTTCCAGCCGGATGACGCGCGCGAAGATGCAGATGGCGGAGCGTACCGCAGCGTTGATGGCGAAGTCACCGGATATAGGCAGTCCGCCCGTGCTCTCGTCATGCAGGACGGTGCTGAAATCTCATGTGACAACATCGTGCAGCTCGATATCAGAGAGCACGAAAACTCGGCTGAATAATGTAGTCAACAACCAATGAATTCTATTATGCTTCAGCATGCTGCGAGCGCGCGAACTCCGTTTCGCTCGGCGTCGGGAACGCGTTGCGCAGCAGTGAGGAGAACGTTTCGCTGGCCATGCCATAGAACGCGCTGATGATCAGCTGGAACGTCAAATCATCCGGCAGGTCGCTGCTCGCGGCCAACGATCCCATCAGTCCGCTGAATCGCTCCGGATTCGTTCGCCAGATCTCTGACATCTCGTATACCGTCAGCATCTTCGCAGCCAGTTCACTGAACTGGTTCGACGAGAGCATTCCGTTGAGAGTGGCGGCGCGGTAGTCGTGAAGGGCGTCGTCCGGTGAGCCTCCCGGCGCTTTGATCCACTTGCGGATGGCAAGGACGGATGTGGGGGCGAGTCCGGTGTATGCGCATGCCTTGGTGAGATCGAAAGTGCTTTCGCTCGTTTCGCCGGTGAGATAGCCGACGTCGACGTTGAAGAAATCGGCGATGATGAGCATCGTCTCATATTTGGGGAATCCGATCGTGCCGGTCGCCGTTTTCGAGCCGGTGTTGAGCCATCTGCTCACGTCTTTTTGATGGAACTTCGTGAGGTACTGCTTGTTCAGTGCGCTCACCAAGCCGAGTTGCGTGAGCCCGCGGTCACTCATGCATTGGTGTAGTCTCTGCCGCCAGCAGGCAGCGCGTTCTTCAGAAATATCATCCATGCTATAAAAATACTCTTCTTTTTAAGAATTTATAACGTGTTATGTCATTGACACTATAACTTTGGGCTTCGAGAATAGACAAAGGCATGTGTCTCGTCATAAACACTTGCAATCACGGGGAATCGGAGGAGGAGAGCTCGCGAAAAACATGCCCCTTACTGACGAGATTCATGGCGGCTGCCATGCGCAGGCTGAAGTTCGGCTGAGGAAAACTGTCTCGTCAGAAAGGAGTGCAGACATGTTCGCTCAATTGGCAAGCATGATTCTGCGCGGCGTGCGAGAGTTCGACGAGGCGGCTCGCGAAACAGCCAGTGACAATCGTAGCTCCGGTGAATCGGTCAATGAAAATGCGACAGGTGAAGGAGACGCTGAGCAAGATTCTCGCCACGACAACTGAATGGTTGGAACGTGTGGATGTGCGGTCAGACCGTACATCCACACATTTGTTAGAAGAGACTGAAGAAAGAGAGACAAGATGACCACCCCGAATAACATGCCAAACATGCCACGGCAAACGTTTGCTGTTACGCCGGACGCGGTATATGCGGCTATGCTGCAGATGATCGATTTCAGTGCGAGCTTCGACATGGTGCAGCATGACGACTCTGCTCACACCATAACGTTCAGCACTCCCGGAACCGCGGGACTGTTCACGGCGAAAGTGTTCAATGGTGCAGACGGTGCCTCAAGCGTCGTGGAGCTTACTGTTCCGCTCGATGCTGGAAATACCGGTCAGCAGACTATCGGGCAGTTCTACAAGGAACTAGCTGACCAGATCAGCGCACAGACTGCACAAATGGGAGCGCCGACCACAGTGCTGGCTTCACAAACTGAAACGCCGACACAAACGATGCCACTTGGTAATGTGCCTACGCAGAATGACGCAAACTCACAGGGCACGCATGCCGCCAAGCCAAACAAATTCAAGGCGTTCATCACTGATGCCAACACTGGAAAACTCTCCAAGATGGCGGTTACTGCGCTGGTGCTGAGCTGCATCTATCTGTTGTATGGCTTTATTGCATTGGCATCTCACGCTCCGATTGCCGTGAGCATTGTATTCGGGGTGATTGTTGCTGTGTTTGATGTGCTCGCGTTCCTGAAGACGCAGCCCGGCAAGAAACATGGTCGAATGCAGACGTGCATCGCAACCGTGATTACTGTGATTGCGCTTGTGCTGTCGATTATCGGCGGGGCGGGAGAATCAGGTCAGTCATCTTATTGTGAAAAAGGTTTCTCATGGCCGACCAGCGGCGCAGCTGCTGATATTCCATCGATGAAGAAGAATAGAGGATATATCTCAAGCGATTCGTCGGACGGGGTCCGTATCTATGCATGTGGTGTATCTCTTGAAGAATTCAATGCATATACCGAACAGCTCAAGAAAAAGGGCTTCAATCAGGACTATGACAAGTGGTCAACTGGTTTTAGTGCGAATAATACTGCGGGTGGAAGAGTCCATGTCTCTTATAACAAAAGCGATAAGAGAATGAGCGTCGATTATGACACCGCTGAATATGTTCAGCGACTTAATAGTGAGAAAGAGGAGAGTGAATCCTCCTCACCATCTGCAACTGAAACCAATGATGCCGATAAGCAGGCCGAAGAGCAGAAGAAGGCCGAAGAAGAGAAAAAGAAAGCCGAAGAGGAGCAAAAGAAGCAAGAGGAAGAGCAGAAGAAAGTTCAGGAAGAGGAAGCCCAAAAGAGGCTGAATCTCAGAATCAGAATAGCTCTTCTGGCGTCTCCAAAGAAGTTAAAGATGCGATGGACTCTTATGAGTCGTATATGAACAAGTATTGCGACTTCATGAAGAAGTATCAGGATGACGGTTCTCCTGCCAGCATGCTCAACGATTATCTGAAGATGATGAACGAATACACGGAGATGACCAAGAAGATTAATGATATGGATCAGGCTTCGTGGACTGAAGCCGATATGCAGTATTACCTCGAGGTCATGAACAGGGTCAACACGAAACTCGCTCAAATCTAATTGTTCAGAATGCTCCGTACCGAGTCATGCCGTCTTCGTCACGCACTGTTTTTACTGACAGCGTGACGAAGACGGTTCGCTCGATTTTAAGAGCTCATACATCAACGTCGATGCGAAACATGGAAAGGATTTTATTATGAGTGACACAGCATCAACGGCAACGCCTCTCATTCCTGCAGCACGACAGAGCTTCAATGCGCCGATATCGGAAACATATTCGGCTTTGACTCAGATAATCGATTTCAGTGTGGCATTTGATCTGATCTCTCGAAATGATGCAGACCGGTCAGTGAGCTTTGCGTTGCCTGAAATGAATGGAACGTTCGTTGCCCGAGTGCAAGATGGAGCTGATGACACGTCGAGTGTTGTGGTCATTGAAGCGCCGGTCGGCAGCGGTGACATCAGTGTGCAATGCAGCCGCCTGTACCGTGAATTGCAGGAACAACTGTCTGTTCAGCATGCGGTTCTGTCTCCTGAAGGTCAGCATCAAACGGCACAACAACGATTTTTGCATGGCCTGCTCGCAGACAACCATGGTCCGAAGTCACAGCTGGCCACTTGGACGATGTATATGTCGGTCTTCTTCTTGCTCATAAGCCTCGTGTCATTCACGGAAGATCACACTGAATGGGGTGTGTCGATTGTCGGAATCGTGGCAATGCTGTCACTGTCGGCCGCATCTATTTTTGTGACGGGGCCGAGAGGAAAAGTTTCCGGACGCCAGCACGCGTTGATCGCTGCGGCAATCTCCATAGTGGCGTCAGTCCTGATACTCGTAGCTGAGATCATCGTACAAATTCGGTTTGGTGCATGATTCAACACCATTAATTAGTTATTTCTCGTATAAATAATCATGTTGAAGGAACAAAAATGCCATCGAAAAATCGAGCCTAGCGCCATCGGTTGCCCTTTCCATCATTGGATCCATTGTCATGCTAATTGCGATGTTGTTGCCATATGCGTCATCGAAGCATGACTCTATGTCAGTTGTCACTATTGCCCAGCGTTGGAAACAGCTGCAGAATGCCATCGGCGTGAGTATGGGCGCAGCGGAAATCATTATGGTATTGGTAATTGCTATTGCTACGCTCGCAGTACTTACATTGATTTTGCCATTGCACGTAAAGCAATTCCAACGACCATCTTTGCCATCGCGACGTTGCTTGTGTTCATCTCATTCAACAGCAGTTTTGTGCCTAGTAGCCCGTACAACTACGGATTTGGTTACTACCTTTTCTACATTGCAGCAATCATCACGGTGCTCGGTGGCATTTGGATGATCGTTGCCAAACACCAGCTAAAGAAAGCCTGATCTTTACTGGAAAGCTGCATGTGAAGGGGCAGGAAATGAAAATGTTGAAGAAAATCTCGATGGGACCTGGCGAGGAGATCGTCGCTCAATACGACGGTGTGAGATGGAAAGACAATATTCTTGGTGTTGGTGACGGTGGACAGGTTACGGTTACTTCACAACGAATCATCTTTCCTCAAACAGATACCCACATCTTTTCCAAGTCAGACACGACGTATTACGCATATTCACTGGATGAAATCACTGATATACATGTCGTGAACATGCAGAAGCCGAGCTTGGGTAAACGCAATGCGTACCTCGACCATGAATGTCAATTGACACTTCAAACGCGCACGATTGATGTGCATATCTATGACTACGACGAATTTGCTCGTTTCGTCAACGCTCTTCACTATGAGACCACAGGTAACGACGACGACATTGTGGGACCTCAGCAAACGGTATTTTCCGGCATAGCTGGCACATTGGGCACAGCAAAAGATGAATTTGCAAGAGCTTTTGGCGTAGGAAAGGTCGCAAAGCCGGCGGCAATAAATACGAAGCCCCAAAAGGTTTCTATATCATGCCCGGGCTGCGGGGCAACACTGACTGGTCGAAAAGGAAAGACCGTCATCTGTGAATACTGTTCCACTGCGTGGCAGCTGTGAACTGAAAGAAGGTAGAACATGGCTTTGATCAAGGCTTTTGCCGGAGCGCTGAGCGGCACGTTCGCCGACCAATGGCTCGACATCATCACCGTTGGTGCGTTCGATGAGCATACGGCGGTGATGCCGGGCGTATATCGTGAGACGAACGACGGTCGCGGCTCCAACACCAAGCATTCGGATGCCGTCATCTCGAACGGTTCGCACATCTACGTTCCGGAGAACACTGCGGCGTTCATCTTTGACCAGTCCGGTATCGAGAATGTCATCACGCAAGCAGGTGGCTACGAGTATCGCAACGGCACCGACAGCGTGTTCGCTGGCGATGGCATAGGCAAGTCGATTTTCGGGCAGATCGGTGAGCGCTTCAAATACGGCGGAGAGCCGGTAGCGAACAAACGCGTCGCCTTCGTGAACCTGCGCGAGATCCGTGGCATCAAGTTCGGTACACCAGCGCCGCTGATCTACCACGACAAGTTCTACGGCACTGATCTGGAGATTCGCGCTCGCGGTATGATGTCGTTGCGCATCGTCAACCCGACCGCATTCATCCGTCAATTCGTGCCGCCGAATGTCGACTACATCAGTTTCGACGATCCGAAGACGAAATCGCAGCTGCTCAGTGAATTCATGCAATCATTCTCGGTGGCGCTCAATTCACTGTCTAATGAGTACCGCATCTCGCAACTGCCGGCACAGGCGAACGCAATCGCGAAAGAAGTGAGCGAAGACACATCGAATGCCGGAACATGGGAGTCACGTTTCGGCATCCATTTGGCTGGCATCGGCATTGAAAGCATCGAGTTCACGCCGGAATCGCGCGAATTGGTGAAACAATTCTCCAAGAACAAGATGAACTTGATGGCGTATGAAGACATCTCGATGAAAGCTTCGAATATTGCCGCTCAACAGAAGATCGCGGAAGGCGTGCAGGAGCACGGTTTCGGTGACGCGGGTGGCATGATGCTTGGCATGGGATTCGCAGGTGGCATCAATCCGATGACTGGCGCGATGCCGGGGCAGAACGTGGCTTCAACGCAGCCCGAACCTACGGCACCAGCACCGGCAACTCAGACTACCTCTCCTGCTGCTCCAATTGAACAAGCTTCCACTCCATCTGCGCAGGCACCGCAGTCGATGAGCGAGAAAGTGGAGACGCTTAAGAGTCTCAAGGAGTTGCTCGACGCGGGGATTTTGACACAAGAGGAGTTCAACGCGAAGAAGAAACAGATTCTAGGATTGTGAGCAGCGCGCAGAATACGTGCGCATATGGTTGTGGCCGACGATATATCGTCGGCCACAATTGTTATTGGCATTACCTAGAGCAGAGAATCAAGCGGTGAAGTATTCCACGCCTGCTTCGAAGATCGGCTGGTAGGTGTTGCCGGGCACGTTCTTGTACAGGCCTTCGCCCGAACGCTCGGAATGACCCATCTTGCCAAACACGCGGCCATCGGGGCTGGTGATGCCTTCGATGGCGAGCAGGGAGCCGTTCGGGTTCACATCCAGATTCATGCTTGGTTGACCGTTCTCATCGACATACTGCGTGGCAATCTGACCGTTGGCGATCAACTGGTCGAGCATATCGTCGGATGCGACGAATCGGCCCTCACCATGGGAGATGGCAATCGTGTGCATGTCGCCGACCTGCGTCTTCGACAGCCAAGGGGAGAGGTTCGACGCGACGCGCGTACGCACCAAGCGGCTCTGGTGACGGCCGATCGTGTTGAACGTCAATGTCGGGCAATCCGCATTCATCGGTACGATGTCTCCGAACGGCACCAAGCCGAGTTTGATGAGCGCTTGGAAGCCGTTGCAGATGCCGAGCATCAGACCATCACGGTTGTTCAACAGGTCACGCACGGCATCGGTGACGGCCGGTGCGCGGAAGAACGCTGTGATGAACTTCGCGGAACCATCTGGCTCATCGCCACCGGAGAAACCGCCAGGGATCATGATGATCTGGCTGTTGTGAATGGCGTCCACAAGAGCCTGCGTGGATTCGGCGACCGCGGATGGCGTCAGATTGTTGACGATCAGTGTTTGCGTTTCGGCGCCGGCACGCTCGAAGGCGGTCGCGGTGTCGTATTCGCAATTGTTGCCGGGGAACACCGGAATGATCACACGAGGCTTGGCGATCTTCGCGCCTTTGTAGGTGGTGGGGGAGGTCGTTTCGAAGGAGATCGCATCGACTGCATCATCGGCATCCGTACCTTCGCTGCGGTAGGGGAACACGGAGGCGATGCCGTTCTCCCACACATTCTGCAACTCGTTCAGATCCAAGGTCTGGCCTGCGGCATGGAACGTGTAGTCGGAGGTCGTCTCACCGATCTGCCCGCATTCGACGAGGTTGGAGACGGTCGGCAGGTTCGCAGTGTCAGACAGTTCGACGATGAACGAACCATACGCCGGAGCGAACAGATCGTCCACGCTGATCGAATCATCGAGGCTCACGCCGATCTGATTGCCCACGCACATCTTGAACAATGCTTCGGCGGTGCCGCCATAGCCAGGTGTAGACACGGCCACAGCGTCGCCGTCATCCACCATGTTCTCGATCGCAGTGAAGACTTCGAGCAACGAATCCTTATCCGGCGTGATGCCATCAGCCATGTAGCGTGGTGCGATGCGCACAACACGATGCCCGGCCTTCTTGAACTCAGGAGACGTGGCACGGTTCATGTTGCCGACTGCCACGGCGAAGGAGACAAGGGTCGGTGGCACGTCGAGATCCTCGAAGGAGCCAGACATCGAATCCTTGCCGCCGATCGCGCCGACGCCCAGATCCACCTGCGCCATCAATGCGCCGAGCACGGCGGCAAGAGGCTTGCCCCAGCGATCCGGTTCATCGCGCAGCTTCTCGAAATATTCCTGGAAGGTCAGGTAGGCCTTCTCATGCTCGAAACCGGCGGCCACCAGCTTCGAAAGCGATTCGACCACCGACATGTAGGCACCAGTGAACTGGTTCTTCTCCATCAGGAACGGATTGAAGCCCCAGGCCATAGCCGAAGCTGTGGTGGTCTCACCGAACACGGGGAGCTTGGCGACCATCGCCTCGGTCGGCGTGAGCTGCTTCCTGCCGCCGAACGGCATCAGCACGGTGGCTGCGCCGATCGTGGAGTCGAAACGCTCCGAAAGCCCCTTGTTGGAGGCGATGTTGATGTCGGAGAGCATCTCGTGCATGCGCTCGTTCAACGAACCGGTCGAGAACGGAGCCTGATACGCTTCCTGCTCGGCGATATGCGCATCTTGATGCTTGGCGGCACCATTGGAGGCGAGGAATTCACGAGACAGATTGACGATCGGATCGCCATTCCACTCCATGACCATGCGAGGTTCCTCGGTCACCGTGGCGATTACGGTCGCCTCAAGGTTCTCTTCGCGAGCGTACTTCAGGAATTCGTCAACATCCTCGGCGGCAACGTCAACGGCCATGCGTTCCTGAGATTCAGAAATCGCCAGCTCGGTGCCATCCAAGCCATCGTATTTCTTCGGCACCTGGTTCAGGTCCACGTGCAGGCCGTCGGCGATCTCACCAACGGCAACCGAAACGCCACCGGCACCGAAATCGTTGCAGCGTTTGATCAGCCGGCATGCGTCGCCACGGCGGAACAGCCTTTGCAGTTTGCGCTCCACCGGAGCATTGCCCTTCTGCACTTCGGCACCATCGAGTTCAAGAGACTCAACGTTATGCGCCTTTGAAGAGCCGGTTGCGCCACCGATGCCATCGCGACCAGTGCGTCCGCCGAGCAGAATGATCTTGTCGCCCGGAGCCGGCGTTTCGCGACGCACATGGCTCGCCGGAGTCGCGCCAACCACGGCGCCGATCTCCATACGCTTGGCCACATACCCCGGATGGTAGATCTCATCGACCTGACCGGTGGCTAAACCGATCTGATTTCCATACGACGAATAACCGTGCGCAGCCGTCGTCACGATCTTGCGCTGGGGGAGCTTACCTTCCAACGTCTCGCTTATCGGCACGCGAGGATCCGCCGCGCCGGTGACGCGCATCGCCTGATACACGTAGGAACGACCCGACAGCGGGTCACGGATGCAGCCGCCGATGCAGGTGGCCGCACCACCGAACGGTTCGATCTCGGTCGGGTGATTGTGCGTCTCGTTCTTGAACAGGAAGAGCCAATCCTCGTCTTCGCCATTGACGTCGACCTTCACCTTGACGGTGCAGGCGTTGATCTCCTCCGACTCATCAAGGCCGGTGAGCACGCCATTTTTCTTGAGCCACTTCGCGCCGATCGTGCCGACGTCCATAAGGCACACCGGCTTCTCGTCACGGCCGAGCTCATGGCGCATCGCCATGTATTTGTCGAATGCGCGACGCACCACGGCATCGTCGATCGCCACGTTGTCGAGCTGCGTGCCGAACGTCGTGTGACGGCAGTGGTCGGACCAATACGTGTCGATCACCTTGATCTCGGTGATCGTCGGGTCACGCTGTTCCTTCGTGAAATAGTCGCGCACGAACGCAAGGTCGGCCTCATCCATGGCCAATCCGCGTGCATCGATGAAATCAGCGAGCTGCTGATCATCCATCTCGCGGAATCCGTCGATCACCTCAACCGGCTTCGGCACCGGCGCATACGTCGCCAGCGTCTCCTTCGGTTCCAGCGAAGCCTCACGAGTCTCCACAGGATTGATCACATACTTTTGATCTGTGCAACGTCGTCGTCGCTCAGATCACCGTCAAGCACATACACGCGCGCCGAACGAACGGTCGGGCGTTCGCCTTGCGAAATCAGCTGAATGCATTCGCTTGCCGAATCCGCGCGCTGGTCGAACTGGCCAGGCAACGACTCGACCGCGAACACGGTGCTACCCGCAGTATCAGGCAGATCAATAGACACATCGTCTACCTGCGGCTCGCTGAACACGGTGGGAATCGTCTGCTCGAACAGCTCCTGACTGATTCCCTCCACGTCGTAGCGATTGATGATGCGCACGTTATCCAGCGATTCGATGCCGAGAATGGTGCGCAACTCGTTGGTCAGTTGCGTTGCCTCGACGTCAAAGCCAGGTTTCTTCTCTACATGGACGCGAAAAACCACTGTATTCCTTGCTCTTTCGTATAAGAATGTTGGGTGGGGTTCAAAACAACGAAGATGGGGCTTGCATTGTGCATATGCTGCAATGCAAGCCCCAAGCAATCATTCGGCGCGTTCTACGCCTTCGTCTTCAGCGAGTTTGACCAAGCGGTCGTAAATCTCTTCATAAGCAGGAATGATATTGCCGAGATCACGGCGGAACAGGTCTTTGTCGAGATGCTCGATCTGACCGGAACCATCCTTGAGATCCCACAGACGGCAGGTGTCGGGGGTGATCTCGTCGGCGAGCAGGATCTTGCCGTCGCTCGTCTTGCCCTCTTCGATCTTGAAGTCGACGAGCTGCACGTCGATCTTCGAGAAGATGTCTTTGAGCGCATCATTGATCGCACGAGCCTGACGGGAGATCTCAGCGAGTTCGTCTTCGGAGGCGATGCCCAGCGCGATGATGCCGTCATCGTTGATGAACGGGTCGCCGAGCTCATCGGACTTCACGCAGAATTCGAGGATCGGCTTGTTGAGCTTCGTGCCCTCCTTCACGCCGTACCTCTTGGCGAACGAGCCGGCCGCCGTGTTGCGCATGATGATCTCGAGTGGATACATATCCATCTTGCGCACGAGCTGCTCGGTGTCGGAGATGCGCTTGACGAAATGCGAGTCGATGCCACGCGCCTTGAGCAGGTCGAAGATGACGGAGGTGATGTGGTTGTTGAGCTCACCCTTGCCCTCGATCTGCGCTTTCTTCGCGCCGTTTCCGGCGGTCGCCTGATTCATGTATTCGACCCACAGAATATCGGGGTCATCGGTTGCGTACAGTTTCTTGGCCTTGCCCTCGTAGAGCTTGTCCAGTTTCTGCATGTCCTGCCTTCCGTTGTCACCATTGAGTGGACACGTTCAGACTAGCAATCCATCGCGTCAACTGTTGCGCAATGACCACTATTCATTCGCGTGTGCGAGTGCAAACATATGTCAATTCACACTGATGCGTAGAGTCTGCGCGACTTCGTTCGCTTTGATGCGTGCCTCGTCGATGTCTGAACCGATCGCCAACGCCACGCCCATGCGCCTGTGACCGTCGACGCGCGGTTTCGCGAAGATGCGCAGATCGGTGCCGGCGGAGGCGAGCGCGGTGTTGAGATCGGAGAACTCGACCTCGCCGTGACCTTCGACGACGATCGCGCGGCTCGCAGCACCCGCGTACTTCGGCAGATCAAGCTGAACGTGATCTTGGGTGACCGGAATGCCGAGCACGGCGCGCGCGTGCAGGTCGAACTCGCTCAAATACTGGCTGATCATCGTCACCATGCCGGTGTCGTGCGGGCGTGGCGAGACTTCGTTGAACAGCACAGTGCCGTCTTTGAGCACGAACAGTTCGACGCCGAACACGCCCCAGGCATTGTTCGTGCCGGCATGATCCACTAATCCTTGCACAGCTTCGATGGCGATGCGGTGAATCTCCTGCTTGCGATCCGGCTCAACGGCCGCAGGCTGCCAGGATTCACGATAATCGCCCTGTTCCTGACGCTGGCCGATCGGCTCACAGGTGACGATGCCGTGCGACGAGCTCACCGTGAGCATCGTCAACTCGTAGTCCAGATCGACGAGCTGCTCGACGATCACACGCGACACGTCTCCCTCATCGTGGGCGCGGCGACCCTGCTGCGCCTCCTGCCATGCGGCGTCGATGCCGCTCGCCTTGCGCACCACGGACTGGCCGTGGCCGGAGGAGCTCATCACCGGCTTGACCACGCATGGGAAGCCGATGCGGGAGGCGGCCGCGCGCAGCTCGTCAAGCGAGCCGGCGAACTCATATTTCGTCGTCGGCAACCCGAGCTCTTCGGCGGCGAGCGTACGCAGTTTCTCGCGATCCATGCAGATCGCCGCGATCGACGCACTCGGCACCACATGGATGCCGGCCTGTTCCGCTTCGAACAGCACGTCGGTGCGATCGCCTCTATTTCAGGAATGATGATGTCCGGCTTGACATCACCGATCAGTGTGCGCAGCGCGTCGGCGTTCGCCATGTCGAGCACGCGCGACTCGTGGGCGACCTGAGCTGCCGGCGCGCCGGAGTAGGAATCCGCCGCGCACACCCATGCGCCGAGTCTCATCAGCGAAATCGTCACCTCTTTGCCAAGCTCGCCGGAGCCGAGCATGAGAATGCGCGTCGGATGCGAGCCAAGGGGAGTGCCCAGAGGAGTGAAAAGAAGAGAAGTGGTGGAATGTGCTGATGTTTCGCTATTCGTCATGATTCCATTATGCATGGTTTTATTGTGCCACCGTGCGTGCCCGCGTGTGGTGAGAGCGTGCGATATGCGAATCAATATGCGCATAGTCGAGAAAATTTATACAGTGCAACGGGTTAGATTATGACTATGGGCGCACAGAGTGAAGAGAAGAACACGGCGCAGGCGACTCCGAGGGAGACTGCGGCGCAGAAGCCATTGACCATCGCCATGGTGATGGACACTTCCGGGAATCGGGGCAACGGCACCTCGAATTCGGCATTGCAATGGGCTCAGGAACTCGAGCGCCAAGGGCACACGGTGCGTCTGCTGGGCATAGGCGCCCCCGAATACCCGGCACGCATCAACAGGATTCCTCTGGTCAGCTGGATCGCATCCAAGCAGCAGATGCAGTTCGCCCAACCTAGTGCCACATTGTTCGACCGCGCATTCGACGGCGTTGACATCGTGCACATCTACACGCCGTTCAAATTCGGGCGGTACGCGTTGGCGGCGGCGCGTGAAAAGGGACTGCCGGTGACCGCCGGATTCCATGTGCAGCCGGAGAACATCATGTATTCCGCCGGACCGTTGCGCTACGTTCCCGGCATGGCCAAGTTCATCTACTGGCTGTTCCATCACTGGCTCTACCGCAATGTGGACGCCATTCACATCCCGACGAAACTCGGGCGGGAGCTGTTGCTCGATCACAATTACAACGAACCTATTTTCGTCATTTCGAACGGCTACGAGCCACGATTCGTGCCCAAAACGCAACGTGCAGGTGATGAGGCGCCGGGCAAGCCGATTCGCGTGATCGCCTCCGGGCGCCTGTCGAACGAGAAAACCACGTCGAGCTCATCGAGGCCATTTCGCGTTGCTCGCATGCTGATGACATCGAACTGACGATCGCCGGAACCGGACCCATTCGCCATAAACTCGAACGTCTCGCCAAAAAGAAGCTGAAGAATCCCGCATCGATAGGTTTCCACAAGAACGCCACGATGCCCGCGCTGCTGCGCTCCAACGATCTGCTGGTGCACCCGTCGATCGCTGACTTGGAGTCGGTGAGCGTCATCGAAGGCATGGCCTCCGGATTGGTGCCGGTGATCGCCGACTCCACGTTGAGTGCGGCAGGTCAGTTCTCGCTCTGCCCTGAATCGTCGTATCCGGTGAAAGACGTGGACGCGCTCGCCAATAGCATCGACTGGTGGCTCGACCATCCAGCTGAACTCAACAAGTGGGGAGCGCAATACGCCGAGCATACAAAAGAGCATTACTCGGTGGAGTCATCAGTGCGCAAATTCGTTGCGATGGAACGTCAGGTAATAGAGAATCACCGTGATACTCGCTGAGAGTATTGTTCGATTTCTGCGAATTATCAGGTGATCCAGTAACTCGGTGACGCAAATTCAAATACATTAGAAAACGTGTGGGTGCAGACAAATACTATATTTTGTCTGCACCCACACTGCATTCATATGACTGTTAGTTATTGTGCCGATTCACAGCAGTTTGATGAGCTCATCCACTTCTTCATCCGTGGTCGCCCAGCTCGTGCAGATGCGCATCATCACATGGTCTGCGTCCACTTCCTCCATATAGCCGAGCTGCACGTTCTTCTCAAGCTTCTTCGCCTGCTCGTTGGTGAGCACAATGAAGATCTGATTGGTCTGCGACACGAATTCGACGTCGTAGTTCTTCTCGAACAACACTTTGCGAATTTTGTCGGCTTCTTCGTTCGCGTGCTTGGCGAGTTTGAGGTACAGGTCGTCGGTGAACAGCGCGTCGAACTGCAGTCCGAGCAGCCACCCCTTCGCCAGCAATGCGCCATGCTGCTTGACGAGCGTTGTGAAGTTCTTCGGAGAATTGCCGCGCGGGAACACGACCGCTTCGCCGAATATCGCACCACACTTCGTGCCGCCGATCGTGAACACGTCAGCCAGACGGGCGATATCGGGCAGCGCCACATCGTTATCGTCAGCCGTCAATGCCATGCCAAGACGCGCGCCGTCAACGAACAATGGCAGATCGTGGTCATGCGAGACCTGCGAGATCGCGGCCAGCTCCTCGCGCGTGTAGACGGTGCCGTATTCGGTGGGCTGCGAAATATACACGACGCCCGGATAGACCATGTGCTCGTGGTTGGCATCGCGCTCGAAGCTCTGGCAGTATTCGTCGAGCTGTTCGGCGGTGATCTTGCCGTTGTGCTGGGGGAGGGCGAGCACCTTGTGACCGGTCGCTTCGATGGCCCCCGCCTCGTGCACGTTGATGTGGCCGTTGCTTGCGCAGACCACGCCCGCGTATTGCGGGGTGATCGCGCTCAACACCGTCTGATTCGTCTGCGTGCCGCCCACAAGGAACCAGATGTTAGCCTTGGGATCGTCGCAAGCCTTACGGATCTTCGTTGCGGCGGAATCGCAGTATTTGTCGGCGCCGTAGCCGGGATTATGCTCATTGCCGAGCTGCTGCATCTTCTCGAGAATCTGAGGTGCGGCGGTGGAGGAATAGTCATTGACGAAAGACAGCATGTGTTTCTCCTGACGTTTGCGTATTCGTGTGACAGTCTAGCGCGCGAAATGATGCCATACCTGAGAATTGCGGCAACGGTGAACCTGCATGGATACCGCGCACATGGTTGTTACGCGCGGCAGGGTAGCCAGAGAATTCATGCGAAAACAGAAAACCCGAGAAACCAAAGGAATCCCGGGTTTGGTGGGGTGGCTAACGCGGCTCGAACGCGCGACCTTCTGAACCACAATCAGATGCTCTACCAACTGAGCTATAGCCACCATGTTCACGTGCTCGCTTTCGCTACACGCAACAGATGAAAACTATACACGAGGCACTCCCGAAACGCGGGTGCGGCGTGTCGGATGCATCTCAAGCGCATACAGACTATAATTAAACATAGTTCGAGGCAATGCTTAAGACAGACTCAAGAGATAATTTCAGAGAAAATTTCACAGGCTAACAGATACGCAAAGGTGCGTATGGCGCAGGGTGCGCCGATGATATGCAGATGATCAATGCAGATGTATGCAGGTGTAATGGATGATCGATCAGCTGATCAATATATCAATATTGAGTGTCGGTATTAATGACAGTGGCGAGAGAGTTGGGACGCGAGTCGCGCTGGTAGCACAGGATGATTCAGGGATTCAGGTTGGGCGCGACGAGGTTGGAACGAGGCTGGCGAACTGGTCACCGCAAGGCGGCGGTGATGACGGATGGGTGATCGAATATATGGAATTCCGTGACGGCATGCGACGCGCACAGAAGCGCGGGAATAGATGGCTCGCATGGCTGTTGTGTCACAGAAGAGAAGCTAGACGACCCCCGGAGGTTCCTAGACACTCCGAGGGTCGTCTTTTGTCTGAGGGCGTGATATATTGAATCTTTGTGTGTGCCAGCAGTGCACCTTATGTGACAGGAGCGCTTGCTGGGATATCCTCATGGATTCGCTTGCATCACGCGCAGCAATGCGGCAGTGAGAGAACATGGGGTCATCGGGCCGGTGAACGTTGGCTGACTTTTCCGATTCGGACAAGTGGGTCACGATGATGCGGCCTCACGAAGAAGAACATAACAAACTGAATCGGAGAATCAAGTTGCCTACTATTGAACAGCTTGTCCGCAAGGGACGCAAGGCAAAGCCGAAGAAGTCCAAGACTTTGGCACTCAAGGGCAGCCCGCTGCGTCGCGGCGTGTGCACGCGTGTTTACACCACCACCCCGAGGAAGCCGAACTCGGCACTGCGTAAGGTCGCTCGTGTTCGTCTGAGCTCCGGCATCGAAGTCACCGCATACATCCCAGGTGAAGGCCACAACCTGCAGGAGCACTCCATCGTGCTCGTGCGCGGCGGCCGTGTCAAGGATCTGCCAGGTGTTCGTTACCACATCGTTCGTGGTGCACTCGATACCCAGGGCGTCAAGGACCGCAAGCAGGGTCGTTCCCTGTACGGAGCAAAGAAGGCGAAGTAAGAGATATGTCACGTAAAGGACCTTCCAAGAAACACCAGGTGCTTCCAGATCCGATCTACGGCTCGATCGTGGTGGCACAGCTCATCAACAAGATCTTGCTTGACGGCAAGAAGTCGATCGCGGAAGACATCGTCTACTCCGCACTCGATATGGTCAAGGAGAAGACCGACCAGGAGCCAGTCGCCGTGCTCAAGCGCGCGCTCGACAACATCCGTCCGTCTCTCGAAGTCCGCTCCCGCCGCGTCGGTGGCGCCACCTATCAGGTGCCTGTCGAAGTCAAGCCTGCTCGCGCAAACACGCTGTCGCTGCGCTGGCTGACCGACTTCTCCCGCGCTCGTCGCGAGAAGACGATGGCCGAGCGTCTCGCCAACGAGATCCTCGACGCATCCAATGGTCTCGGTGCTTCCGTCAAGCGTCGTGAAGACACCCACAAGATGGCAGAGGCCAACAAGGCCTTCGCTCATTACCGCTGGTAATTAGTAGTAACGAAGAGTTAAGGAAAATACATGGCACTGGACGTGCTTACCAACCTCAACATGGTTCGTAACATCGGCATCATGGCACACATCGATGCCGGCAAGACCACTACTACCGAGCGTATTCTCTACTACACCGGTAAGAACTACAAGATCGGCGAAACCCACGACGGCGCTTCGACGATGGACTTCATGGCTCAGGAGCAGGAGCGCGGCATCACCATTCAGTCCGCAGCAACCACCTGCTTCTGGAACCGCCAGACCCACGATCCTGAGGATCAGTTCCAGATCAACATCATCGACACGCCAGGCCACGTCGACTTCACCGCTGAGGTGGAGCGTTCGCTGCGCGTGCTCGACGGTGCTGTCGCCGTCTTCGACGGCAAGGAAGGCGTTGAGCCTCAGTCCGAGACCGTGTGGCGTCAGGCCGACAAGTACGGCGTTCCGCGCATCTGCTTCATCAACAAGATGGACAAGCTCGGTGCCGACTTCTACTACTCCGTCGACACGATCAAGGAAAAGCTGGGCGCAACCCCGCTCGTCGTGCAGCTGCCGATCGGCGCTGAGAACGACTTCGTCGGCGTTGTCGACCTGATTCGCATGAAGGCCTACGTCTGGAACGACGTCAAGGACGACATGGGCGCTCACTACGACACCGTTGACATCCCGGACGATCTCAAGGATCGCGCAGAGGAATACCGTTCCCAGCTGCTCGACCAGGTTGCCGAATCCGACGAAGACCTCATCGAGAAGTACCTCGAAGAGGGCGACCTGACCGAAGAGGAGATCCGTCGCGGCATCCGTAAGCTCACGATCGCTCGTGAGGCCTACCCGGTTCTGTGCGGCTCCGCATTCAAGGATAAGGGTGTGCAGCCGATGCTGGACGCCGTTGTCGACTACCTGCCGAGCCCTGAAGACGTTCCTTCCATCGTCGGCTTCGATCCGTCCGATGAATCCATCGAGATCGACCGCAAGCCAACCATGGACGATCCGTTCGCGGCACTCGTCTTCAAGATCTCGACCCACCCGTTCTACGGCAAGCTCGTGTTCGTGCGCGTCTACTCCGGCTCCGTCAAGCCGGGCGACAACGTGCTCGACTCCACGAAGGGCAAGAAGGAACGCGTCGGCAAGATCTTCCAGATGCACGCCGACAAGGAGAACCCGGTCGACGCCGCAGAAGCAGGCAACATCTACACCTTCGTTGGCCTGAAGAACGTCACCACCGGTGACACGCTCTGCGACGAGAAGCACCCGATCTCCCTCGAATCCATGACCTTCCCGGATCCTGTGATCGAGGTCGCCGTCGAGCCGAAGACCAAGGCCGATCAGGAGAAGATGAGCATCGCTCTGGCGAAGCTCTCCGACGAAGATCCGACCTTCCAGGTCAAGACCGACGAAGAGTCCGGCCAGACGCTGATCTCGGGCATGGGCGAGCTCCAGCTCGACATCATCATCGACCGCATGCGCCGTGAGTTCAAGGTGGAGTGCAACGTCGGCAAGCCGCAGGTTGCATACCGCGAGACGATCCGCAAGGCCGTCATGAACCAGGAATACACGCACAAGAAGCAGACCGGTGGTTCCGGCCAGTTCGCAAAGGTGCTCATGAACTTCGAGCCTCTCGACACCGAGAGCGGCGAAGTCTACGAGTTCGTGAACGAGGTCACCGGCGGCCACATCACCAAGGAATTCATTCCTTCGATCGATGCTGGCGTTCAGGAAGCAATGGAATCCGGCATTCTTGCAGGCTTCCCGGTTGTTGGCGTCAAGGCCACCGTCACCGACGGTCAGGTGCACGACGTCGATTCCTCGGAAATGGCCTTCAAGATCGCAGGCTCCATGTGCTTCAAGGAAGCTGCTCCTAAGGCGAAGCCGGTCATCCTCGAGCCGATCATGGCCGTCGAAGTCCGTACCCCAGAAGAGTACATGGGCGACGTCATGGGCGATCTGAACTCCCGCCGTGGCTCCATCCAGTCGATGAACGACGCCACCGGCGTCAAGGTCATCGACGCGAAGGTGCCGCTGTCGGAGATGTTCGGCTACATCGGCGACCTGCGTTCCAAGACGCAGGGTCGTGCAATGTTCACCATGCAGATGGATTCGTACGCGGAGGTCCCGAAGGCCGTCGCAGACGAAATCATCAAGGCCCAGCGTGGTGAGTGACACGCCTACAAAATAACTTGAACCTGTCTCCAGTCAGCGCTAAAATTTTGTAGCGCTGACTGGGTTCGGGTCCAATAGTGGCAAAAACCCAGAAACCCAGTAATATGTAGCAAGTGCCTCGCAAGAGGCTTACTACGAGAACGTCCAGGAGGACAAAACACATGGCAAAGGAAAAGTACGAGCGTACTAAGCCGCACGTTAACATTGGTACCATCGGCCACGTCGATCACGGTAAGACGACCCTGACTGCAGCAATCTCCAAGGTTCTGCACGAAGAGTACCCGGATCTGAACCCTGAGTACGACTTCAACCAGATCGATTCCGCTCCTGAAGAGCAGCAGCGTGGTATCACCATCAACATTGCTCACATCGAGTACCAGACCGCCAAGCGTCACTATGCACACGTCGACGCCCCAGGCCACGCCGATTACGTCAAGAACATGATCACCGGCGCTGCCCAGATGGATGGCGCTATCCTCGTTGTGGCCGCCACCGACGGCCCGATGGCCCAGACCCGCGAGCACGTTCTGCTCGCTCGTCAGGTTGGCGTCCCGAAGATCCTCGTCGCTCTGAACAAGTGCGATATGGTCGACGACGAAGAGCTCATCGACCTCGTTGAAGAAGAGGTCCGCGACCTCCTCGACGAGAACGGCTATGACCGCGATTGCCCAGTCGTCCGCACCTCCGCTTACGGCGCACTGCACGACGACGCTCCGGATCACGAGAAGTGGGTTGAGACCGTCAAGGAACTCATGGACGATGTCGATGAGTACATCCCGACCCCTGTCCACGATCTCGACAAGCCGTTCCTGATGCCAATCGAAGACGTCTTCACGATCTCCGGTCGTGGCACCGTCGTCACCGGCCGTGTTGAGCGTGGCCGTCTGGCAATCAACAGCCCAGTCGAAATCGTCGGCATCCGTCCGACCCAGTCCACCACCGTCACCTCCATCGAGACCTTCCACAAGCAGATGGATGAGGCCGAGGCTGGCGACAACACCGGTCTGCTGCTCCGCGGCATCAACCGTACCGACGTTGAGCGTGGCCAGGTCGTGGCTGCTCCAGGCACCGTGACCCCACACACCAAGTTCGAAGGCGAAGTCTACGTCCTCACCAAGGATGAGGGTGGCCGTCACTCGCCGTTCTTCTCGAACTACCGTCCGCAGTTCTACTTCCGCACCACCGACGTCACCGGCGTCATCTCCCTGCCAGAAGGCGTCGAGATGGTTCAGCCTGGCGATCACGCAACCTTCACGGTTGAGCTGATCCAGCCAATCGCTATGGAAGAGGGCCTGACCTTCGCAGTGCGTGAAGGCGGCCACACCGTCGGCTCGGGCCGTGTCACCAAGATCCTCGCCTGAGATTCCTCTCAGTCGAATCTGACACGCTGAACTAGCGTAGCGAAGAGGTTCCACAGATTTGTCTGTGGAACCTCTTTTGTATATCCTCTTTCAACCGCCGCATGCAACATGTTTGCTGGCGGGGATACAAAACTTTCCAACAGTCAGATATCGCAGAATTTTTCGTTGGAAAATAGCCGTTCTTCAGTTTGCGTACACAAGCATCTTCGAGTTTCATATCCCCACCAGCAAAATGAGAGTGTACTGACCATGTTTGGCGCAGTATGAAACAGTAGGATCGGGGTTTTGGCAGCTTTGACGTAGCGATAGTGCGCAGGAACCGGTTGTGAACACATAAGCATATGAAAAAGCGCATAGTAAACGGCACGGATTTTTGAATTCGTGCCGTTTACTATGCGCAGTTTTATACGAAATAGAGCGTGTTATGCGCGCTCGGCTTCAACCGCGACGTTTGTCTGCTTGCCAGAAGCGGCTGGGAGCATGCGATCGATCGCCATGAGAATATAGCCGAGAATAATGAACGCGGCCAGAAGAATCACACACCAGCGCACAACACCGCCGACACCCTGCTGGTTAAGATCGATGAAGAAGTACGGGTACAGCTTGGGAACATTGGCGTCCCAGTTGACCAGCCATGCACGCACATAGACGAGCGCCAAATAAGTGAGCGGGAAAATCGTGGAATACAGCGGATACGTCCACTTGACCTTGCGATGCTCGTAGAAGAGCAGCCAATCGGCGACGAACATCAGCGGAAGCACAACGTGGAACGTGATGCTCGTGATCGTGTAGTTCTGCGCAGGGTCACGGTCGGGAGCGCCTGCCAACAGCAGATTGAACACGAAGAACGTGAGCAGAATCGCGGTTACCGCGATGAACTTCAATGCGGGGGAGAGCTTCACAAAGCCATCGCTCTTACGGTTCGCGGTTTGCACGAGTTCGAAGAACATGATCGCGATGCACAGATAATTCGAAAGATTCGTGAAATACACATAGAACACGTTGTCGAAACTGTGCTCGTAGAAACCGAAACTGCCGATGATGCCCACAATGCCGAGCGCGCAATAGAACGATTGAAAAATAAGCTGAGCTGTTCTGCTCCGTACCATGATGACCTTTCTGCATTCTCATAAACAACTCGGCTATTCTATGTGCTCATATGCGAACACATCTATGTGAATCCGCACAAAACTCAACGCGAAAACATGTGCGCACACACAGTTCGCAGATATGACCTCGCCTATGAAAAACGCGGTGACCGGAAGAAAACCGACCACCGCGTACAAGACATGTTCTATGCGAGTTTTCGCACAATTACTTCACATCGAGCGTATGCAATCCCTCGGCGTGCAGATCGACTTCGGTGATCGCACGAATCGAATCGTCCGCAGACAGTTCGACGACCACCGGGTTCATCGCCTTGATCGCCGCGTCAGAGAACTCGGTGTGACCAGATGGCGAGCTCTTCAGCAGAATCATCGGCAGATCGGAGGTCAGTGTCTGCGTTGCATCAGACACGTTCTCGTTGATCATCAGCACCTGGCCGTTCTCCTGACCGGAGACATCCATCAGCATGCGTACGATATCGCCGCGGTGCATGCTCGGGTACGCGATCGTGTTGAGGCCATCCTCACGAATCGTGCGGTGGATTGCGTCGACACCTTTGAGCTTCGCCTCGATGACGGTGGCGTTGCTCGGCACGTTCGGCAGTGCATTGTTCTCGTCGATCACGCCCAGCTTCGCGGATTGCGGCAGCGCGTGGATCAGAGATTCGAACAGTGCGAGTTTTGCTGCGATCGTGGCGCGCCCGACGATGATGATCGAGCGACGCGCTTCCAGAGCCTTGCTCAAACGCGGGTCAGAGACCTCGTTCACATTTGCCATAGGTAGTCCTTACTCATGATGAACTTACATTGCTACGAATCGGTATACCTCAACGAGCTTGGCCATAGTTCCCGCAAATGCGCTTGTTGCCAAACAGCGAACAAACATATGCACAATATTCACAAAGATTCGCACGGCGGTGATCGCACGAAAGTGGACATGCGCGAGTATTCGCCAGCCGAATCGTGTACAACGGAACATAGGACTGTATAGAGGTGCTGGCATAATTGCGAAGGCTCTTTATATAGCTGTATACGTCGAATGAATAGGTGAGTTATTTTGGCACAGACTACTAACGACATCAAGAACGGTTCCATTCTCAACCTCGATGGCCAGCTGTGGCAGGTCGTCAAGTTCCAGCACGTCAAGCCGGGCAAGGGCCCAGCCTTCGTCCGCACGACGATCAAGAACGTGCTCTCCGGCAAGATCGTCGACAAGACGTTCAACGCTGGCATGAAGATGGAGTTCGAGACCGTCGACAACCGCACGTTGCAGTATTCCTACGATGACGGCGACAACTTCGTGTTCATGGACATGACCACGTACGATCAGATCATGATCCCGAAGACGCTCGTCGGCGACAAGGCGAAGTACCTGCTCGAGGGCACCGACTGCATCGTCTCCTTCCACGACGGCACCCCGCTGTCGGTGGAACTGCCGGCCTCCGTTGTGCTGACCGTCACGCACACCGAGCCGGGACTGCAGGGCAACCGTTCGAACGCGGGCACCAAGCCGGCGACCGTCGAGACCGGCGCCGAAATTCAGGTTCCGCTGTTCATTGGTGAAGGCGAGAAGGTCAAGGTCAGCACCGAAGACGGCTCATACCTGGGTCGTGAAAACTGATCCGTCAGGCTTTCCGGTATCTGCAACATTAGGTGAAGGATAAGAATCTTATATGGCACGTTCAACCGCTCGTCGCAGGGCTCTGAACACGTTGTATGAGGCGGACGAGAAGGGGCAGGATTTCCTGTCCCTTCTTGATGAGCGCATCGCCGAGCCCGGCGCTCAAACACCGCTTCCCGAATATGCGATCGAAATCGTGCGCGGTGTGAACGAGCATCGCAAGGCGATCGACTCCCAGTTGAATGCGCATTCCAAAGGGTGGAAGGTCAAGCGTATGCACGCCATTGACCGCAACATTCTGCGCATCGGCACATGGGAGATTCTCTACAACGACGACGTGCCCGACAAAGTTGCCATTGATGAGGCTTTGAATCTCGCCAAGACTCTTTCCGACGATGCGGCCCCCTCGTTCATTCACGGGGTGTTGAGCGCAATCGCCACACAGAACGAGCAGAAGACGTCGGCAGCTCCGCAGGCTTCTCCATCTGATTCTTCGGAGGCTCCTTCGCCCTCGCAATCATCGCAAGCGGATCCAGTTTCTCCAACAAGCGTTGAATCGGACGAAACCGACCAAACCAATTAGTGAATCGCGTTCGGCCGGATCGCGACTCACAACCGGCCGCTTTCCTCAAAACCTTGATGAAATGGGGGTATGGTGAATCAGTCAGATCCGGCAAATACGCAATATACCGCACAAGATGCGGTTCTCGTTCTTGAAGACGGCCAAGTGTATGTTGGCGAACCATTCGGCGCCACGGGTTCCACCTGCGCCGAAATCGTGTTCAACACCGCGATGACCGGCTATCAGGAAACGCTCACGGATCCGAGCTACTGCAAGCAGATCGTCGTTCAGACCTTCCCGCACATCGGCGACACCGGCGTCAACGATGAGGATCCGGAATCGTCACGCATCTGGGTTGCTGGCTATGTGGTTCGAGACCCCAGCATGACGGTCAGCAATTGGCGTGCGGACGGCGCCCTCGATGACGCGCTGATCGCTGAAGGCATCGTGGGCATCAGCCATATCGACACCCGTAAACTCGTGCGTCACCTGCGCTCCGCAGGTGTGATGCGCGCAGGAATCTTCTCTGGTGCCGCCCTGCTAAATGCAAACGGCGAGTTGCGCAGCATCGCAGACATGCTCGAAGAGGTCAAGCGCACTGCGCCGATGCAGGGCATGCGACTCTACGACGAAGTGAGCACGCAGGAACGCTATGTGGTCGAGCCGACCGGTGATTTCGCAGGCAAGGAACCGTTGTTCACCGTGGCCGCCATCGATCTGGGCATCAAATCGATGACGCCGCACCGCATGGCCGAACGCGGCTGCCGCGTCGTGGTGCTGCCCTCCACCACGACGTTCGAGCAGATCGAAGAACTCAACCCCGATGGCGTGTTCTTCTCGAACGGCCCAGGCGACCCCGAACAGGCACAGCAGATGGTCGATCTGCTGCGCCAGGTGCTCGACGCAGGCTATCCGTTCTTCGGCATTTGCTTCGGCAACCAGCTGCTAGGCCGCGCACTCGGCTTCGGCACATACAAACTCAAATTCGGTCACCGTGGCATCAACCAGCCGGTGAAAGACGTGACCACCGGCAAAGTCGAGGTCACTGCACACAACCACGGTTTCGCAGTCGACGCGCCAATCGGCGAAACCGTTGACGCGCCATTCGAAAACGGCAAATACGGCAAGGTGTTCGTCAGCCACGTCGATCTGAACGACAACGTGGTGGAAGGCCTGCAGTGCGTCGATATTCCGGCGTTCTCGGTGCAATACCATCCGGAGGCCGCAGCTGGTCCGCATGACGCCGCCTACCTGTTCGACCGTTTCGTTTCATTGATGGAGAGCTCCAAGACTTCCAAGGAGGAGAACGCGAATGCCTAAGCGCACAGACATCAAGTCGGTCATGGTCATCGGTTCCGGCCCGATCGTGATCGGCCAGGCCGCCGAATTCGACTATTCAGGCACACAGGCATGCCGAGTGCTACGCGAAGAAGGCGTGCGCGTTATTCTCGTCAACTCGAACCCTGCGACGATCATGACCGACCCGGAGATGGCCGACGCCACCTACATCGAGCCTATTTCCACGCCGATTCTCGAGAAGATCATCGCCAAGGAACGCCCTGACGCGTTGCTGCCGACGCTTGGCGGCCAGACCGCTCTGAACGCCGCCGTCGCCTTGGGCGAGGCAGGCGTGCTCAAGAAATACAACGTCGAACTGATCGGCGCCTCACTTGAAGCCATCGACCGTGGCGAAGACCGTGAATCGTTCAAGAAGGTCGTCGAAGCGGCAGGCGCTGAATCCGCTCGTTCCGACATCGCCCACACCATCGAGGAAGTGGATGCGATCGCGGAACGCTTCGGCTTCCCGCTGGTTGTGCGCCCGTCGTTCACGATGGGCGGCCTCGGCTCCGGCATCGCACACAACACCGAGGAACTGCACCGCATCGCAGGCGCAGGCATCCACTATTCTCCGACCGATGAAGTGCTCATCGAAGAGGGTATTGAGGGCTGGAAGGAATACGAGCTTGAACTGATGCGCGATCGCAACGACAACGTTGTGGTCGTGTGCCCGATCGAAAACGTCGACCCCGTCGGCGTGCACACCGGCGATTCGATCACCGTGGCTCCGGTGTTCACACTGACCGACCGTGAATACCAGAAGCTTCGTGACATCGGCATCGCGATCATTCGTGGCGTGGGCGTCGATACCGGCGGCTGCAACATTCAGTTCGCCATCCATCCGGAAACCGGACGCATCATCGTCATCGAAATGAACCCACGCGTCTCCCGCTCGTCGGCACTCGCTTCGAAGGCCACCGGCTTCCCGATCGCGAAGATCGCCACGAAGCTCGCATTGGGCTACACGCTCGACGAGATTCAGAACGACATCACCAAGTCGACGCCAGCCAGCTTCGAACCGACGATCGACTACGTGGTCACCAAGGTTCCTCGTTTCGCGTTCGAAAAGTTCCCGGGAGCAGACCCGACCCTCACCACGTCTATGAAATCCGTGGGTGAGGCCATGGCTCTCGCCGGCAACTTCCAGGAATCCCTCGGCAAAGCGATGCGTTCCATCGACAAGCGTCACATGGGCTTCAACTGGGACGGCAACAAGCCGAGCGAGCAGGAAGTCAACGAACTGCTCGAGCAGATGCACACCCCGACCGAGCACCGTTACCTGCAGGTGATGCGTGCCATTTGGGGTGGTGCCACCCCTGAGCAGATCTTCGACGCCACGAAGATCGACCCGTGGTTCATCAACCAGTTCTTCCAGATCAATGCCACGGCTATGCAGGTTCGCGAAGCCGAAACGTTGTCGAGAAAGCTGCTCAAGAAGGCCAAGCTCGCCGGACTCTCCGACGTGCAGATCGCGCATCTGCGCAATCTGGGCGATGAAGGCGAGAACACCGTGCGTGAGTTGCGCTGGAACTACGGCCTGCATCCGGTGTTCAAGACGGTTGACACCTGCGCCGCGGAATTCGCCGCGCAGACGCCGTACTACTACTCGTGCTACGCCGACGAAACCGAGGTGCGCAAGCGCGACCGTGAAGCCGTGATCATTCTCGGCTCCGGCCCGAACCGCATCGGCCAAGGCATCGAGTTCGACTACACCTGCGTGCACGCGGTGCAGGAGCTCGGCAAAGACTACGACACGATCATGGTCAACTGCAACCCCGAAACCGTGTCGACCGACTACGACATGTCGGATCGCCTGTATTTCGAACCATTGACGTTCGAAGACGTGCTCGAGATCTACGAGTCCGAGAAAAGATGGGGCCGATCAAGGGCGTCATCGTGCAGCTCGGCGGCCAGACGCCACTGTCGCTCGCCGCACGCCTCAAAGCCGCAGGCGTGCCAATTCTCGGCACCACCCCGGAAGCCATCGACTTGGCTGAAAACCGTGAACTCTTCGGCGAAGTGCTACGCCAGGAGCATCTGAACGCTCCACGCTTCGGCACCGCGTTGAGCCTCGACGAGGCTCGCGAGGCGGCACACAACATCGGGTATCCGGTGCTCGTGCGCCCAAGCTACGTGCTCGGCGGCCGAGGCATGGAGATCGTCTACGATGACGCACAGCTGGAAACCTATGTGAACCGCGCATTGAGCGAAGCCAAAGCCGACACAGTGGTGTCTGGCCGACTTCCCTCGCCATTGCTCATCGACAAGTTCCTGCAAGACGCCATCGAAATCGACGTCGACGCATTGTTCGACGGCGAGGAACTCTACATCGGCGGCATCATGGAACACATCGAAGAGGCAGGCGTTCACTCCGGCGACGCCGCCTGCACACTGCCTCCAAGCACGTTGAGCGACGACCAGATCCGCCGTCTGCGCGAAGCGACACTCGCCATCGCGAAGGGTTGCCAGGTGCGCGGCCTGATGAACGTGCAATACGCGTTCATGGCGAACACGCTGTATGTGATCGAAGCCAACCCACGTGCTTCGCGAACCGTGCCGTTCGCATCCAAGGCCACCGGCGTCGCCTTGGCGAAGGCCGCGGCGCGCATCATGGTCGGTGAAACCATCGAACAGCAGCGTGCCAACGGATTGCTGTTGCCATACGGCGATGGTGGAGACATACGCGTCGGCCAGCAGGTCGCCGTCAAGGAATCGGTGCTGCCATTCAAACGCTTCCGCACACCTGTCGGCAAAACCGTCGACATTCTGCTCGGGCCGGAAATGCGTTCCACCGGCGAAGTCATGGGCTTCGACCGCGACTTCCCGCACGCCTTCGCCAAGAGCCAGCTCTCTGCCTATGAAGGCGGCCTGCCGACCAGCGGCAACGTGTTCCTCTCGGTGAACGACACCGATAAGCGTCAACTCCCATTGTTCGCAGTGCGTCTGGTCGAACTCGGATTCAGCATCTGGGCGACGGAAGGCACGGCATCGGTTCTGCGTCGTTACGGCATCGAATCGAAGATCGTCGACAAGATTCACAGCCGTGTGGACTCGGATCCCGAACGCGGCGCCGAAATCCAGCACGCGCAGGGTAGCATCGGCAAGAACGTGGTGCAGCTCATCGAAAACGGCGACATCGACCTGATTCTCAACACGCCGAATTCGCGAGGCTCCCGTTCCGACGGCTATTCGATTCGTGCGGCCGCCATCGCAGCCGACATTCCGCAATACACGACGATGACGGAATTCTCGGCAGTGCTGCTCGCCATTGAAGCCGTCAAAAAGAACGACTACGAAGTGATGAGCATTCAGGAACATTCACGCGAGCTCTACAACATGGAGCGTAAGCACAAGGAAGAAAGCGAGGAGACAAGGGTCTGATGACTCAGGCACGGAACGACAAGGAACGCGCGGCAATGCGTTCCGATTTTGGACTGCGACTGAGCAATTCCATGAAACAGCACGGACCACTATGCGTCGGCATCGACCCGCATAAATCCGTGCTGGAAAACTGGGGATACGATGTCGACGCCGAGGGCGCCGAATTGTTCGCCATGCGCATGCTCCAAGCCGCAAACGGTCGCGCCGCCGCGGTGAAATTCCAAGTCTCCATGTTCGAACGCTACGGGTCACGAGGATTCGCGGCACTCGAGCGCGCCCTGTATGCCGCACGGCAGATGGATCTGATCACAATCGTCGACTGCCTCCACGGTGGTTTGCCGACGACGATCTCCGCCATCTCCGACGCCTACTTCGAGCCGGATGCGCCGATGCTCGCCGATGCGATCACATTGCTGCCGTATTATGGCGCGCGTTCGCTCGGAGGAGTCATCAACACCGCCCTCGACAACGGGCGTGGCGTGTTCGTGGCATCACTCACGTCGAATCCAGAAGGCGCAAGCCTGCAGACAGCCATCCGTCAGAACGGCGAATACAAAGGCAAGACAGTTGCCTATGGCATTGCAGCCACCGCGCAGAAATACAACAAGAGCACGCCGGGTCTCGGTTCGGTCGGTCTGATCATCGGCGCCACCATCAGCCAATGGTTGCGAGACAGCGGCATCGAGCCGGTCGACTTCACCGGTCCAATCCTTTCGCCAGGCTACGGCTGGCAGGGCGCTGAAGCCGACGATTTGAAAAACGTGTTCCATGGCACCAACGGCAACGTGCTCGTCACCGTTTCACGAGCCATCTCCAAAGACGGTCCCGACATGGCGTCGCTCATCGAAAGCACGCAGACCATTGCGGCTGATGTGCGCAAAGCATTGAAGGAAGCGTCTGATGAGTCTTCGCAAGCAGCTTTGCAATCCAAGTAGGAGTTGAATTCACATGAATATGCCGGAGAAACATGGACGTTTGATCGTGCTCACCGGCCCTACCGCAGTCGGCAAGGGAACGGTTGAGGCGGCGTTACTGCACAAGCACCCGGAGATCTGGGTGTCGGTGTCTGCCACAACGCGAGATCCACGTCCGGGCGAGCAGAATGGCGTCAACTATTGGTTCATGCCGGAAGACGAGTTTCTGCGTCGCAAGGCAGCCGGAGAATTCCTCGAAACCGCCGTCGTGCATGGCATGGCACATTATGGCACGCCATTGAAGCCGGTCGAAGAGCATTTGGCGAGCAATACGCCGACGATTCTCGAAATTGATTTGCAGGGCGCTCGCCGAGTCAAGGAACGTGCTCGTGAACTTGGCCTCGATGTGGTGTATGTGTTTATCGCCCCGCCGAGTTTCGACGAACTCAAGCGTCGACTTGTCGGGCGAGGCACGGAAACACCGGAGCAGCAGGCGAAGCGTTTGGAAACCGCAAAGGTCGAGCTCGCCGCAGAGCCCGAATTCGATGTGACGATCGTCAATAACGAGGTCGATCAGGCTGCGAAGGAACTCTGGGATGTGATCGCAGAAGAATACGGTCTCAACTAGCCGACCGCTAGAGCAGGCAATATATTTGCCCATAAACAATGTGAATGCCCGCGGAATCATCAAAGATTTCGCGGGCATTCACATTATTCTGTGAAAAATCAGGCGAGGCCGGAGAGCCTGTCAATGAGCTCAGGGTCACGGGTGGCGCCCTTGTCTGCCGAACGAGCGAACGCGGCGAACGCCTTAAGCGCCTGGCTCACCTTGCGGTCACGATGCGCCTTGTAGCCGTCACCGGCTTCCAACTTCGCACGACGTTCAGCGAGCTCTTCATCGCTCACCTCAACGTTGATGGTGCGGTTCGGAATGTCGATGGTGATGATGTCGCCGTTCTCGATCAAAGCGATAGGGCCACCGCTGGCGGCTTCCGGAGCCACATGGCCGATGGACAGGCCAGAGGAACCACCGGAATAACGACCATCGGTGATGAGCGCCACTTCCTTGCCGATGCCCTTGCCCTTGACGAACGAGGTGGGGTAGAGCATCTCCTGCATGCCAGGACCACCCTTCGGCCCCTCATAACGGATGATCAACGCCTGACCTGGCTTCAACGTGTCATTGAGAATGACCTCGATGGCCTGCTCCTGCGATTCAACTACCAACGCGGGGCCACGGAACGTCCAGATCTCCTTCGGCACGCCGGCGGTTTTCACAACGCATCCATCGGGAGCGATGTTGCCGCGCAGAATGGCCAAACCACCTTCGGTGACGGCCGGGTGGTCGATGTCGTGGATCGCACCGTTCACGCGGTCGGTGTCAAGCGTGTCGAACAGCGTTTCATGCGTCCATGGCTCAGGGGAGACGATATGGCCTGGGGCTGCGCGATACAGGTCTTTCGCCTCAGGCAGGCAGGAATCGCGCATGATGTCCCAATCGTCAAGCTTGGCCTCAAGCGACGGGTAATCGATGGAATGCACGTCGCGGTGCAGCTTGCCAGCGCGATCGAGTTCGCCGAGGATGCCGGTGATGCCGCCGGCGCGGTGCACATCGGAGATCTCCCATTCGCCGGAGGGGGAGGCCTTGCAGATGCACGGCACGGTGTGGCTGATGCGTTCGATGTCGTCGAGCGTGAAATCAACGTCGGCGGACTGTGCCATTGCGAGAATATGCAGCACCGTGTTGGTGGAACCGCCCATCGCCACGTCCATCGTCATCGCGTTCTCGAACGCATGCTTCGTGGCGATCGAACGGGGGAGCACGGAATCGTCGTCGTTCTGGTAATACTTGTTCGCGATCTCCACAACGGTTTGCGCGGCACGTTCGAACAGCTTCTTGCGGTAGCCATGCGAAGCGAGCACGGTGCCGTTGCCAGGCAGTGCGAGACCGATCGCCTCAGTCAGACAGTTCATCGAGTTCGCGGTGAACATACCGGCGCACGAGCCGCAGGTCGGGCAGACGGTGCGCTCATAGGCGAGCAGGTCCTCATCGGTCATGTTGTCGTCTGCGGACGCATACATCACGTCGATCAGATCGGTGTTCTCCTTGACCGTACCATCGGGAAGAACGGTCGTACCGGCTTCCATCGGGCCACCGGAGACGAACACGGTCGGAATATTGAGGCGAAGTGCGGCCATCAGCATGCCCGGCGTGATCTTGTCGCAGTTCGAAATGCAGATGAGCGCGTCGGCACAGTGCGCATTTACCTGATATTCCACGGTGTCGGCGATGATCTCACGACTCGGCAGTGAATACAGCATGCCGGTGTGACCCATCGCGATGCCGTCGTCAACGGCCATCGTGTTGAACTCGCGCGGAATGCCGCCAGCCTTTTTCACGGCTTCCGAGACGAGACGGCCCACCTTGTTGAGGTGCACGTGACCGGGCACGAACTCGTCGAAAGAGTTGGCGATGGCGACGATCGGCTTGCCGAAGTCTTTGCCATCGACACCGGCCGCACGATACAATGCGCGTGCGCCGGCGAAGATTCGTCCATTCATGATTTCGCAGATCGCATTTCCATGTGCCCTATTCAACCCGAACATGCCAGCGGAATCGTTCATATTGTCAAATAGTGATATGCAGGAAAAGAAACAAATATAAGACCTTGCGGTAAATCTAGAAGCTGAGATATACTGAGAATTTGCACATACACATATTTGTTGTTAGTGGTTTGGAGATTTCAAATGGCATTCGGCACTGAGCCTACACCAACCGGTCTTGCGGATCCGCCAATCGATGATTTGATGCAGCACGCGGATTCCAAGTATGCTTTGGCTATTTTCGCCGCGAAACGCGCTCGCCAGATCAACTCGTATTTCACGCAGCTGAACGAAGGTCTGCTGCAGAACGTCGGTCCGCTCGTGGAATACAAGAATCAGGAGAAGCCGCTTTCGATCGCCTTCCGTGAGATCAACGAGGGATTGCTCGAAGAAACGCTCGGTGAAGACGACTTGAGCGAAGGCAACTGAGTCCGATCTTTATTCTGATTGTTTTCAGACGAACGCCCCGTCGAGCCACACACTGTGGACATCGACGGGGCGTTCGCATATCTCATGTGGGAGGGAGGGATAGACTGTCGGTAGCGAAGTTGTGATTGAATTGTGAACGCATATGTCACAACCAAGCACGAGCTATCCACTAAGGAGGAAGTAATGGCCGAAGTGAAGCTGATCTCCGCCGAGTCCGTCACCGAAGGACACCCGGATAAGATCTGCGATCAGATTTCAGATGCCATTTTGGATGACATGCTCCGTCAGGACCCGCATTCGCACGTCGCCGTCGAGACTTCGGCGACGAAAGGTCAATTCTGGGTGTTCGGCGAAGTGACCAGCAAAGGGTATTCCGATATTCAAAGTATTGTGCGCGACGTTGTGCGCCGTATCGGATACACCAGTTCGACGATCGGCTTGGACGCGGATTCCTGTGGCGTGCTCGTGTCGTTGAGCGAACAAAGCCCCGAGATCAATCAGGGTGTTTCCCGCTTGGACGAGCAGGAGGAGAGCATCGCATCTCGCGAGGAACGCTATGAAGCGCAGGGCGCGGGCGACCAAGGTGTGATGTTCGGTTACGCCAGCGACGAAACCGATGTGTTGATGCCATTGCCGATTCATCTTGCACATCGCCTGGCATACCGTTTGGCGCAGGTTCGCAAGACCGGTGAAGTGAAGTTCCTGCGTCCTGACGGCAAGGTGCAGGTGACCATCGAATACGACGAAAACGACAAGCCATTGCGTGTTGACACGGTGCTCGTTTCCACACAGCACGATCCGGAGGTTTCGCAGGAGGCCTTGCGTGAGGATCTGCGTGAACATGTGATCGAACCTGTGCTTGATGAAGTGCTTGCAGACAAGGTAGAGCACGATGATTACCGCGTGCTCGTCAACCCGACCGGCTCGTTCATCATGGGAGGACCGGCAGCAGACGCTGGTCTGACCGGACGCAAGATCATCGTTGACACATACGGCGGCGCTGCTCACCACGGTGGTGGCGCGTTCTCCGGCAAGGATCCTAGCAAGGTCGATCGTTCCGCTGCATACGCCGCACGCTGGGTTGCCAAAAACATCGTGGCTGCCGGACTCGCTCACAAAGTCGAGGTGCAGGTGGCCTACGCCATCGGCGTTGCGGAACCGGTGAGCATCAATGTTGAGACGTTCGGCACCGAAGAGAACGGTGTGACGAGGGAGCAGATTCAGGATGCGGTGCGCAAGGTGTTCGACCTGCGACCAGCCGCCATCGTTGACGAGCTCGACTTGTTGCGCCCGATCTACTCGAAGACCGCCGCATATGGTC
Organism: Bifidobacterium canis; assembly: GCF_009727065.1. Classification (GTDB taxonomy): domain Bacteria; phylum Actinomycetota; class Actinomycetes; order Actinomycetales; family Bifidobacteriaceae; genus Bifidobacterium; species Bifidobacterium canis. Next base: position 63,671 of record NZ_WNLP01000004.1, read on the forward strand.
ACTTCGGCCGTGAAAACGACGATTTCACTTGGGAGAAGACCAACAAGGTCGACGCGTTGAAAGACGCCATCGCCCAGATCAACGAGTAATCCGATTACTTGCTCATACCGCTCGCATGAGGTTCAACGACATCTGTGAGCGGTTCTCACTATAGGTATTCATTGTTCTTTGCCGACACGGTTGAAAAGTCGGCGATTGTTCCAAGGAGGCAGCATGGCTGCTATGACTGTGGCGCAGATGGTTGAGATGTTCCTCAAGCCAGGCGCGCCGGTACGCATTGAAGCATTCGACGGTTCCACATATGGTCCCGACAACGCTCCAGTGACTTTGCAGATCAAAAACTCACGAGCGATCTACTACATGGTGAACGCTCCCAGCGAACTGGGGTTGGCGCGCGCATACCTGCAGGGAGACATCGATTCCCCGCAAATGATTCCCGGAAACCCATACGCGTTGTTCGGGAAACTGGTGGATTTGAAACCATATCTCCGCACGCCGAACGCAGCACAGCTCATGCGCGCATTGGCGGCTGTCGCCTCACACGGCATCCATCGTCCTGCACCGCCGGCCATCGAGGGGCCGAGCCGTGCCCGCCGCATCAGCGAAGGATTGCTGCCTCACTCCAAGAATGGTGACGAGGCGACTGTGAGCTACCACTACGACCAGTCGAACGAATTCTATTCCCTGTTCCTCGGCCCGTCGATGACCTACACGTGCGCAGTGTTTGATTCGCCGCTCACTTCGCTGGAAACGGCACAGAAAGCGAAAATCGACCTCGTGCTCGACAAACTGGCATTGCAGCCCGGCGAACGACTGCTCGACATCGGCTGCGGCTGGGGCTCGATGGTGATCGAAGCGGCCAAACGCGGCATCAAGGCGCTCGGCGTCACACTCTCCGAGGAACAGGTGGAGTGGGCGCAGCGTTGGATCAAGGAGGAAGGTCTCGAAGATCTTGCCGAAGTGCGTCTGATGGACTATCGCGACGTGCCGGAAGGTGATTTCGACGGCATCTGCTCGATCGGCATGATGGAGCACGTGGGCCACACGCACTATCCGTCGTATTTCAAGGAGATCTACGACAAGCTGAAGCCGGGTGCGAAGCTGCTCAACCACCAGATCACACGTTGCAATTCGCATCAGGGCAAGAAGGCCGGTCAGTTCATCGACCGCTACATCTTCCCGGATGGTGAGCTGTCGTCGCCCGCCGAGATAGAAATGGTGATTCAAGACACCGGTTTCGAGGTCATCAATCAGGAGAATCTGCGTCAGCATTACGCATTGACGCTGCACAGGTGGAACGAGAACCTCGTTGCGCATTGGGACGAGGCCGTCAAGCTGGTCGGTGAGCCGAAGGCCCGCCTGTGGGGTCTCTACATGGCAGGGTGCGCCTACAACTTCGAAATGAACAACATTCAGGTGCATCAGTTCCTGTGCATCAAGCCGAATGACGAGGGCACCGACACGTATCCGTTGCGTCCATGGTGGCCGAACCACTGATCGCGATCGGATACTGAATAATAAGAAAATATCACAGTCAATCGGGGCAAGCCTCGCGCAAATCGCGCGAGGCTTGCCCCGATTGACTGTTTCAGTACACTGGAAGCCTATGAGCAGCACAATGGATGAAGCGATGCAGCCGTCGTTTGATGGCATGGGGCCTCGGAAGCGAGCCCCACGCAAGACGACGCCGAAAAAGGCCGCCTCGCATCTGCCGATCGCCAGAGTCGTGCTCGACATTCAGGCGACGCATCTAGGGCAGCTGTTCGACTATCTTCTCGAGGAGAAACACAGTGATGCGGCACAGCCTGGCGTCATGGTGCGTGTACGGTTCGGCGGTCAGCGCGTCAATGGCATCATTTGGGAGCGTGCCGATACGAGTGACACGCCCATGAATGCGATCCGCTACATCGAACGCATTGTGTCTCCTCGTGTGCTGGTGCCCAAGCAGATGCGTCGAGACATCACGGCCATCGCCGACACCTATGGGGGGACGATTGCGAATATTCTACGAGTGGCGATGCCGGGACGTGTCGCCTCCGTGGAAAAGGAACCGTTGGCAACAACACAGTCGATGCATGCCGGCGAACATGTTGACAACGATGACGGGTATCGCGACTCGGTGATGGAGCGACGCAGAGCGGGTCTGCTGGCGCGATCGGACTCCGAGTTCGCATCGATATCGAAAACATATGAGCAGTCCAGACAGCTGCGTGCAGCCTTGATGCAGCATCAAGGTTTCGGCGCCTTCGTCATCGATATGCTGCCGGGAGCACAGATGTGGGCGCGTAATGTGGCATGGATGGCTGTGACGGCCATGGCAGCAGGCACGTCGGCTGTGCTCGTCATGCCCGGAATGCGTGAAGTATGGGATGTCGTGCATGCGTTGGAGCAATCGGGACTGCGAACATTTGCTCCTGATGACGACGGCATATATCGGGGGGATGTCGTGGTGCTCAGTGCATCGCTCGCTCCAGCCGACCGCTACCGCGCATATCTGGCGATCAGCGAGGGACGAGCCACCTGCGTCGTCGGCACGAGAGCCGCCATGTATGCTCCGGTCCCCGACAGGGCGTTGTTCGCAATATTCGACGATGACGCCTACCAATATGCGGATGGCATGATGCCGTACGCGAATGCACGAGGGGTGTGTCGGTTGCGAGCTCAGCTGCACGATGGCGTGTTCATCGCCTGCGGGCGCGCTCGCAGTGTGCTCAGCGAATGGGAAAGTCAAACCACATCGGTGACACTGCGCATAGCCGGCCCAAGCGTCGCCATACACGGGTTTGCGGATGTGCTCAAAGCGCAGGCGCCACCGATCCGCTGGTTGAACAGAGACGAATTGAATCGTTTGGCGGATCCGAGCATAGGTGCTCGCGTTCCGCATACCGCCGTACGAGTGTTGAGTAAGGCTCTGGAACGTGGGCCGATACTGTTCTCGATACCGGCGGATGGCGTGACGGAATCGCTGAGCTGTGCGCAATGCCTGAAACTGGCCAGATGCCTTCGTTGCACGGGGCCGCTTGAACGTGTTCCAGGCTCAGAGGCGCCGCGATGCAGTTGGTGCGGCGCCTCGGCCGTGGGCTGGCATTGCACGAACTGTGGCGGAGAGCGACTGCGCGTCATTCGCGTCGGAGCGACGGGAACCATGCATGAACTACATGGTTTGTTCCGCGGGGTGCCCATGCTGGTGTCTAGCCCGAAGCAGCCCCGAGGCGTCATAGAGACGGTGGATTCACGCCCGCTCATCGTCGTTGCCACTCCCGGTGCCGAGCCACAGGTGCGCAATGCCGATGGAACAGTGGGTGCTTTCGAAGCCGTTGCCATTTTGGACGCGTGGACGAGTCTGTATGATCAACGTCTCGATGCGCGTATCGATGTGCTGAACAATTGGATGCGTGCGATGGCACAGTGTAAATCGCGCACGGACGGCGGCCGCGGGTTGCTGATCGGTGAGACCGACCCGGTGATCGCAAGATCGCTTATGCTGTGGGATCCGCGTGTTCTCGCGCGAGACGAATTGGAGGACCGCGTTGAAACTGGCTTCCCTCCATCGGTTTCCGCGGCATGCGTGTGGGGGCGTCGTGACGTGGTGGAACAGGCATTGCGCAACATAGGCGTCTATGAGGGGGATTGGGCAAGCGTGCAGAGCGGGGGAGAGGAATTCCCCTCGGTGCTGGGTCCCGCCCCGATTCCTCTGGCTCGCACAGTGGATGCGCGCGAACTCGACGAGATGGGAGATCGAGTCAAAGCCGTGGTACTGGCGACGCCTGCGCATCGTGCGCAATTGGCGATACGATTGCGCACGGAGGTTGCCCGTCACGTGGCCTCACGCGAAAGCGGAGAACTACGGTTCAAAATGGATCCAAAAGATCTGCTGTAGCAAAAAGTATCGGTCGCGTTCATTGTTAGAAGAGCAGACCGACGCGACTAGGATGTCTAGAAGAACTTTCAGCACGAGAGAGAACGGAGAACATATGTTACGAGTGTTATTTGCCGGAACCCCTGAAGCGGCAGTGCCGTCGTTGCGCATGCTTGCCAAAGACAGCGAGCACTTCGAAGTGGTCGCCGTTTTGACGCGCCCTGATGCGCCGACCGGTCGAGGACGTAAAATCACCCCCAGCCCCGTGAAGCTGGCGGCTCAGGAATTGGGCTTGAACGTTATTGAATGCGATCCAAGCGACGAATGCTTCCTCTCCGCGCTGAAGGCCACCGGAGCGCAATGCGCCGCCGTCGTAGCCTACGGCCAGATTCTCAAGGAATCCGTGTTGGAAGCATTGCCTCTGGGCTGGTATAACCTCCACTTCTCGCTGCTGCCGCAGTGGCGTGGCGCCGCACCGGTTCAGCGTGCCATCTGGGCTGGTGACGAGGTGACCGGCGCATCGGTGTTCCGCATCACGAAAGGTATGGATCGTGGGCCGGTTCTGGCGCAGAGCACAGTGACGATCGGGGCTCACGAGAACGCCGGCGAGTTGCTTGGCAGGCTCGCGGAAGATGGTGCAGGACTCCTTGCAGCATCGCTGCAGGCGCTTGACGAAGGTGTGATCAACGCCGTCGACCAGCCTGAAGGCTCATATGAGGTGGCCGATAAAATCACCCAGGATGACGCACACTTGCGTTTCGATGTGCCGGCGTTCGCCATCGACAGGCAGATCCGTGCATGCACACCGAATCCGGGTGCTTGGGCGAATCTGCACCCGAACGCCGACGAAACATCGGAAACCCTGCATGTGAGCAAGGCCATTCCCGCAGACATGACCGATGATCAGGCTCCACAACGTCTCAACCCCGGCGAATTGCTTGTCACCAAGCATCATGTGTGGGTGGGGACGGCCACCGATCCGCTCGAACTGCTCATTGTGAAGGCTGCCGGCAAACGCGAGATGGGTGCGCCCGAATGGGCTCGCGGCGCGCATTTGGCACAAGGGGCATACTGCGACTGACTTCAACAGTGCTGAACATGGGTTGGGGCATCGGAAACTTCAGTTTCCGATGCCCAACCCATGTAAGTAATGTAAGAATCGTTCAGCGTTGAATGAAGTCCAGAACCTTACGCAAGTCACGTTCGTCAACCGAGTGGGGGGCAGCGGCACGGACAACGGGCTTCGCGCAGAACGCGATGCCTAGCCCTGCGGCACCGATCATAGGAAGATCGTTCGCGCCATCTCCCACAGCCACGGTCTGATCGCGTGGAATGCCATTCTCGTCTGCCCAAGCATGCAGATGAGCCAGCTTCACATCTTTGGTCACAATGGGGTCGATCACATCACCGGTCAGCACATGGTGTGCCTCATCAACTCCAAGACGGTTGGCGATGTAGTAATCAAGGCCAGCGTCGGCTGCCAGACGGTCAACGATCTCGTGGAATCCGCCAGAGACCACACCCACCTTCCAATCATGCGCATGCAACTCATCGATCAGTGCGAGTGCACCATTCGTGAAATGGAGTCGCGCATACACGCGGTCGAATATGCTGACGGGCATGCCCTTAAGAAGCGCAACACGTTCATTGAGCGCCTGACGAAAATCAAGTTCACCGTTCATCGCACGTTCGGTGATCCGCGCAATGCGTTCACCGACGCCGGCTTCTTCACCGAGCTCGTCGATCACTTCCTCATCAATCAATGTGGAATCGACATCCATGACCAGCAAACCGGGTTCGCGAAGTGTGGGGGTGTCGTCAAGATATTGCGGAAAGTGAACGCTCATGCTTCTGATTGTCGAAAAACGCTGGGACAATCGGCATATGCATCTTTCCATGACACTTGCACAAGCACAATTGCAATGTGCCACGAGTTCAGACGGTTTGATCGGTTCGATGACGGCATGGCTCGTCTCGCTTATGGAGCACGTCGGCGGCGTCGGCGTATCACTCGCCATTGCACTGGAATCGATTTTCCCGCCAATTCCAAGCGAAATCATTCTGCCATTGGCTGGATTCACCGCGGCACGAGGCACCATGAGCCTGATCGGAGCCATTCTGTGGGCGACGATGGGCTCGCTGCTCGGCGCATGGGCGCTGTATGGCATCGCTCGTTGGTTCGGATTGCACCGCATCCACAAAGCGGTCGACAAGATTCCGGGAGTCAGCCGCAAAGACGTGAACAAGGCGAACGAATGGTTCAACAAATACGGCACATGGTCTGTGCTCATCGGCCGTGTGATTCCTGTTGTACGCTCGTTGATCTCCATTCCCGCCGGCTTCAACCAGATGAATTTCGCCAAGTTCTCCGGTTGGACGTTCATCGGTTCCGCCATATGGAACACGGTGCTCGTGACAGCCGGATATTTGCTGGGCGACCAATGGTGCTCCATTCTGGGAGTACTCAACGTGTTCGAAGACGTCATCATCGTGGTGTTCGTCGCCGTGCTCGTCTTCTTCGGCGTTCGCTGGGTTCGCAATCTGATACGCGAACGCCGTGGCACGGATTCCGCACAGTAAAATAACGGTGCGCGTACAAGCGCTGAAGTCAATGCAGGTTCGTGTCTGCCACTCGCAGCACGAACCTGTTTTATATTTTCCGTACTGTTCGTTGATGCAAGACAGTGAGTGTGGGCGTCGGCATAGCTTGGAACGCCGGCGTATTCGCTGGAAAATATGGGTGGAAAATAGTCGTTCAGAGCTAGAATACGAAGACGACGAATGCCGATGCCAAAATTTGGAGTTGATATGAGCGAGACACCCACCGACGCATCCATGGACGAACTCGCCGCGATGAACGACAGGCTGCAGCAACGCAATCATGCGCTGGCGCAAGCATTGACGAGGGCCAGCGAAGAGCTGAAGAAAGCGAAAAGCCAGCTGGAACAGTTCACGAACCCGCCGTTAACTGTGGCGACGATGGTGCGGGTGGAACGGTGCTTCACCGATGAACACGGTGTGAGGCATGCCAGTGCGGAGATCGTCAACGGGCACCGCCGTCAGATCGTAGCGATATCGTCCACCGTCAATCCCGCACGGTTGCAAGCAGGGCAGAGCGTGTTGCTCGACGGCAATATGGTGCTCGTCGACTCTCATGCCACGGTGAATCATGGCCAGATGAGGCAAGTGAGTGAGGTGCTGGACGATGGGCGTCTCATCGTCGGTGATGCAAGCGGTAACCGCAGCGTTGTGCTGCGTGCGAGCACGCTTGCCAACACTTCCATCGACGTAGACGACCGTCTCATCATCGATCCTTCAGGCACCTATGCGCTCGCGGTGTTGGCGCAGGAACACGATGATGACCTGCTGCTGGAGGAAACCCCTGACGTGACCTTCAACGACATCGGCGGGTTGGATGAGCAGATAGCCCAAATCCACGATGCTGTGCAACTGCCGTTCCAACATCGTGAACTGTTCGCCCGTTTCGACCTGAAAGCACCCAAAGGCGTTCTGCTCTACGGGCCTCCCGGCAATGGAAAGACGCTGATCGCCAAGGCGATCGCACATGAGTTGGCGGCAGATGGAGCAAGCAAAGGTGTGTTCCTCTCGGTCAAAGGCCCTGAACTGCTCAACAAATACGTTGGCGAATCCGAACGGCTCATCCGACGCATATTCGAACGGGCGAAAGAGTTGGCGGGGGATGGCAGGCCCGTCATCGTGTTCATCGATGAGATGGACTCGCTGCTGCGTACCCGCGGATCCGGCGTGTCGTCCGACGTGGAAACGACGATCGTGCCGCAGTTCCTGACGGAGCTCGACGGTGTGGAACAACTCGATGACGTCATCGTGATAGGCGCTTCGAACCGCGTTGACATGATAGATCCGGCCGTGCTGCGCCCGGGACGCCTCGATGTGAAGATTCACGTCGGCAGACCCGATGAAACGCAGGCGAAATCCATCATCAGGCACTATCTGACCAGTGGACTGCCGTTTGAGAAGAACGTCAATGCGCAGGAACTCGTCAACGCGCTCGCATCCGACGTATTCCATCGCGATGAAAGCCGCTTGCTGGCCGTTCTGCATGAAGAGATCGGCGACAGAGGCGTGTATCTCGCCGACATCGTGAGCGGCGCCATGCTGCGCAATATCGTCGACCGTGCGAAAACAAAAGCCGTCAAAGCGGTGATCGAGGAGGGGTGCGCTCCCGCCATCACACGGAATATGATCCATGAGGCGGTGAACGACGAATATGAGCAGAACCGTGCGGCGATCAACGAGACGGATCCGGCGCAGTGGCTCGCCATCAATGCGCTGAATATGCCGGCGAACGGCGAATGAGATTCGTGCACTACATTTGGTAGCCGCCGGAGACCATGAGCGGTCGATGATCGTAAGGAACATAAACATGCGAGCACGTCAATCGATTGGAGAACTATGAGCGTACGCAGAGTGATGGGCACCGAAACGGAATACGCCGTATCGGTTCGCAACAGGTCGAACGCGAACCCGGTGCAATCGTCGTTTGACGTCATAGCGCATGCCGGACTTGCACAGACACGGCATATCCGTTGGGACTACCGGCAGGAGAGCCCGATTCAAGATCTTCGTGGCATCACGCTCGAACGTGCGGCGGCACGCCCCGATATGCTCACCGACGAGCCGCAACGCAACATCACAAATGCGTTCGCCCCCAATGGCGGTCGCATGTACGTGGATCATGCGCATCCGGAGTATTCCGCTCCCGAAACCACCGACCCGTTTGAAGCGGTGCGATTCGATTTCGCCGGTGACCTGCTGATGCGGCAGGCTGCGCACGAGGCCAGCGAGGCGTGTGACGACACGTTCGAACTGTTTCGCAACAACGTCGACGGCAAAGGCGCTGCGTGGGGATCGCATGAGAATTATCAGGTGCGGCGCGACGTGCCGTTCGACTTGCTGGCATCACTCATGACGCTGCACTTCGTCAGTCGGCAGATATACACGGGCGCCGGGCGTCTCGGCATTGGCGAGCACAGCGAAACGGCCGGCTTCCAGTTGAGCCAGCGCGCCGACTACGTGCATATGAAAATCGGCTTGCAGACCACGTTCGACAGACCGATCATCAATACGCGAGATGAGGCACATGCGCCGCAAGCCATGCGCCGCCTGCACGTGATCGTCGGTGACGCCAACCGCTTGCAATTCCCCGACGCGCTGAAATTGGGAACGACGAGTCTGCTGTTGTGGTGCGCTGAGCAGGAAGGCGAATCACGGCAGGTGCTCGAACAGATGCTTGCGCAATACACGCTGGCTGATCCGGTGGAGGCGATGCACACGGTGTCGCATGACCTGAGCCTGTCGCAACCGCTTGCATTGTTGAACGGCGGCCAAACGACGGCATGGCAGCTGCAGATCATGCTCCGCGAACTCGTGTACCACATCGCCTGCGAACAATACGACACCGATGTGAGGGGCGAACCATTGTGGCCGGATGCGCAGACCCGCTCCATCATGGCCATGTGGCAGCAGGCGCTGCTCGACGTCGCGGCCGTGCGTCATGCCAACGATGACGAGCGATTGAGCATGGCTGGAGAAGCGTCACGACTCGAATGGCTGCTCAAATGGCAGCTGTTGGAGAAAATGAGACGCAGACTGCATGCGGAATCCGGTGGCTGGGATGATGCGCGACTCGGCGCGCTGGAGCTACGCTGGGCATCTCTGGCACCAGATAATGAGCGTGTGTTCGCGAAAGCGCGCGCCAACGCTGAGAAAGTGGTGTCTGACGACGATATTGCCGACGCCGCGCGAACAGCGCCGAATGACACGCGCGCGTGGCTGCGTGCGGCGATGCTCAGAAGATTCCCGGAACAGATCCGTGCAGTATCATGGACGCACATCACCACGATCGCTTATGCCGACGGGTTGTGTTGGACGTTGGATATGAGTTCGCCGACGGCGTTCAACCAGCAGCAGTGCGAGGAAAAAGTCAGCGAAGCGCAAACCGCTGCAGAACTCATTGCCGCACTCGGTGGTACGTCGGAGCAGGCACATTGAACAACACTTTCGGCGAGAGTGCAGGTGGGTGCACTATTATTTGTTAGGCTTATAGACAGGTTTCGTATAACGCGAAGCTGTGAAAGAAGGAAATCGTCATGTCGATGGGATTACGTGATCTCGCGGTTCAGGTGAGCCGCATTGCCGCTGACGCCGGCAAACACGCGCTCAACGACCAGCTCATGCCAAAGGATCTGACGGTGTTGAGCACGGCGCAGCGAGATTACTCGAATGGCCTGAAAGTGGATGACCGCCTGTCGCAGTTCATCTACAATCGACTCACATACATCGACCCATTCAAAGGCAGGTGGGAAGACCGCACCGATGAGTGGGCTCCAGGAGACAGGTATTGGTGTGTCGGCGGAATCGATGGCGTTATCAACTATTCACGCAACATGGCCGAATGGACAGTGACCATTTCGCTGTTCGAGTTCAACGAGTTCGGCTCGGCGCAACCCATTCTCGGCGTCATCCATGCGCCCGCCCTCAACCTGACCTATCTCGCCGCACGTGGGCAGGGGTCCATTCGCATGCGTCAGACTCCGATAGGGGAGAAGCGCGAGAAGATCATGCCGTCCACCGTCAGCCACCTGGAAGGCTCCGTGGTGAGTTTCGGCATGTCATACATACCGCAGGAAGCACAGCACGCGTTGAACGTAGTCGGCAGCATTGCAGGAAAGCCAGCCGACATCAAACGCATTGGCCCCGTTTCACTGGACGTGTGCAAGGTCGCTGACGGCACATATGACGCATATTTCGAGCCGCACTTGCACGAACGCGACGTTCCCGCCATCTCCGCGGCGGCGGTTGTGCTGTGGGAGGCGCAAGGCCAGTTGAGCACATGGAACGGAGACTTGGTTCACTGGCGCAGTGAAAACGATCTCGTCGCCACAAACGGGCAAATCATCGACGAATTGCGCCCATATCTGCTCGACACGCATTGCCCGGAGCCCTACCACAACAATTCAAACGGTGATCAGCAGAGCTGAACCAGCTCCTGCTCAACGCCGATATAGTTGATATTTGAGGAGCAGCATATGCCACAGGAATCGCAGCGCATCACACCGCAGGCCCAAGAAAACACGCAATCTGACGAACATGTTGCAAGCCAACAGGGGCAGGGCGAGGCGGCACAGGCGCAAAGCGACGATCTCGATTCCATTCTCGACGACATCGAAACGGTGCTTGAGACCAACGCCGAAGAATACGTGAACAGCTTCGTGCAAAAAGGCGGCCAGTGATGCCACAGCTGCACGACAGCGGCTCGCGACTCGATGCACAGGCGCAACCATCAATGCATCATGATGACTTCGCACGCATATTCGGTTTGGAAACCGAATACGGTGTGAGCGTCACCGGCGTCTACACGCCAGTCGACGCCGGGCAAGTGGCCATGACGATGTTCCAGCCGGTCGTGCGCCAAGCCCGTTCGACGAACACCTACCTCGACAATGGCGCAAGGCTCTACCTGGACGTCGGAGCTCATCCGGAATATGCCACAGCCGAAGCCATCTGCCCGTTTGACGCGCTCACCAACGACCTCGCCGGTGAACGAATCATGCGCACCATGGCATTGGACGCACAGAAGCGGCTCCGTAACAACCCCGCGACAAGCAATGCGACCATTCACCTCTACAAGAACAACGCAGACAGTGCAGGGCATTCGTTCGGTTGCCATGAAAACTATTTGGTACGTCGCTTCATCGGCATCGACGCGATTGAACACATATTGCTGCCATTCCTGATCACACGGCAGATCTACACAGGCGCAGGTCGCTTCGACGGCGAACGGTTGCTCATCACGCAACGAGCATCATTCGTTGACGAAACGGTTTCTTCGGCAACCACCAGATCACGCCCGATGGTCAACACGCGTGACGAACCGCATGCGAATCCTGAGGAATTTCGCAGACTCCACGTGATCATAGGCGATTCGAACCGTTCACAATGGGCCATCCTGATGAAATGCGCCACCACACATCTGGTGCTGTGCGCTATGGAAGATGCCGCGCGACACAACACGCTTTCCGAGCTGAGTGCAATGGCTCTCGCAGACCCCATTGCGGCAAATCACGCCGTCAATGAGCATGGCGCATATGCGAATATCGCGCTCGCCAACGGCAAGACGCTCAGCGCACTCGAAATTCAGCGGTGGTTCCTCGACCATGCGAACGAGTTCCTCTCCACACATGCCACAGCCGTCGAACTCACATTACGTACCGACCCGCTGTGTTCCCCCGCTTGGATCGCCGAACAGTGGGAATGGGCGCTTGACATGCTGGGCGACAACAATATCGAAGCGTTGTCTCATGTTGTGGACTGGGCCGCCAAACGCATGTTCTTCACCCGTTTGGAAGAGAGAGGATCGGTTGCGCCGGCGCGATTGCAACAGCTTGACATGGACTATCACGACGTGGCCAACGGCAAGCTGTACAATTCACTGTGCTCACACGGATACATGCGCACATTCGCAACCGATCAGCAGATCAGCACGGCGACACACACTCCGCCGGCACATACCCGCGCACAACTCCGTGGCGCGTTCGTGCGCGAGGCGAAAGCTGCGAATGCTCGGTATGACTGTGATTGGACGCAATTGAGATTACTGCAACCGGTGCGCATGGAAGCGACCATGCTTGACCCGTTCTCCGACGTGCCGAACGAGCAAGTCACGCATATTATGGACTATCTCGAACATTTGAGTGGACACGATTCCGTTGATATGCCGGTGTGATGCTCCGTTCGACACATGCAAACATGGTAGTGGCGGCAAATCGCAGATACAGCAATAAAAATCCCGACCAGCATTGGTCGGGATTTCTGTTTCGCGGGTTAAATCACTCGCTGACAGCCTTCTTCAGCAGGGAGCCAGCCGAGATGCGAACGCCGTAGGTTGCCGGGATCTCGATGGTCTCGCCAGTGCGAGGATTACGACCGGTGCGAGCAGCACGCTTCACGCGCTCTGCAGAGAGCAGACCGGTGAGCTTGATGCCTTCGCCGTTCTTCATTGCTTCGATGAAGACGTCGCGGAATGCGTTGACAGCAGCCTCAGCCTGAGCCTTGGTCAGACCGGACTTCTGAGAGATCTTTGCAACGAGATCAGACTTATTGTATGCCATAGAAGCGTCCTTCTTTGTCAGGGGTAATCCTCATTGCGGATAACCACATGTTCATATGAATCTTACCTCAAGATTCGGTCAAAACCGCTGATTTTCAACGATTTATCATCTTTTTTCGCATTCGGCTACGGAGTTGACACAAAATCTAACAAAACCTAACAAATTAGATCAAATTGTGCTTATCCAGCCACTTCATAGCGAGTGCGCCGAGCGGAATACGAATCCAGTAGAAGACGATGCGGTAGAGCAGTGTGGCGGAAAGCGCCAACGCAGCGGGCACGCCGACTGCCGAGAAAGCGACGGACAGCGCAGCTTCGACCGCGCCGAGACCGCCAGGCGTAGGCACTGCGGAACCCAGCGTATTGGCGAGCAGGAAGATGAACGTCGTCTCGATCGGATTCATGTTGAAGCCGAATGCGAGCAATGCTGCCCAGAATCCGAAGCCGGTAGACAGGTTGAGAATCAACGAGCCGGTGATGCTGCCGAACAGTTTGCGCGGCTGCGTCAGCGTCTCCAGCAACGAACGCGCATACGACTTCACCAGAGGCAGATACTTGTCGGTGAGTTTGCGCCGTACGGAGGGAATCGCCATGAGTATGCTGACCGCCAGCGCAACCGCCGCGATCACCAGAATCAGCGTGTTCGTTGGAATCATGCCCGAAAGTGTGTTGCGTCCGGTGAAAATGCCGATCAGCAACAGCAACAGCACAGTGACCACCGCTTGCACGGCGAGCACGGCACTCATGATAGCCGTGGCTGTCGTGTTGCGGTACCCATTCTTGCGCAGATACTGCAGGTTCACAAACGCGGGTCCAATGCCAGCTGGCATCGACACGGCGGTGAATCCGGCGGCGATCTGCGAGCACAGCAAGCCGAAAGGCGAACGCTTGTCGCTGTCCATGAACGCACCCAACGCCAACGCCGAGCCGACCCAGGCGAGGAACCCGAACGCGAAGCAGACAAGCGCCCACCACAGATTCGCCTGTTTGACCGCCGCGATCATCTCGTCCGGTCGCATCTGCGTGAGCACCACGTAGACGGCGACGATGAGCAGCACCAAACCGAAGAACGAGCGTGCATTGAATCGGGTGAGCGTCACCTGCTCCATCGTTTCGCTCACCTCTTCGGGAGCCAACGCGTTCAACGCCTGACGCAGCTGTTCCACCAGATGCTTGTCCCATCCCTCCATCTGCCTGGTTGCAGTAGGCAAAGCCGCCTTCTGCACGAACGGAATCAGCGAGATGAGCAGGTCATCGCCCCAGGCGCGGCGTGCGAGCTCGACGGTGCGATCGACGCCGAGCTTCGCGGCGAACAATGTGAGCAGTTGCACTTTGTCGATGACGATGTTCGATGTGCCGGAAGCGTAGTCACCGTTCTGCCAGCCGGCGATATACATATCTCCGGAGGCGGTGCGGGCGATTGTGTCAAGAGTGATCTGCCGGTGCGTATAGCCGCGCTGGTGTGCACGAAGCAGGTAGTTCATCAGCGAAAGAGCCTGATCATCACTCAGTTTGCTCACATCGACCTGTTCGACACCGGAATGGCGTTCGAACACCAGAATCGAAGACTCGCCATAGTCGCACACGCCATACGGGTGCACACTGGTGAGATGAATATCGTGCAAACCGAGCAGCATCGAATAATGATGATGCGTGGCGCTCACCGCGGATCGGTCATGCCGCACGGCAACGCCGTTGAGCCTGATGAGCTGCCAGAGCTGGGTGAAATACCCCGAGATCTGCACTTGGTTGTCGAGAACCGACACAACATAGTGGCAACCGGCCTCATCAGTCAGATCGTACAACCTTGAATGAGCCGTCAGATCGTCGTCGAGCACGGGCATATGGTCGGCCTGCTCGTCGCGACGCGTAAGAGAAGCCGGATGCAAGCCAATGGAACTGAGCGCCTGCACGATCTGATATCCCCACGCGCCGGAGTTCTTCGTGCCGACGGCGAAACGCATGATGAGACCCACAACGCGGCCGATGCAGATGGC
The DNA here is from genome assembly GCF_009727065.1 of Bifidobacterium canis. Lineage (GTDB taxonomy): Bacteria > Actinomycetota > Actinomycetes > Actinomycetales > Bifidobacteriaceae > Bifidobacterium > Bifidobacterium canis. The sequence continues at coordinate 78,678 of NZ_WNLP01000004.1, forward strand.
GACGATCACGCCGGGTAGTGAACTCCATGACGTGATGATGAAGATGGCGGCACCGATCAACAGCGCGTTCCAGCTCCACTTCACCGACGATCTGGTGTCACGCGGCCCCGCCATCGTGAGGAACGCTGCGATGGCCGCATAGAAATCGGGTAGGAGGGAGGCTCCCAGTCGGGTGCCGTTCGACAGCAATGTGTTCACCAGTATTGCCGTGCTGTGGTACGAGATCAGCGCAGACACACCCCAACAGGCGAGGAAGCCCAAGAGCAGAGCTCCGACCGTGCACGCCGACTGCATCCACTCACGGTTGAGAATCAACTGGATGAGCACGCCTACCACAATGCAGAGCACGATGATCTGCTGCAGCAACGACGACGGCAAATCTACCAGCCAGTCGAAGGCCTGCGATGCCGAATGCGCGTCGTTCTCGACGCCGGTGGTCAAGCCACGCAGATACAAGGCGATCAGAATCACCAGCACACCGCTGATCAATGCGGCCAGTGCATGGAACAGGTCACTGGTCACACGATTGCGTTTCGGCGCCACATCGGTGACCTGCACGTTGGGGAACCTATCGGCCAGCGCATGCGGTGAGAGCCGGTCGTTGATCCTCACATCAGGATTCTGCTCCTGGGTGGTGATCGTGTGCTCGTCGCGGTGGTCGGTAGAGGCCTCCGCGGCCGAATGCCGATCTTCCGGTGGGGTGGACGATGTCATGACAATCCTTCGCATACGAAAGATGCTCATGCCGCAGGCGCTGCGCCCTTGGCATGAGCATCGCACAATACACGACTATTCTACGTGATGATCTGAACGCGTAGGCTTCACTGCTGGTCGTATTTCACAAGCGTCGACGCCAACCCGACGTAGGTGCTCGGAGTCAACGCTTTGAGACGAGCCGCTGTCGCCTCATCGAAATCAAGCGAATCGATGAAACGCTCGACATCGTCTTTCGAAATCGAATGCCCGCGCATCAGCTCCTTCACTTTCTCGTAAGGGCGTTCCATGCCTGGGCGTCCCGCCAGTTCCTGTGCGCGCATCGCGGTTTGAATGGGCTCGCCGAGCACCTCCCAGTTCTCATCGAGCTCACGCTGCATGACCTGCGCATTCGGGTGAATCGACTTCAGGCCGCCCAGCAGGTTGCTGAGCGCCAGCACGGAGTAGCCCAATGCCGAACCGATGTTGCGCTGGGTCGTCGAATCCGTCAGATCACGCTGCCAACGCGATTCCACGAGAGTCGTGGCCAACGTGTCGAGCAGCGAGCAGGAAATCTCGAAATTCGCTTCCGCATTCTCGAAACGAATCGGATTGACCTTATGCGGCATCGTCGAAGAACCGGTTGCACCCTTGACCGGCACCTGAGCGAACACGCCACGCGAGATATACATCCACGTGTCAACGCACAGATTGTGCATGATGCGGTTCGCATGCGAAATCGTGTCGAAGAGTTCCGCCTGCCAATCATGAGATTCGATCTGGGTCGTCAACGGATTCCACGTCAAGCCCATGCGATTCTCGACGAATTCGCGTGAAACGGCGATCCAATCCACATTGGGAAGAGCGGCCACATGCGCGCCGAACGTGCCGGTGGCACCGTTGATCTTGCCCAGATACTCCTGCGAACGCACGTGGTTGAGCTGACGGTTGAGCCTATACACGTAGACGGCAAGCTCCTTGCCGAGCGTCGTAGGTGTGGCCGGCTGCCCATGGGTCAGCGACAGCAACGGCATGTCTTTGAACTCGTCGGCGCGGGCGGCCAGCAACTCGACGATCGCTTCGGCATCTGGAAGCCACACGTGTTCGATGGCGTTCTTCACGCAGCGGGCGATGGAAAGATTGTTGATGTCTTCACTGGTGCAGGCGAAGTGCACCAACGTCTTGAGATCGGTCAGCTGTGTAGGTGCGCCTAGCACCTGCTCGGCGGTGTCGAGATAGTCGTCGATGTAGTATTCAACGGCTTTCACGTCGTGATGCGTCACCGCTTCATGCGCGGCATGGCGGGCGATGCCCTCGGCACCGAATTCTTCGGGGATGGAGCGCAGGAAGGCCTGCTCCTGCTCGGTCAACGGCTTGACGCCGGTGACGATCGGCTGCCAATCATTGCCTGCGAAACCGTTGGCGAGCAGAATCATCCACTCGACTTCGACGCGCATGCGTTCGCGGTTCAACGCCGGTTCGCTCAGATAGTCCACCAAGGCGGCGGTCTGCGCGTGATAGCGTCCATCAAGAGGGGTGAGGGCAATGGCTGGTGAAATCTCAGAAAGGTTCATAGCTTCACACTATCCCAGACCCATGAAACACCGCAGGGCATGTCCACATTGTTCAACCGCAAGCCCTGACGCTACGGCGTTGCATCGCCATTCGTCGTGGATCCGTCTTGCCAGGCATGGCTCATGCGACCCTGCCAATACGTGGTGCCGGCATAGTCGCCGCGAATCGCCGATTGGAAGTGCTCGTCGTGCGCCTGTAGTGCGGGCGAGCCTAGTTGCGCAGCGTTCTCGTAGGCCGCCTGATGGTAGGCGAGGTCATGCGTTAATTCGTATTTGCCCTGATGAGCATCGTCCACACAGGTCATCGACGATACATCCGCAGAATCATCAGACGGCACATTGACCACTTGGGCGCGAATGGTGAGCCACTGCTCATTGCGTGGATTCACGTCGCCATCCAATGCCGCTACCAGTTCATCTTCCATTTCAACGCTCGTCACCCATGTGTTCTCGCCGATCGGGTGATTGGCAATGGGGGAGCCGGCCGTCACGATGTGTTCGAAACGAAACTCGTCGGCATAATCACTCGCCAATGTCGCCGCGACGATCCCGCCTTGTGAATGACCTATCACCGCAACGTTGTCTTCAGCCCCAACACCCGCTTGCCTCATGGCCTCCACGACCATGCGGGCACTGTCGGCATTGCGTCGTTGCACACTCTGCGAACTCATGAGTTCGACGTTCTGCTCCCAACCCAGTGGAGAATCACCATGCCCATCAGTGCCGGGAATCGTCACCAGCCATGAACGTTGGCCATCGGCATCGACGTATTGCGAGATGGCGATCGTGGCATAGTCGCCGGCATTGGCGTTCGCCCCCGAAAGAGCACGAAGATTCGCTATGGCATCCGCGGTCCCATGCGCGGCGGTGACGGTTGCAGCGGCCGGTTCCACACGCTGAACCGACACTTGGTTGCCCTGCACGAGGTTCATCACGCCAGCCCCCAATGAGCCGACGACGCTTGCGCCCTGTGCGACGGAAGCGCCGCCGAGCGCGTCGGAGCTCGGAGCAACCAATGAGCCCACGCCGCGCATCAGACCCTCCTGCTGCCAGGAGATCGCATTCAACGCATGGGCCGCTCCGAAATTACCTTCGGTGACGATGCCATACACCCAACCGCCAAGAGCCTGCGCGAACGTCAGTTTGGCAACGGTCATGGGTGCGAGTCTGGTCGCCAGTTGCACTGCTTCATTCGTCACCTGACGGCTACGAATCTCAGCATCCGCATAGATGCTATAGGCGCGGGAGAGCATGTCACAGAGCGTTTGGCAACGTTGCGCCGCATTGTTCAACTGTGCTCCCGCATGTTCGCAGCTCGCGCGAAGAGCCGAATAATCCAATGAGCAATGCATCTGCTGATTGGGCCCCAAGCCTGAGCCGGAAACACCCAGACCGCCGACTGAGCCAGCCGTTTTCGCACACCAGCTCGTCGTGGAGTTCGACAGCGTGACAATACGCATAACCGAGTTGAGCCAGCTGGTCGCCTGTGCCCGCAAAGATGACGCACAGTCAGTGAGATACGTGCAGATTCGTTGCACTTCTTCAATGGTGGCAGTTGAATATGAGGCACCGCCATACAGTGAGCTTTTCACCATCTTCGTCATGGTGACATCACCTCACTGGCTGCAAGTGTCGTCGACACGGTATTCACGCAGTCCGCGCATGCCACGGAATCAGTTGATAGCTCTGAGAGCCGGTCATGAAACAATTGCGCCGCAGTGCCGGCCCACCCGGTGACGGTAAGCGCACCAGCCTGGCGAAGCTGATCGAGCACGGTGTGCGTCGTTCGGGTGAGTGGGGACAACGATCCAGCGCATTCGCGTGCATTCCTCACGCATATGCACTGTGCGGCATTCGAGAAACCATATGTAGTATTCATGATTCCCATTGCAACGTAGTGCAGCGGGAAAATCCAGCGGAACGCGTGATTGTGGTTTGTTGACGCAGTTAATCAAGTAACTGCGTCAACAAACCACAACCACCAAGCAGGCTTGACTACCAAGGTTTAACCGACGAAGATGACTGCTGCTTCGTGTCGGTCGAATTATTCTGATCATTGGCAGACGAGGACTCTTGGTCTTTGCCAAGCTCCTCGTTGCTTTTGAGCATATCCTCGACCTGCTGACGTTGCTCGTCGCTGAGCGACGACAACGATTTCGGCTGCTGCTCGGTGGTATCGTCACTGTTCTGTTGCGCTTGCGTGCTATCGATCTGATCTTGCAACTTCGACGTCAACTGAGACGATACCTGCGCGTTATGATCCACGGCCTCATTGATCTGCGGCAGCAGAATATGCGACTGCGCGCTCACCTTCGCGAACTGCTCGTTCACGGAGCGTTGCGAACTCAGCAACTTCTTGAAGTCTGCGTCATCCTTGCTTGCCTTCGCAATATTCTCCTGCAATGCTTGGGTAGCGGCATCATACTGACGTTGCGCCGCGATATTGATGCCCGCGAGAACTGCGACGGCGAGTGAGAGAACGGCAAGCACGCCGATGATGATGCGCACTGCCAATGGTGCGCGTTTGCGCGTTTGCGCCGGAGTCGACGTCTGTTCAGATCGTGTGCGCTTGCTCATAGCAGCCTCCTTGACATCGCCACCCATGCACCTGCTTCCCAAGCGAGCAGCACAACGAGAAGAATCGCCAGCGGCCAGACAACTGGGTTGACTCGTGTGCGTTCCTTCTGCGTGTCGCTTTCGCGCCATTGCTGCGCCTGCTTCGTGATCTGCGCATTCGCAACAGTGCTCGTCGACGACGTGATGAGAGCAGTACCGCCGAGCTCATCGGCGAGCGCCTTGATCTGCCCCTCATCCATGATCGAGACACCCGGCTGGCCGGTGGATGGGTCGATCACCCACTGCCCGGCAGTAGATGAAGGAACCTTGCCTCCTGTGGTGGAGCCGACGCCTATCACGCACGCATCGTTGATGTAGTGACGCAACGACGAGAACGTGCGTCGAGTATTCGACACGGTCTGCTCCCCATCGGTGACCATATACAGCACGATCCTGTCATCGGGGTGTGCGTCACGTATCGACTTCAGTGTGCGCAGCAACGGGTCGATCACCACGTCAAGCGAAGAACCCGCGGAATTCGATGAATTCTCAGTGTGCAGCGAGTCAGCCCAATTGCGCACCGCACCAGTGTCGGGTGTGAGCGGAACGTCAACGGCGGCCGACGCGCCCGTGCTCAACGCCGCAAAACTCGAATTCGGGTAGGCGTTGACGATGTCGGTTATGGCAAGTTTCGCCGCATCGAGTCGGGAGATCTGCTGCTCGGAACCATAGTGTGCGTCTTCAACGCCCATCGAACCGGTGATATCGGAAACGATCACGACATCGGTTGCACTGGTCACCCTGCTCGTCGTTTTCGTGACGACACTGGGAGTGAGCGCCATCAATGCGACGACCAAGCAGATCGCCGTACGCCGAATGCACGACCCCAACGTTTCATCACTGCCATCGGCACCACGGCGCACATGCAGCACGATGCCGACAACCGCGAACGCAACCATCAGCACGGCGATCACCGAACCGGCGATCCAGCCCAGAGCGGGAACGAAGCTCACGCCATTCATCGCTTCAACCTCCATGCCAATACGAGCCACACCATCACCAGCACGGCAATCGCCAACGTCCACCAGCCCGGAGCGTCACTCAACGCCGTCTGCGACTGCTCGTCGGCCTCATGCGACTGGCGGCCATCGATCTCACGAACAAGCTCGTCGATCGACGAACTGTCGGATTGCACGAGGAACAAGCCGCCATGCTGTTCGATCAGCTGCTCCATCTGCTTGGTCGCCTCATCCTGCTCCGACTCCTTCGGTCCGGAATACAGTCCGTCGACGGTGATGCCGGCCTGAGAGGTCAGATCAAGCGCCTGTTGCAACGAATATGTGGGAGAGCCCGACACCACGTTGTCGGTGGCAAGCACAATGGACGCCTGACGATTACGTGCCTGACTCGTGTCTGCCTTCGAATAGGTGAAACCGGGGAGCATGGCGGCGCAGCCTACCAATCCGTCGCCAATGAGCGATGTGGCATTCTTGCGATTCTGCGTACCTTCCAGCCAGTCGGCAATCTGCTGGTATTGCGAGTCACTCATTTGTCGATGTCATCTTGCGTCTGCACGCCTTTGAGCAACTCATTCGCCTTCGTCAGCTGTTCGGTGACCATCGAATAATCATCGGTCAACGGGAACACGGTGCGCGACGACGAGTTGAAGATGCTCAGACCAATTCGTTCGCCCTTGAAATGCTGAAGCAGGTCAAGATACGTGGTGATCACCTGATGATCGTAGGGGAGCGTGGAGCCGGAGACGTCGAGGCACAGCACAATATCGCGGTTCGATGAACGTTCGTCCTGCGCGTCTACGTGAGCTGGCCTGCCCACCAGAACGCAGGCGAGCACCAATGCGATCATGAGCATGCCGACGGCCACCCGGTTCGCGATTCGCCAGAATTTCAGCGCGGCTTGCGCATGCTCGGTGTGCAGATCATCCTCGATGTTATACACAGTGACCTGGTCTTGGCGCGAGTTCCTTCGTTTCGACACCCAAGCGATGATCAGAATGCAGATGGCCGACGCCAGTGCGGCGATCAAGATGGCCCAGGGCCATTGCCAGCGCAGCATCATTTCCACCTTTCAATCAATGTGATCACCCAGTCGGAAGCTTGCCGCACGCTCACATCGCGAGCAGCGGGGTGATCTTCGTTCGCGAATTCCGGGGGATACAATGCCGCCACCGTTTGGCGTAGCAGATCCCAGTTCTGCGCATGCCCTGTGCGGGGTTGACGCCGCAGATCGACAAGCGTGTTCGAAGCGAGTGCCCTGCCCGACATATGCGACGCATAGCTGCGGGCTATCGCAGCCAATGCCGTGAACGCATCATCACGAGAAAGTTTGCCGGAATCGTATTGGCCGGCCACCTCGTTGACGCGGGCGATCCAACCATCCGTGGAATTCGGCAGAGCATGCTGTTCCTCATCGTCATGCTGCACCTGTTTGGCACGTTTTCTGCCGGAAAGCATGATGCAGGCGACGCCAAGCGCCACGGCGAGCACGAGTGCGCAGGCAAGCGTGACCCACAACGGCTGAGCGATCTGCAAAGCTTCCTGCGGATGAAGATCTGTTGTGTCTATTGCCAGAATCATTGCTGTATTGGCATTCCTTTGAGGTACGAGAGCGATTCGGAAACATGGCCGGCCGACAGCAGGCGTACGAAAGCGTGGAACATTCCCTCGCTCGAATCGGCATGGATCATGCGCGATCCGCAACGGGTGAGTTCACGTTCAAGCGCCTGCAACGCATATGCTCGATGAGTGTCGATCTCCTGAGCCGATGCCGCATTGCGAAGGAACGCGGGAACACGTCTGCCCGACATGCCGTCGACGATCTTTGCCTTCGGGCGGGAAGCGATCGGCTGGTAGTCGAACGGATTGATCGTCTTCACATCGATGAGCACCAGAGGATGCGTCTGCGCGATGCGCCTGATCGCCGGCAAGTGCGTGCCGTTCAGCGCGTGATCATCAGTGGCCAGCACGATCAAGGCATTGCGGTCGCGCAAACCCGACGCATAGTCCAGCAACGCGGAAATATTGCGCGGCGCATCCCAATCTCGGTCAAGCGCTTTGTCAAGCGTGATCTCAAACTGGGCGAGCCCGCCATGGAACGGCACTCGCGTGATGCGATCGGAGTCACCGAACACCAGCGAGATGTCATCACTGCGGCGCAAGCTCAAGGCAGCGAACATGCACAAAGCATTCGCCGCGATCTGATATGCACGTTCATCGGAAGCGCACACCTCGCTCATCTGCATGCCGGCATCAAGCAACAGATAGACGTGCGCGCTCGACAGGCGCTCGCGTTGGGCGATCATCGCACGACCGTTCTTCGCGCTGATCTTCCAGTCGATCTGACGAGCCTCGTCGCCAACCTCATATGGTCGAATGTCAAGCAGATCATCGTTACCGCCGCGGCGTTGCGAGGAATGCTCGCCCTCGAGGATGCCCAGAGCTTTACGCACCGTTGGCAACGACAGCGACGTGCCCATTTTCTCGATCTTGCGTCGAACCGAGTCGTGGGCGGAAGTCGGAGAGGAACTCATGGAACCGGAACCACCTGAACGATCTGGTCTACGATCTGGTCACTGGTCACGCCATCTGCCAGCGCTTCGAATGTCAACAGAATGCGGTGACGGAACACTTCGTGGGCAAATCCCTTGACGTCTTCGGGGATCACATAGTCACGGCCAGCCATCAACGCCGCGGCCTGCCCGATGCGGATCAAGGCGATCGAGGCGCGAGGAGAGGCGCCGAGGCGGACGAGCGAAGAAAGTCCTTGAATCGGCTTGGGGCCTGCGCCGCGAGAAGTGTCAGACAACGCGACCGCATAGCGCATGATCGCATCCGACACGTGCACGCGCCGCGCCGCGGAGCACAGCCAATCCACATCTTGAATGGACACGACATCGGCGGCCAGTTTCGTCGGATCCAACGCATCGGAACCCCTGTTCACCAGCAGCTGCAGCATGTCTTGCTCCTCCTGCGCACTCGGATACGTCATGACCGCCTTCATCATGAAACGATCCATCTGCGCTTCCGGAAGATTGAACGTGCCCTCTTCTTCGATGGGATTCTGCGTTGCGATCACCATGAACGGTTTCGGCAATGTGATGCGCTGACCGCCGATCGTCGTGGCACCTTCCGCCATCGCTTCAAGCATTGCGGACTGCGTTTTCGCGTTTGCGCGGTTGATCTCGTCGAGCAACACGAAGTTCGCGTGGATCGGGCCGATCTGCGTGGAAAAACGTTGTGTGGAGAAGTCGAACACCTGCGTTCCAACCAAGTCGGAAGGCATCAGATCCGGCGTGCACTGCACGCGCTTGAACGTACCTGAAACGGATGTGGCCAGCGTCTGTGCGGCGGTCGTCTTAGCGAGGCCCGGAACGGATTCGATGAGAATATGGCCTCCCGCGACCATCGTGGTGATCAACGATTCGCGAAGATTGCTCTGACCGACAAGGGTCTGCGCGAAACGTGAACGGATGCGCCCAACCAGCTCCTGCGCTCGCGCGGCATCGGCTTTCGAAAGCTGCGCTGGCAAAGTGCTGGCACCCACAGGGGAGGGGATAGGGGACGCAGTGGGTTGTGGAGGGAAGAAAGTCATGAAAAATACCACCTAGGATTGGTTGGTTACTGCAGTTATTTGATGTTCAGTTGATCAATAGTAGTGACACAGGCGCATGAAAAGCGTCAATTCACGCTTTCTCCACCTGTACCCGATACGGATGGCAATGACCAGTCGATGGGCTGCGCACCCATCGATTCAAGCGCGGCGTTGGCTCTGGAGAACGGATGCGAGCCGAAAAATCCACGAGAAGCTGAAAGAGGACTCGGATGCGGTGATTTGATGATCGCCGCATTGGTCAACAACGGTTCCAATGTTTGAGCGTTACGCCCCCAGAGAATAGCCACAAGTGGCTTTGGCCTGCCGTTCTCGTCGGTTCTGGCGTTCAACGCCTTGACCGCACAATCCGTCACGGCTTCCCAACCAAGGTTCTGATGGCTGTTCGGCCTTCCGATCTGCACGGTCAAGCATCTGTTGAGCAGTTCCACGCCACGGTGCGTCCACGGGGTCAGATCACCGTTGATGGGAGACGCGATATGCAGATCGTCTTCAAGCTCCTTGTAGATGTTGATGAGGCTTTTCGGCAACGGCCTGACGTTCGGGGCGACCGAGAAGCTTAATCCAACGGCGTACCCGGGAGTCGGGTATGGATCCTGCCCGACGATCAGCACTTTGATCGAATCGAACGGGATGGTGAAGGCTCGCAGAATGTTCTTGCTGGCGGGGGCGATGCGCTCGCCATGCTCGATGCGGTCCCTCAGAATCCTTCCCATGTGACGGATCTGGGGTTCCACGGGTCGCAAAGCCTGCGCCCAACCCGGGTCCATGAGCTCTTCCAAAGGTTTGATGTGCACTTGGGTCATATCCATACTGTAGCGTGCCCAGCGTCTAAGCTGCCGGATTTAGCCCCATCTTGGTACTATAAAAGCCAGTTGATTATTCGGTGTTAGTTGGTGAAGGGATGAGCATGGCGCGTAACGACGACCAGAAATACGAATCCTATCCGAAGGATTCCTTTGACAATCCGCCGAGCGGTCCGGTCGGCGTGCACAACGGACGTCGCTCATGGGCGGTGCGACTCATGCCATATCTCATAGTCATTGTTATCGCGGCTTTGGTTGGCGTGCTGTTCTGGGGCGTGTATTCCGGCGAGGCGGCGAACCTGTTCAAGAGGAACGCGTCTCAGTCGGCGTCGGCCACCACTTCAGCAAGCACGTCGACTTCGGCATCGGCGTCATCGTCTTCGTCGTCGGCAAGCACGTCGGCTTCGCAAAGCGCGTCGTCCACGCCGAGCGAAAGTTCGGCGAGTCCGTCGCAATCCGCGAGCGCATCCGAATCCACGCAAGACACGTCCACGGTCAATCTCAATACCTCGATCAGTGTGATCAACGGCACGTCGACCACCGGCTATGCCGCGCAGGAGGCGCAGAGGCTGCAGAGCGCCGGATTCACGAATGTCGCCGCGAGCAACCCGAACAACATGCAGTTGCCCGCACAAAGTGTCGTGTGGTATCAAAACGACGCCGATCTTGCCACAGCACAGCAGGTCGCGCAGACATTGAATATCAGCTCCGTGGTGAAAGCCACCGGAATCTCGGTTCCAGTCGCCGTCGTTCTTATGAGCTGAATGCATATCAACGCATCTCATTGTTGCAGCGAAGGGCCAGTCGATACTATCGACTGGCCCTTCGCTTTACGTTGATTATCTTAGGTTTTCTTGTTGACTGCGAGATTTCTGCATACGGCAACCTGCACTGTGCGCAAACAGTGCCGTGCAACAGCGGGAACAGGCTGTTGAAACATTTGATATCGAGAATCAGCTCGAGGAATAAGCAGCTATATCAGCACATTGTGGTGGTTCGCAAGAGAATCCGAAACCCTTGAAAACGCCGGGGGGGGGTACTACATACTATTATGAGCCGTAAGGTGATATGGAGCCGCAAAATCGGGGAAGTTTGCGATGCGTTCCCTCCAGGTCGCTGTTACCGCATTGGTTTTTACGAGAGAAGAAACGAGGGTTATGCCAAGGGGAACAGTCAAGTTTTTCAACGTCGGACGCGGATATGGGTTCATCGAACCCGAGGAAGGCGGTCCGGACGTGTTCGTCCATTATTCCGCCATCGAAGCAGAAGGGTTCAAAGCACTGCGTCAAGGTGGACACCGTCGAGTTCGAAAGCAAAACCACCGAGAAGGGTGAATTGGCCACGAAAGTGGTGAAAATAAAGCGTTCGTGAGTTATTCCCGTTTTCGCCGCATCTAGCCTATAGCGCAAAACCGTCATGCCGGAGTTGGCACTCGACCACCGAGAGTGCTAATCTGCCACGTAGCACTTGAGATATCGGCGAGCTGGAGCTGACGCCTGCTGGCCGTGCACCTCAAGTGGGTAAGCATGAATTTGCGTGGAGGTACAATGGCAAAGATCATTGAATACGATGAGGAAGCTCGTCAGGGCATGCTCGCCGGCTTGGATAAGCTGGCAGACACCGTCAAGGTGACGCTCGGTCCTAAGGGCCGCAACGTGGTGCTCGACAAGACCTATGGCGCACCGACCATCACCAACGATGGCGTGTCGATCGCCAAGGAAATCGATTTGGAAGATCCGTTCGAGCGCATCGGCGCCGAGCTGGTCAAGGAAGTCGCCAAGCGCACTGATGACGTCGCAGGCGACGGCACCACCACCGCAACCGTTCTGGCACAGTCCCTCGTTCATGAAGGTCTGAGGAACGTCGTTGCCGGTTCGAACCCGATCGCGCTGCGCCGCGGCATCGAGAAGGCTTCGGACGCGCTGGTTAAGGAACTCGTTTCTTCCGCAAAGCCTGTGGAAACCAAGGATCAGATCGCTGCCACGGCAACGATCTCGGCAGGCGATCCGGAAGTCGGCGAGAAGATCGCAGAGGCTCTCGATAAGGTTGGTCAGGACGGCGTGGTCACCGTTGAAGACAACAACCGCTTCGGCCTCGATCTGGACTTCACCGAAGGCATGCGCTTCGACAAGGGCTATATTTCCCCGTATTTCGTGACGAATGCAGAAGATCAGACCGCTGTGCTTGACGACCCATACATCCTGCTCACCTCGAGCAAGGTCTCCTCGCAGCAAGATGTGGTGCATATCGCAGAACTCGTGATGAAGACCGGCAAGCCGCTGCTGATCGTCGCTGAAGATGTCGACGGCGAAGCACTGCCGACGCTCATTCTCAACAACATTCGTGGCACGTTCAAGTCTTGCGCAGTCAAGGCTCCGGGCTTCGGCGATCGCCGCAAGGCCATGCTGCAGGATATGGCCATTCTGACCGGCGGCCAGGTTGTGTCGGAAGACCTCGGCCTGAAGCTCGACTCCATCGACCTGTCGGTGTTTGGCACCGCCAAGAAGGTCATCGTCTCCAAGGACGAGACGACGATCGTCTCCGGTGGCGGCTCCAAGGAAGACGTTGCCGCTCGCGTGGCTCAGATTCGCGCCGAAATCGAGAAGACCGATTCCGACTACGATCGCGAGAAGCTGCAGGAACGCCTCGCAAAGCTCGCCGGTGGCGTTGCCGTGATCAAGGTCGGCGCCGCAACCGAAGTTGAGGCCAAGGAACGCAAGCACCGCATCGAAGATGCAGTGCGCAACGCCAAGGCTGCCATCGAGGAAGGCCTGGTTCCAGGCGGCGGCGTCGCTTTGGTGCAGGCTGCCGAGAAGGTTCAGAAGGACTTCAAGCTTGAGGGCGACGAGGCCACCGGTGCCGCGATCGTGTTCTCCGGCATCGAAGCCCCGATCAAGCAGATCGCCGACAACGCTGGACTTTCCGGTGACGTGGTGATCGACAAGGTGCGTTCGCTGCCTGAGGGCGAAGGCTTCAACGCTGCAACCGACACCTATGAAGATCTGATGGCCGCAGGCGTCACCGACCCGGTTAAGGTGACTCGTTCCGCATTGCAGAACGCAGCCTCCATCGCCGGCCTGTTCCTGACGACCGAAGCCGTCGTGGCTAACAAGCCTGAGCCGACCCCGGCTCCGGCTGCAGGCCAAGACATGGGCTACTGAGCCTCTGACGTGTGATCGATAGGCGTTAGACGCCAGTCACACCGGTACAAGCTCTCATACGGAATGTGGTGGGATCCTTGATGTGAGGATCCCACCACATTCCTTTTTGATGGCCGATTCGGGCAGGAACTGCCTATGATGCAGTGAACAACCTCGAAGCCTGCATTTCTGCGTCGGCATACAACGTCGAAGCCTGCGTCAAAGCGTGTTGCATGGCCTCCAACGACTGCTCCATCTGTTGCTGGGCATTCCTCCATTGCGCAGCCACCGCATTGAACTGCGTCGCTGCGGAACCACGCCATGCCTCCTGCAACGCATTGAGATTGGCATACATGCCATTCACCGCGTCGCGAATGGCGCCGATCGACGAGCAGACGGCCGCACTTGAGGCACTGATTCGTTCGGAATCCACTTGAAACTGTGACATTATTGCTCCTTTGCTGTGTGGAACGGATGGATATCTGTTCATTGATGTCTAAATGACGAGAAAACGTGATGCTCTCCCGCTAATGTGGAATCTATGACAAAGCGAAGCGAATGGAAAGCACAATCACGACTTGTGGTCGGAGGAACTCTGCATAACAGGCACACTGTGGATAACCGCATCATCGCCGTGGTTCTTGCTTTCGTGCTGACGGTGGCGCTTGCATGCATGATGCCGTTGCAGGCTCTGGCCGACGAAAGCCCTTCGCCATCCGCATCAACAAGTCAGTCGAGCCAGTCGAGCACGGATGCGCAGGAGGAGGAAACCGAGGCGCAACTCGACAGCAGCCAATACATCACCGATCCCCAGAATCTGCTCGGAGACAATCTGACGAAGGTGATCGACGCCATCAACACAACGAAGCAAGACACCGGCGTCACCGTACGATTGCTGTACCTCGAATCGTTCAACACAAAGGAACAACCCGAAAAATGGGCGGCGAACCTTCTTGAATCCCTCAATCCGGCCGCCAACACCGTGATGCTGGCCGTTGCCTCGCACGACGGCAATTTGGTGGTCGTCGTCTCACCGAACTCCGATGAATGGCTTCGCCGCCAAAGCACGGTCGACCAACTGTCGGAAGCCGCAAGCAAGCCTCTGCTTGAGCAGAAAAGCGGGCAAGATCCGAACTGGTCTCAATCCGCCATCGACATGATGGAAGCGGTGCGCAGCGCGAAAAGCACTTCTACCACATCAAAAGTGAGCATCGTGAGCATCATTATCATGGCCGTGGTATTGGTCGCCCTGATAGTCGTGGTCATCGTCATGATCTTCGTGCGTCGCAAGCGCGAAGTAGACAATGATTCAAAGCAAGCCGAGAAAAGTGCCGAGCATGCACAGGCCGACGAGAAAGCGCCTGAAACGAACATCCCAACCACTATTACGCAGACCACTGATGATGCATCGGCGGACAATTCCGACGAAGATGAAAACAGCGACGGTGGAGGCGCGGATAACGACAATGGCGATGATACCAAGAGTGATGACACCAAGCCAGAACCATCGCCAACACCACGACGCAGGCATGCCTCGCATGCTCGCAAGAAGGGCCTGTTCAAACGCCCGAATTAAGTTCTCAGTGAGCATTCAGAAAACTTTCAGATAGCTGCGTGAATATGGTGGCATGAGTAAAGCAACTGAAGCAACAATCGTCGTTGTAGATGATGAGCCATCCATCCGCGAGCTACTGGTGGCTTCCTTGCATTTCGCAGGATACGAGGTGGAGACCGCTTCCTCCGGTTCGGAGGCGATCGAAGTGATCAGCCGAACCAAGCCCGACATGATCCTGCTTGATGTGATGCTCCCTGACATCGATGGCTTTACGGTGACCCGCCGCATCCGTCAGGAAGGCATTGACGCGCCCGTACTGTTCCTCACCGCGCGAGACGATACGCAAGACAAGGTCATGGGTTTGACCGTAGGCGGAGACGATTACGTCACCAAGCCGTTCAGCTTGGAAGAAGTAGTGGCGAGGATTCGCGCCATTCTGCGCCGCACGCGCGAGCAGGTGGAAGACGATCCGATTATTCGCGTCGGCGATCTGGAGATCAACGAAGACTCCCATGATGTGACGCGAGCCGGCCAGTCGATCGATCTGAGTCCGACTGAATACAAGTTGCTGCGCTACCTGATGGACAACGAGGGACGAGTGCTCTCCAAGGCGCAGATTCTCGACCATGTTTGGCAATATGACTGGGGCGGTGACGCGGCGATCGTCGAATCATACATCTCGTATCTGCGCAAGAAAGTCGATGACGTCACCGTCACCGATGAAGACGGTACGACGCATAAGGTGCAGCCGCTCATCGAGACGAAGCGTGGAATCGGATACATGATTCGTGCCCCAAAGAATCAGAACTAGGTGCAGTGAACGAGGAAAACCGTGAGAGGCAAGCAAGACTCAGGTTCTTTTTCGCAAACGGGCGTCGTTGATTCCGCCCTTGCGCAGGCGGCTGATGATGCGACTCGTGACGCCAAACAGTCGGCGGGCAAGAATAGCGGTTCGCAGCCCGGGCAAAACCAGCCTGACGGGCAGGGCGGCAAGAACGCAGCTCCGCAAAGCAATACGAGCAGGCGCTCGCAATGGTTCGCGAATAGACGCCGTTTCTTTGATTCCGTCAATGAACGTGTGCCGTTGAGTGTCAGGCTGATGTCGATCGTCGTGATCGTGCTCTCGATCGGCACGATCACGATCACGCTGTCGATCAGATGGCTGGTGACGAGCTATCTGATCGAACGAGCCGATCAGCAGTTGATCG
Organism: Bifidobacterium canis; assembly: GCF_009727065.1. Classification (GTDB taxonomy): domain Bacteria; phylum Actinomycetota; class Actinomycetes; order Actinomycetales; family Bifidobacteriaceae; genus Bifidobacterium; species Bifidobacterium canis. The sequence goes on from NZ_WNLP01000004.1 coordinate 94,839, forward strand.
AGCAGGCGGATCTTGTGTTCAAGAACACAAGATCGTTGCAAAACAATGCGAACACCCAGAACGGGTTGACGAGTTACTACGTCAAGATCTACAACACCAAAACCAAGACCTCGACGGTCATGCTGCAACCGGTGTTCAAAGACGGCGTGATCTCGAGTCCGCAGTTGCCGGATGACGGTTCGCTCAACGGCCATGAAATAGGCGTGCCGTTCACCACGAGTGCGGTGGTAGACACGAAGAGCGCGTCAAGTGTGCCCGACCATTCGACGCTGCAGCAGGCGGAATGCCCGTGGCGCGTCGTCGCATTCAATGTGACGCAAACGGATTCCGGCAAGGTCGAAGACCTCGGCATCGTCTACATCGGCATATCGTTGAGCGATCAGATCGACGTGATCAACACGCTGACGAAATTCTGCGTGATGGTGAGCATCGCGGTGGTGCTGCTGGGCGGTTCGATCGGAGCTCTTGTGGTGCAACGCACGTTGAGCCCGCTCAAACGCATCGAGAAAACCGCGGCGAAGATTGCGGCGGGAGATCTCTCCCAGCGCGTTCCCAGCAGCGGCGAGTCGACGGAGATCGGTTCCCTTGCCAAATCCTTGAACAGCATGCTTGCGCAGATCGAACGAAGTTTCAGGGAGCAACAGGCCACCACGCAGAAAATGCGGCAATTCGTTTCCGACGCCAGCCATGAGCTGCGAACGCCGTTGGCGGCAATCCACGGATATGCCGAACTCTATAAGATGCAACGCGACGCGCCGGGCGCACTGGAACGCGCCGATGACGCGATCTCCCACATCGAGGCCTCGAGTTCACGCATGACCGTTCTGGTGGAAGACTTGCTTTCGCTCGCACGTCTTGACGAGGGGCGTGGCGTCGCAATGAATCAGCGTGTGGACTTCACACAGGTGATTCAAGACTCCATCGACGACCTGCAGGTGCTCGACCCGGAACGGCAGATCACGACGATGCAACTCAGCGTCGATGCCGCCAACACCAAGCATCCGGAGTTGAAAGAGACGCCGGGGGAGTTGCCGAAGATCGCGCTGAACGGTGATGCCACACGACTCCATCAGGTGATCACGAACATCGTCGGCAATATTCACCGATACACGCCGGCGGATTCCCCAGTCGACATCGGTTTGGGTGCCATCGAATCTAACGTGAGCGCCGAACAGCTGGCGGCTTTGCCGCAGGATGACAACATGATGGAGGCGTTGCTCAAGGGAGCACGCCGAAATAACTCGCGCACATTGAACAACATGTATGCGGTGGCTGTTTTGCGTGACCACGGCCCAGGCGTTCCGGAGAAATCGTTGCACAGCATCTTCGAACGGTTCTACACGGCCGATCCGTCGCGTGCGCGTCAGAAGGGCGGCACAGGACTCGGCTTGGCAATCGTACTGTCGATCGTCAGCGCGCATCACGGTCGCATTTATGCGAGCCAGACGCCCGAACACGGTTTGACGTTCACGATTATTCTGCCGATGGAGACCGGAAGGGAATAGTTTTCTCCCCGCATCAGTTGCGTACAGTGAACACGGTTTGAAGGCTTACCCTCCGTTGCAATGGCATATTGCGGCGGAGGGTAAGCTTAGTTTGGCTTGCCGTGCGGTAGAATGAGCATTTGGTTGTGTGCGGGTGACCGCAAACAGTTTCGATGATATGAGGTGAACATGCCCAGCGGACGCATTCGTTGGTTTGACACGAAGAAAGGCTTCGGATTCATTGCAGGAGACGACGGCAAGGATGTGTTCCTGCCGCAGACCGCCCTTCCCAGCGGAGTGAAGACACTTCGCAAGGGCGCCAAAGTCGAATATTCGGTGGTTGAGGGAAATCGTGGCCCGGTCGCCATGGGATTGACCCTAGTCGCGTCGGCACCGTCGTTGGTGAAGGCGACGCGACCGAAGCCCGATGACATGGCGGCGATTGTGGAAGACCTCATCAAACTGTTGGATTCCGCAGGAAACGGCTTGCGTCGGCACCATTACCCGTCGCAGGCTGAAAGCCGCAAACTTGCCACATTGCTACGCGCTGTGGCCGATGATTTCGACGTACAGGACTGATATGGCAACAAGTGAATTCGATCCGATCGCTCTCGCTCGAGCGGTAGCTATTGACACGGCTCATGCCCCGGATGAGGTGGGCGACTACGTCACCAGTGTCACAACTGATGACGGCGTTACCGATTTCAGATTCGAAGCTCTGATGAAAGGGTATGAGGGGTGGCAGTGGTCCGTCACGTTGTATCATGACGAGGAACTCGACCATTGGACGATCGACGAATCCACTTTGGCTCCGACTGATCAGGCCTTGCTCCCGCCGAAATGGGTGCCGTGGAAGGATCGCCTGCTACCCAGCGACCTCTCCGTCACCGATTCCATCGGCACGCCCGAAGATGACGAACGCCTCGAAGCGGGAATCAGCGTTGACGAAGCCGTTTCCGCTACGGAGGAGACCAACGCCGAAAGGACTGCCGCAGCAGCGGCCGAGGCCGAGGAAGGCCAGGGCGAACAGGGGATTGAGGCTGCGCAGACGGCTGTCGATGACGTTGTGGAAGCCGTCGAGGAGCTCGACCTGTCGCGACGCCATGTGCTGTCGCCGCTCGGTCAGGAGCAGACCGCACAGCGTTGGTACGAAGGACCACGTGGCCCGAAATCGTTGTCGACGAAAACGGCTGACGGGCATTTGTGCTCCACCTGCGGCTTCTTCATTCCGCTGCAGGGAAGCCTGAAAACGATGTTCGGCGTGTGCGCGAACCGTTGGAGCCCGGACGACGGCAAGGTCGTGTCGGTTGACCACGGTTGCGGTGAACACTCCGAGATCCAGCAGCCCGAGCCGTCTCGTCTGTGGATACAGACGAAGCCCGCCTATGACGATCTGCACATCGACGTCGTGGCCCAGCATGGGCGCGATGACCGCAAAGACGTCGAACTGCTCGAAAATCTTGACGATGCGAGCATCGACAACGATCTTGAGGTGCCGGACGATGCCACTGCCGCGGATCAGGCTGATGCCACAGAGCAATCTGACACGATGAAGCAAACGGAGCATTCGGAATCGGCGGAACAGGAATCCGCGCAGGCTACTGCAGACGATGCCGTTGAGTCCCACGAACCCGAGGGAGCACAATCGCCTGAGCAGATCGATTCGATCGCGACGAGTGAAGCAGTGCTCACTGAAGAATCTGAGAGCACTACAAAATCTGAAAATCCTGCTGCGGAAGATGAAAGTACTGAAAACACTGCGGAAGAGGAGAATACTTCGACATCCGATGAAACAGAAGTCTCTCAGGAGCATATGGCAGACTCAGCTACTGAACAGTGAGCTCACACTCCCTGGGGTTCTATAAGAGTTTGTAGAAAAGGGGCGTCACGCATATCAACAAGTTGCGTGACGCCCCCCTTCATCATTCTGTGCTGCTGCTGCCACTACCGTTCTTCGATGTCTTATTAGCATTAGCGTCAGATGATTGCTTCGAATCCGTCTTTGAGGAATCCTCTCCCGAAGAAGAATCTGGAGAGTCTGACGAATCGTCTTTCGGCGTATTCGAATCCGTTGACTTGCTGCTCGGCGTGGATGCTGTGGATTTCTTCGTATCCGTGGATTGTGATGACGAATCGGAGTCCGTGTTATTGCTGGAGGTGCCAGAAGTATCAGTGGTACTTGTCGCAGTCGGTGAAGGCGTCGCTTCGGATTGCTGCTGCGTGCTCTGCTCACCGTCACTTGCACTCTGTTCGTCGTCGTCTTGCGTGGATTGCGAATTCGTCGCCAGCAGCAGCGTTTTCGTCAGCGTCGTAGCATTGCTTGTCAGTTGTTTCGCGTTTGCGGCGTTGGTTTGCAGCGTCGCATTGTCTGCAAACAACTGGCATGAGGGGACCGCAGGCTGCTGCTCTGCTTGGTTGAGCGCCGAAGTCAGGTTCCTCAACTGTTCGTCAGACATGTCAGACACATGTTCGCTCTGATAGCTCTTGGCATCGTTGACCGCGGTGGTGAGCAGCTTTCTCGTGGAGTTCGCAGTGGCGACGTTTGCTTTGCAGTCGCTCATATATTGAGCTCGCGGCGTGCCAGATATCGTGCCGCTGGCATACAGGTACACGCCAGCCAGCATGAGTGCAAGTACTGCGACGATAATGATGATGAGCTGCGTCGAACGCTTCTGCGTGCTCTTTGCAGACGAGGCGGGTTTACCGGGAACAGTGGAAGCGGTTGTACTTGAAGTCTGCGTCTTTCCATGTTTCTGAGAGACGTCGGCTGCGGATTCTTCGGGAGGAAAAGACGGTAGTGAATCATCTACCGCGCGCATCTTATTGGTGTTCTCGAGATCCTGCGGAATCTGCGAAAGCTCTCGATCCGCAGTTTCCGGCTGCTCAACCGCGTCGTCGTGATCTGTGCGTTCTGATTCGTTGGTTTCAGTTTGTTCTTCGCTCAGCTTGTTCTTTTCGTCGTCGTCAAACTCATCATTCGACGGATCTTTCGGAGTCGTTCGCATATTCACTCGCCATCACTATCGATTGCCATACTCATCGCATACTGTACAAATACAACTTAAACGTAACCTGAACGAGTGCACAATGGTGTTGCTTACGGTGAAACGCGATATTGGAGAAATATAAAGAGAAATATAAAACGGGTGCGAACGCACGATTCGCACCCGTGACAATGTGCCGCAGACTCAGTGGACGATGGTGAGATTGCACTCCGCCAGATTGAGCAGTTGCTTGGAAACGGAGCCGAGGAAATGCGCGTCGATTCCGGTCAGACCGCGAGAGCCGACGACGATGTGACGGCAATATCGGGACGCGCTGACGAGACCTTTCCCAGCACTGATGTGGAACACGTTCGCCTGCACTTCGAGCCCTTCGGGCATCGGCGTTGCGGCGATGAGATCGTCGACGACTTTATTCGCATACTTCTGCGCAACGTCGATCGGCGGAACACTCGTCTCATAGCCGGGAATATCACGCAGATCCTTCAACTGCCAGCAGAACATCACATGCAACGGCGCATTGTTGAGCTGTGCAAGCCATGCGGCGAACTCGAGGGCGCGCTGCGATGTGGGGGAGCCGTCCACTCCTACGACGATCGGACGGCGCACACGCGGCGTATCTGACTGCGGCGTTTCGAAGTGAACCTCCTGCTCGCCCGGAGTCAGCGCGTTGGCAATCTCATCTTGCACCGACAGATCTTCATCTTCTCCACTGCGAATGATCGTGACGGGAATCTGCGATTCCTCAGCCAGCGATGAAGACAGCGAACCGGAGAACCAGCGTGCCACACGGTTCAACGCGCGACGTCCGACGATGATCTGCTGCGCATTGCTGCCGATCTCAAGCAGCGCGGAGGTGCCCGATGCGCGGAACGACGTCAGCCGAATATGATCGGAGCTGATGTCGATGCCCTGCGAAGCCTGCTTCACCCAGTCACGCAGTCGTTCCGCTATCTGGGTGCGCAACGTGGCGAGCTCCTCATCGGTGGTCGGTTCCGGACCCATGTCCCATGAATATGACCATCCATACACGGCATTCACCGTTTGCCCAGACAACGCGGCCTCTCGTAACGCCCAACGCAACGCGTTGAATGACTCGCGCGAACCGTCTACACCGACCACAAGATCGCCTTGCGGATTGAATGTGTCAGCAGCGGCCATAAGAACTCCTTTTGTGATGCCAGACCTTGCGGCCTTGCCGGTCAAATACTCTATTGCCAAGCATAGTGGAATGCCATGGAGCTGTCATGCCGATCGAGTCGCCCATGAGTGTTCGATGAGAGCAAGATGGTCGCGCCGAGAGCGAATGCGCTTCGTCGATCCGAAGAATTGTGCGAGAAACGGAAATAAACGCCGGCGCATTCTTGTAGAGAAAGTTGGAATTCGTAAAGAAATGGAAGGACAAGCATGTTCGAACGGTTTACCGACCGTGCGCGTCGCGTCATCGTGCTCGCGCAGGAAGAGGCTCGTGCCCTCCAGCACAACTACATCGGCACCGAGCATCTTCTGCTTGGACTGATCCGTGAGGGAGACGGCGTAGCAGCCAAGGCGCTTGAAGCCAAAGGCGTGACGCTGGAAGACACGCGCAAGCAGGTCGAGGAAATGATCGGCAAAGGAACCGCGGCTCCAACCGGCCATATTCCATTCACCCCACACGCCAAGCAAGTGCTGGAGCTCTCGCTTCGTGAAGCGTTGCAGCTCGGTCACAGCTACATCGGTACCGAGCACATTCTGCTGGGCCTGATTCGTGAAGGCGAAGGCGTGGGCACCCAGGTGCTCATCAAGATGGACGTCGATTTGTCTGATCTGCGTAGCACCACGATCGACATGATCCGTGGCAACTCCGGCACGGGCGAAGGCGACAAGGGCGACATGGCCAATGCCGGCTCGGTGCAAGACAAGCGAAACCAGAGCGGCTCGGCCATTCTCGACCAGTTCGGTCGCAATCTGACCGCCGAGGCCAAGGAAGGCAAACTCGATCCGGTTATCGGCCGTAGCGCCGAAATCGAACGCGTCATGGTGGTGTTGTCTCGCCGCACGAAGAACAATCCGGTTCTGATCGGCGAGCCTGGCGTCGGCAAGACGGCCGTCGTCGAAGGCCTGGCACAGAAAATCGTCGCCGGAGACGTTCCGGAGACGTTGAAAGACAAGCAGGTCTATTCACTTGACTTGGGTTCGATGGTGGCCGGTTCCCGCTACCGTGGCGATTTCGAAGAGCGTCTGAAGAAGGTGCTCAAGGAGATCAAGACGCGTGGCGACATCGTGCTGTTCATCGATGAGATCCACACGATCGTCGGCGCTGGTTCGGCTGATGGCGCTCTTGGCGCCTCCGACATGTTGAAGCCGATGCTGGCCCGTGGCGAGCTCCAGACGATTGGCGCCACCACGACCGACGAGTACCGCAAGTACATCGAAAAGGATGCGGCTCTGGAACGTCGTTTCCAGCCGATCCAGGTGTCGGAGCCGTCGATCGCCGAAACGATCGAGATTCTCAAGGGGTTACGCGCCCGTTACGAGAACCACCACCATGTGACCATCACCGATGGTGCTTTGCAGGCTGCGGCCGAGCTTTCGGCACGCTACATTCAAGATCGCAATCTGCCAGACAAGGCGATCGACCTGATCGACGAGGCTGGTGCTCGCTTGCGCATCAAGCGTCTCACCGCTCCGCCGGAGCTCAAGGAGCTCGACAACCGCATCGCGCGCATCGCCAAGGAGAAGGATCAGACGATCAAAGACCAGCAGTTCGAAAAGGCTGCTGAGCTGCGCGACAAGCAGGAGAAGCTCGAGGCCGAACGCAAGGAAAAGGAAAAGTCCTGGCGTGAAGGCGAGTCCGATGTGCGCATGGTCGTTGATGAAGATGTGATCGCTGAGGTCATCTCGCAGAGCACCGGCATTCCGGTGTTCAAGCTCACGCAGGCCGAATCCAAGAAGCTCATGTCGATGGAAGAGGAACTGCACAAGCGCATCATCGGTCAAGACGAAGCTGTTTCGGCGTTGTCTCGTTCGATTCGCCGCACGCGTGTCGGTCTCAAAGACCCGAAGCGTCCTGCCGGCTCGTTCATCTTCGCTGGCCCGACCGGCGTCGGCAAGACCGAGCTTGCGAAGGCATTGGCTCAGTTCCTGTTCGATGACGAAGATGCGTTGATTCGCGTCGACATGTCGGAGTTCTCCGAGAAGTACGCCGCTTCGCGACTCTTCGGAGCGCCTCCGGGGTACGTTGGCTATGAGGAGGGTGGCGAGCTCACCGAGAAGGTGCGCCGCAAGCCGTTCTCCGTCGTGCTGTTCGACGAAATCGAAAAGGCGCATCCCGACATCTTCAATACGCTGCTACAGGTGCTTGACGACGGTCATCTGACTGATGGCCAGGGACGCAAGGTCGATTTCAAGAACACGATCATCATTCTGACCACGAATCTCGGTACGCGAGACATCGCCAAAGCCGCGAACACCGGCTTCACGATGGGCAGCAACAACGAGTCGAGCTATCAGCGCATGAAGGATCAGGTGTCGAGCGAACTGAAGCAGCAGTTCCGCCCGGAGTTCCTGAACCGCCTCGACGACATCATCGTGTTCCGTCAGCTCACGGAGCCTCAGGTGCGCCAGATCGTCGACCTCGACATCAGCAAGCTCAACGATCGTCTGTTCGAGCGTCACATGGAGCTTGATCTGACCGACAAGGCGAAGGATCTGCTCGCTGAGAAGGGCTTCGATCCGCTGCTGGGTGCACGCCCTCTGCGTCGTGTGATTCAGCGTGACATCGAAGACACCATCTCAGAAAAGATTCTGATGGGCGAGCTCAACGACAACGAGCGCGTGACGGTCGATGCCGAAGGCGATGGCATTCTCGGAGAGTTCACCTTCAAGGGGGAGCCGTTCGAGTTGCCGGCAGCCGGTGAGGAAGATGCCTCCAAAGACATCGTCGAAGAGCCGGCGACCGTAGGAGCGTCAGGTGATGGGGCGGCTTCGGAAACCGCGGAATAAGCGGCATCCAGAAGCGGTCATGTAACTGACCTCATATAGTGGCGGGGCACATACCACGTATGTGCCCCGCCACTATTTGCGTAAATAGTGAAAGAAATACGAGATTATTCACCGCCCTGAAGAATTCTGTCTAAGATCAGGTATCGGGAGGGTCTGCACGTCAAGAGCAGGGAAGGACTCTTGACGGGGTGGCTTCGATGACGACAACGTTGTCGAAAGTCGCGAACCTTACCGCGACAAATAATGGGTGGTTGCGCATACACTGCGCAACCACCCATTATTCATATGCATCTATGAAGTTCACACCCATGTGGGCGTGAACATCAATCCTCGTCTTCTTCCGGATCGTAGTCGACGCCGGTTTCGGCGCGCTGCTCTTCGGAGATCGGAGCAGGGGCTCCGGTCAGCGGATCGCGACCGCCACCGGCCTTCGGGAATGCGATCACGTCGCGAATGGAATCGGCGCCGGCAAGCAAAGCCACCGTACGATCCCAGCCCAAAGCGATGCCCGCGTGCGGCGGGGCACCATACTTGAACGCCTCAAGCAGGAAGCCGAACTTGTCGTTCGCCTCATCAGGCTCGATGCCGAGCACCTTGAGCACGCGATCCTGAATGTCGTCACGGTGAATACGCACCGAGCCGCCACCCATCTCATTGCCATTGCAAACGATGTCGTACGAGTCGCTCATCGCATGCTCCGGATCTTCGTCGAACTTGTCGATCCAATCCTTCGACGGCATCGTGAACGGATGATGCATCGACGTCCACTTGGAGTGGCCGACGGCAACGTCATCGTCATCTGGATCATCGGTGCGCTTGAACAGCGGGAAGTCCACAACCCAGCAGAACGCGAACTTCTTCGGATCCAGCAAGCCCGCACGGTTGGCGAGCTCCACGCGGACGGCACCAAGCAGCAGCTGCGACGATTCACGGGAACCTGCGGCGAAGAACACGGCGTCACCGTCTTCGGCACCAACGGCGGCCTTCAAACCATTGCGCTCCTCTTCGGAGAGGTTCTTGGCCACGGGGCCCTTGAGTTCGCCGTTCTCGCCGAACACCACGTAGGCGAGCCCCTTGGCTCCGCGCTGCTTCGCCCAATCCTGCCACGCGTCGAACTGACGGCGCGGAGTGGCGGCGCCGCCCTTGAACAGCACAGCACCAACGTATGGAGCCTGGAACACACGGAACGGAGTGTTCTTGAAGTAGTCGGTGAGCTCGATCAGTTCGTTGCCGAAACGAAGATCCGGCTTGTCGGAACCATACTTATCCATCGCTTCTTTCCATGGAATGCGGCGGATAGGCGTTTCGATCTCATAGCCATCGGCCTTCCAGATGGCCTTGATCACCTGCTCGGCCATCGCGATCACATCTTCCTGATCGACGAAGCTCATCTCCATGTCGAGCTGCGTGAACTCAGGCTGACGGTCGGCGCGGAAGTCCTCGTCGCGGTAGCAGCGGGCGAACTGGTAGTAACGCTCCACACCAGCGACCATCAACAGCTGCTTGAGCAGCTGAGGGGACTGCGGAAGCGCATACCACGAACCCGGCACCAAGCGGGCCGGCACCACGAAATCACGCGCGCCCTCAGGCGTCGACTTGATCATCGTAGGGGTCTCAACCTCGGTGAAGCCCAACTTGTCGAGCTCGGTGCGAGCCGCACGCATCATGTCGGAGCGCAACTTGATGTTGCGTTGCATCGCAGGGCGGCGCAGATCGAGATAACGGTACTTCAAGCGAACGTCCTCGCCCGGCAGCTTGTTCTCGGACTCGTTCTCCAGCGCGGTAGACACCTGGAACGGCAGGGCGTCAGACTTGGCGAGTTCGGTGATCTTCTCGGCAACGACCTCGACCTTGCCGGTGGCGAGGTGATCGTTCTCGTTACCTTCCGGACGCAGGCGAACCTTGCCCTCGACTTCGATCACGTATTCACTGCGCAGTGGGCGCGCCATCTCTTCGTCATTGATGACCACCTGCACCAGACCGGTGTTGTCACGCAGATCGATGAAGGCGACGCCGCCATGGTCACGGCGACGATCCACCCATCCTGCGAGCGTGACGTGCTCGCCGACCAGATTCTCATTCACGTCGGTGGCGTGATGTGTACGATAAGCCGTCTGCTGGCTCATGCTTCCTCTATTCATATTCTGTTATTGGTGTTTGTTACGCGAAATACTGGTGGAGTGCTGATTTTTCAACGATTCTCAGCATTCACGGTAACGCTTTGCTGGGCATACACAGTATCGGGTTCCCAAGACTGTGCATCGGCGGGACGCTGATCTCCGGTGACGATGTTCTTCACTTCATCGGAACCATCGTCCGCGGGATTCTCATTCGGGAACCACACGTATGGAATGCCGAGCTTGTCGGCATACTTGATCTGCTTGCCGAGCTTGGCGGCGGTCGGCGCAACGTCGGCGGCGATGCCACGGGAACGCAACGTGTTGGCGATCGCATTGGAATCGTCGCGGTTCTCCTCGTTCCACACTGCGACGAGCACGCAGGCGGGGGAGATGCGGTTCGCCGTCGCACCGGCACGGTGCAGCATGTAGGAGACGAGGCGAGACAAGCCGATCGACAGGCCGACACCCGGGTACTTCCTGTTGCCCTGCGTGGCCAGATTGTCGTAACGGCCACCGGAGCAGATGGAACCAAGATCGTCGGCGCCATCGAGGAACGTCTCATAGACGGAACCGGTGTAGTAGTCGAGTCCACGCGCGATCTTCAGGTCGGCGATCACCGAACCCGGGCGAATCTTATACGCTTCGTCGATGATCATCGTCAACGTGTCGAGGCCTTCCTTGGCCATTGCATATGCCGTGCCGTTCACATCGATGTGATGGATCTCGCACAGGGCGTTGAACCGCTCGACCAGTTCCGCGCCATTCGAAGCGGTGATCTGTGCCAGCTCCAAGCATGCCTGAGCCTGCTGTGGCGTTGCCGCACAGGTTTCGACGAGCAGTTTGCTCACCTCGTCGGCGCCGATCTTATCAAGCTTGTCGATCTCACGCAGCACACCTTCGATGTCGGTCAGACCGAGACCACGGTAGAAACCTTCCGACAACTTGCGGTTATTCGCATGCACGGTGGCCTTCGGCAGCCCGAACTCACGCAGACGCTCCAACGCGTTGACCATGACGAGCGGAAGCTCCACCTCATAATGCTCCGGCAGCGTGCCGTCGCCTACGACATCGATGTCTGCCTGCACGAATTCACGGAAGCGACCCTCCTGCGGGCGCTCGCCACGCCAGACCTTCTGGATCTGCCAACGCTTGAACGGGAACGGCAACGCTCCCGAATGCTCGACGACATAACGGCTCAGCGGAACCGTCAAATCGAAATGCAAGCCGATACGCTGATCGACAGGGGTGTCGGATTCGTGACCGACCTCCTGCAGACGAGAGAGCAGATAGATCTCCTTGCTCGTCTCGCCTTTCTTCAACAGACTGGAACCCTGCTCCACGGCACGAGTCTCGATGCCGATGAAACCATTGAGTTCGAACACTTCACGAAGCGTGTCGATAACACGCTGCTCAACCACGCGTTCAGCGGGGAGCCATTCGGGGAAACCTGAAATAGATGAACCTTTTGCCACAGTCCATATAATAAGTGGGGTCGGGGAAAAACAACGGCAACAAGCTATCGTGGGTCTTGTCTACACTAATACTGTGTGTTTGCGGAAGGGAAGCACCGCTTGTTTCCCCTCCTGTACGTAAAGCTTAAAGGAGCTGACCATGGCCGATACCAACGTCACTGAATCCCAGAATCAAGACGCCACAAACGATGGGGCAAAGAAGACCGTCGCGGCACCTACCCCTGCGGCAATGAAGGCTCACACTCCGTCACCGGCGGCCCTTGCGAAGAAGCCGGCTTCGCACGCGCCGGCAACCACCGCACACAGCGAAGAAGACATCAAGAAGGACGAAAGCTTCGGCCGTGTTGACGACAAGGGCAACGTGTTCGTCAAAGACGGCGATGAGGAACGCGAAGTCGGCCAGTTCCCCAATGCCTCGGCAGACGAGGCACTGAGCTTGTATGCACGCCGTTACCTCGACCTCAAGGCAAAGCTCGACCTGTTCGCGAACCGACTCAAGTCGAACTCCATCAAGCCACGCGAAATCGATGAAACCGTCACCACCCTCACCGAAGAAGTGAAGAATCCGGATGTGGTGGGAGATATTCCGGCACTGCGCGAGCAGATGGAAACGCTCAAGCAGAAGGCCGCCGACAAGAAAGAGGCGATCTCCAAGGCACGCAAGGAGGCGATGGCCAAGGCCGTCGCCGAACGCACCGCCATCGTCGAGAAGGCGGAAGCGCTCGCCGCTGGTTTGGGCGACAGCACCAACTGGCGTTCCACCGCCGACAAGTTCCGTTCGCTGTTCGAGCAGTGGCAGGAGCACCAGCGCACCACGATCCGCATCGATAAGGCAGATGCCGATGCGCTGTGGAAGCGTTTCTCCGGCGCCCGCACCACGTTCAACCAGGCTCGCCGCAAGTGGGCGCAGGCACGCGACGTCGAACGTGCACACGCCAAGAGCGAGAAGGAAGCGATCATCGCCGAAGCCAACGAGTTGAAGGATTCGACCGCATGGGGCGAAACCTCGCACAAGTTCAACGAGCTGATGGATCGTTGGAAGAAGGCGGGACGCGCAGGCCGCAACGAAGACGACGCTCTGTGGGCTCAGTTCCGCGCAGCCGCCGACACGTTCTTCAACGCACGCCAGGCGGATCGCGACCAGATCAACTCCGCGGAGAAAGACAATCTCGCCAAGAAGGAGGCGCTGCTGGTCAAGGCTGAGGCCTTGGTGCCGGTGAAGACCGAAGACGAAGCCAAGCAGGCACGCGCCAAGCTCGCCGAGATTCAAGAGGAATGGGATCAGATCGGCTATGTGCCTCGTGAAGACATGCGCCGCATCGAAAGCCGCCTCGACAACGTCGACAAGCAGATCAAGGCCGTGGAAGACGCCGCCTGGAAGCAGACCGATCCAGAGGCGGATGCCCGCAAGTCCAGCTTCGAAGTCCAGCTCAAAGCACAGCTGACCGCACTCGACGAACAGATCGCCAACGAAAGCGACCCGAAGAAGAAAGCCAAGCTGGAAGCAGAAAAGGCGACCAAGGAACAATGGCTCAACGCCATCATGTGAGCATGATCTGCGTCTCGATATGCAATCGACGCGCATAGCTGTTCAGACCGTTTAGACATAGTGGCCGTATCTCATGCAGATACGGCCACTATGTTATAGCCGTCAGCATGAATCAACGGATTTCACAATTCGGGCACTACGATGAAACAGGAACTGAAGTCGAACGCATTGCAAGATGGAGGAGACGTCATGGCAACGCAGAAGCATGTTGAAGATATCACGGTTGTACGCGACGGATTGAAGCTGAGCGGCCGCATCGAATCCCCGCAAGATGCTCCGGCAGGGCCGGTGGTGATCGCCATGCATGGCTTCATGGCAGACTTGGGGTATGAGCCTGATAGCTTGATGCAGCAAATAAGCGATCAGCTCGTCGACGCCGGATTCACATGCGTGCGATTCGACTTCAACGGGCGCGGCCACAGCGATGGCGCATTCGCGAATTCCGACATCTACAACCAGGTGGAAGACGCCATCGCGGTGCTGGATTTCGTGCGCGACCGCTTCGAACCGACCGAAATATCTCTGCTCGGCCACTCCCAAGGCAGCGTCATCGCAGGAATGACGGCAGGCATGTTCGCCGATGAGCTTCACTCGCTGGTTATGCTGTCACCGGCATCATCGATCAAAGACGATGCGCTGCGTGGTCGCGTGCTCGGCGTGCCATTCGACCCATACCGCATTCCAAACCACATTACCCTCGCAGACGGCAAGCATGAGGTCGACGGCAAATATGCCCGCATCGCCAAAACGGTGCCGATCTATGAAACCGCCGCGATGTTCAAAGGACCCGCCCTCGCCATTCAGGGGGAGCAGGATACGGTGATCGACGCCAATTGCGCACGCAACTACGGCAACGCGATGGCCAACTGCTCGGTGAGCCTGTACACGAACCTTGACCATAAGTTCAACGGGGCCGATCGCATGCGCGCCATCGGCGAGGCGGTGGCCTTCCTCTCCGCACAGCACGAAGAGATGTGAACCATTGGCATAGCGGCAGGAAACCGTAGAAGCCATAGAAGGGTATGAAGAGTCCGCTGTCAGCATGCAAAGCCGACATTTTTTGAAAAACGTGTGGATTTTTCAGTGATCAGCGTAAGACGATAAGCGCTCGTTACACCCGCCCGAATAAACTATGCCGCTATGAGCGAAAACAACATTGCGAAGAACCTGTCGCCGGAAGGCGACGAGGCCAGATATCTGGTCGAACTTGAGCATGTGGAGAAATACTATGGCAACCTCCACGTGCTCAAAGACATCAACCTCAAAGTCAGCAAGGGCGAAGTGCTCGTCATCGTCGGACCATCCGGCTCCGGCAAGTCAACGATGTGCCGCACAATCAACCGCTTGGAAACAATCGACTCAGGCGAGATCCGCATCGACGGCACCCCTCTGCCGCAGGAAGGCAAAGGCCTTGCGCAATTGCGCGCCGAAGTGGGCATGGTGTTCCAATCGTTCAACCTGTTCGCCAACAAGACGATTCTCGACAATGTGACGCTCGCACCGATCAAAGTGCGCCACATGAACAAAGACCAAGCCGAAAAAGAGGCCATGGACCTGCTCGCACGCGTCGGCGTGGACTCGCAGGCCATGAAGATGCCATCCCAGCTGTCAGGCGGTCAGCAGCAGCGCGTCGCCATCGCGCGTGCGCTCGCCATGCACCCCAAGGTCATGCTGTTCGACGAACCGACGTCGGCACTCGATCCGGAGATGGTCAACGAAGTGCTCGACGTCATGGTGGAGCTCGCACAGGAAGGCATGACGATGCTGTGCGTGACGCACGAGATGGGCTTCGCACGCAAGGCGGCAGACAAGATCGTGTTCATGGCCGATGGCCAGATTCTCGAACGCGGCAACCCCGACGAATTCTTCGAACACCCGCAGACCGAACGTGCACAGGAGTTCCTGTCGAAGATCCTCACACACTGAATGGGTCACATATAAGAGAGACAAAGAAGAAGCATGAAGAAACATTCAACGAGAAGGCTGCTGCGCAGAGCCGTCGCAATGGTATGCGCCGTAAGCGCCACATTAGGCGTGGCGGCCTGTGGATCGACCTCATCTTCGGATGAGCAGAAAATCAAAATAGGCATCAAATTCGACCAGCCGGGTCTTGGCTTCAAGAAGTCGGGCACCTATGAGGGCTTCGACGTCGACGTGGCACGTTACATCGCCAACCAGCTCGGATACACGGATGCGCAGATTGAATTCAAGGAGGCTCCGTCGAAGCAGCGTGAAGCCATGCTGCAAAACGGTGACGTCGACATGATCCTCGCATCGTATTCGATCACCGACGAACGCAAGAAGGCAGTGGACTTCGCCGGACCATATTTCATTGCGGGCCAAGATCTGATGGTTCGCAAAGACGAGACCGGCATTAACGGCCCTGAGGATCTCAATGGCAAACGCCTGTGCTCGGTTACCGGTTCGACCTCCGCGAAAGTCGTCAAAGAGAAGTTCGCCAAAGAAGTGCAGCTCATGGAGCAGCCGGGCTACGCGGAATGCGCGACGGCACTGCTCTCCGGCATCGTTGACGCGGTGACCACCGACGACATCATTCTGGCAGGCTTGGCAGCGGCATCGCGAGGCAAGCTGCGTGTGATCGGCAAACCGTTCACACAGGAACCATATGGCGTGGGCATCAAGAAAGATGCGGACAGCAAGGAATTCGCCACGAAGATCAATGATGCGATCGAAGACATGATCAAGAGCGGCGAATGGGAGCGTGCCATCGAGAAGAACACCGAAGGCACCGACTACAAGCCGGATTCGAAGTACAATCCTCCGACGCCGAACGAGGGAGAGTGATATGGAAGGCTTCATCTCACTGTTCCACACCTATAACGTTCCCGCCGCGTTCCTCGTGAACATCGAGCTGACGCTATGGTCCGCCCTGTTCTCCGGCGTGCTCGGACTCATTCTGGTCATGATGCGCATTTCGCCGATCTCGTCGCTGCGCAAGGTTTCTGCCGGTTACGTGGAGCTGTTCAAAACATGCCGTTGACGATCATCATGGTGTTCATGGTGCTCGGCGCGTTCGCCCAGCTCAAGCTGAGTTTCTCCGACAACTTCCAGACGAACTTCTTCTGGCTCGCGGTCACCGGTCTGAGCCTGTATACGGCCGCCTTCGTGGAGGAATCGTTGCGCTCCGGCATCAACACCGTGCCGAAAGGGCAGGCGGAAGCCGCCCGTGCAATGGGGCTCAACTTCATGCAATCGGCACGGCTCATCATTCTGCCGCAAGCCATCCGCGGATCCGTGGCACCTCTTGGCAACACGTTGATCGCGTTGCTCAAGAACTCCACCGTCGCGGCCGCGGCATCGGTGGCCACCGAAACGTCATCATTGATGAGCGAGATGATCGAATTCCGACCGGACGTGATCATTCAGATCTTCCTGATCTTCGCATTCGGCTACGTGATCCTGATCATCCCGATCGGTATTTTGACCACATATCTGTCGAACAAGCTCGCGGTCAGGAGGTGACGCATGGAACAATCGAATGAAAGCTCATTGCTGTTCGACGAACCGGGTCCGAAAGGCCGCCGTCGAATCCGCATCATCAACTGGATCGCCACAGCGGTATTCATCGTGCTGTTGCTGCTGATTTTGCTGCGACTGCACAATCCACCGAACGGCGAGAACCAGCTTAGTTGGGAACTTTGGAAGCCGGCATTGGACGGCGAAGCCTGGTCGGACTTCTACCTGCCAGGACTCTGGGCCACATTGCGCGCCACCTTCCTCGCCGTCATCGGAGCAGTGGTCTTCGGCCTGATCTTCGGCATCGGCCGCCTATTGCCAGGGCATCTCATTCCCACGGTGTGCGCCGTCGTCATCGAATTCTGCCGAGCCGTGCCAGTGCTCATCATGATGATCTTCTTCTGGCGTGCGTTCGCCTTCCTTGATATGCCGAGCCCCGCCTACTGGTCGGTCGTGCTTTCGCTCGTGCTCTACAACGGTTCCGTTGTGGCCGAGCTCATCCGCTCCGGCGTCGGCAACCTGCCGGGCGGACAGCATGAAGCGGCCGTGGCATTGGGCATGACCCGCACGCAGTCGCTGATGAGCGTGGAAGTGCCGCAGGCCATCTACGCCATGCTGCCAGCTGCAGTGACCCAGCTCGTCGTGGTGCTCAAAGACACCGCGCTGGGTTCGATCATCATGTACACCGACCTGCTGCAGGAGTCACGTCGACTCGGCTCGATGTATTTCAACATTCTGCAGACGCTCGTGGTGGCCGCAGTGATCTACTTCATCTTCTGCTGGTTGCTCTCACGCCTGGCGGAATGGCTGCCGAAGCGCATGCAGCAGCGCACCTTGGCTCCGACCGAGGCCGAACCTGTGGCGCCTATCGCCATCATGGATCCGTCGAACGTCAACCAGATCGCGGTCGCGAAGGAAGGTCGACCGCTCGGTGGCACGCAGCGCATCTACCACGTGCATCACCGTGGCACGAATGCGAGGATCCACGAATGGCGCCGCACCAGGTATGTGCAGGGCTATGACGAAACCCAGCCGCAAAGCCAGCGCCGCCGCACGGAGCATCATCTGCATCATCCGCATAGGAACAACGATTCCGACAAACAGTAGTTGGTCGGCAACCACATGCGTTGACGTGCAGTATGCGCAGGTAGGGGTCACACCGTTTGGTGTGGCCCCTACCCATATACGTTGAAATGCTGTTGTTTGCACGAATATGATCTGGGTGAACATATGCGGCTGTCATAGAATGGCAACTATGGCAAGTGATAAGAAGAAATCCGCGCGCAAGAACGGCGATGACGCCGCAAAAGAAGATCGCAAAGCGAAGAAGGTGGCGAAACGGCTGGCGAAGGAGGCCAAGAGCAGTGAGGAACTCAGTGCCGTATGGTCGTTGCCACCGGCTCAATTGTTGAGATTCCACTCGCACACCCGTCTCACCGACATCGACCCGGCATCACGCCCCGGTTTCGATGGTGACCAGGATGACGGTGAGAAGTTCATCGCGAACAGCAGCGCCGAAATCGCCAACTATCAGCGTCTCATGTATGCGAATGGCATACACGGCGACCCGCATCGCGTGCTGATCATTTTGCAAGGCATGGACGCTTCAGGCAAAGGCGGTATAGTACGCCACGTGTTCAGCCAAGTGGATCCGATGGGCATCCACTACCACGGATTCGGTAAGCCGACCGCCGAAGAACTCGAGCACGACTACTTGTGGCGCATCCGCAAGGAGCTGCCGTCAAAGGGCTGGATCTCGATTTTCGACCGTTCGCAATACGAAGACATCGTGATGCCACGCATCAATGGCACTTATCCGGAGGATGTGTGGAAGGCGCGCTACGCCCAGATCAACGACTTCGAAGCCGAAGTAGCCTCCTCAGGATGCGCGATCATCAAGATCTTCCTCGTTTCCAGCAAACAGGCGCAACGTCAGCACTTCCTCAAACGCCTCGACGATCCGACGCGCTACTGGAAGTTCGACCCCTCCGATCTGGACGCCCGAGAACGGTGGGATGACTACATGGAGGCATGGCAGGAAGTGTTCGAGAAAACGAGCACATCAGCGGCTCCGTGGTATCTGATTCCCGCCGACAACCGCTGGTATTCACGCATGGCGGTTTCCGAGCTCCTTCGCACCACGATGAAGAACTTCAACCAGACGTGGCCGCCTCTCGACGCCGACCGTGACGAAGCGTTGAGACGGCTCAACGCCGAAGGCAACGAGCACTGATTAATCGTCGTCCACGACGTTCTTGACCGAATACTCAGTGAAGATGACCTCGCCCTCACTTTGCGTGGCATCCAAATCGACGGTAGCGGTGATCGCCCAATCGTGGTCACCGTCCGAATCGTCGATGATCTGGCGAACCGTCCACTCGTGACGATCCTCTTCGTGTCGTGTGTCAAGTATGAAATATTCACCACTACGCGCCTGCATATCGGTGTTCACATACTCATGCTCGTCGTAGTAGTCGTCGAGCACATTCTCCCACGTGTGCACGTCGTAATGCCACGGTTTGTCGAGTTTGCCAAGCTCCTCCGGCTGGTCGAGATCCATCAGTTGCACACGGCGGAACATCGCGTTGCGAATGAGCACGATCAGACCACGGCGATCCTCCACAACAGCCTGCTTTACCTGTGGGGCGGCGAGGTTCGCGGCCTCCTGCGAGCGTGAGCCCGTGTTCTCCCATTCGTCAACCAAGCTCGAGTCAATCGACCGCACCAGCACACGCAGCCATGAGATCACGTCATCGAGCTCGTCATCGCGTTTCTCCGGCGGCACCGTGCGCGACAGCACACGGTAGGCGTCCGAGAGGTAGCGCAACAGCGTGCCTTCGGATCGCGCCACATTGTAACGGGCGATGTAACTGTTGAAATCAGACGCGGTTTCCACCATGTCACGCACAACGGATTTCGGATTGATCCAATAATCATTCGCCCACGGCACGTCACGGCGATACTGGTCGAACGCCTGCGTGAGCAATTCCTCCAACGGTTTCGGGTATGTGATCTCTTGCAAGCGATCCATGCGCTCGTCATAATCCACGCCATCGGCCTTCATCTGCTCCATCGCCTTGTCGCGAGCCTGACGTTCCTGTGCACGCAGAATCTGCTTCGGATCCTCAAGAGTCGCCTCAGCCATCGAGATCACATCCAACGCATAGGTGGGGGACTGCGGGTCGAGCAGCTCAAGTGCGGCGATCAGGAACGGGCTCAACGGCTGGTCAAGCGCGAAATCTTCCGGCAGATCAACCGTCGTGTAATAGTGCCGGCGACCATCCTCATCGGTTTCGATCTCGATCACATCGGTGTCGATTAACGTCTGGAAAATCTCATCGGCGCGCGTGCGCAACGTGTCTTTCTGCTCTTCGGTCTGCGCGCTGTCTTCAATGAGCCGCTCGATGCGGGCACGCGCGTCACCGCCTTGCGCCACCTCGTTAAGCACCATCGAATGCGTGATCTTCATATGCGGAACCAGCGTTTCCGGAGCCTTGTCAATGAGCTTCGCGAACGTCGACTCATTCCACGTCACGAACCCCTCAGGCGGCTTCTTGCGCTTGATCTTCTTGAGCTTCTTCGGATCATTGCCCGCCTTGGCCACGGCGCGCGCGTTCTCGATCTCGAATTCAGGAGCCTCGGCGATCACCAACCCCTCGGTATCGAAACCGCTGCGACCGGCCCGCCCGGCGATCTGGTGGAACTCACGCGCGCGCAACCTGCGCATATGCGTGCCGTCGAATTTCGTCAACTGGGTGAGCACCACCGAATGAATCGGCACGTTGATGCCCACACCCAACGTGTCGGTGCCACAGATCACCGGCAACAACCCCTGTTGTGCGAGTTGCTCCACCAAACGGCGGTAGCGCGGTAGCATGCCTGCGTGATGAATGCCCACGCCGGTGCGCAGCAAGCGTTGCAGAATCTTGCCGAAACCGGTCGTGAACTTCGTGCCCGCCATCGCCTTGGCAATCGCCTCGCGTTGCTCGCGCGTGGAGACGCCGGCGCTCGACAGCGACTGTGCGGTGTCGAGCGCGGCATCCTGCGAGAAGTGCACGATGTAGATCGGCGTTTGAGCATTGGCGATCGCCAACTCTACCGTCTTCTCCAGCGGGTCGGTCGTGTAGCGGTAGGAGAGCGGAACAGGGCGCTGCGCGTCGGCGATCACGTCGACGTCCGCATCGGTTTGCCGTTCCAGAGAGTCTGCGATCTGATCGACGTTGCCGAGCGTGGCGCTCATCAGCAGGAACTGAGTCTGCGGCAGCGTGAGCAACGGCACCTGCCACGCCCAGCCGCGCTCCGGGTCACCGTAATAGTGGAACTCGTCCATCGCCACACAGCCGATATCGGCATGCCTGCCCTCGCGCAACGCCTGATTCGCAAGAATCTCGGCGGTGCAGCAGATGATCGGCGCGTCGGCATTGATGTGCGTGTCTCCGGTGATCATGCCCACGTTGTCGCGGCCGAACACATTCACCAGCTCGAAGAACTTTTCGGAGACCAACGCCTTGATCGGCGCCGTGTAGTACGACCGGCGTCCTGTGCACATCGCCGCGAAATGCATGCCCAACGCCACCAGCGACTTGCCCGAGCCGGTCGGCGTGTTCAAAATCACATGATCGCCGGCCAGCAGATCGAGCACAGCCTCCTCCTGATGAGGCCACGGTTCGATGCCCCGCTCCTCAACAACCCAGTCGAAGAACCGCTCATAAATGTCGTCGGCGTCAAGAGCGAGATCATCCTCACCGCGCGACGGCACCAGTCTCATCAATGATGTGCGCTCATCTTCCATTGCCATATTCGTTTCCACTCCATGCACCCGTAGTACTCCTCTTGTAAGGCTAGTCGAACGATTCGATAGATATGCGCAGATATAAGGCGCGGCAGCGAACGCAGATACACACGACACTCCAATATCGAACGTTTGTTCGAAACGTTGCAATTGGCTACACTGGGCACTATGAGCGACGACATGAACGATCTTTTCTCCGCCAGCGACGCGCCGGAAAGCATGGTGCGACCGTTGGCGGTGCGCATGCGGCCGAGAACGCTCGACGAAGTGGTGGGGCAGAGCCATGCGCTCACTGCCGGTTCGCCGCTGCGTAGACTCGCCGACCCTGCATCACGAGGCTCACTGACCGCACCGAGTTCGGTGATCCTGTTCGGCCCTCCCGGAGTGGGCAAGACGACGCTCGCGCACATCGTCGCCAAACAGTCAGGCAGAGAATACGAGGAGCTTTCCGCAGTCACCTCCGGTGTCAAAGACCTGCGCGAAGTGCTACGCCGTGCACATGAACGATTGGTGAGCCAAGGAAAAGAGACTGTGCTGTTCATCGACGAAGTGCACCGGTTCTCCAAGTCGCAGCAAGACGCGCTGCTACCCAGCGTGGAGAACCGAGACGTCACATTCATCGCCGCCACCACCGAAAACCCGAGCTTCTCCGTGATCAAACCACTGCTCAGCCGTTCCGTGGTCGTCAAACTCGATTCGCTGGAACCCGACGAACTGCGCACCGTGCTCGAACGCGCCATCACCGACCGCGCGGGCTCGACGGCAAGGTGAACGTCGACGACGCGGCGATCGACGAGATCATCAGACTCTCCGGAGGAGACGCACGAAAATCACTGACGATCCTGGAAGCGGCAGCCGGCGCGCTCGGCGAACAGAGGGAAAACGACACCGCTTCCGACACGGTGAGCACGCAAACGGTTTCCACGGTGATGGACGTGGCGAACGTGCGCTACGACAAAGACGGCGACGACCACTATGACGTGATCTCGGCGTTCATCAAATCGATGCGAGGCTCCGACGTGGACGCCGCACTGCACTACTTGGCACGCATGATCCGCGCAGGCGAAGACCCACGGTTCATCGCCCGCCGCATCATGATCGCTGCCGCCGAGGAAGTGGGCATGGCCGCGCCGCAAATACTGCAAACCACCGTCGCCGCAGCCCAAGCCGTGCAGATGATCGGCATGCCCGAAGCGCGCATCATTCTGGCCGAAGCGACGATCGCCGTCGCCACTGCACCCAAATCGAACGCCAGCTACATGGCGATCAACCAAGCGCTCGCCGACGTCTATGCAGGGCATATCGGGCAGGTGCCGTTGCCGATACGCAACGCCCCAACTGCATTGATGAAATCATGGGGCAACCACGAAGGCTACAAATACGCGCATGACTACCCGAACGCGATCGCCGAACAGCAATACATGCCCGATGAGCTCGTCGGACGCCAATACTATTATCCCAACAGTCGCGGCTACGAACGGGAAATAGGGCCGCGGCTCGACCGGATACGCGCCATCATTCACGGCCAGCCCATGCCAAACGAACATCAGGAATCCGAACGGACGGATCAGGGAGGCACCGGCGGAAAGAGTGACACGCAAACCGAGCACACCGGTGAAACTCGACGCTCGAATACGAAAGGGCCCCATGACGCAGGAGGCGCATCAGAACACACGGCAGACGCACACGACGAACAATGACGACCGGATACCGCCGAAGCTCATCGGTTCCATCGTTTCTGTGGGGTCTCTGGCGTTCATAGGTATTCTCACCGAAACGGTGATGACGGTGCTGTTCCCCGAACTCATGACCGAGTTCTCGGTGAACACCGCCACGGTGCAGTGGATCACCACTATCTATCTGCTCGTGGTCGGCGTCACGATGCCGATCTCCTCATACCTCAAACGCCGCTTCACGATGAAATCGGTGTTCGTGGCTGCCGTCGTGCTGGCCGTCGTCGGCTCGCTCATCATGATTTTCGGTACGAGCTTCCCTGTCATTCTGCTGGCACGCGTGATTCAAGGCGTTGGCTCGGGTATCGCGACGCCGTTGATGATCAACATCATTTTGGAACAGTCTCCACGTTCCAAAGTCGGGCGTCTCATGGGCGTCGGCTCGCTCGTCATCACCGTCGCCCCGGCCATCGGGCCCACGGTTGGCGGCGCCATCGCCAGCGTGATGCCTTGGCGCAGCATCTTCATGATCGTCATACCGATCGTGCTGCTCATCTCGCTTCCCATCGGTCTCACGTGCATCACGCAAACACGCCCGACGGAAGACGTGAGCCTCAACCCTCTGCAGTTCATCGCCATCATCATCGGATTGGCCGGACTCATCCTCGCCCTCAACCAAGGCGGCGTGGCCGTGAGCAACGCGGTCTCCGGTGGCGCTTGGCTCGCTCCCACTGTTATCGCCGTAGTGAGTCTTGCGGCAGGAATCGCCGCACTCGTGTTCTTCGTGTGGTCGTCACGCAGATCGTTCTCTCCGCTCATTCGCTTGGGCTGGCTCAAAGACCGTAGCGTTGTGCTGCATCTGCTCGCCTACACGTTGCTGCCGATGGTCGGCATCGGGTTCGGCTATGTGATCACGAATCTGGCGCAATTGTCGTTGAACACCACCGCTCTAACCGCAGGACTACTGGTGTTGCCCGGCGCGTTGATCGGAGCGTTCTTCGCACCCGCCGGTGGTATGCTCTACGACCGTTACGGCGCCCCACGCCCGATTCTCGGCGCATTCAGCTGCTGCATCCTCGCCCTCGTGCTACTGCTCACGTTCTCAATGAAGTTGACGCCCGCTACATTGGCGTCGTTCTATTTCGTGTTCGGCGTCGGGTACGCTTTGGGCTTCTCGAACATCATGACCGATGCGATAGCCAGCATTCATAAGGAATTCGCGCCAGATGGCAACGCCGTGTTCAACACCGCACTCCAGTTCGGCGGTGCTGCGGGAACCACGCTGTTCTCCACGATCTTCGCCATCGCCCAAGCTGGCTCAGGCTCTGAAGGCACGCCGACATTCATACATGCGACGGCTGTCGGCGGAGCGTGGACGTTCGGTGTGATGCTATGCATAGTGGTGGCGTCGTGGTGCGCGCTGTTCGCCGCTTTCCGCATGAACGCGCGACGTTCCACGCTGTAAATGCTGCTTGATATTCACCACTGCGAAAGCAGCATAAACAGATAAGGCGATGGGGTGGGGTGCATGCTCGAGCATGCACCCCACCCATCGCCTTATAGTGAATGGTAGCTGACTACTGGCGGCTCTTCTTGCGCGGCACGTAGATCACCGTGTCGATGAGCTTCTGGTAGTGGTCGACGATCTGCTTGCGGCGCGTTTTGAGGCTCGGTGTCAACATGCCGTTCTCCGAAGTGAACTCGTCGGGCAGAATCTCGAACTTGCGAATCGATTCGGCGCGGGAAACGCCCTCGTTTGCCTTGTTGACGATGCGTTCCACCTCAGCTGCGACGATCGGGTTCTTCGACAGTTCCTCGAGGTCGGCTGCGGGTTTGGCACCTTGCGAGGTGAGCCAGGCGTTCGCATCCTCAAGATCCAGCGTGATAAGCGCTGCGACGAACGGCTTGCGGTCGCCGATCACCAGGCACTGCGCCACAACCGGCGAAGTCATGACCGTCGTCTCCAAATGACCGGGGGAGACGTTCTTGCCGCCGGCCGTGATGATCATGTCTTTTTACGACCCGTCAGACGAATGAAGCCGTCGTCGTCGATATCGCCGAGATCACCGGTGTGAATCCACCCATCGACGATCTGCTGCTTGGTGACCTCCGGCTGGTTGTGGTATCCCAAACAGATATCACGCCCCTTGAAGCACAGCTCGCCGTCGGCGGCAATACCGGCCGTCGTGCCGCACAGTGGCTGGCCGATCGTGCCGATGCGGTTGTTTTCTGGCAACGACACACACACCGGTCCGCTCGTCTCCGTCATGCCGTAGCCCTCGAGCAGCGGCATGCCGATGCCGTTGTAGAAGTGGGCGAGACCCGGATCCATCGGAGCGCCGCCGGTGATGGCGAAATCGGCGTTCGGGCCGAACACCGTGCGAATCTTCTTGTAGACGATCGCGTTGTAGAACGAGTGGCGGATGCGCACACCCAGCGGAATGCCCTGACGCGACTGCTCCGCCTTCGACCAGTCACGCGCAGCCACGACGCCGCGGGCGAACATGCGGCCGGCGAGACCGGTGCCTGCACGCTGTGATGCCGCGTTATACACCTTCTCGAACACGCGCGGCACGGCGAGCAGCAGCGTCGGGCCGAACTCCTCGAAGTCTTTGATGATCGTCTTCATGTTGCTCGTCAAGCCAAGCGTCAATGTGCCGGCGAACGCCACGATCGCCATGAACCTGGCGAACACGTGCGACAGCGGCAGGAAGAGCAGCAGTCGGCGGTCGGGGATGTTGATGGCACGTGGCATGTATTGCAGCGCGTCCATGCATTCGGCGGCCATGTTCATGTGGCTGATCTCCACGCCCTTCGGGGTGCCGGTGGAGCCGGAGGTGTAGATAATCGTCGCCAACGCATCGCCGTGTGTGGCCTTCCGGTGCTCCTCGAACTGTTCCTGCGACACGTTCTCGCCGAACGCAACGATCGCGTCGATGGCGTCGGAGTCGATGACGAGCGTGGCGCGCAGCGAGGGGATCTCGTCGGCCACGGTGTCGAGCTTGTCGCGCTGGGCATCATCTTCGGCGAAGGCGAGCACCACTTCGGCGTCGTTGAACACTGTGCGGATCTGCGACGCCGAATTCGTTTCATACACTGGCACGGTGACGCAGCCGATCGACATGATCGCCAGATCGAGCGCCACCCATTCCCAACGCGTGTGCGCGATGATCGCGATGGATTCGCCAGGGCGCGCACCCCAGCCGATCAGACCTTTGGCTATCTCCACCACCTTGTCGCGGAACTGTGTCGCCGTGAACGTCTGCCACACGCCGTCATCATCTTTGTATTGCACCATCGAACCGTCGGGGTTGCGCTCTACACGCCCTTCGAGGAAATCGAACAGATTGATATCCGGGTCGATCTCATGCTTGAGAGGGGTTGTGTATTCCTTGACGATGCCCGCATTGGCTACTTCGTCTTCGCTCGGCATGCTGTCGAGCGGTGCTGCGTGAACTTCACTATTCATAACTAAAGGAATTACACGATTGCGAATACAAATTGATTACAAGGTGTTTCTATGTTTCTATGAGCGTACCGTTCGCATTCGTGCTCAAGTAAGTTGTTCATGTCGAGTCGAACAATGCGCAAAAGGTGAATAGAAAACTCACATCGTGTCGAAACAGTTTGCTGATTCGCTGACAGCGAACTAAACTGCGAGGTAGGCAAAACGGAATAATCCGCATATGGCCTAGCAAAGGTTCCTCCTGTATAACTTACACAGGCTCGGTTCACGCCAAAGTCCAGATACGCGAGCATTCTTAGAATTCTCGCGAAACCGACGCAGGGATTGGGAGAGGAACGGGGAAAGAGGTAGGCATGGTCCGAAGACAGTGCATCTGCGGCGCGCAACTCCACGGCCTTGGGCACAGCGGCCCGAACATGTTCGGTTTCATTCCATCCTCGTCACTTGCGCACTGCAACTATGACTGCGAATTCAACGTCGGCGTGACGCTTCCCGGCGGGCGCATCTTCGAACAATGCGAGACCTGCGGCGCGCTCGTGCTCTGCGAATACCCGACGATGACGGGAGGCAAGCGCGGCGATGACCCTCTGATCACCTACGGGCCGGGCACTGTGTATGAACAGTGCGCAATCGAATCCGTTCCGCTCACATACCATTCGTTTCATGCGCTGATGTCGTCTGGCGTCACCGGCGGCATCATGTATTCGGAGCCTTTCAAAAGCGATGTGGCGGAATTGTTCGGCACCGACACGCAGCATCTGCCGAGCTGGAAAGTGGTCAAAGACGCGTTGCGAGACCAGCAGAACGCGGCGCTCGACGAATGGTGGCAGGCGTCGATCGGGCGTAATTTCATCGTGCTGTATGAGAATTCGAAGGTTCTTCGCTTGGTGGGGGCATGGCATCGCGTTCCCGGCACGGAGATTCTCAACGCAGACATGCGCCGTGTGATCGAAGACAACCACGATCCGCTCCGGCATCAGGGTTCCGACACTGATGAGGTGAAACAGGCTCGTCAGCATCTCGACATCAGTGACGATACGCGCGCGTTGTTGATGGAGGGCACACGAGCTCGCCTGCGCCTTGTAGACAATTCGATGATGGTGCATCGCCCACTTGCCGAACTCGCGCGATTCATACGGCTCGACGAACTGCTCGCTGGAAAAGAGCTGTGGGAAGCCGGTGCGGTGAAGCGCGTCGATTTCGTGCCGTTCGGCATTTTCCACGGTGTAGTGCGTGACGGCGCGCAAGATCAGCAGGTCGATCTCGTCATCAGGCACAACCTCGTCTCGCGCATGATGTGCACGTGTGACTATGCGCAACGCAAACGCGTATGCTCGCATGAAGTCGCGACGATTGTGCAGCTCGCCCGGCAGTTCCGCTTCTCGATCGACCTCGATGCGGAAACAGCGGATGTGTCGCACCGCGAAGTGACGTCCATCGAGGATTCGCAATTCAGTCATTACGCAAATATGCTCGACGTGCTGCGCGAACACGACAACGACGATGATTATGACTGGCTCACCGTGTTCATCGATCCGCTGAGCGGCGACCCACGCGAGCTGTATCACACCGAGTTCATGACCATGCCGGGCATGACGATGCGCAGCATGTCGTACGTGATCTACGAGCAGCTCATGCTGAGCTTCATCGACGCGGTGCTGACGCATGGATCGCCGGATTTTCTCAAAACATTGCGCAGCTACGGGCTTGACGCCGACGTGCCGTTGGAGATTCTCAATATCGACATGCTTAAGGCCGATCTCGTGTCTGCGCTGATCTCGATGATCGTCTACCGTGAGCGCCGCAGTGACGGCTACCTTGCCGAGTGCTTGGAGAACGGCACGTTGCTCAAGCTGCTGAATCGCCTGCGCACATTGCAGGATGAACGGCACGAGCGCAGGCGTCGCCGCATACGCCAATAGACGCAAGCTGTGCGTCGCGCCCGTCGCCTGCGATACTATTGGAGCTATGAGTGATTCGATCAGCTATAGGACATTGCAACGCGACGATTATCCCGCATTGACGAAGATGCTGTGCGACGCGTGGCACAAGCAAACCGAAGATATCAACGACGAGCTGGGCATGAAGCTCGCGCAAATCGATCTTGAACACAGCCTGGCACGCACGACAACCGCGGAAGTGGCTGTGTGCGACGATGAAGTGGTTGGTGTGGTACTTGGCCGCATCGACTCCCAGGAGACCCGCATGGGTCTGAACAAGCACCACCGCAACGTGATGCGAATCATGGGTCCGCTGTTCTTCAACAAGTCGGCACACAAGGCATTGCAGGAGATGCTCGACGCCGAGAAAACCAATCGCCGCATGATCGATCAGGCCAAGAAGGAAGGCCATGCCTACGATGGCGAGATCATTTTGTTCCTCGTGCGCGAAGACATGCGCGGCAAAGGCATCGGAACCCACCTGTTCAACTGGATTCTCGACGAATTCAAGGCCAACGACGTCGAGAACTACTTCCTGTATACCGACACCGGCTGCAACTACTCGTTCTATGAGGAGAACGGCATGGCACGCCGCGAGGAGATGCCTATGGCGCCGCGCACACCGCAGGAAGACAAAGAAGTGCATGATGAAGCCGACAATATCGACAACCATCTGCATGCGCTGATGTTCGACAATCAGGTGTCGCCGGCGAACGGCGGCGTGAACCCTCTGGGACGCTGACGGGCACGCCATGACGCAAGCCGCCCACGACGATTACCATATTCCCGAAGGATTCGAGCACTGCTCCAAACTCGATCCGGTGAACGAGGCACCGAGCGCCCTTGACCGCGTCAAAGCGCTCGTCGCCATACTCACCGGACCGGATGGCTGCCCGTGGGATGGCAAGCAGACGAACAAGTCGCTGATCAAACCACTGCTCGAAGAAACCTACGAATACATCGACGCGCTGGAGAACGGCGACCGCGAGAACATGCGCGAGGAACTCGGCGACATGCTGCTGCAGTCGATTTTCCAAGCGCAACTATGCTCGCAGGATCCTGACGACCCGTTCGACCTCGACGAAGTGTGCAACAGGCTGGTCGACAAACTCATCACCCGACACCCGCAAGTGTTCGCACCCGACGGTCAGGAAACCCTGCTCAGCGGCGAAGATACGCTCAAACTGTGGGAGAAGATGAAGCAGCGCGAGAAGCACCGCAAGTCGGTGCTCGACGGCATCTCGAAAGCGCAAGGAGCATTGCCTCGTAGCGCGAAGGTGGTCTCGCGCGTCGCAAAGTCGGAGCACTCCGCCGAACTCGAACAAGCATTCGACATGGCACAGGCTAACCCTGAAGACGCCTACGCCGATCGTATTCTCAACATCGTGCGCGAAGCGAACAGGAATGGCATCGACATCGAATCCGCCTTGCGTAACCGTTTGCGCGAGGCCGAGAACCGGATCGTCGAACTGGAGGAGCGCCCTTGATGCACATGTCTGACGCTGAATTCGAGCGAACCGTGACCGAGGCGCTGGCAACCGTTCCCCAACGGTTCAAACAGGCGTTGTCGAACATCGCGATCACCGTGGCGCACGAGCCGACCGACAAGGAATACGTGAACATGACCCACGGCAACGGTGAGCTGCTCGGACTCTACCAAGGCATCCCGTTGCCCCAGCGCACCACCGGCTATGCAGGAGTGCTGCCCGACCGCATCACGATCTTCAAAGGCCCGCATGAGCGAATCTGCTCCACACACGAACAGATGGTCGCGCAGATCCGCAAAACGGTGCTGCATGAACTCGGGCACTACTTCGGCTTCGACGACGCCTACCTGCACTCACACGGCTACTGATCGAACATTGTGTTGCCTCGCCGCGTACCAAAACGGGTCTGCATTCACATGTGAATGCAGACCCGTTTTGTATTACCAGACGATGCGAATCAGTAGATGGTGGTGCCGAATGGCCAGAGAGCAAGCTTCGCCATTTTGAACGATTGGATGCCGAACGGCACGCCGATCACCGTGATGCAGTTGAGCACACCGGCGATCAGATAGGCGATCGCCATCCACAGGCCAACGACGATCACCCAGATGATGTTGAGCAACACCGATCCGACCGAATTCGAATACACGACTTGCTTGCCGAACGGCGTCAACGTGAGCGACGCCATCTTGAACGCCTGCACACCCACCGGAATGCCGACGATCGTGATGCAGCACACCAAGCCCACCACCAGCCAGCCGAACGCGATCCCCAGACCGCCCAGAACCAGCCAAAGAATATTGCCTATCAGTCTCATGTCAGTTAAGTGTAACTGACAATCAGCGGTTATGCTACGTCGCTCAGGCATGTCACAATGAGCAGTGCAGGGGAACTCACCCGAGTTGAGAAGGCAAACGCCTGACCCTTTGAACCTGTTGGTTAACACCTACGTAGGGAGACATATGACTCAAGCAATCACATTGACCGATCTGCCGCCATTCGCACGCCGTATGAGAGACGCCGCCGATCTCGTCTGGCAAGAAGGCTACGAACAGCCGTTCATTCGCGAACTCGGTGCCGGCACGCTTGACCGTTCGAAATTCGCGTTCTACCTGATGCAAGACGAACTCTATTTGGGCGATTACGCGAAAGTGCACGCGCTCGCCGTCACGAAAACGAACGATCGTGAGGTCATGGCGTTCATGGCGCAGGTGCAGAACCAGATTCTGCACGTGGAGACCGAAGTACATCGCGACTATTTGGCATCCTTCGGATTGAGCGAACAGATGGTGCTGAATGGCAGGCAATCAGCGTTCGCTCGCGCATACACGACGAATATGATGACGGTCGCCTACACCGGTGATCTGCTCGACATTCTGATCGCGGTGCTTCCATGCGCATGGGTGTACGCCGACTATGGGCAGCGCCTCGCACGTGAATTCGCGGACACGCTGAGCGGTAATCCATATAAAGAGTGGATCGACATGTATTCCACCGATGAATTCTGGCAGTCGGCTGTGTGGCTGATCGAACATATCGAGTCGATGGTGCAAGAGGTGAGTGAAGAACGCAAACGCGAGCTCATCGAGTCGTTCGTGCGCGGCGTCGAATACGAATACATGTTCTGGGCGAGTGCCTACGACAAGCAGATGACATGGAAGCCCGAATGGTCGGCGCTGCCACAGCAGTGATGCAGTTGGTGGCTCGAAGTCTTATGTACAACGGAAAGCGGCGGATACCAGACGATATTCGGTCTGGCATCCGCCGCTTATATTTGCGATTGCTTACTCGCGTACGAGTCGAATATGCTCGACGTCATCGCGATGCGAACGACGGTAGAGCACGGCACGATTGCCGATCACCTGCACGACTTCGGCACCCAGTTTGTCTGCGAGCGCCTGTGCCGCCTCCTTTGCGTCAACTCCTGCGCCGTCGAGCACCTGGCATTTGATCAGTTCGCGTTTCTCGATCGTCTCATCCGCCTGCTTGACCACATTATCGGTCACATCGTTCTTGCCGATCTGCACGAGCGGGTTGAGTGGGTTCGCCAGAGCGCGCAGTTGCTTGATCTGCTGTTTCGTCAAAGCCATGATTGTCCTTATGCCGTATGTTCACCAATAGAAATAACAGCCACCATGCTAGCCGAGCGCGCGGTCATCGTGCAGGCACAGGCGCGCGTCAGAAGTCGATGTGGTGCGGGTCCGCGCCGTTGCGCTTGCCGGTGTTCATCGCATTGATGCGCTGCATATCTTCGTCGCTCAGCTCGAAATCGAACACATTGATGTTCTGGATGATGCGGGTGGCATGCACCGACTTCGGCAACGGGATCACATTGCGCTGCAGATGCCAGCGGATCACGACCTGTGCAGGGGACTTGCCGTATTTGTCGCCGATGTCGAAGAGCTCACGGTTGTTGAGCAGGTCGCTGCCCTGACCGCCGAGTGGCTTCCAAGCTTCGACTGCGATGTCTTTGCCATGGCAGAAGTCGATGAGCTGCTGGTTGTTGAACTCGGGGGAGGACTCAATCTGGTTGACGACCGGCTTGACGTCGGAGTTCGCAAGCAGTTCGTCGAGATGATCCTCTTCGAAATTGCATACGCCGATCGCACGCACACGATGCTGGCGGTACAGCTCCTGAAGATCGTCCCATGCCTTCTGCCAGCCCTTGACCGGCCAATGCAGCAGATACAGGTCGATGTAGTCGAGGCCGAGCAGATCGAGACTGTGCTCGAAGGCTTCAGGGGTTTTCTCGGCGCGAATGTCGTCGTTCCACACCTTCGTCGTCACGAAGATCTGGTCGCGTGGCAGACCGCTGCGCGCGATGCCTTCGCCAACCGACTTCTCGTTCTTGTAGAAAGCCGCGGTGTCGATGAGGCGATAGCCGTTCTCCAATGCGGTGGTCACTGCGTTGACGGTCTGCTCGCCCTCCTCGGCACGCCAGACGCCAAGGCCGATCTGCGGCATCATGACGTCGTTGTTCAATGCGATCGTATGTTCACCGTCTTGCAATCCCATGGTTCCTCGTTTCTGTAGCGAATATGAATGCTTCCTCCATCGTAATGCGCGCTGTTGGGTGATGTGCGGTATCGCGCTGTATGAGAACATCTGGAGGCGAGCTGAACTAGCAGTGGGGAATAAAAATCCGGCCATCGTGATGATGGCCGGAATACGACTCATGTCGCACCGTTGAACGGCATGGTGGTCCTTGTGGGACGAACCGTGTGGTCAGACATGCTGACATGGGTCGAACCGCGTTCGTCACTGCTGTTCACATGACCCTTTTCTTCGTCATCGGCATCTGCTGCGGTGATTGTGTCACCGTGCGCGACGCCGGTCGCTGTGAATATTTTCCATGAAAATATCTGCGGATCGCGAACATGACTCACATTGTGAACATTGTGGGAAGAAAAATTCCAAGCATCGTGGCGACGGTGAACGCGATCAGCACATAGTCACGACGGCGCACGTGCATGACATGCCATTGCGACCGCGGCGCGTCGGACTGATAGCCGCGCGCCTGCAACGCCAGCGAAAGGTTGTCGGCGTGGCGGATCGCGCCGGCGAACATCGGGATGATGATCGCGCACATCGCCGCCGCACGCTTCATCGGCGTGCCCGATTCGATCGAGCCTCCTCGTGCGGCCTGGGCGTCGCGTATAGCCAACGCCTCCGAGCCGAGCGTAGGCAGAAAACGCAACGCTAGCGACAGCACGAGCGCAGTCTCCTGCGTATGCCAATGCAGGCGGCGCAGGGGGGAGAGCAGGGATGCGAACGCGTTCGTCAACCCCGTTGGCGTCGTCGTTTGCAGCAGAAGCGCGCCAAGCACCACGACGATGAGGAAGCGCAGAATATAGATGCCCGCCGTCGACAACCCGCCGGTGGTGATGGTGAACGCACCCAAATGCCACAATGGTTCGCCGGTGTGGACGAACGCGATGTTGAGCGCGCCCATGAGCGTGAACATGATGATGAAACCGTGCGTCGCCAACCAGAGCCTGCGCCAGCCGATCCTGCTCGCCAGCGTTAGTGCGGCGGTTGCGGCAAGACCGATGGCCAATTGCAGCCAACTCGACATCGCGAACGCCGAACACATGATCACCAGCAGGCACACGATCTTCACCCGTGGATCCAGCGACGACACCCAGGAATGCCGTGGGTCGGTTGTGGAGACCGGCTCGTGTTCCGCGTCAGATTCGCTTACGATGCCCTCACTTCGCTTATTCCGGCCACGCGGAGCACCCGTGGCTCCGAATGCGATCACACGGTCGGCCAAGCGTTCGACCTGACTCAGATCGTGCGAGATCAACACGATCGTGACCCCTTGCCCGTTCAGGTCGCGAAGTAGCCGCTCGATGCGGGCGGTTGCGGCATCGTCGAGCCCCGCGCACGGTTCGTCGAGCACAAGAACCGATGGCTTGCATGCGATGATGCCGGCGATGGCGACAAGCCGTTGCTGGCCGCCCGACAACGTGAACGGATTGCGTTCACGCAGATGCTGCGTGCCGGTGATCTCAAGCGCCCATTGCACGCGTTCACGAACATGCGCCTCATCAAGACCTTGATTCTTCGGGCCGAATGCGACGTCTTCGGCAACGCTGTCGGCAAACAGTTGACGTTCGGGACGTTGCATGACAAGCCCGACGATGCTGCGCAGACGTTTGCGCTGCCTCCGCTTCGCCCGTGTGATATCAAGACCGTCGACAGTGATGCTGCCGCTGTGCGGGCGCAACAGCGCGCACAGCAGTTTGACGAACGTCGTTTTCCCGGCACCGTTCTCGCCGACGATCGCCGTGACCGAACCGCGGTTGATACCGAGACTCAGATCGTCGATCACATTGGCTTCCTCGGACGAGTAGCGGAACGAGACATGATCGAACGTGACGACGGGATCATGCGGCGCCCGAGCGATGCCGTGACGTTGATTGAACGCGTCGGCAAACGTGGCGACGTCGGTGACCTGCTCAAGGTCGGCTGGTTCGCCATGACCATGTTCAGCAAGCTGCTTGCCGGGGTGTTCGCCGATTATTCGACCATGATCAAGCTGAATGACGCGATCCGCATGCACGAGATCGTCGGGAAGATGGGTGACGATCACCACCGTGGTGCCGGCCTGCTGAATGCGGTCGAGCAGGTCGAGCACATCTTGTCGGGAACGCGGGTCGAGCATCGCGGTCGGCTCGTCGAGCACCAACACGTCGCTATGCATCGCCAGCATGCCGGCGATGGCGATGCGCTGCTGTTCGCCACCGCTCATCTGAGTCGGGTCGGCGTCGACGCAATGATCCATGGCCACCGACGTCAACGATTCCCGCACGCGTTCGCCGATCCGCTCCGACGGCACGTTGAGATTCTCCGGGCCGAACGCGACGTCATCGCCGACCACCGTCGTGACGATCTGATCTTCGGGATTCTGGAACACCGCGCCGATGGAACGTCGCGCCTGGGCATACAGTTCGGCATTCGCCCCGTGCTGCGTGCTGAACACGTCGAGCCCCATCAGCCGGACGGTTCCCTCATCGGGAGCACGAAGGCCGGCGATCACGCGAGACAACGTGGATTTGCCCGAACCGTTCGGCCCTACGAGGCAGACGCGTTCGCCGGCGTGAATCGTCAGATCGACGTCATCGAGCGCCCATGTGCTTCCGCCGTCGTAGCTGAAGCGCACACCATGCAATTCGATGGGATCGGTCATATTCGCTCAGCCCTGACGGTTCAGCAGGGAGCATATCGGCTTGTAGCACAGGAAGCTCACGATGCCGTTGATGGCGAATTTGATCAGATTGAACGGCAGCAGCACGGGCACGATCAGCATGGCGACCTGCTGCATCGTCATATGTGCATACAGCGGCGTGATGAACAGGTTGCCGATGATGGCGGCGGCCAAGGCGACGACCGCACCGACGAGAATGCCGGTCACCGCGCCGGCGCGCGTGGGATGCTTGCGGAAGATGAACGCCACCGGAAGCGAGGCGCCGAGTGCCACGAGAATCGCCATCAGCGCACCAAGAGGATTGACGAACAGATGCGGCACGAACCCCAGGACGCTGACGATGGCGGCACCCGATGGGCCGAATGCGAACGCGGCGAGAATGCACACGATGCCCGAAGGGTCGTATTTGAGCCACGGTGCCGCGGGCATCAGCGGAATCTCGATGAAGCTCACCGCCATCGCCAATGCGACGAACAGCGCATACATGGCGATGCGACGTGTGGACCAGCGACCGTGATCACCTGAACCTGTGGAATGGGAGGAATTGCCATGCTGATTCGATGGCGTAGAAGATACACTCATGGTGTTCTCGTTTCTTTCATCCGGACTATACCGTTGGCCCTGGAATCGCACCAGATCCACCGCTTTCGCGGGTTGCGGGCTCCGCATAGGGCGCAAGGCCATGCGCTACCGCCAGTAAGGAATTGCACCTTCCCTGAAACTTGCATCTCCATCTATAGTCGATCGGCTCGATAACGGGGTGGGTGAACCGCAATATGGATGATCTCGCACCGACACTACCCAACCTAGTTTGTTAAAGCGTTGTACTAATATGATGCTCGGGAGCGAATGGCGTGCAAAGAGACGTATGTCAGTGTATAATGTGCAAACGTATGCATAGCGGCATATGAATGTCATCGAGAGGGGTGTTCGAACATTCTTCTCGGAGCACGAGGCACAACTGTTCCGCATGTCCGCTACGGCGACCAGAAAACAACAGGCATTCGGGGAGGGCGAGAACGCACCCCTGAACACGACGGCAAGGGAGATTGCAATGATTGATACCGCGCAAGCATTCGGCGTTGATATTGGAGGGTCTGGCATCAAGGCAGCTCCTGTTAATTTGGAGAAGGGCGAATTCGCGGAGCCGCGCCTCAAGATCCTCACCCCAGAGCATTCGACCCCCAAGGCGGTGGGCGACATCGTCCGTCAGCAGCTCGAGCATTTCGAAGTCCCGGCAGACGTTCCGGTCGGCATTGCGTTCCCTGCTCCGATCAAGCCGGGCAAGAAGCTCGACTACATGGCCAACCTCGACCAGTCCTGGATTGGCGTCGACGTGACCGAGGTATTCTCGGAGGCATGCGGCCGTCCGGTGACCGTCGTCAATGACGCTGACGCGGCGGGACTCGCAGAGCAGGCATACGGTGCGGCAAAAGGGCAGGACGGTCTGGTGATCGCCACGACGCTCGGCACCGGCATCGGCACTGCGCTCATCTACAACGGCGTGCTGATCCCGAACACCGAGCTCGGCCATATCCAGCTCGCCAAGGGCAAGGGCGACGCCGAGAAATATGCTGCCTCGTCGGTTCGCGAGAAGCTCGACATGGGCTACAAGAAGTGGGCGAAGCGCCTGACCAAGTACTACAGCTTGATGGAGCTCTATTTCAGCCCTGAGCTGTTCGTGGTCGGCGGCGGCGTGAGCCGTGTTTCCGAGAAGTTCCTGCCGTACATCGACATCAAGACGCCGATCGTCGCAGCCAAGCTGCACAACGAGGCCGGCATCGTCGGCGCGGCATACTACGCGAGCCAGCAGGCCAACAAGTAGTCAGACTCCAAGCGGCGCAAGTCGCGTCGCGCAGCATTCGCAACGGGTGCCACAGATAATCTGTGGCACCCGTTCTCCGTATGCGGCCCTACAATACCTTTGTGCGTTTTCAGATCGAATCGATGTCAGTGAACCGAACCCGATAGCCAGAGGGGAGCGGGAGGCGAAGATGCAGGGACGGTCGTTGGTCAAACTCAACGATTCGAATCCGACATCACATGGTCTGGCACCACAGGTGTTGCCGACGCGCTACTTGGCCCAGCCCAGA
Organism: Bifidobacterium canis; assembly: GCF_009727065.1. GTDB lineage: Bacteria > Actinomycetota > Actinomycetes > Actinomycetales > Bifidobacteriaceae > Bifidobacterium > Bifidobacterium canis. The sequence continues at coordinate 133,088 of NZ_WNLP01000004.1, forward strand.
GGTCAGGAAACGGCTCGCGAGCAGCTTGCGCAGGTCATCGGATGCCCCGACCCGAGCCGACTCTACTTGCTGAGTTCCACATCACAGGCATACGCATGGCTGATGGCGCTGCTGTGCGATCCGGGTGACGCGGTGCTCGCGCCGAAACCCGGGTATCCGCTCATCAAATCGATCGCGCAGTTCAGCGGCGTCAACGTGGAAACCTATCATCTGCGTTTCGACGGTTCCTGGACCATGGACGTGGCGCAGATCGAACGTATGCTAGCCGATGACGCACATGGCGATTCGAAGATCAAGGCGCTCATCGTGATCAACCCCAACAATCCGACCGGGCAATACGTCAAGCCGGAGGAGCGCGAGCGCATCGTTGAACTGTGCCGCCGTTATGACATCGCCATCATCGCCGACGAGGTGTTCTTCGACTACGCGTTGGAACCGTTCGAAGGCAACAGGCGCTTCGCCGGTGAACGGCAGGTGCTCACGTTTGCGCTCGACGGCTTCTCGAAACGTCTCGCGGCGCCGCACGCCAAGGTCGGGTGGATCGAAGTGTCGGGGCCAAGCCAAGACGTGGAGGAAGCCCAGCGCAGGCTCGATGTGATCGCCGACGACTTCCTGCCGATGAGCGAATTCATCGCCGAACGCATGCCAGACATGCTCGCGGAACTGAACACACAGCACGACCTGGTGCAGCAGCGCATCAGCCGCAACCTCGACAGTTTGCATGCGATGCTCGAAGCCGATGATCTCGGCGTGGTCAACGTGCTGCGGGCGGAAGGCGGTTGGAACGTGCTGCTGCGTATGCCGTCGTTCATCGATGAGAACGATTTCGTGACCTACTTGATCAACCAGTACGGCTACACGGGGCAGCCCGGCTACTTCTTCGACATGGAATCGAACGGCTACCTCGCCATATCACTGTTGCCGGAACCCGAACAGTTCGACGAGAACGTGCGAGTGGTGCTCGAAGCGGTCCGTCACTTCGTCGATGAGATCTGACGGTATTTGCTGCGGATCAACTGCGCATAGAATTCGGATGCGCGCTCCGGTGTGCCGTCGAAGGCGATCGTGCCGTCGTCCATCACCAGCACGCGTGTGATGTTGAATTCGTCGTTGCGAATGAGATCGACGTTATGTGTGGCGAACACCACGGGTTTGCCGCAGTTGAACAAGCGATGCGCCACATGCCGTGAACTGATCTCATCGAGTCCACGCATCGGTTCATCGGCGAGCAGCATGCCGGGATTGGTCGCGTACGCGCGTGCGATCGCGAACAAATGCAATTGCTCGCCATCCAGTTCGTCGAGAGGGGCGTGGGCACACGGTTCAAGCGCGAATTTCGCCAAAGCGTCACCGGTGATGGCCCGCCGCTGCACAGTCGACAACCTGTATTTTTCAGCAGATCGATCATCGACTCCTCGACGCTGACGGAATGCTTGAGCTTATCGAGATCAGCCTCACGCTGCACCGTGCCGACGATGGCACGAATCTGCGAGCGCCCACCATGCGCTGCTTCGAACCGTTTGCCCTCCGCACTGACGAACACATGCCCGCTTGTGGGAAGAAGTTCGCCGTTCAGCAATCCGATCAGCGTGGATTTCCCCGAACCATTGAGCCCGATGATCGCCACATTGCCTTGATCGCAGGAGATGTCGGCGGTGATATGGGTCACGCCGATACTCTGCGGGTCGAAAGCGTACCCCACCGAATCACAATGAAACTCGACCTGCTGCGGCGCCGTCACCGGTCTGGCCGCTTTGAACAGCGATGCGAACAAACCCATATGCTCATTGTACGCACCGAAACGTTGGAACGCGTCGGAAACAGGCAATCAGCCATAAGCGACGCAGTGCCATCTCACGGCAGCAGCGAGAACCACGAATCGACGGCCACGAACATCGACGGGAAATTGTTGACAAGCGCATCGTCGCGTCCGACGACGAAATGCGAGGCGACACACACGATCACCACATAAAGCATCACGGCGACGAACACCACCCTGACCACCGTGGTGTGACGCGCCCGCTGCACGATCAAAGCCGTCACAACGATCGCACCAAGCATGAAGCACCATGCGAAATCAGCGAAATACCGCCAGGCGAACCCGCCGACATACGCGTCGAACACGAGCAGCAGCACGCCAAGCGCCAACGCGGACGTCAACGTGGCCCACAGTCGGCCGATCGGCTTGCGCAGGAACGGCACAGCCAACGCAAGCACCGCAAGAGGCGTCATCACGAACAAGCCACCGGGCGTGGTCTCGGTGAAGAACCACGTTGGCGTGGGTGCGGGAGTCAATTGCAGGAACGGGAATCGTGAGCTGAACGTCAACGGCAGGAACAGGTAATAGAACACTGCATAAGGCATGTTTTTCGGCGATGTGTGGAAATCAGTCATGTCGGCGACGGTGATCTGGTACGCGTTGCCGAAATCAGTGAACGAGCCGAATCTCAAATAGTTGTAACCCACAACAGGCACCATGATCACAATGGCGGGAATGAGCATGGCGGCGATGAACTTGCACGCCGACCGCCGAGCATCCGGCGAGCGCCACGTCGAACGGCGGAATACGGCGCCGATCTGCGGGGCGAAGATCGCAAACGCCAGCACCGCTGTCAACGCGAACGTCGGACGGCATCCGGCGGTGGCCGCAATGCACAGCGCCCCCGCAGCCACATGGCGCAGGCTCACCGCCGGAGCACCGCCTACCGAACAGGAACGTTTGTTCGCCGTTCCCGCACCCAGCCACAGCCATAATCCGAGGAATATGAGCAGCATGGAAGACGAGAACGGAATCGAATAGAAATTCGTGCGATGCCAGAAATACGGCATGTTCGAGCCGATGACGAACGCGCAGCACAACAACGAGGTGGTGGCGACGCTCACCTTCGGGACCGTGAGCTTGAGCACGCGTACGACGAGCAGGCAGGCGAACACGGCGGCACCGGACATCAGCAGCAGTTCCGCGCTCGCATTCGGCAGCATCAGTCCACCGGGCACGAACAGCGACGTGACGGCACGGTATGGCAGGAACAGCAACAATGCGGGCAGAACGCCGAAGTACGAATACCAGTGCCCGTCATGATATGCATAATCCCAGTAAATATGGGTCACGCCTTGGTTGAGCAACTCGTCGCGCGACGCGGTGTCATACGGGTTCGCCAGCTGGCTGAACTCCTGAGGAACCGGCAGATCAAGCCACACATGACCGTTGAGCAGAGCCTGTGCCACATGGTCGTATTGGTCGTAATCGTAGGAATACCTGCCTGCCGTGTGAAAAGCCATAGGAGCGGCGCCGGCGATCTGCCAGAAAATCTGAACCGCCGTATACACGCCGAGCACCGCCATGACAATGAAGAACGCGGCGCGCTGCGATTTCGCCTTCGTGTTCAGTTCAACGCGCCACAGTCTCGAACGTGGAGCGAAGGCGATCAGCACGGCGGCGAGCAGCGCCATCACCGCGACCTGCCCCCAATTCCACTGGAATGGCACGCGTACGTTAGCCTCCAGGCCGGTGATCGGAATGAACGAGTCAACCGGTTCCTCCACCCACAGCCGCACGGTGCCACCACTCGTCGAAGACATGCTCAGGTATGCGCTGCGCGGCACCAGCACATCGACGTTGTGCACCGAGCCGTCATCGAGACGCACATGCACCGATTCACGCACCTGCTCGTTGCGCTGCTCCTGCGTCAACGTGGGCAGCGTCTTCCGATATTCACCCGCCGACATCATATCGACGTGCGCATAATCCGAGGAACCGTTCGAAGAAACATCGATGTATGCCTGCGTCGCATCGCTGACGCGCAACAGGCCATCGCCCGTCTGCTCCAGGCCGGGGCCGAACTTCAACCCCGCCTGCGTGGGGCTCGCGGAACGCGACGCGAAACTCGCGGCATTGAAGAAGAAGCACTCCACCAACACGATGATGAGCGCCGCCACGAAAGCGGCGGCGAGCGGGTGGGTACGTCGATTGTTTGCTGTGCGTGTTCTCACCGTGCTCATTCTAATGTCATGCGGGTAATATGTGCCCAAGTCGCGCGAACACGTGTAGATTGGAGAGCATGGCAAGAACGAATCCGGACTTCTTCAACAGGTTCAGGCACGGCATTCCCGCGGCGATGCGCGGCGCCGGGCAAATGGCGTGGAACTATGCGCGCCAGATCTCAGGCACTGCGCAAAGCATCGCTGCCTCGGCGTTTTCTGCACGCAACATGTTCGAGCCAGCGCCGGCGAACCCTGTGCTCGGCACGCAAATGCCATCGCCGGAAGTGGTGACGCTCAACCCGTTGATGCACCGCAAAGCGCTGCCGATGCGATTGACGAACCTGCCGTTCAGCAAGGTGGGTTGGGTGCAGATGCCCGGAGTCCGCAGATTCGCGCTCGGCTATTTTATGCCACGCCAGCGCTTCGCCACACTCGCCATAGCCGACGACTCCGGTGACGTGTATATCACCGGCGACCTGTTCGCCAATGTGCAGATGCGCGAACCAGACATGCATTTCGACGTGAGTTCGATTCTGCTCGCCAAGGATTCCGCCGACCACGACGGCTCGCACGATCACCGTGCCGCGTCGACGCGTGGCACCGGTCACAGCTTGGTGGGCGACATCTACGGCAAAGACGGGAACGGCGGCATGACATGGCTCGCCAACTTCCTCAAATCATCGAACAGATACGCGTTCGTGAACTCTCGCATCGATCTTTCCGAAGAGCAGCAAGGTGATCTGACGTATCGAGATTTCGTGACGATCGCGTTCTTCCAACTCTATTTGACCACGATCGCCAACGGCGGCGTGCAAGGATTCGGCGCTCGCAACATATTGACGAACTTTCGCAAACTCTCACCGCTGGCCGCCATCCGCGCCAGCATCGCACAGACGCAACGTGCCGATGAGCTGGGCATGCACGTGTCGGGACTCGAACGCTATTTCGCCGAATCGATGCAGCAGATCAGTGCGATGCACGATTTGTCGGGGTTGGAAGCCGACCATGGCAGCGAGCCGCTCTACATGATTGAAGCTCCGGGCTCGCATTCCAGATTCCTGCTCTGGGAGAATCGCATGTCGTATGACGACATGCTGCTCAGCCTGCAGCTCGAAGGCACCATCAACCGTTTCCTGCTCATCGACGAATGGCTTGAATACGACGCCGGTCAAGGCATGCTGCCCATCGAAGACGATGTGAGCCTGGCACAGGTCGCACGCATCGACGAACGACTGCTCACCAACCCCTCATTGTCTGCCATCCCACCGTTGCAACCCGTGCATATTCTCGACGAACCGAACGCGTTCCGCATTGATGACTACATGGCCTTCGGCAAGGCGATGGCGGTGTCGACGCTCAACGAGGGGGCGGCTCAATCGCCGAACGCCGTCGCAACATGGCACGGCGCGTCCGGCGACGAAGACGAATGGACATACCGCCACGCATTGGCGAATTCGATCTACGCGCTACGACTGCCATACCGATTCGACACCGTGTTCCGCTCCAACCTCGAGCAAGGCGACGTGGCGTTCGCCTTCACCACGGCAAGCCGCGCCCTGATGCCGGAAAGCCGGTACGACAACGCGAGTGGGCGCATGCAGCCGCTCGATGACGCGCAACGAGCTCGGATCAGCGCGCAATACAATCTGCAGGTAGGGTTGATCTTCACGGCACTCGCATTCGCCACCGACGAGCATGTGCAGCGCGTTTCGCTGCGCGCCGATTCGATAGGTCTGGAAGAGGCGGTGTTCGAACGCGACAATGCCATCAAAACGTTGATGGACAACGCCTTGCACCAGTTCACCGATCTGACGAACCCGATCGAATACGCTTCGCAGTCGACTGCGAAGACCTCGAAGAAAAACGGTGTCGAATTCGAATCGCAGCAGGACGATCACGCTGGAGGCGACGGGCAGGAACCGGATCTCGATCAGGAGCTGCGCGACCTGCTCGCCCAGGATGGCGCCAAGACCACGAGCGAGGATGGCGTTGACGCAGATCACGCGAATTCGGGCATCGACGTGCAGGAGCAGCTGAACAAGCTGCAGGAAAACCCGTCGATGAAGCACCTGCTGACCGTGACTTTCGAGCGAGACGCGTTCCTCGACTACATGCGCGCACACGCATGCTCGAACCCGTTCGACGTGTATCGGGCGTTTGACGCCACATTCGATTTCGACGAACATGAGGGGCTGCGCCCGATCGAACCGACGTTCACATTGGAAGACGGGCGGTTCATGGCAGGGGACTCATATACGATTCCCGAGCATCGGGACGAACCGCTCAACGCCATCGGACGCAGGTTCCTCGGCGCTTCCAACGTGCGCGGATTGTCGATTTCTCGCGACGAGCTCTTCGCCGGCACATTGGACCTCATACGCCAGATGCAGGATGACGAGAGCATGCGTGCAGACCAGAAGGCCACTCATGCCATGGAACTGATCGAATCGAGCGCCGACCCCGAACTCGAGCGCCAAGCGACGCAGATCACCACGGCGATCATCGATGGAACACCCATCCCGCAGATCACCAGCACTGTTGACTCAACGCTCGACGAGGCGCGACGCAAAGCGCAAGACATGGCGTTCAACGGCGATGAGGAAGGTGCCGTTGCACACATTGAACAGACGATCGACGAGCTTGACTCCATGTTCGCGCAAGGTGATCGCGTGCCACGTTATTTCACCTCATACACCGACAGGGTGGTGTACAACAAACTGTTCGCCACGCCAGACGAACATGTGACGCTCATTCCGGACTCGCTGTTCCAAGCGCATCTTGACATCAGCGAGGTGCTGTTCAGGCTCGGAAAGAACGAGAGGGCGAACGAGCATCTCAACAGGCTGGTCTCGTATGCTCCCGCCACCGCCAGCGTGCATATTCAGCAGGCCATACGCTTCTTCGGTCAGGAAGATTGGGCTTCGGTGAAAGCCGCTGCCCTGAACGCGTTGCGCGTCGCCGCCGATCCGGTGGACGCGTCGACGGCATACTTCTATCTCGCATGCGCCTGCTGGATGCATGATGAGACGATGCTCGCCATTTCCGCGGGCTTGCTCAGCGTTTCGCTGACGCTGAATGTTCCCGACTCGCAACGTGCGGAGCTCGACAGGTTCCGCAGGCTCGCACTGTCGCAGGGGCTTGAGCTTCCGCAGACCGCGGCGCAGGCCGTCGACGTGTTGACACGCAATGGCGTGCCGGTGTGGCCGCAGGTGGAATGTGCGCCGATCATTCGCGACGCAGCCTATATCGCGACGAACGCCAAGGTGTTCCCGGTGGCGCAGGCGCTCAACGTGAGCTGGTATGCGCTCGGCGGGGGAGCCGTTGGCATGAACGCCATGCAGTTCCTCCGCTCGCTGAGCATATAGCAGTGCGTGCACAGCGTATACACTGAAAACAGTTTTGTGAGGCATGTGATGAAAGGGCGTGTATGAGCACGACGATGGCCGATGAGCAGCTCGACAGGTATCCGATCGGTTCGGATGCCTGGATCGATTCATTGCGGGACGATGACAGCGATGCGATGGATCTTGACGATCTGGATGTGACGAAGCTCAACGTAGAACAAGCGGTGCGACTGTGGTCGAGGCTTGCCGCATGGGTGGAGACCGATCAGATCGCCTACTATGTGAAAGACGCGCCCGTCTCCTCGGATGCCGCCTATGATGCGCGCATGCGTTGCCTGCAACGGCTCGAATCCGAGTTCCCTCAGCTTGACACCCCGCAGTCGCCCACGCATCGCGTCGGCGGCACGTTCTCGAACGAGTTCACCGCCGTGCGCCACCCATCCCAGATGATGAGCCTCGACGACGTGTTCTCGTATGAGGAGCTGCGTGACTGGTACGACGGTGTGCGCCGCGACCTGGAATGGCCGGAGGGCAAACCGTTGCCGATGACCTGCGAAGTGAAGATCGACGGTCTGGCGTTGAACCTCATTTACCGCAACGGCGTGCTCGTGCAAGGACTGACACGTGGCGACGGCGTGACCGGCGAAGACATCACGATGAACGTGCGCACGATCCGCTCGATCCCATCGAACCTCTCCGGGCCTGAAGGCGATATTCCGCAGATGGTCGAGATCCGCGGCGAGGTGTTCATGCGCTGGGACGACTTCCATGCGTTGAACGAGGCGAACGAAGACGTGGGCAAGCCACCATTCGCGAATCCGCGCAACGCCGCCGCGGGATCGTTGCGTCAGAAGGATCCGCGCATCACGGCGCAACGTCATTTGAGCTTCTACGCGCACGGCATCGGCGAACTGCAGTGGGGGCCCGGCAAGCCTGTCGACGTGGCCGACGAGGTGAACGACCAGTCCGAAGCCTACGAAATGTATCAGAAGTGGGGCGTGCCGATCTCCCCGCACAACCGTGAAGTCACGAATTTCAACCAGATCATCGACATGATCGAATACTACGGCGAGCATCGCGGCGACATCGAACACGCGTTGGACGGCATCGTCGTCAAAGTGGATGATCTCGCGCTGCAACGCCGCTTGGGCGCCACATCGCGTGCGCCACGTTGGGCGATCGCCTACAAGTACCCGCCGGAGGAAGTCAACACGAAACTGCTCAACATCGCCGTGCAGGTGGGGCGCACCGGACGCGTGACGCCCGTCGCGATACTGCGACCGGTGTATGTGGCCGGTTCCACCGTCTCCCGCACCACATTGCACAACGCATACGAGGTCAAACGCAAAGGCATTCTGATCGGCGACACCGTGGTGGTGCGCAAGGCAGGCGACGTGATCCCTGAACTCGTCGGCCCCGTGGTCGAAAAACGCGTGGGGCATGAAAGCGAATTGCGTGAATTCGTGATGCCCACCCACTGCCCGTCATGCGGCACACCTTTGCGTCCTGAGAAAGAGGGCGACAAAGACCTGCGTTGCCCGAATTCCGAAAGCTGCCCGGCGCAATTGTCGGAACGCATCATCAATCTGGCGGCACGCAAGGCATTCGACATCGAGCATTTGGGTGATCAAAGCGCCATCGCCCTGACGAATCCGGAAGACAACCGACCGGATTCGGTGGAGGCGTATGCGCCGAACATTCGCGAGATAACCGTCAAACCGGGGGAGGAGCCCGAACCATACATCGCCCCCGACGGGCTGGAACTGCCGCCAGCGCAACAACCGGTGCTGACCAGTGAGGCGAACGTGTTCGGCCTGACGGCAGCCGATCTCAAAGACGTGTATGTGTGGCGTGAGGCGCCGATCATCGAAGTGCGCACGCACGAGGATGCACAAGGCAAGAAACGCAAAGTGCGCCACAACATGGGAGGATCCGGCCTGTGGCATCGTGAACCGGCGTTCTGGACCGGCCCGAAGCCCGCGCCGATCCGCAAGGAGAACGGCGAGCGCGTCGGCTACACGGTTCCCGACGATGCGATCGTCGTTTCACACACCGGCAAAGACGATCGTCCGGTCATTCTCACGCCATCCGAGAACACGCGCAAGATGCTCGACGAGATCGACAAGGCCAAACACACCGATCTGAGCCGCGTGCTGGTGGCATTGTCGATCCGACACGTAGGCCCACCGACGGCATATGCGCTCGCCAAGCATTTCAAGACCTTGGACGCGATCGCCGAAGCGAGCGCCGAGGATTTTGAGCAGGTGGGTGGCATCGGTTCGGAGATCGCCGAATCGATCGCCCAATGGTTCGACGAGGCGCGCATGCCGGGCAATTGGCGTGGCAACGTGCTTGACGCGTGGAAGGCGGCCGGAGTCGGCATGGAAGCACAAGCCGACGATCTGCCGCAGACATTGGAAGGCAAAACCGTTGTGGTCACCGGCACGCTCGAGCATTATTCGAGGGAATCGGCGAAAGAGGCCATCGAACGTCGCGGCGGCAAGGCCTCTGGTTCGGTGAGCAAGAAAACCGACTGGGTTGTCGTCGGAGCCAATCCGGGCTCCAAGGCCACGAAAGCCGAGGAGCTGGGCATTCCGATTCTCGACGAGCAGCAGTTCGGCAACCTGCTCGCCACCGGAGACATCCAATAGAAGTATCGCGGTGTTGTAGCGTGTGCAACATAGTGGGGCGTGCGAAACGTGGTTTTCGCACGCCCCAAGTTATTGAGTGCAAGTTGTATTCAGTATCTGCGTGGCTTATCGGCGGTCAGGCTGCTCCATGAGGTGCTCAGCCAGAGCGCGGAACGTCTGACCCAGACCATCGTCGCGCAGCGACCCATCTTCGTTCAACACTGCGGGGCGTCCGGCCTCACAGGTTTCGCGCACATTCGGATCCAACGGCAGTTGCGCCATAAGAGGCACATCATAGCCAAGCGCCCGTGTGAGCTGGTCGCTGACACGCTGGCCGCCGCCTGCGCCGAAGATCTCCAAACGCTCACCTTTGTGCTCGTAATAACTCATGTTCTCCACAACGCCGCGCACACGCATCGGCACTTGCAAAGCGACCAAGCCGGAACGCACGGCGATGTCGGAAGCGGATGGTTGCGGTGTCGTCACCACCACGAGCTCGGCGTTCGGCAACGCCTGCGCCACGGAGATCGCCATGTCGCCGGTGCCGGGAGCCAAGTCGAGCACCAGCACATCGGGATCCCCCCACCACACGTCGGCGAGGAACTGTTCAAGCGAACGTTGCAACCGTGGGCCGCGCCACAGAATCGCACGATCGGCGCCGGCGAACATGCCGATCGACATCAGTTTGACGCCCCACGCGGTCACCGGCATCAGCATGCCGTTCAGATTCGTCGGCTGCGAATGCACGCCGAACAGCCGGGGTAGCGAGAAACCGTAGATGTCGGCGTCGATCGCCGCCGTGTCGTAGCCAAGCGCGGCGAATGTGGCGGCCAGATTCGCGCTGATCGACGATTTGCCCACGCCGCCTTTGCCGGAGGCGACGGCGAACACGCGCGTCTTGATGCCGGGCTTGTTGAACGGGTTCTGGCGACGTTGAGCCTTCAAGTCGGCCACCAGATCGTGCAGTTTGGTTTCGCTCATCGCGCCCACCGTGATGCTCGGCGTGAGCGTCGCATCCGGGTAGGAGGCCACGGCGTCGTCGATCTGCGCGGCGATCTGATCCGAGAGCGGGCAACCGGGAACAGTCAGCTCCACCTGAACTGACACGTCGAACGTATCAGTGTCGGTTTGCGTGACATGCACGTCGGAGATCATGCCCAGATCGGTGATCGAGCGTCCCAGTTCGGGGTCGATCACGTGACCCAGACGATCCCATAGTGCCGACTCAATCGCTTCGATCTGCTTCTGCTCGCTCATAGTCACCCTCACGCTGTGTTCAAATACGCAACAAAAATCCACCGTACTGCAAACCATGCGAACGCGCCAGAGCACAGCAGCGCCCCATCTTTTGAAATATGAGCCGGAGCGTGTTATATTGGCACAAGTCATTTGAACGCGGAGCCCATATGCCAAGCGCCGCGACACGGAAGGAAAGAAGTCCATTGCGTAACTAGCAGGTCGGATTCTCGTACACGAACACAGTGCGCGCGTTTTCGCGCGCCGACGAGCTACATCCGGCCAAGCGCATGCTTTGTAACCATGCGCGTATTCAGTAATCAGCAGCAATGACAGCGGCAATAATCACTGATCAGCTAGGAGAGACTTCATGCAACTGACCATTTCTCATCTCGGTTTCACTTACGACAACGCCACCGAACCATTGTTCACCGACATCAACGCCACATTCGCGCCAGGTTGGACGGCGATCATAGGCGACAACGGCATCGGCAAAACGACACTCGTCAAACTCATCTGCGGGCAACTGCCACTGCAACGCGGTACGATTACGCCAAAACCGAGCAGTCTCATCATCTCGATCTGTGTGCAGCAACTCGACGAGCCACCCGCCAATCTCGACGATTTCGCCGCCGACTGGTCACCGGAAGCATTGAAAATACGCCGCTTGCTCGGCATAGACGATTCGTGGCTCTACCGTTTCGACACACTCTCCGGCGGGCAGGCGAAGCGTGTGCAAATCGCCTGCGCGCTGCAACGCGACCCCGACGTGCTGATTCTCGACGAGCCCACCAACCACGTCGACGCGCACACCAGGGCGGCGATCATCGACGCAATGCGCGCATACTCCGGCGTCGGCATCGTGATCTCACACGATGTGACACTGATAGACGCCACCTGCACGCGCTGCCTGAGCTTCGAACGGCAGCACGTGGACGGGCATAACATCACCGTCGCCGTGCCATACCAAGGCAACTACAGCGAAGCCTTCGCACAGATGACGCAACGCAATGCAGACAGTTCACGTGAACTTGCGCGTGCGAAAGCGGAAACGAACAGGCTGCGTGCCGTGCAAGCCCAGCGCATAGACAAGGTGCGCGAAGCCGCGCGCGCCGGCAACGCGCACATCGACGCCAAAGACCACGATGCGCGCAATGCCCGCAAAATGGCCAAATCCACCAGTCTCGACAGCGGTGTCTCATCCAGCCTCGCACAGCTCAACGGCCGACTCAGCCAAGCGCAAGCCGCCCAGCAAGGCATCGCCACGGCAGCCAAACGGTATGAGGGCGACTTCTGGACACGCCCGGTCAACGCGCACCTGAACGAAGTCGCCCATCTTGACGCAGGACTATTGCGGCCCGGCAGCACGCAAGTGAGCGACGACGCGCAGCCGGACGACGTGACCAGCGAACTGACCATCTCCGGCAACGCCTGGACCATCACCGGGCCGGAAGACCAGAGCATCACGGCGATACGCATCCCCACACTCAGCGTGGGACCGACCTCGCACATCGGACTGACCGGCGACAACGGGCTCGGCAAAAGCACGGTCATCGCTGCGCTCGCCGAACACATCAACCCGCTCGCCCGCGCGCTCATCATCCGGCAGGACACCACGCAACGCGACGCCGACGACGCTCTCACACGTCTGCACACGCTGCCGAGCGAAGATCGCGCCACCGTGCTCTCCGCCTACGCGCAGCTCAACGCCGACCCGGACAAACTGCTCGCCGGGCAAGCGCCATCGCCGGGAGAATTGCGCAAATTATTGCTCGCCATGGCCACGGTGGACGACATCGACTTCATCATCATGGACGAACCCACCAACCATCTTGACATCTCTTCGAAACAGGCATTGGCACGCGCGCTCGCCAACTACGGCGGCGCGCTGATCGTGGTCAGTCATGACGACGATTTCATCGCGGCGATCGAAACGCCAGCGCAAGCATAGGAGGAACAGCATATGAAGGCACCGCTTACGATCGCATTCGCCCAGTTGCTGCCACAGAGCGACCAGCTTGCCTTGGGCGAGCAGGCATGCCGTGACGCCGCAGCACATGGCGCGGATCTGATCGTGTTTCCGGAAATGTGGAACGACGGGTACGAGATTCCGCAATCCGAGGAAGCGTTGCGCGCGCTCGCCGTCTCCGGCGACGGCGCGTTCGTGGCACGGTTCGCAAGCTTGGCACGCGAACTGCATATGGCGGTCGCGATCACCTACTTGAAAGAAGAGCAGGGCAAATATTTCAATACCGTGACCTTGTTCGACCAGCAGGGCGAACGTGTGCTCGACTATTCGAAAGTGCATATCTGCACGTTCGGTGATGAGCGCATGCTGACGGCCGGCACCAGATTCCCCGTGACCACATTGCACACTGCCAAAGGCGACGTGCGCGTGGGCTGCATGATCTGCTTCGACCGCGAATTCCCCGAATCCGCCCGCACGCTCATGCTTAAAGGCGCCGAACTGATGCTCGTGCCGAACGCCTGCCCTATGGAGGTCAACAGGCTCAGCCAATTGCGGGCGCGTGCTTTCGAGAGCATGGCGGCGATCGCCACATGCAACTATCCGGAAGGCAAGCCGGATTGCAACGGGCACTCCACGCTGTTCAATGGCATCGCGTTCAACGATGCGAATGACGACATGCTCGTCATGGAGGCGGGGGAGAAGCCCGGCATCTACTATGGCGAGCTTGATGTGGACGCGTTGAGAGACTACCGGCAGCGTGAAGTGTGGGGCAACGCATATTACGAGGCGTAAGGCATTACGCAGATAGATCACGCGTACAACAAAAGACGGTGGGAACAATATTCGTTGTTCCCACCGTCTTGCAGTCTTATCTACATTGCCTGCAGTGTGTCAACCTTGCAGACCGTTGAGATCAGATGTGGAAGTAGAGCTCATACTCAAGCGGAGTCGGCTGCAGACGAGCCTGGTCGATCTCACCGCGCTTGAGGTCAATCCACGTGTTGATCAGGTCCTCGGTGAACACGTCGCCGGCGGTCAGGAAGTCGTGATCCTCCTCGAGGGCATTCAGAGCCTCGTCGAGCGAGCTTGGAACCTGCTTGATGCCCGCATGCTCCTCCGGAGGAAGCTCATAGAGATCCTTGTCGACCGGCTCCGGCGGCTCGATGTGGTTGAGAATGCCGTCGAGACCAGCCATGAGCTGTGCGGAGAAGGCGAGGAATGGATTGCACGACGGATCCGGTGCACGGAATTCGATGCGCTTGGCGGCAGGGGAGGTGCCGGCCAGTGGAATGCGGATAGCGGCGGAACGGTTGCGTGCCGAATAGACGAGGTTGACCGGAGCTTCGAAGCCCGGAACCAGGCGGTGGTACGAGTTGAGCGACGGGTTCGTGAATGCGAGCACCGAGGAGGAGTGCTTGATCAGACCGCCGATGTACCAACGGGCCATGTCAGACAGACCACCGTAGTTCTTCTCATCGTAGAACAGCGGCTTGCCGTCCTTCCACAGGGACTGGTGGCAGTGCATGCCGGTGCCGTTGTCGCCTGCGATCGGCTTCGGCATGAAGGTCGCCGCCTTGCCTGCGAGTGCAGCGGTCTCGTGGATGACGTACTTGTATTTCATCAGATCGTCGCCTGCATGCTGCAGCGAGTTGAAGCGGTAGTTGATTTCCTGCTGGCCGGCGCCCGCAACCTCATGGTGGGCGCGCTCGAGAATCAGACCGACCTTCTGCAGGTTGGCAACCATGTCGTCACGCAGATCCTGCGTGTGATCGGCTGGCGGAACAGGGAAGTAGCCGCGCTTGACGCGGTTCTTGAAACCAATGTTCGGCGTGCCGTCGTCTTCGACGTCGATGCCGGAGTTCCACGGGGCTTCGATGGAATCAACCTCGTAGAAGGAGCCACGCATGTCGTTGCCGAAACGAACCTTGTCGAAGATGAAGAACTCGGCTTCAGGAGCGAAGGAAGCGGTGTCGGCGATGCCGGTGGCCTTCAGGTAGGCTTCGGCCTTGGCTGCCACCTGGCGTGGATCACGCGAATACGGTTCGTCGGTGAGTGGGTCGACGATCGAGAAGGCGACATCCAGCGTCTTGTGCTTGCGGAACGGGTCGACGAACGCGGTCTCGATGTCTGGAACCAGCTTCATGTCGGATTCGTTGATGGCCTGGAAACCTTCGATGGAGGAGCCGTCGAATGGCATGCCCTCATCGAACGCGTCCTTGAGGAATTCGCTGGCAGGAACCGTGAAGTGCTGCTGAACGCCAATCAGATCGGTGAAGCGCACGGAAACGTATTCGATGCCTTCCTGATTGATGAGAGCTTCGGCGTCTGCCTTGGTTTTGAGTGGGGTCACGGGACCGCTCCTTTCAAAATGTTGCTTACGATGTATCAGCATAGGACGAAGGATTTCACCCACTCGAAATTTGAGTTAACAACATGTTTCATGCGTCGAATACCTGTTCACGCAGTGTGAATGCAAATACAAGGGGAATATGTGGGAATACAACAAGGGGGTTCCGATTGCTCGGAACCCCCTTGAAAGCTGGATGGGTCAGCGACCACGCATCGCGCGGCGGCTCACTTTGTGAGCGCGTGTCGGATCGACACCCTTCGGAATGCCCATGCCGCTGCGGCGCTGCAGCGTGTGCAGACGTTCGTTCAACGTCGTCAGCTGCTGCTTGGTGAGCGCGAAACGCCGACGCGGGCGGATCTTGCGCATCAACGCGTTCGAATAATCATTCGGCACATACGATTTCTCTTTGATCACCGTATTGCGCAGATCGCGCAGCTTCACCTGCTTCGGGCCGTCGCCGACCGCAATGCGGTAGATCGGAATATGAGATCCGGCGGTCACGCCCTTGATCTGACGCTCCTGACGATCCATCGCCTGCATCACACGACCGTAATTGCCTTCGCCGATCAGGTAAATGCCCTGATAGCCGGTGCCGCGCCAGATCGCATCACGGGTGCGAGGATCAACCCATACAGGCTCCTGCGGAAAATCGAATCCGGCACGGTTCATGTTGCCAAGAATGCTGATGGCCGCACCCGGCTGACCTTCCATGCGCTTGTAGCCAACGTTGTCGGCACGACGGGTGAGCACGATCGTGAACAGCAGCAGGCCGATCGTCAACGCGAGAATAACCGTCAGAATCCATGTGAGCCAACCCCAATGGAACACGATGCCACAGATGACGGCGACGATGACCGGCGCGAGGAACGCGCCACCGGTCAGCCACGGCAGCGCCTTGTCTTCCGCATACGTGAACTTGAAGATCGTGATCAACTGGCGGAACATGCCGCGCTTTTTCGGCTTCTCTGACTTCTCTTTCTCAGCCATGAATTCCTCTCTAAACTCAACTAGGCTCGAAGCTGGTCAATAATTACTGTTCATTACTGTATCAGCAAGCGCTGTCGCACGCGCAAATCATCTAGCGATTGTGCAGCGGCCTGCCATCCGCTTTGAGCAACGTTTCACCGAGCATCTCGCTGAACGTCGGATGCGGGTGTATGTTGCGGGCGGCGTCACTAAGCGGCACGTCATTGCCGATGATCTGCTGCGCCTCCGCGATCAGATCGCTCGCATCAGGCGCGACGATATGCACGCCGAGCACGTGTGTGATGGCATTCGGATCGTTCGCATCGGCGCCACTGACCACCGAAACGGAGCCGGCAGCACCGCTCATCAGCATACGGGCGTTCGACATGACCGGGATCAGCGTCTCCTGCACATTGGTGAACTGGTCGTTCTCCTTCGCCTCACGAAGTGTGTAGCCGACCGACGCGAATTCGGGATTGGAAAACACGACGGAGGGAATGGTGCGTTCGTCGACCGGCTTCGGATTCAACCCGGCTATCGACTCGGCGACCACATACCCCTGCTGGTAGGCGCGGTGGGCGAGCTGATGCCCGACGGTGATGTCGCCCAACGCCCACACATGCTCACGGTTTGTACGCCCATAGGCATCCGTCTTCACCATGCCAGCGTCATCGAGATCGATGCCCGCCTGCGCGAACCATGGCTCATCGGTGTTCGGCATGCGCCCCACGGCGACGAGCATCCATTCGGCGAACACCTGCTGGGCGTCGCCGGCGGCGTCGGTGTAGTGCACCGTGGCACCGAGGTTCACGCCGGTGTCGACACTGGTGATCGTGGCCTTCGGAATGATGGTGATGCCCTGTCGCTTCAATTCGCGGAACAGGATCTTCGCGGCGCGCTTGTCGGAATGCGACAGCACGATGTCGTTGCGAAGAATCAACGTGACGTCGGTGCCCGCCGAATTCCACATCGACGCGAACTCCAACGCCGTCGCGCCAGAGCCGACGATGATCGCGCTATGCGGGAACGAGGTGAGGTTCAACGCCGCGGTCGAATCGATGATCGCATGGCTGAACGGCGCCGCGGGAAGCGGACGCGGGCGTGAACCGGTGGCGATGATGATGTCGCCGGCTTGCACCGTCATCGACTGCTCGCCATCAGCCAGTTCACCATCGTCACCGCGCGTACGCACCGTGTTTTGATCCTGTGAAGGGGCGATGTGCAGCAGACCGTCCTCGCCTATGGATGCTTCGCCTTGCACCATATGCACGCCTCGGTAGGTGAGCAGGCCGAGCAGACCGTCACGCATCGTCGCCACGGTGTTGTCTCTAAAATCGGTGAGTTTGCCGAAATCTATTTCCTGCACGGCGGAGACGATGCCGACCTCTTCGCCGCGTCGTATCGTGTCGAGCGTGCGGGTGGCAGTGATGAGCGCCTTGGACGGGATGCACCCGCGGTTCAGGCACGTGCCACCGACTACGCTGTCTCGCTCGACGAGCAGCACGGATTTGCCGAGTTCCGCAAGACGCAACGCGGCCGCGTATCCTCCCGGACCTGCTCCGATGATCGCCGCATCATATTGTTCAGTTGCCATATCGACTCCTTGAGCTTACCCATGTCGGCAGCTCGACTCCCAAGAATTCGCTGTGAATCCAGTTGTGCCGCACAAATCCCAGACTACTCGCAACAGCGCGGAGCATTGCAGCGCGCACTATGAGTATCTGTGACAAATGAATACAAACAATATAAATAAAAGGGAACGCGGCAGGCGTTCCCTCAATCTGTGAGCATATTCGAAGATTTACTTCGGGTAATTACCGCGCTTCTTATAGCGAGGCTTCGGCAGGCGCCAACGGCGGAACTGAATGGAACGGCTCCACGCATATGAACCGGTGCGCATGCCCTTCGCCACGGACTGTTCGCCGAACTTGGCGATCAGCAGTCGCTTGAGTTTGCGCCACATGATCACTTCGTCGACGACGATCGCGAACAAATACAGATATAGCAGTGTCATGATGATGATCGACACGAGCGGTGAAGGGAAGATCACGGTGAACACGACGGAGGCGCACAGCATGATGAGCGCCACCGGAATGAAGAACTCGCCGATGTTGAAACGGGCATCGATGTAGTCGCGCGTATACACACGCCACGGCAGACGTTCAGCCTTCGGCATGTTGTTGATATCGCCGGTGCGCATCGCCTCATATTCGCGATTCTCGCGCTCACGCAGCCTCTGCTTGGCGAGCTTACGCTGCTCACGTGTGTTCTCCGGAACCAACGGACGTAGATTCTTGGCCTGCGCATCCTTGCGTTTGGGTGTTGGACGCCCCTTGCCGACAGTGGAATTCTGCTCGGGCTGCTCCGTCTCCTGTGCGGAATCCTGATCTTTCTTCTTGAACAAAGCCATGCCCGTTAGATTACGGGCAACTCTAGACGCGAAGCAGCGCAAAAACGGGTTACAATGGCCGTTTGGAACGTTTTTTGTGAAGACTTAGGAAAGGGTATGCCCATGCTGCTGTCCGCTGACCAGATCCGCGCACGTGTGAACGCCGACTGGGATTCGATTTTGGACGTCGTAAAAGACAGGATCGCGTTGCGACCCATCTCCGCCAACGGAATCTCGGGGGAGCACATGCGCGCCTCGGCGCAATACGTTGCCGACAAGCTGCGCGAGGTGGGTGTTGACGCGCAAGTGGTGCAGGCGCATGACGCCCAAGGCAATCCGAGCGCGTGGGAGGTCATCGGTTCGACGGTTGTGGATGAGAACGCGCCGACCGTGCTGCTGTACGCGCACCATGATGTGCAGCCAGTGCCTGACGAGAACGAGTGGAACACGAAGCCGTTCGAAGGCACGCAGCAAGGTGACCGTCTTTTCGGACGCGGCGCATGCGACGACGCGGGCGGCATCGCCATCCACTACGGCGCGCTCAAGGCGTTGGGCGACCAGCTTCGCGTGAACATCAAAGTGTTCATCGAGGGCGAGGAGGAGATGGGCTCCGCCAGCTTCATTCCGTTCATCGAAGCGCATCACGACGAATTCGAATCCGACGTGATCATCGTCGCCGACTCCGGCAACTGGGCGCCTGACGTGCCGTCGCTGACCACAAGCCTGCGCGGTAACGCCACCTGCGACGTGCACGTGAAAGTGCTGGAGCATCCGGTGCATTCCGGCCAATACGGTGGCCCGATCCTCGACGCGAACACGACGGCTGCGATGCTCATCGCGAAGATGTATGACGAGCAAGGCGAGTTGAACATTCCAGGGCTGAAGGCAGGCGAGCCGATCGGCGGCTTGCAGCGGGATCTCGACGAGGTGAGCATGCGCGCTGCCGCGGGCGTCGTTGACTCATACAAGCTCGCAGGCACCGGTTCGTTGGCTTCGCGCCTGTGGACGAAGCCAAGCGCCACGGTGATCGGCTTCGATGCGCACCCCGTGGAAGGTTCTTTCAACGTGATTAGTCCTGAGACGACGTTCCGCGTGAGCCTGCGCGTCAGCCCATTGCAGGACCCGCATGAGGCGATGAATGCGATGGTTGACTTCTTCGAATCGAACGCCCCGTTCGGCGCCCAAGTGCACGTGGAGCCACTCGAAGCGGGCATGGGCTGGGCGATGGATCCGAACTGCACAGCCACGCAGGATGCTCTGGAATCATTGAAGGAAGCCTTTGGCGTCGACCCTGTGAACAAGGGCGAAGGCGGCTCCATTCCGTTCATCCCCGAGCTGCAGAAGATCTTCCCGCACGCCCAAGTGCTCGTCACAGGCCCTGAAGACCCGATCTCCAATGCGCACAGCCCGAACGAGTCGGTGAGCGTGTCGGGATTGAAGAACGACGTCGTGGCGGAAGCCCTTCTGCTCGACAAACTTGCGCAGAACGACTAAACGGGATCATCCAAGCGGCTTCCAGATCTCCAATCGAGGCTGCAACAACGAGGGGATGTTCGTCGCAACGCAGGTGAGTGCGTCGCTGTTGTTGAAATCGAAGCTGAAGCTGTTGTCAAGAGTGGCGTCTTCGGTCGCACTGTTCGCATACGCATCATATTCTTCTCGGTATTGCTCCACCGTATAGCTGCGCGATACCAGATTCTTGCGATGCAGGCAGTCGACCAACGCCACTTCCGGATCTCCATAGAACTCGGGGTTTCCCAACTGCGTGCGATATACATGATCGACGGCAGCCACCCGTGACGTTCGGCATGCGTCGATATCGTCGTACAGTTTGCGATTCTGAGCATCCGACATACCCTCGGATGAGACGTATGCCGGTGCGAAATAAATGCCGTTGGTGAGGTTTTGCGGAGGCTTGGTGTACCCCTTGTCAACCAAACATTGCCGATAGGACTCCCACGCTTTGCTATATGACGCATATGGGATCTCTCCCTCGTGCTGAAGCGCTGCGCGGAGGACCTCTTTCTGGGATTCGTCGTATTGACTGTCACTGAGATATGAGTCGATGAGGTCGGTCATACTGCTTGCGAACTTACTTTGATCCGCAGTGCCGGCCTCATCGCTGGTCTCCGTGGTGTTCGTCGAGCAGCCCGTCATGCCGATGATGCAGGCGATGGCCGCGAGCAGTGATAATGCTTTGTGAACATTCTTCATGGTGACTCCTCGCAAGTGATATCAACCGAAAATGTGATCTCGGTATCGTGGTTGCCCCTTGTACGGAGGAAGTTCACCCGCCCCTCCATGCTGGAACGCCCTCGTTATGGAATCTCTTCTGGTGTTCCTCCATGTTGACAGGTGATACTGTGAGGTGCCAACCGTTCTACACAACATGCACAGGAATACGCATGTTGTGTAGAACGGTTGGCACCTCTTCGAATATCTGGCATGCTGATAACACATGCGTCTCAACGGGGAGGCGGACGGATGAAGGAGAAGGGCGGATGGCACGGCAAGCGAAGAAGCGGAGGCGCTCGCGGGCGACGGCGATCACATGGGTGCTGCTGGCCATCGTGGTGACGGCGGCATTGAGCGTCGGGGCATGCGCGCTGTGGCTGCCGGATCGGGCGCCGAGCATACTCGGCACTGCAAAGCAGGCGCAGTCGGCGCCGGCGAGCGTGCAGTCGTATTCCGGGCAGCAGCAGGTCAATGTGGTGCCCACCATCTCCTCCGACAGAGAGCTTCTGGGTAACGCCAGCGGCATCGTCACGGCCAATTGGACAGACACCCAGCTGCGGTCGGGAACCCGCGCGTACCAGGTCAACGATCGCACGGTGATCGCCATACATACGCAGACGCCGCTGTACCGTGATCTGAAAACGGGGATAAGGGGGAAGATGTGCGTTCGCTCAACAATATGCTGAACGCGCTCGGGTACAACAGCGTCCCCGACTCCGACACATTCAACTGGAACACCGCCAACGGCTGGCAGCAGCTCATGAACGATTCCGGCAACACCAGCAAAGGCGAGCTGGCGCTGACAGACACGATGTGGATTCCCGAAGACGTGGTTCAGGTGAGCGGGTGGACAGCCACGCAAGGATCGAACGTGAGCGCCGGCACCACGTTGGGCAAAGTGCCGGGCGGACTGGTGAAACTGGCGATCCGTGGAGGGCAGCCATCAGACAAGGAGCGCACGATCACCGTGTTCGGCGTCTCGTCGCCTCTGCCGGCGAAATCCACGGAAATCACCGATTCGGCGGTGTTGAACAAAATCGCGCAAACACAGGAATACCAGAGCAAAACGCCGGAGGAGAGGGTCGCTGGATTGGATGCGCAGCTTTCCCTCAACGAGGCGATTCAAGTGTTGCGAGTGCCGGCTGCAGCCGTGTTCGGCGTGCAGGGGACGAGCGGATGCATCGCCGTGGATGGTCAGGGCACAGCCTCCGTCATACCGGTGGAGATCATCAGCGGCGAACTCGGCGCCAGTTTGGTGAAACCGGACTCGGGGGAGCCGGAACAGGTGCGCACGGTGCTCATCGGCAGCAGGCTCAACGATCTGAAATGCGGCGCATGATGGAACTCGTGGTGCATGACCTCGCACATCGATTCCCCGGAACGGATGTGCTGTTCGAACACCTGAACTTCACTGTGCAGCCTGGGAGCACGGTGGCGGTCTGCGGGCCATCAGGCTGCGGCAAATCCACGCTGTTGTCGATTCTGGCCGGATGGGAGAAGCCATACCGGGGAACGGTGGAACGTTTGGGGATCACGCGCACCGGATGGGTGTTCCAGAACCCATATGGCGTGCCGGAACGATCGGCGCTCGACCACGTGGTGCTCCCATTGCTGGCGAAGGGTCTGACACGGCGTGAAGCCGAACCGCAGGCGTTGGAAGCGATGGGATTGTTCGACCTGCAGTACGCCTCCGATAGGCGCTTCAGCGACTTGTCTGGCGGTGAGGCGCAACGCTTGATGCTCGCCCGTGCCGTCTGTTCACACCCCGACATGTTGCTGGTGGATGAGCCGACCGCCCAGTTGGATACGCGAACCGCTCATTCGGTCAGTCACGTGCTCGGTAATCTCGCCGGTCAGGGCATGATCGTACTTGTCGCCACGCATGATCCGGACACGCGTGCCGCCTGCTCCCGTGTGATCGACTTGGCCGAATACGCGCCTGTGGAAGGCGAGGTGGTCGAATGAGATTGCGTTCAATTCTTTCGGAGAGCCTGAGAAACATCGGCAGCGGCACGGCACACGCGTTCATACTGTTCCTGGGAGTGTTGCTGTGCGGTGTGCTGTTCGGAGGCTATGAGGCATATAGCGTCATCGCCATGGAACGGGAAGCGCTGACCCGTGTGCAGGCGATGGCGGACGTAGACATGGTGGTGGGAGCCGAAGTGGATGGTGCAGCCTGCGATCGGCTCGCCACGTCTACCGGCGGCGCGTTGCAGCAATCCGGCGCAGTGCGCGCCGGTGCGGAAGTGGCTCCGGTGTCGACTCCGGGCAAGACGTTGCAGACCTATGAGGTGACCGCCGGAATGCTCGCGCTTGTCGCATCCAATGAAGGTGACGCCACTGTAGACACATCCGGCATCTGGGTGCCCACCGATGTCGCCACGGATTTCGGCTTATCCGTGGGAAGCTTGCTGCACACGGATCACGGTTCCTCCACTGTCAGCGGCATATACGACTGGCCCAACGACGGGCGTGACACTCGCTTCGCCTACACGTTCCTCATTCCGCAACCGGCGTCGGCGAAAACGTTCTCCGAGTGCTGGGTGCGGCAATGGCCACGTTCGGAAGCCAACAGCCAGTTGCTGTATGCGACGTTGAATAGCAACGGCAGCGACGAGCGTGCCGGCATCATGTCGATCAACAAGGGTTTCGATGCGCACTACAACGCGAATGCCGCATACATGGCGCGCATCACCCGATGGATCCCATACTTGGCACTGATGCTCGGCGTCATCATCGGAATCTTCGCCGTGCGCAGGCGCAGACTCGAATACGCCGGAGCACTCCACTCTGGAGAAACCAAAGGCGCGCAACTGCTCACCATCGGCATCGAAACGATCATATGGGCGGGCTTGGGGTCGCTCAGTGCATTCGCCCTCATCAACGCCTATTGCCTGCGTATGGCACCCGCGGATGCCGCCGCCGTCATAGCCTCGGCGTCAAGAGCACCCCTTGCCGTGTTCGCGGGAGCGTTGCTGGCATCCATCATCAGCGGAACGGCCATACGCCAGTCGCAACTGTTCAAACTGTTCAAGCAGCGTTGACAAACCGCTTGAATTGCTGATCTCGGAGTTATGCGCCTGCGTCTTCGACCCGCATGCGGTCATCGGCATGCCATAGAATCAGGAACCGACACGGGGGCTGGTGCTTGCATCGGCTGAGAGAGGGCAAACCTCGACCGATTGAACGTGAATCCGGACAATGCCGGCGCACGGACGTCGTTCTTCCCGTGCCTGAAATCAAAGAGAAGACAGAAAGGCACATCATGTCAGCTTCCATCGTCGAAGCAAAACCAATCCTCAAATGGCGCGTGGTAGATATCGCCGTCGCATCGGTTATCGGCGTCGCATCGTCGCTCATCTACTGGTTCGTCTCGTTCATCAGCACAGTGCCATGGAGCCTGCTCGAAAGCGTGGTGCCAGGCTTCGCGGGAATCATCAACGGTTTGTGGCTCTTCGCCGGCCCGTTGGCCGCGATCATCGTACGCAAGCCGGGCGCGGCACTGTACGCCGAAATCGTCGCAGGCGTGCTCGAAGCGCTCATCGGCAACATGTGGGGCGGTGTCGAAACCTTCCTGATGGCGCTGGTGCAAGGCCTGTTCGCTGAGATCGCATTCATGATCTTCGCCTACAAGAAATGGAATCTGGGCGTCACCGTGCTGTCTGGCGCATTGAGTGGCCTCGGTTGCTGGGGCTACTCGTTCTTCACCCACCTGCAGGCCATCGACCTCACCGGCTCATACGGCATCGTCTACCTGATCACCACCGTCATCTCCGGTGCGCTCATCGCGGGCTTGGCCATGTGGTACCTCTACATCGGCATCGCCAAAACCGGCGCCCTCGACCAGTTCGCCTCCGGCAGGCAGGTCAAACGCGTCAAGCGCTGACCGCACATACCCCGCAACCACAGTCAAGAGCAAACGCAGTCAAGCCACATACAAGCCATATCAAAGGAGCCAATGGTGAAGTCGGCACATGCACAACACCCAGTGCACAGCGAAGACCACGGCGATCAGGAAGGCGATCACAGTGTTCACAAGGAACGCAATGCCACATTGCGATTCGAACATTGGGGCTACAGGCACGCCTCCCGCAACCATTTCGCCGTTCGCGGGCTGAACCTCACCATTCGCCCCGGCGAACATGTGCTGCTCCTCGGCGCATCGGGCATCGGCAAATCGACGATACTCGAAGGCGCAGCCGGCCTGCTCGGAGACATGGCAGGCGAACAGGCCGGCACGCCACAACACCAGGTTGCCGTGGAAGACGCCGACGGCGGCATCACGGAAGGTCGCATCACCGTCGATGACGTCGACGTGCATCAGGCACGCGGCAGAATCGGACTCGTGCTGCAAGACCCCGACGCTCAGGCCATCTTCCAACGCCTGGGAGATAACGTGGTGTTCGGCCCCGAAAACCTCGACGTTCCACGCGACATCGCCTGGCAACGCGTCAACGCGGCACTCGACGCCGTGGGCATGGCGGGAGTGCAGCTCGACCGTTCCGTCATGCACCTCTCCGGAGGGCAGATGCAACGTCTCGCGCTCGCCGGAGCGCTCGCCATGCAGCCGGACGTGCTGCTGCTCGACGAACCGACGGCGAATCTCGACCCCGACGGCGTGGTGCAGGTGGTGCGCGCAGTGCATGACGTGCTCGACCAGACGAAAGCGACGATGGTGCTCGTGGAGCACCGGGCCGATCGGTGGATCGACATGATCGACCGCGTGGTGGTGCTCGGACTCGAAACCGACAACGATGTTCGCAAGATCAACCAGAACGGCTTTGACGACGAGATCAACCGCGACCGTTTCCGCAACACCGTGATCGTGGCCGATGGCACTCCGGAACAGGTGTTCACCGACCGAAACATCGACTTCAACGAACTGGGCATCTGGGTTCCGCAACGATTCCGCGCGCCGGAAGACGAGATTCAGCGCATTCACACCGCCGACGAACCCGATTACCCGGCCGAAACCGGTCTGCCGCAAACCGTGCTGCAGACCAAGGAACTCGGCATCGGCAGAAACGGGACGGCGATCGCGGAGCATATCTCGATCGACTTCCACCCCGGGCAGATCACCGCGCTCGTCGGCGCCAACGGCGCCGGAAAATCCACGCTGTCGCTCACACTGGCGGGATTGCTCCAGCCGGTGAACGGGGAAGTGGTCGCCTCCGACGAGCTCGCCGCGCCACTCACCAAGGTGTGGCCGATCGATTGGACCTCCCGCCAGCTCGCCTCCCGAATTTCCTACGTGTTCCAGAACCCGGAACACCAATTCGCCTGCTCCAGCGTCATCGATGAGGTGATGCTCGGACCGCTGCGCACCGGCGTGGAAGAGGCCAAGGCGCGCGAACGCGGCATGGACCTGCTACGACGTTTCCACCTCAACCAGTATGCGCACATGAACCCATACACGTTGTCAGGCGGCGAGAAACGCCGGCTCACCGTGGCGGCCGCGTTGGCTTCCATGCCACGCGTGCTGATCCTCGACGAACCGACGTTCGGGCAGGATCGCCGCACATGGATGCAGATCGTGCACCTGATCCACGATCTGCGCTCCGACGGCGTGAGCATCATCGTCGTCACGCACGATCGCGAACTGGTGACGGCATTGGGCGCTCGCGTGATCGAACTGGTGCCGACCGAACATCCGCGTGATTTTGCCGATAACACGGCTGAAACCGTGGCTGCGCAATTGCTGGCTCCAGATGCCGGCGAAGCCACGCTCGTGCCGGTGAGCCGTGTGAATGAACGTGAGGATGTGATCAAGCCGGCGAGCCGCTCGCGCTACCTCGCCTCCATCAATCCGGTGTATCGGTTGTTCGGCGCGTTCCTCGCCTCGCTGCCATTGCTGCTCAGCCTCGACTGGGTGTCGGCGGCCGTGGCGCTTGGTTTGGAATTCATCGTGCTCATGGCCATAGGCTTCACACCATGGCGCATCGTGCGCTCCACATGGCCGATCTTCATCGGCGCTCCCGGCTCCGCGCTGGCCGTGCTGCTCTACGGCAAAGCCGGAGGAGACACGTGGTGGCAGTGGGGTTGGATCAACATCACCGACCGTTCCGCCGAACTCGCGTTGGCCACGGGACTGCGCATCCTCGCGATTGGCATTCCGGCGATCATAGCGGTGCTCGGCATCGACGCCACCGACTTGGCTGACGGATTCAGCCAGATTCTCCACTTGCCCGACAGATTCGTGTACGGCGGTCTCGCAGGTATGCGCCTGTTCTCCGTGCTGCAAGACGATTGGGCCGCGCTGACCGCATCACGACGTTCACGCGGCTTGGGCGACGACAACGCCGTGGCATCGTTCTTCCCGCAGGCATTCGCGTTATTGGTGCTGTCTATTCGACGCTCCACCACATTGGCGGTGGCGATGCAGGCGCGCGGATTTGGATCCGACGCACCCCGCAGTCACGCGCGCGTCAGCACCGTGCACGCGCGCGACTGGGTATTCCTCGTAATCTGCCTGCTCATGCCGGTCATTGCGTTGGTGAGTGCCGGTTTCGCGGGAACATTCAGCTTCATGGGCAACTAGCATGCAGCATATAACCGCACAGCACCCACCTTGCATATAATCCGCACACCTATGCTCACAATCTCAATATCAGTGAGTATGAGTAAACCTTCACTAAAATAAATCAGAGAATAATTCTCCGCACTGTATATTCCTCTCGTACAAAAGCCCGTATCTGGGAGAAACATACATTACGGAGAATTATTCTCCCTTCGCGCCACCGGCATGCTCGTCCCGCACAAGTTTGAACACGCTGTCGGAACGCTCGGCGATCTGCGGGGAATGCGTCACGATAATCACGCACCTATTCTGCTTATGCGCCAAATCGAGGAAGATGCGCATGATGTCTTCCTGAGTGGCGGGATCGAGATTACCGGTCGGCTCGTCGGCGATGATGATGCGCGGATCCGCGCTCAACGCGCGCGCAATAGCCACGCGCTGCTGCTCACCACCCGACAGATGAAGAATCCGCTCGTTCGCATATCGTTCCGGCAGATTCACCTGCTTGAGCAAATCCAACGCGATCTCCTTCTTCGGACGGTCGAATTTCTTTCCCGACGCGTCCATCGTCAGCATGATGTTCTCCAGCACCGTCAAACCGGGCAGCAGATTGAAGCTCTGGAAAATCACGCCGATGTCACGGCTCCGGTACCTGTATCTATCCATCTTCGCCAGATCGCTGTTCTCAAACAGCACCTTGCCTTCGGTCGGCGTGGTCAACCCACTGATCAACGACAGCAACGTGGTTTTGCCAGCACCCGAAGGGCCGACGATCGCCGTCACCTTACCACTGTAGAAATCGCGGGAGATATGCGAGATGACGTTGCGACCTTTCTTCGCATACGCATAACTCACATCGTCGAGACGCAGAATAGGAGTTCCGGTCTGCGCATGCTCGGTCTGAACAATATCGACATCGGTTTTCTCTGTAGTGGTCATATCACATGTTCCTTTGCATAACGAATATCACGAACGATCAGCGAGAATCTGCAACGGCTCGTATCTCATCACGAACACCGCGGCGGTCAGAGACGCCAACAGCGTGAGCGCCAAACCGATGAGCAGCATGATGCCTATCGTCGCCCAGTTCACCGTCGCGTTCACCTGAGAGATCATCGACGACGCCTTCTGCATGCCGCCGCGCAAACCGCCCGGTTCCTGAGGAGCCGCCTGCGTGCTCTTCGAATCCTTCTGAGACGAGTTCGATGAGGAGTCGGAGGAAGAACTCGACGAGGAATCCTGCGAACCAGGGCCGCCCTGCATGTCACGACCGAACTGCGCTCGCTGCTGCTCCATCTGCGTCTGCTGAGACGCCACCTGAGACGACAGCAGCGAATTGGAAACCGGCACGGACGTCGCTGCACCAATGCCAGTGCCGATGATCAGTCCGACGAACACCACAGTGAGTAGCTCGACGGCGAACTGCGCCGCCACCTTGACTTTCTTCACACCGATGGCAGTGAGCACGCCGATCTCATATTTGCGCTCGCGAATATTGAAAATAGTCAGAATGATCAGCACTACCGCGCCCACCGACAGCACGACTATCAGCAGCGTTTTCGCGAACTTCGCCAGATTGTCGAAAGGAACGAGGGA
Source organism: Bifidobacterium canis (assembly GCF_009727065.1). GTDB lineage: Bacteria > Actinomycetota > Actinomycetes > Actinomycetales > Bifidobacteriaceae > Bifidobacterium > Bifidobacterium canis. The sequence goes on from NZ_WNLP01000004.1 coordinate 162,304, forward strand.
CTGCTCATATTGCTCGACGTCCATCGAAGACACCGTGTAGTCGCTGCTCAATCCAGCCGCCTTGACGTCTGCGACGAACTTGTCGTAATCCGACTTGCCGGAGAACACATAGGTGTAGCTCAGCTGAGCGGCCTGCGTAGTGCGCGAATTACCCTGCGAATCGGTGACGGTGAGCGTCTTCGTGCTGTCGAGACCGAGCTTCTTCAACGTGGCGACCGACATGTAGATCGCGTTCGCCGAATCGTTCGCGGCCGAAGCCATCGGACCGCCCGCCTGCGAAGACGACGAGTCCGAGGAGTTCTCGTAGATGCCGACGACCTTCAGCGTGTACGTTTTGCTGGAGTCGCTCACATTCGCGATTTTGAACGTACTGCCGACCTTGAGATTGTTCGCGTCGGCGAGCGTCTTCGAAATGAGCACTTCGTTATCGTCGGTCTGCGAATAGCCGAACACCTGGCCGGACGACATCGTGAACGTTCCATTCGGTGCGTTCGCAATCGCTTCGTCGGAAGAGAACGCGACCAGTGAGAAGTCGCCGGACGTCATCATCATGCCGCCGCCGTCACCGCCGGGACCTTTGCCTCCCTGTTCGCCAGACCCTGACTTATCTGAATTATTCGAGGAGTCCGAACTCTTCGACGAGCCACTGCTCGAGGAGTTGTTGGAAGAGCTGCTCGACGAGTCGATCGTGCTGATGCTGCCGCTCACTTCGGCGGCGGAACTCGTCTCGATGTAATACGACGAAGCGACACCATATTCTGATTTCGCGTATTTCTGATAATCGGCGAGCGTCAGTTGCTTCTCCTGCATCGCTTTATTGACGGCGCTCATATCGGGTTTGTCGCTCGACGAATCCGATGATTTGCTCGACGATGCGATGAGCGCATTGCGGTTCAACGAGATTTGCGCGGTGATCTGCGTGTTCTGCAACGCCGAGCTTCGCGCATGCTGCGCCGCCTGCACAATGGCAAAGCTTATTGTTGAAGCTGCGGAGATGATGGCCACAACGATGATGATCAGAATGTTGCGCCCTTTGTTTCGCCACAGGTTCTTCAAGGCGTTCCTCACAATGAACATGAGACTCCTTTTGTAGAAAAATACTCAACTATGACGCGCGCATATCGCCCGCGCATGAATGACCAGCATATTGGGCGAATGTTCGCGAACCCGGAGATCATGCTGGAGAAAACTGAAGAGGTTATTGTGAAGTTCCTCCAGACCACATAGACAAATTCTGAGAATTTGCTGAAATACTCGTGCTTGAGATGCGACGAGTGTGCTGTGCCATAGGCACGCTAGGCTGGAAGACATGCCAATCGAACAGCAAGTGATGAGCAATGTGCGGGCGGAGCGCGTGCGCCGCGTGGCGGAGCTGGCGAATCGCAAGCACCGCGAGAAGAACTCGCAGTTTTTGATAGAAGGACCGCAGGCCGTGCGCGAGGCGTTGACATGGCAGCCGCAGATCGTGCGCGACGTGTATGTGAGCGCCGACGGTGACGAACCGGATTCGCCGATCAGCACGGCGACGCTCGGCAAGCTCGCGGCGCAGGCCATGCGGGAGAACATCTATGTGCACAAGATGACGCGTGACGTCGAGCACAAGATGAGCAAGGACGCGCAGGGCATCATAGCGGTGGCTGATCTGCGCGCGTGCCGTGAACGTCTCGAACGTGTACCGCAGACGCCGCACCCGTTCATCGCGGCGTTCTGGCAGGTGCGCGACCCGGGCAACGCGGGCACGGTGATCCGCAGCGCGGACGCGGCTGGCTGCGACATGGTGATTCTCGTCGGCGATTGCGTCGACGTGTTCAATCCGAAGGTGATTCGTTCGACAACCGGCTCGCTGTTCCATTTGCCGGTGCTCACGTTGAGCGAAGACGAGTTCTTCGAACTGTGCCATGAGAAGAAGACGTCGATCATCGCCGCGGACGTGTATGGCACGCAGAAACTGCCGCCGGTGAGCCTGCCCGAACTCGAACGTGACCGCCAGTTGCTGGCCGGAGGGAAAGCGGTGCTGTTCGGCAACGAGGCGCGAGGACTGGAAACAGGGCTGCTTGACGAATGTGATATGGTCGTTTCGATTCCGATCTACGGAAAAGCCGAATCATTGAACCTCGCCACAAGCGCTTCCGTCATGTTGATGAGCATTGCTATGTCGAGTCGTGTTGAAACAATGGAAAGTCGGTAAAACGTTGAAATGACGCGTATTTTGCGTGATTCATCTTCAGAAAGGGTTCTCGTGGCAGAAGGCATGACATTTGATGCCGATGCGGTGGCCAGTTCGGTTGCCGAAGGCATCGCCGCTATCGAACAAGCCTCCTCGATGGAGGAGTTGAAGGCCATTAAATCCAAATACGCAGGCGCAGGGTCGCCCATGACGTTGGCCAGCAAAGCCATCGGCTCGCTTCCCAAGGAAAGCAAGAAGGAAGCTGGCAAGGTGATGGGCAAGCTGCGCGCCGACTTCGGTCGTGCGTATGGCACGAAGGAAGCGCAGGTCAAAGCCGAGGAAGAGGCGCGGGAACTCGCCGCTGAAACCGTTGATATGACGTTGCCTGTCACTCGTAAGCCGCTCGGTGCTCGCCACCCGCTGCCGAAGCTCATGGAAGATGTTGAAGACTTCTTCGTGGGCATGGGATGGCAGATCTCCGACGGTCCGGAAGTGGAGACCGAATGGTTCGACTTCGATGCACTGAACTTCGGCCCCGACCATCCTGCCCGCCAGATGCAAGACACCTTCTACGTCAAAGGCAATCAGGCCAAGGACGCCGCGGGCTTCGTGGGCTCCAACATGGTGATGCGCACGCAGACCTCCTCCGATCAGGTGCGTGGCCTCATCTCGCATGGCGTGCCGCTGTACATCGCCTGCCCCGGACGCGTGTTCCGCACCGATGAGCTCGACGCCACCCATACGCCGGTCTTCCACCAGGTGGAGGCCTTGGCCGTAGACAAAGGCCTGACGATGGCCGACCTCAAAGGCGTGCTCGACAAGCTGGCCGTCGCCATGTTCGGCCCGGAGGCCAAGAGCCGACTGCGCCCAAGCTACTTCCCATTCACCGAACCGAGCGCGGAACTGGATCTATGGTTCCCCGACAAGAAGGGTGGCCCGGGTTGGATCGAATGGGGCGGTTGCGGCATGGTGAACCCGAACGTGCTGCGTTCCGCGGGCATCGACCCTGACATATACACCGGCTTCGCCTTCGGAGTCGGCGTCGAGCGCACGCTGCTGCTGCGCCACGACATCAACGACATGCACGACCTCGTGGAAGGCGACGTGCGATTCAGCGAACAGTTTGTGATGGGGGAGTGATACCCGATGCCAATGGTTGATATGGGATGGCTGCGCGAGCACGTCGAAGTCCCCGAGAACATGACCTATGAGGAGCTGGCACGCGATCTGGTGCGCGTCGGACTCGAAGAGGAAGAGATCCACAAGAGCGACGTCACCGGCCCGATCGTCGTCGGCTATGTCGTCGATGCGACGCCTGAGCCACAGAAGAACGGCAAGACCATCAATTGGTGTCACATCGATGTCGGCGACAAATACAACGCCGTCGACGAGAAGGGCAACAAGGTGCCACGTGGCATCATCTGCGGTGCTCCTAACATGAAGGCCGGCGAGAAAGTGGTCGTCACATTGCCGGGCGCCGTTCTGCCAGGTGATTTCAAAATCGAGCCCCGTAAAACCTACGGTCATATCTCCGACGGCATGTGCGCGTCGGAACGTGAACTCGGGCTTGGCGACAGCCACGACGGTATCATTCTGCTCCGCGAATACGGTTTCACTCCGGAGGAATACGAAGCGTTGAAGCCAGGCGACGACGCCATGCACCTGCTGCACTTGGACGAGCCGATTCTCGAAATCAACGTGACCCCTGATCGCGGCTATGCGTTCTCGTATCGCGGCATCGCCCGCGAATTCCACAATTCCACCGGTGCGGCTTTCACCGATCCGGTGACCGATCTCAACGATCGCGCCCCACAGCTGGAAGAGCAGGCCGGCGGCTCGCACGACATCGATGTGATCATCGACGACGACAATCCGATTCACGGTGTGGTCGGTTGCGACCGCTACTATGCACGCGCACTGCATGGCTACCACCCGGGCAGCCCGACGCCGAATTGGATGCGTCACCGTCTTTCCCGCGCAGGCATGCGTTCGTTGAGCCTGCCGGTTGACGTGACCAACTATGTGATGCTTGACTTGGGCCAGCCGATGCACGCCTACGATCTCGATAAGATCAGCGGCCCGATCGTGGTGCGCCGCGCCCGTGCGGGAGAAACGTTGGTGACACTCGATGGCAAGAAGCACGACCTCGATCCGGAGGATCTGCTCATCACCGATTCCCCGAACGGCGAGCAGGGCTCGCGTATTCTCGGCCTCGCCGGAGTCATGGGCGGCCAATACGGCGAAGTGACCGATGAGACGACCAACATCTTGCTGGAAGCCGCGCACTTCGATCAGGTGACCATCGCACGTTCGGCACGTCGTCACAAGATCCCATCGGAAGCGTCTCGCCGTTTCGAACGCGGCGTCGACACCCAGATCCAGCCGGCCGCAGCGCAGATGGCCGTCGATCTGCTCGAGAAATACGGTCAAGCTCAGCCAAGCGACACGCCACGCGACGTCAACAACGTGCAGCGCATCCGCCCGATCGTCTTCAAGGCGAGCGAAGTAAAGCGTCTCACCAATCTCGATCTCGACATCAATGAGATCAGCGACATTCTGACCGACATCGGTTGCAGTGTCGCCGGAGGCGGCAACGGCGAATTCTCCGTCACCGCGCCGAGCTGGCGTCCAGATCTGACGCAGGCATGCGACTTGGTTGAAGAAGTCGCACGCATTTACGGCTATGACCGCATTCCGATTCGCGTGCCTCACGCCCCGGTCGAAGGCCACGTCGGTTTGACCGCCGACCAACTGCACAAGCGCCAGGTGGCCGACGAGCTCGCCGAATACGGTCTTGTGGAGACATTGAGCTACCCGTTCGTCGGGAATGCGGACTACAAGAACTTCCAGATCGATTCGGAGGCGATTGAGAAGGTCAGCGTGGAGATCGTCAACCCACTGGCGGGCGATCGTCCGTTCCTGCGCCGTGAACTGCTGCTGACGCTCGCCACGACGATTCAGCGCAATATTCACCGCGGCATTGACAACGTGAGCTGCTACGAGATCGGTCATGTGTATCTCGCCGACCCGAATGCGCCGGCCGTTCCCGCTCTGCCTGGCGCGGTGAAGCCGAGCGACGAGCAACTTGCGGCTTTGGACGCAGGCCTGCCTGACCAGCCATTGCATGTCGCAGCCATTCTCACGGGAAATGCGCAGGATGACGGTTGGCTCGGTGACCGTCGAGCCGTTGATTGGACGGATGCCGTCGAAGCGGTGCGCCGCATCGCAGGGCGTATTGGCGCCAGCATCGAGCTCGACCAGTCGAAGCCGGAGGAGTTCGAAGCGGCATGGCATCCGGGGCGTTCCGCTCGCATCATGGCCGGTGACATGCAGGTCGGCATGGTTGGTGAATTGCATCCGAAGGTCGATGACGCATTGGGCTTCCCGCACCACAGCGCGGCATTCGAAATCGACCTGACCGCGTTGTTCGGCACGTTGAGCAACAAGCCGGTTCAGGCCAAGCCGATTTCAACGTTCCCTCCGGTCAAGCAGGATCTCGCGTTCACCGTGCCAACAAGCGTTACGGCCCACGAACTGACCGAGGCCATTCGCAAGGCGGCGGGCGATATGCTTGAAACCATTGAACTGTTCGACGTGTTTACCGGCGAACAGGTTGGCGATAATAAGAAGTCACTCGCTTACGCAGTGACCTTCCGCGCACCGGACCGCACCTTGACATCGCAAGACAGCGAGGCGATCCGAGCACGCATCGTCAGCCAAGCCGCGGCACTGGGAGCGCAATTGCGCGCATAGCAGCCATCAGCTGGATCGGGGAATGAAATCCCAGGAAAATCCATTGCGATAATAAGACATTGGATGAGCAACAAGGTAGGAACTGCATATGAGTGAACAAGAGCAGCATGACACGAACAACACCGCGCCACACACGCCGGACGACGATCAGCGCCATGCTGCTCAGTCCACTCAGGCATCGCCGGCGTCTTCAAATGCGCCTGATGCTGCGCAGGACGATGTGAAAGGGCTCGTGCTCGACGGGAGCTTTGATGACGTGCCCACGAGCACCAAGCCATCCAACGGTTTGGAATACGGCGCAATGGACAACCAATACCCATCCACCTATGACCCATATATTTTCGGGCATCCCGATGCGGATGACGCGCTTGGCGAAGCCGCTGCTCGCGCCGAAGCGGAACGCGGGCAAACGCGCAGTCAGCACAATGCGAACAACGCCCGAAATACTCAGCAGGGTGCGCCATACCAGACGCGCAATCAGCCGGGCCAACCCAACGGCATGCCATACCAGCCATACGGGTACGGTCAGCAAGGTCAACCGAATCAGCAGAGCAGCCAGCAGCCGAACGGCCAGCAGCAATTCAACTTCAACGATCCGAACCTCATCAACAATCTCAACGCGATGAATCCCGACGATCCAGCGCAGAACCCGCTGTATGGTCACTGGGATCCGGGCGCCATCATCGCATTCGTGTTCGCGTTGATCTTCCCGTTGCCCGTGTTGCCGGCAATATTCGGTTGGCTGAGCATGCGACGCACCAAGGTCTACCACATGAAAGGCTACGGTCTGGCGGTCGCCGCAGTGGTCATCAACGTGCTCTTCACCATCGCATGGCTGTATTTGCTGATCTCAGGTGTGTCACCTAATGAATATTTGAATCAAATGCTGGACTCCATGAATCTAGGCAACAGTGGAGGAGATTCAGTCAGCGCCTGAAATCCCAGCGTATTTGTAGCATGTGCCCATCACCGTATCGGTATATAGACATGCATGTTTATGCAATGTACTGTATATTTGGTACAGTGATGGCACATGCATATGATGCATACCAATATGCGGTAGGAGATGACATGCCGAAATACTCTGTAGCCGTTGCAGGAGCGACGGGATATGCGGGCGGAG
>NZ_WNLP01000005.1 GCF_009727065.1 Bifidobacterium canis
GAAATTAGCCTCTTACCTTCTTGATAGACTTGCCGTTTTCGAATGGCGCGTCAACGGTTTGCTGGAAATTAGCCTCTTACCTTCTTGATAGACTTGGCGGAGGGGAACGCTCCAGAAAAGAAAGCTGGAAATTAGCCTCTTACCTTCTTGATAGACTTGAACGGTCTGCTCGAATCGCCGGAGGAGGGCTGGAAATTAGCCTCTTACCTTCTTGATAGACTTGGTCGAGCCAAAGCGTCAACGGAGCGTCTGCTGGAAATTAGCCTCTTACCTTCTTGATAGACTTGTTCCTGTAGGCCATCGTTGGGGCCGTAGGCTGGAAATTAGCCTCTTACCTTCTTGATAGACTTGGTCCTTGAGCTTGATGAGCGCGGTCATGGCTGGAAATTAGCCTCTTACCTTCTTGATAGACTTGTCGAAGTTAAGCCATCGTTTCAGCGTGTGCTGGAAATTAGCCTCTTACCTTCTTGATAGACTTGGAAAGGCTTATGGAGGCGCGCACGCTCAGCTGGAAATTAGCCTCTTACCTTCTTGATAGACTTGCAACGGCCGACGGTAAGGCCATGCGGGTGCTGGAAATTAGCCTCTTACCTTCTTGATAGACTTGTACAGGGCACCTACAACGAAAGTCCCTTGCTGGAAATTAGCCTCTTACCTTCTTGATAGACTTGCGAGCGACCTATGATAGGTTGCACGGAAGCTGGAAATTAGCCTCTTACCTTCTTGATAGACTTGTGCTCGCATGGAATTCGACCTTGACGAAGCTGGAAATTAGCCTCTTACCTTCTTGATAGACTTGTTTCGCGAGGATCAGCTTCTCGTCGTCCGCTGGAAATTAGCCTCTTACCTTCTTGATAGACTTGTCCACGGTCACCTGCCCCGTGTGCGCCAGCTGGAAATTAGCCTCTTACCTTCTTGATAGACTTGTGGGTGTCATGTCCGGCTGCGGCTCACCAGCTGGAAATTAGCCTCTTACCTTCTTGATAGACTTGTGGGAGAAAACCGAAAGCTGGAACTGCGGCTGGAAATTAGCCTCTTACCTTCTTGATAGACTTGGGATCATCTGGCCGGTATCCTCATGCACGCTGGAAATTAGCCTCTTACCTTCTTGATAGACTTGGCCTCCTTAGGCAATGCGAAATACGAGTGCTGGAAATTAGCCTCTTACCTTCTTGATAGACTTGGTCAGCAGCCACCGCCAGCCCTGCACGAGCTGGAAATTAGCCTCTTACCTTCTTGATAGACTTGTCAGCAGTATCATCTCGCGCCTCATGTAAGCTGGAAATTAGCCTCTTACCTTCTTGATAGACTTGGCAAAACGCACGTACACCGTGCAGTCCGGCTGGAAATTAGCCTCTTACCTTCTTGATAGACTTGCAGCAATATCATTTCGCTCCTCACGTAAGCTGGAAATTAGCCTCTTACCTTCTTGATAGACTTGATTAGCCTACAAGAAGGTAAGAATTCCAACGATTTTGGGCAAAAGATAATCAAAAAGTGTAAATACGTCTGGTGCTTCAGTATTATGCTGCGGAACATTATTGACATACCTTAAAGATTGTGCCCATTGATGATCGCTGATATGAAGCACTCTCACCTTTCCGCCTGATGGCAAATGCTTTTTAATCATGTTGATCGTTGATCTGTTACCGGATTGGGTGGGTGTGTATCTCGCATACACTGAGAACTGCACCATCATGTATCCCATGTCAAGAAGCAAGTTCCGAAACACGGTCGCTTCATGTCTCTCGCTCTTAGTCCCGACAGGAAGGTCGAACATCACTAGGCACCACATGCCACCACTATCCTCATCCTTCTTCATCATCCGCTCCAAAAACTGGCACAGATAGGGCACGCTGCTTGGATTCGCAGTACAAGCCAAATTGTTGAGCAAAATCATTGATCGAACTTGGAATGGTCAGCCCTGCATTGAATTGTGCGTTTACTGCATGCACAAGAGCCGCCTTGCTCTCTTGATTAAGCGTAGAATCTTGAATATCTAAGTTAGCGATTTGTGCATCGATTGCTGGCCTATATGGTTCAATCAAATCATCTGCTAAACAGAAGTAATTCGCACGATTATGATGATTGACCCCAAATGTCGGAGACAGTCCGGCTGAGAAAATTGCTTTTACAACAAAGCCTCGCAAAACTGCATATGCATAATCAAATTGCGAATTTCGTCCCTCTCCAGCGCCTGGTTTACGATGAAAATCCTCGCTCTCATCGAAAAGATACTGCCAATACTTCCTGGCTGCTTGACCTTCAACATTGGTGCTGTCACCAGAATGAACAGTTTTCGCAAGTTCTCTGAGCTCATTACCTCCTGAACGTTCACAGATATCAAGGCAGTGCGCTTGACCTCGTATTTTTGCCTTAACTATTTGCATCCACGCATTCTTCTGCCTTGGCAAGCTCATTGAAACCTGAGCATGTTGCCTGCGTGACACAAAAGTCGGCGTATTTCCCCAGCTGTGCATTGCCCCAACTGGAACTCCCCGCCAGTCGCAGAGCATAGTGCTGATACCATGCTCTGCGAATTCGAACAATAATGCGGTTGAGCATGTAGCATGCTGCCCCAGCAAAATCACCGCAATCTGGGTCAATGGGATTTGCGCGGGTTCCTCATTATCAGGGCAGACAAGCAAGCGCCCGCGAACGTACCGCAATCTGCCATGCATTTGTGTGCAGTCAATAACTCGCCAAGCGCTTTGCATGTCATACTCCTTCTAGTCGAAGCCCCAGCAAACAGACATATGTTTTTAGAGGTATATCGTTTCTCTCCGAACACATTCCGTCGGACCACACGCATCTTGTACTTGGAAGCAGTGCCAACCGCCATTCTCCAGCCTTTATCAAAAATGCTCTCAACGTCATGCAAGATAGAAGCGTCCACAGGATGTGCTTCTTTGATCCTGTCCATTCCCTCTTGAGAGAGAATAGATGGGCGAAGCCTGATTTTGGTGGGCTCCATCAGACCTGCTACTACCCATTTATTGACTACATCCGGAGAAACAGACAGCTCATGTTCGAAGAAATTCTTGAATGATGCAATCGCATTGTTACCTTGATCGTTGAATTCAACTTCAATCTCATCGCCAACAACGAGATATCCCCTGTATTCGGCGCGTCCGGACAAGATTGCATCTACCACCTTTTTATCGGCATATCGCATAGAAACCGACTGAACCGGTAACTGGCACGTGAATAGATCATCATGTGCAGCACGGAGCAAATCAGCTTGGAATACGCGAATCATTCCGTAGAAATATGTGCGAATGCCCTTCTTGTTTTCCTTGTAACATTTGTAGATTCGTGCATGATGGATGGCGCTTCCTATGTCGGCAGAACCGTTCTGCACGGCGATCTGGGCACTGCTCCCGCTGAAGAACGTGATATTGTCATGAGCGGAGTAGCGAATTCCATTGACACTAATCTCACGATTCTCAGATGCAGGAAGACCATCTGCTGCAGAATAGTCCGGCAGTCTGGTCAGCGCACAATACAATGCTGGAGTTGATGCCTTGTTGATGGTCTCCACACTGATGGCGCTCCCTAAAAGCACTCTATCGAGCGGTCTGATCGTCGCATCGTGAGCGATGGAGTTACCGAGTGAATAGCGTTGTGCATGAATCACTGGAATTCGATCGTTATCCAACGCATCATTGAGCAAGTCCAACAGCTTGTACATTGAATCCAACCATTTCGCGTAGGCCGCATACCCAGCGTTATGTTCTGCGGGATAGTCTCTCCACGCAATTTCATCAGGTTCAATATAGCCAACGGCATTCTGTGATGCGCGAAGATTCCTTCGAATCTGCAACGTTTGCGCTGCTCCCTGCGTCATCATCGCTATCACTGCGGCATCAATAGCGTGATGCCTGCGGTCAAGACGCGTCTTATAGCTTGCGCCAGCAAAATGAATTTGACCGTCAATTCCCGACGCTTTACGCGCTTCCGAGGTGAGGCTTCCTTGGTACACTCTCACCTTCGTTGAACCTTCTGTGCTCTCCGTGCCATGTCCCTCGTAGCGAGAGGAATTGTAATACCAGTCAATACGCCTATGGAGTTCATCTGCCATCCATGCGACGGATTCGATGGAACGGTTATCGATTGGCTCATCCCATTCCGTCTGGCTCAATCTTCTAATCACACCCTGTTCGAAGTTCCTTGCTTCGCGACCATTCATCTCGCCGGAATCAATGTTGAACATCCTGACACGACTAATGGCATCGCTCAGTGACACACCTCGCTGTTTCGCTGAATCGGTTCGCGCCCACGCTGCGAACGGCGTGTTCGATTTCATTTGATTGCACAGTTTGCAGACCGCTGCGAAATTGTCCCGCGTGTTCGTGGAACCAACTCCCTTGCGTGGGACGATGTGATCCATTTCGCAGGTGCTAAGCGTAATCGTTCTACCACAGTACAAGCATTGTCCGTTCTGTCGGGTTATCGCTTCCAAACGGCGAATGCTGTCTTCACGAATCTTATCGAGGCCGAACTCGTCTTTCAAACGTTCTGCCTGCTGATCACGATATTTCTTCCGTCTTTCAAGCGTCTTCTCATAGTCGCGCTTGTCTTTACGAGCCGAAGGAATTGAAGCGAACCCATTGCGCACATGTTCGATTTGCACGGCAACGGGAGCTCCCATCGTTTTGCGCAGCCATAAGGAATCGATCCACGATCTTCAGCACCCTATCTACCGAGGCATTCCCTAAAGGTGCACCTATAGCGGGCTGCGGCGGACGCCAATTATCATCGACGTTAAACAGGACCTTGCGAGCGGCATGTAGATCATCATCTGTGGTAAGCATGCGCTCAGTCAGTTTATTCAATGTGTCAGTTGAATAAGCAGCCCGGCCAGCAGGCAGATCAATTGTGTCCAACTTACTTAGAGCGCTATCGTCCAAACTCTCGATGAAATCAACTGCTGCAACGAAGGTCTGATCATCCTTTTATCGTCGATATCGACTGAATTTGACAGCAACGCGATCATTGCTTCTCGCGCGGAATCATCACTGTGATTCCACCAATCCAACAAACTCTTCCGAAGTTTTGAGTCACTCAGTCCGGCAATACGTTGTACAGAAGTCAGCTGTGGCGGGCGGCTTGTGACGCGTTCCTCACCGTCAGCAGTGAGAGATCCCACACCCTTGAGCTGGTTGCGAGATATACCAAGATCAGAGCAAATATCTGCCCACGTCAGATCTTTCTCGACCGCCTGTGAAGCAAGTCGGTCATAGATTCTCTGTTTCTCTTCGACTGTAAGCAAGCGTTCCTCGCCGTTCTCATTAACACGGAGATTCACAATCATGCTGGCGATACGATACCTCTGGAAAGCCAATGAAGCTTTCATCGCCCTGGACTTCGCCGGTGCAAGAGGATCCCTCCCCACATGTTTCTCCGCTGATCCCCGTGGAGACTTCGCGTCGAACACCCTAAACATCAATTCACGAGCCACATCATCAGGAACATGCTGCTGCTCGAAGATAGTGCGGAGCTCATATGCATAATCCGCTTGCATGAGCCTTGTCGAAATAAGTCCCGGACGATCACCTAATTTGCGACTGCCTGTTGAAGTGCGAATCCTCATAGCAGGACCGCTGCTCTCTGCCAGCACCGCATCAATGATCTGCGCTGGAGTGGCAGCATCCGGAATATATTCTCCACCTAAAACGCGTATCGCGTTGTCTCTCAGTTGCTGGTACTGGTCAGATTCTGGTGCTGCGACATTCAGCAGAGACTCCACGCGCGTATATGGATTTCTCCAACCACGATGGCGCGCAATATGTCGGTAAGCAATCGAGATAGCGCATTTACGCTCATTATCATCTTCGATGAAACCGCTTGCAGCTAGTGCACGGATCTTCCACACGTCGAAACCGTGAAGCGAAGACTCATTCACGATAGGGAAGCCGAGCTTCGTCAGAGTCTTGTCCAAGCGTTCCAGGCGAGCCTTCCTCCGTCTGCGCATACGCCGCGTACGGCGAGCTATACCTGCCTGCGACCTACGTGAATCACCTGTCTTCTGAGTATTTGGATCCACTCCCCCATCATGGATCTCGCTCGCTGCCTTCAGAATACGAATCGGCATACCCTGCTCATCAATCTCAATGGCAGCAAATCCAAGCGAATTCAAACCAACATCAAAACCCACATTATAACGACGTTGTTTCATTTCCCCTCCTTTGGAAAAACTAATGTCAAGTATATAGCTTTTAGGGCACTTACAAACCAAAACGGGTAAAAATACCGAATGCTGGTCTGACACAGTTCAGATAAAGAAAAACGGGGAAGCCGAAGCTTCCCCTGCGGAAAATTTCCGTTAGCATTCAAGATGGCTATCGAGTCCATCCTTACTGGAAATTAGCAATCACCATCATACGCCAATATTTGATTTTCGCAAAATGCACTCGCTACGCCTGAAATACCTCCGACCACTTCGCATCTCCCGGCACATCGGCCATTACGCCCTCGAGTCCCAAGAACTCGCGCCAGAACTCCAGCGAGTTTCCGTAAGGTTCTGCTGCGTCACCATGCGCGTTCAACGTGGCCTTCGCCGCGAACACGTCGGCCTCCCCGATGCCGTCGAAGTAGTCGGCGAGCTGCGCCAGTCGTGCGGGGTCGTAGAACAATGCCCCAACGATCTCCATGAGCCGTTGCGCGCGCTCGATCGGCAGCGAATCCCAGTGCCGCATCTCAATGAAGTTCTTGAGTCGCACGTCATTGAAGTGTGTGGAGAGGATGTGCGCCACCTCGTAGTCGTTGAGCTCGCGGTCAGGGTACACATCGTCGGCGGTTTCGCGGAACGCCGCGAACTCCTTCCGTTCCACCGGCAGACCCGCCGCCTCAGGCGTGTGCGTGAGGTCCGCGAACATGAGCGGCGTGCCCAGCACACCCACCGCGTAATCCTCCCAGCCGAACCCATCCTCGTAGAGTCCCGGAATCAAGTTCGTGCGCTGGCAATCCAGGAAATTCCACATGCGCTGGCGTCGCAGTGGCATATGGTTCACTTCGCCTTCGAAAAACGGCGTATTACGGAAGAAATAGTTGATGATTGGCCCGACCGCGCTCCCCAACCTCAGCTTCTCAATCGCGTCCTGCTCGTTCGCATAGTCGATGCTCACCTGCGTAGACGCCGACGCGCGCATCATGCACGGCCCGTACTGCCCGATGTGCCCGAGGTACTCGTTCATCGCCGCATATCTGCGCTTCGGATTGATCGGAATATCCAGCGCGCACGACTTCGGCTGATACCCGTAATTGACCAAGCGGAACCCGAGCTCGTCGAGAATCGGATCGATCTCACGCCGAAACTGCTCGTAGATCGCACCGAGCTCACTGCTGTTGCGCACAACACCGATCGACGTTTCGATCTGCCCGCCCGGCTCCAGAGAAATACCGATGCCGTCGCGCGCGAGTCCGACGAGCTGGTCGTCCTGCCAATATTCGCGCGACTCGTCATAATACTCACGCAACCTCAGCATCAGCGTTTCGATACCGTTCGCTTCGCCATACGTCACCGCCGTGTCATCACTGTTATGCACGGGCAGATGCTCGATTTCCACACCGAACCCGTCACGTGATTCCGGCTTGGCCCCCTGCTCGAAGAAATTGACAAGGCTGCGAACATGCTTGGCGTTTGGCTTGGCGAGCATGTGCGCGTACGAAGTTCGTGCTGATGTCATAACTGCTCATAGTAACGCGCGCGGCGGGAAACATGTCGGGACTGTTCTAGAAAAAGCTGATAATCCGCACAAAATTCAGCTTTCAACGCACGTTTTGCTCTGCCGGCGTATGCCAATACTCTTTTGCCGCACAACCACTATACAAAAGAGTCCAAGCTACGACTTGCAGCTTGGACTCATAAAACCGGTTATGTAGCCGATTACGCGGCGATCTCCTCCGAGCTCGCCGACTCAGGCATCTCGGAAGAACGTGCTGCCTTCTTGGCGGCGGCGATCATCAGCTTGATGCGGTTGAGCTGGTTCGCTTCGCTCGCGCCGGGGTCATAGTCGATCGACACGATGTTGGCCTGCGGGTAGAGACGGCGAATCTTGCCGAACATGCCGCGGCCGGTCACGTGGTTCGGCAGGCAGGCGAACGGCTGCGCGCAGATCACATTCGGGCAGCCGGATTCGATCAGCTCGATGATCTCTCCGGTCAGAAGCCAGCCTTCGCCAGCTTGCACGCCAATTGATGTGACGGTGGACGCCTTCTCGACGAGCTTCTCCATCGGCAAGTCCTGCTCGAACTTGCCATGACTCGACGCGATGGCCTTGCGCACCGGCGCCATGTATGCGTTGAGTCCGGCTTTGAACGCGCCGTACATGAGTTTGCTGCGCCCCATGCCGAGGTTGTGTGCGTTCCAGTCGTTGATGTACGGGCGCGTGGTCATGAATTCCATGATGCCCGGCACCACAGCTTCGCAATCCTGCGACTCGATCACATCGACCACATGATTGTTCGCGTCAGGCTGGTATTTCACCAGAATCTCACCGACGACGCCGACACGCACCTTGCGCGGAACATCACGCAGCGGCAGCGCATCGAACGCTTCGACTATCTTCGCGACGAGCTTGCTGTATGTCCAGTGAGACTTGCCGTAATACTTCTTCGCCGTCGCCGAATTGCCGTGGTTGAGCAGCGTTTCGCGCACGATCGCATCCCAGCGCTCATACAGCGCGTTCGCGGAGCCCGGCACTTGCTCGTACGGGCGCACGCGATACAGGCACTTCATCAGCAAATCGCCGATGATCAGAGCCTTCGCCGCACGGTGCAACATCGGCAGCGTTGGCGTGAAGCCGGGGTTGTCAACGAGTCCCTGCGTGGAGATGGCGAGCACCGGAATCTGCGGGTATCCGGCGTCGATCAGCGCCTTGCGAATCAGACCGAAGTAGTTCGTCGCGCGGCACATGCCGCCGGTCTGAGTGATCGCGAGCGCCGTGTGATCGGCGTCATATCTGCCGGATTTGATCGCTTCGACGAGCTGGCCGACGGTCATGATCGCCGGGTAGCAGGCGTCGTTGTTCACATATTTGAGACCGGTTTCCACGTCGGTTTTGCTCGCGTGCTTGAGAATCTCGAACTTGTAGCCGGAACCGCAGATCGCCGCCTCAACCAGACTGAAGTGGATCGGGCTCATCTGCGGCGCGACGATCGTGTAGTCACGCATATTCTTGCCGAACGGCACGCGGTTCGCGTAGTTCGACATCGTGGCCGTCTGCTTGCGCGCATGCTTGGTGTTCTTCGCATTCTTCTGCGCGTTCTTCGACGTGCGCATCACCGCGTCGAGCATGGCCTGACGCCCTGGCGTCGGCGCCATGCTGCCGGTACGGCGGAACGACTGCGTGTTCTGAGACTGCACGTCCGCGGATTGAGCGGTTTCAATCTGCGCGGACTTCGCAATTTCGGTCGGCTCTTGCTGCGCGCGCTTCTTCGTGTTACGCTCGCGCTCCTCAACGGCGGCCTTGAGCGAGCGCAGGCGAATCTTCGCCGCACCCAAATTAGACACTTCGTCGATTTTGAGCATGGTATACACGTCTGCTTTGTCGGCGAGGATTTCACTCACCTGATCGGTGGTGATCGCGTCGAGTCCGCAGCCGAAGGAGTTGAGCTGCACTAGTTCGAGTCCCGGGTACTGCGAGACGAAGTTCGCCGCTTGGTAGAGTCGCGAGTGGTACGCCCACTGGTTCGTGACGCGCAACGGCAGCGTCGTCTTCAGCTTGCGGTCTTCGACGTGGCGGAATCCCTGGTTGTTCTTCGCACGCGGGTCTTCCTCCCCCTCGCTCAGGTATTCGGTGAGGTTGAGTTTTCCTTCGGATCGATCCAGCTGACGGAGTCTTCGGAAAGAACGACCATGCCGAGCGCGCAGATGGTCTCCGGAATACCGTGGTTGATCTCCGGGTCCACATGGTAGGGGCGGCCTGCTAGCACGATACCGCGGCTGTTATGTTCCTTCATATAGGCAAGCGCGCGCAGACCTTCCATCTGCACGTCGTGCTTGAACACTTTGTCTTCCGCATATGCCGCTTCGACTGCGGTCTGCGCTTCCTCACGCGTGACACCCGCCCACGCGAACTCCTCGGCGATGCGGTCGACCATGAGATCGTGCTTGGCGAGGTTGAAGTACGGGTGGATGTAGCGCACGCCGTCTTCGCGCAATTCGGGCATGTTCGCGCCGACGACTATCGGGTAGTTCGCGACGATCGGGCAGTTGAAATGATTGTCAGCGCCGGGCACGAGGTTGTCTTCGTACGAGACGCACGGGTAGAAAATCGTGTCGATTCCCTTGTTGAGCAGCCACTTGATGTGCCCGTGCACGAGTTTCGCCGGGTAGCAGATGTTCTCGGAGGCGATCGACTCGATGCCGGTTTCGAACAGTTCGTGGCTGGAGCGGCCGGAGATCACGACCTTGAAGCCGAGCGACGTGAGCAATGTGAACCAGAACGGGTAGTTCTCATACATATTGAGCACGCGCGGAATGCCGATCGTGCCGCGCGTCGCCTTCTTGTCGGTGAGTCGGCGGTACGCGAACGCGCGCTTGTATTTGAAGTCGTAGAGATTCGGGCGGTCGGAACGCTTGCGTTTCGCGTCGCCGCCGCGTTCGCAACGGTTGCCGGTGACGTAGCGCGAACCATCGTGGAACGTGGTGATCGTGAGCTTGCAGTGGTTCTGGCACAGTTTGCACACGTCACGTTCGGTGGTCATCGACAGGTCGTCGAGTTCCTGACCGTGCAGGATGCTCGACACGGTGTGCGTCACGCCGTCGATGACGGCGGTGTGTGCGGCGGAGGTTTCGCCGTCTCCGTCGGTGTCGTCCGCCACATCGTCGTAGTGCATGCGCGCGGTGAGCGCCGCGCCGTATGCGCCCATGAGTCCGGCGATGTTCGGGCGCGTCACTTCGCGTTCGGTGAGCAGTTCGAAGGCGCGCAGTACGGCGTCGTTGAGGAACGTGCCGCCCTGCACCACCACGGTGTCGCCGAGTTCGCCGGAGTCGCGCAACTTGATCACCTTGTAGAGCGCGTTGCGCACGACCGAATAGCACAGGCCGGCGGCGATGTCTTCGATGCTCGCGCCCTCTTTCTGCGCTTGCTTGACCGACGAGTTCATGAACACCGTGCAGCGGGAGCCGAGGTCCACCGGATGAGTGGAGTTGAGCGCGGCCTGCGTGAACTCCTCGATGGTGAGTCCCATCGACTGCGCGAAGGTCTGCAGGAAGGAGCCGCAGCCGGACGAGCAGGCTTCGTTGACGGCGATCGAATCGATCACGCCGTCGTTGATTGCCAGGTACTTCATGTCTTGGCCACCGATGTCGATGACTGCGGTGACGCCCGGGCTCACCATTTCCGCACCACGGTAGTGGGCCATCGTTTCCACAACGCCTTCGTCGAGGTGCAGGCCGGTGGTGATGAGGCCCTCGCCATAGCCGGTCGCGCAGGCACGCGCGATCCACGCGCCTTCGGGGAGTTCGGATTGGATCTTGCGCACGATGTCAATGGCGGCGGTCAGCGGCGAGCCGTCGTTCGTAGCATAGGAGCTCCAGACGATTTCGCGATCGTCGTTGACGAGCGTTGCCTTAATCGTGGTGGAGCCGGCGTCGATGCCGAGGAAATGCGGGCCTTGCGCACCGTCGAGCGTGCCGATGTGCACGTGCTCGCGGTGGTGGCGGGCGTTGAAGTCGGCGCGATCCTGCTCGGTGTCGAACAGCGGCGGCATCGTGTGCGTGTTCGCGGGCAGATTGCTCAGGTCTTCGAGATCGGCGATGATCTCACGGCACGGGCGTGCCGGTGCGAGGTTCTCGCCCTCCCACTGGTCGGGTTCGCCGGCGATCAGCGCGGCACCGTAGGCGACGTAGAGGTGCGCGTCCTTCGGCGTGATGAACTCGTCCACCTTGCCGTCGAGCGCACGGTGGAACGCCTCACGCAACTCCGACATGAAGAACAGCGGGCCACCGAGGAACACGACGGTGCCGTGAATCGGACGGCCGGAAGCCAAGCCCGCGATCGTCTGCGTGGCGACTGCGGTAAAGATGGAGGCCGCGAGATCGGGCTTCGCCGCACCATCGTTGATGAGCGGCTGCAGATCGGTTTTCGCGAACACACCGCAACGCGAGGCGATCGGATACAGCGTCTTGTATTCCTTCGCCATATCGTTGAGGCCGGCGGCGTCGGTGTCGAGCAGCGTGGACATCTGGTCGATGAACGCGCCCGTGCCACCTGCGCACGAACCGTTCATGCGCTGTTCCGGGGTCGGCTTCAAGTATGTGATCTTCGCATCCTCGCCACCGAGTTCGATGATGACGTCCGCCTGCGGAATCTGCTCGTCGATGGCGCGGGTTTCCGCAATCACCTCCTGCACGAATGGCACGTGGATGCTGTCGGCGAGCGCGAGGCCACCGGATCCGGTGATCGTCAGGTTCACCGGCTCGTCTTCGCGGCCGAGGTCTTTGAGCGTCTTCTCGATGTCTTGCAGCAGGCCTTCCATCGTCGTGCGCACGTTGGCGTGGTGGCGGCGGTAGTCGGCGAACAGCGGCGAGCTCAGATCGTCGGAATCATCGAGTACCACGGCTTTGACGGTGGTCGAGCCGATGTCAAGGCCGATGCGCAGCGTGTGCTGCTTCGGTGTGGTCTGGGATGCAGTGTCTGCTAAGACGGCGGAATCAGCCGTCTGTGCCGGTGGATCAATACTGGTATGACCGTCCGTCAGATAACCGTTGTTCGACATTGCATCGGATGCCGTGTGGCTCATCAGTACCTCGTTCATTCCATCGATTCTCGGGCTTGTTCACCTTACGCCCGTAACGTCTTTCAGCATGTTTATTCACCAGTCGGTGAATCAGCTCATAATCTCTTCAGTTTAATGAATACGCAGTACGTTTGCAATGGGTTTCGTGTGAATTTGCTAACGTTGCGCATCACTTGCTCATTATGCGTACAATACCTATGAATCTTTATGCATTACCGTGCATACAAATGCTATTGTTTTACCCAATTTCACGAAAGGACACCACATGTTCATCGCACTGAACATCGCAGCCGTATTCGCACTACTCGCCGGATGCCTTCACGGGTACATTTTCATTCTCGAATCCTGGCACTGGACGGAACCGCAAACGCGCGCCGTATTCTCTATCAGCTCCGAGCAGGAGGCCGAGAACACGAAAGAGATGGCATTCAATCAGGGCTTCTACAACATGTTCCTTGGCATCATGGCAATGGCTGGCGCCATCGTGTTCTGGTGCGGCGCACATACCGTCGGCGTCACGTTGATGACGGCGGGCACCGCCTCAATGTTTGGCGCCGCCACGGTGCTGTTCGCCGGCTCGCCGGATAAGCGTAGCGCCGCCATCAAGCAGGGTGCTCTCCCCCTCGTTGCGCTTGTGGCTCTGGCAGTGGCGTGGGCTCTCGCCTAGCACATCGATTTACGGCACCAAAGGAATCCACAATCCAGATTCCTTGTCACATCTGCAGTTGCAACCGCAGCAACGACAACGAAGCCTACCCTTCAACGTCACTTCTGCGGGGCATACCGCAAAAATGATAAATTTTCAATATCCTAAGGTTATACAAGGCGCGCAACACATTCCTGTGGCGTTAGAGCCGGGACTTGTGACGCACGAAACGCAGCTGCGTCACGCGTCACAATCACGTCACAGTGCAGCTTCTCTGCCATTGCGCGAATAAGACCATCTTCGAAATCTGGCTCGTTTGAATCCACGGCAGTGTTCGCATACGACACCAGCATCGGCTGCACATCGAACAACTCAAGCAGACCGGCGACGGACTGCTGGGCGAATGGCTCACCATAGCGTTTGGCGAGAATGTAGTAGGCGTCGTTCAACGATGACACAGATGCCAGCGTCGCCACATCGTTGTTCACGCAGGCGCGAAGCAGGGTCAGGCAGTCATCGTGAAACGGTTGGCGCGCGCTGTCGCAGAAATCGAGCAGCACATTGGTGTCAAGCAGAACTTGCATGGCTATGCCTCGAATCGGCTGAATCGTTCGTCGCGAGACTCGGCCAGCAACGCTTCGTCGGACCGGTCATCGAGAACAGGCGGCACGGGACGGTTCGCGAACGCCTCCAACTGCGCGATGCGCCGCCGTTTCTCCTCGTTTTCTATCAGTTCCAACGTCTGCCGTTCGAACAGCGGCAGTTCACCTGTACGTGCGAGATAGTCGGTCAGATCACGAATCAGATCGGAATATGTGCGTCCGTGCTTTTTCAGCACACGTTCGGCCTCGCGTTTGCGCTCGCTGTCAACGCGAGCTGTAATCATCGCACTGCTCATCGCAACCTCTTTTCTACCAAACCACTGTGTATTACGTGTAATACACAGTGTAGCAAAAGGAAGACTGCTTGAGAATACCGACGCGTCGCATGGAACAAGATCGAGGTTATGCTAGATCAGCTGGCGTCACCTTCGCCGGCGGCACGCTCCTTGCCGTAGATTTCCGGGATGAAGCGCTCCTGATCGTGCAATTTCGCCCAGATCACCGGCTTGCCTTGCTTGAACGACTCCGGTACGTCGAGGATGCGCTGGTTTCGAGAACCACGGAACTGGAGCAGCGAGTCATGTTCATCCTTGAGGTAGCGGCCGTCTACGAGGATGTCGATTTCGTGCAACAGGTCGAGCTTGTCTTGCGTCTCCCCTTCGCGCATCAGTTCTTCCCAGGTGTAGCCGGTCCAGCACCAGATGTCTTTGGTGTGGCCGAAGCGTTCGTGGATCTTACGCGCAAGAGGTAGCAGCACGCCGGTGTTGAGCAGCGGTTCGCCGCCGAGGAACGTGATGCCTTGCACGAAGCTTTGGCTCAGATCGTCCATGATCTGCGCTTCGAGTTTCTCGGTGTATGGGTGCCCGGCCTGGAAATCCCAGATCGACGAGTTGTAGCATTCGACGCAGTGGAACGGGCAGCCGGAGACGTAGATGGAGCAGCGGATGCCTTCGCCGTCGGTCATCAGGAATCGCTTGTAGTCGGCGATCATGTTGTGGCTCATCTTGTTCGTCCACTGACCGGCACGCGGATTGTTCGACAATGGCGATGGAATCGAAGGCCCACGATTCGTCTCCCCCGCCGCGAAATCATGCAGCTTCGGAGCAGGCTTCACTTTTTGCGCCGTCGACTGCTCTGACTGTTGCGGCTCCCCTGTTGCTCGCCAAATCGATTCCTGCTGATGTTCCACCCTGTGCTCCTCTTCACTCAATGCCGTCATCTTACCCGTTCGCCACAATCCCTGCAGGCGAACCGTGGCGCGGCAAGCCACATACGTTTGTCAGTTTTGACGTTTCTGGTTGCTGTTTTGCCGTTCCTACCAAACATTTTGACGTTTTACCGCTTTTCCAGCTGAAAAGTATGCATAAACAGCAAAAGCATTGGCAAAAACGTCAAAACAGCATATTTTTGACGTTTTCACAGATAGATTTGACGTTTTATACGGTTCAATAGCCAAAATGTGGGTATAAACGTCAAAAGCTGTAGTTAAAACGGCAAAACCGCAAAAGCCCGTTAGCACAAATGCCGACAAACACGACGGAGGGCAGGCACGAAGCCTGCCCTCTGCGATGTTTGCGATAGTTCAGCTCAAGCTCACTTGGTCTCTTCGAACCATTCGCGGGTCTCGCCGTCTTTGAGCGTCACGTGACCGGTTTCGCCAGCCATGTGCTTGACGCGGTGGGCGATCTCCTCGTGACGGCCGTGCACCATCGGGCGCTGCACCGGGTTGCCGAGGTAGCCGCAGGTGCGCTTGGTCACGTTGCACTTGTCGGGATCGGAATTGCCGCACTCAGGGCACTTGAAGCCCTCTTCGGTCGGTTCGAAGTCGCCTTCGAAACCGCAGACGAAGCAGTGGTCGATCGGGGTATTCGTGCCGAGGTAGCCGATGCCGATGTTGTAGGCGTAATCCCACACGGCTTCGAGCGCCTTCGGGTTGGCCTGCAGGCACGGGAACTCGCAGTAGTTGATGAAGCCGCCCGATGCGTAATACGGGAAGTCCTTCTCGTAGTCGAGCTTCTCCATCGGAGTCGGCTGCAGCCACACCGGGTAGTGGAAGGAGTTGGTGTAGAAGTCGTGGTCGGTCACGCCTTCGACCTTGCCGAACTTCTTGCGATCCATGCGGTTGAAGCGGTCGGTCAGCGATTCGGCTGGCGTGGAGTAGACGGAGTAGTGGTAGCCTTCAGCCTTGCTCCATTCCTTGCACAGCTCGTTCATGCGCTTGACGATGCTCAGTGCGAAGTCCTTGCCCTGTGGATCCCAGCCGTGGTCGCGCATCCAGTTCTTGCCGTAGAACACGCTGGTGGCCTCATACAGGCCGATGTAGCCGAGCGACACGGTGGCGCGCTCGTTACGGAACAGCTGGTCGACGTTCTCGTTCGGCTCCAAGCGGCCGAATGCGCCGTAGCGGAACAGCGTCGGGGCGTTCACCGGCGTGGCCTGCTTGCAGCGCATGATGCGGAACTGCAGTGCCTGGTGAGCCACTTCCATGCGCTCGTCGAAGATCTTCCAGAAGCGATCGACATCGCCGTGCGATTCAAGGGCGATGCGCGGAATGTTGACTGTGACGACGCCGAGGTTCATGCGGCCGTCTTCAACATCCTTGCCGGTCTTCGGGTCGATCCAGCCCTGCAGGAAGGAACGGCAACCCATCGGGGCCTTGAACGAACCGGTGATCTTGACGATGTTCTCGTAGAACACCACATCTGGGTACATGCGCTTGGTGGCGCACTCCAGTGCCAGCTGCTTCAGGTCGTAGTTCGGATCGCCCGGGTCGGCGTTCACGCCATGCTTGATGGTGAACACGAGCTTCGGGAAGATGGCCGTGTGGCGTTCCTTGCCGAGACCGCGGATGCGGTTGAGCAGAATGGAACGCTGGATCTCACGGGCGAACCAGCTGGTGCCCAAGCCGAAGCCGACGGTGACGAACGGGGTCTGGCCGTTGGAGACGCGGTTCGAATTGATCTGATATTCCATCGTCTGCATGGCGTCGTAGATGGCCTTGCGCGTCATGATCTTCGAATAGACCTCGCGCAGCTGCTCGAGTTCAGGAACATCGGTGTGGAACGGCTCGTCTGCCGGAAGCGGGTCGCGGTTCTCGAAGTGGAGCCAACGCGGTTCCTGCTCCTTGAGGCCACGCACCATGTCGCGCGCCACTTCAACAGGGGTCGAATCTGGAATCATCGCGTGTGCCATGTCGAGATTCTTCACATAGTCGCGCTTGGCGAACTCCTCGAGCATTTCATCTGCGCGATTCACCGTCTGGCCGCCGTACTGGGCGCCGGCGATGTCTTTGATGATCTGCGTGATCTGCGTCGACGCGGTGCCGATCGACTTCGGCGAATCCATCATCGCGTTGCCCAGCGCGAAGCCGTGGCGCAGCATGTCGCCAAAATCAGGCAGCGAGCAGTTGTTCATCGAGGTGAACGGCGAATAATCGGCGTCGTGGAAGTGGATGTCGCCCTTCATATGCGCGTTCGACACGGCGTCGGGCAGCATCGAGAACGCGGACGCCTTGGAAACCGCGCCGGCGAGCAGATCGCGCTGCGTGGCATACACGTTGGAGTCCTTGTTCGCGTTCTCGCGCACCAGCGACTCGTCGCGGTTTACCAGGCGGCTCACAGCCTCGTTGATGTCGGTGGCCTTTGCACGCTGAATGTCTTTGTTCAGGCGGTAGTTCGTGTATGTGCGCGCCACGTCATACAGATGATCTTCAATCAGCGCGTGCTCAACCAGATTCTGGATGTCTTCGATCTTCGCAGGGCCGTTGTAACGCTCGCGAATCTCGCCCTCGATCTGGTTGGCGATGTCGAGGATCATGCGCTCCTCCTGCGGGCCAACCTCCTTGTCGAGATCCGAGAACGCGGACTTCACGGCGACCACAATGTTGATCGGGTCGAAGTCAACGATGCGACCATCACGCTTCTCGACGAGCACCTTGCCGCCGAGAACTTCGCTGCCGTCGTCAGTGACACGCTGAGTCAGTGTGTCACCCAGAACCTGAGCTTCCATTGCTACCTCCAGAACGCTTTCGCTTGTGTACTATAGACGAGGTTCACACACGCGCCGAAGCGGTCTGCAACCTCATTGCTCATACGAGCTTACGACAAGACCACACCCTACATCTAGTACGAAACGCCGTGCCAAACTCCTATATCTCGTGTTTTCGTTGGAATGGCGCATAAAAGAAAAAGCTGTGAGATTTATCACTGAAAGTTATTTTCGCCGTTCGCGCAGACGTCCAGACCATCATCAAACACCCGTCAATCGGCGCGAATCGCCGAGTTCTCAAGGCGGCACCTCCCGACACGCCGTCAGGGGTGCTTTACTATGTCGGCGAACTGATGGAATCTAGACACATGGTTTGGAATAACAGCTACCAATCGGGATATCAGCAGGGTCCCATGCAGGCCGGTGGAACACCGAGTTCCTCCGGTTCTCCAGGTGCGCCTGCCGCACGCGAACTCCCCCGCATGGCGTCAGACACGACGGCGGAGAACCCGTGGCCGGTGAGCATGGTGAGCCAGAAGTTCCATAGCGCCGTGGAACGTTGGCCCGCACTGTGGGTTGAGGGGCAGATCACCGAGATCAACACGCGCCGCGCCTCGTCCGCGTATTTGACGTTGCGAGACAACAACCAAGACATCGCGATGAGCGTCAACGGCTTCGGCGCATTCGCGAATATGGCACGCGAGTTCAAGCAGGGCGACCGCGTGGTGATTCATGGCAAAGCCGACCTGTGGATGAAGGCGACTCGCCTGAGTTTACGCGGAGACATGATTAAACGCGTTGGCGCGGGCAACCTGCAGGAGCAGATCAACGAACTGCGCATGAAGCTCAAAGGCGAAGGACTCTTCGACGCTGAGAACAAAGTGCCGCTGCCCGAGTTTCCGAAGAACATCGGTCTGATCTGCGGCCCCGGCGCACGCGCCGAAGGTGACGTGGTGATGAACGTGAACCTGCGCTGGCCGGGCGTCCGCTTCACGATCGCGCACGCGTATGTGCAAGGTGAAAAATGCCCTCCGAGCGTGATCGCGGCCATTGAAAAGCTTGACGCCGACCCCAACGTCGATGTGATCATCGTCGCGCGCGGCGGCGGCAGCTTCGAAGATCTGCTCGGATTCTCCGACGAAGGCGTGGTGCGCGCAACTGCTGCCTGCGTAACGCCGATCATCTCTGCAATCGGGCACGAAGACGATTGGACGCTCATCGACCTCGCCGCCGACGTACGCGCCTCCACCCCCACCGACGCGGCGAAGCGCGTAGTGCCGGACGTGCGCGAGCAACAGCAGCTGATCGCCGAGGGCATCAACCGCATGCGCACGTTCATCTCGAACCGCGTAGGCAATGAGGAACGACTTATCGAAGGCTATGTGAACCGCCCGTCGCTCACGCAACCGCAAACCATGCTGCTGGCTTACGAACGCGACATCGACGATGCCGTGCGTGCCATGCGCATTGGACTCACCCGCATTGTCGACGAAGAGCAGTCGCGCATCGAACGACTCTCTGCTACATTGCGCGCATTGAGCCCGCAGTCCACGCTCGATCGCGGCTATGCGGTGCTGCAAAACGCCAACGGCGATATCGTCGACTCCGCTTCACAGGTGAATGTCGGCGATGAACTGACCCTCACGCTGAAACGCGGCAAGGTCGTGGCGCAGGCGCAGGCCGTGCACAACGAATAAGTAATTCAGAAACGTTTTGTAAAGGAACATTGATATGGCAGACGAAAATATCGACATCACCGAAGTTGATGAAACGACGGCAAACACCAACGATGAGAACAACGAGAACGCGCCGCAGGCGCAGGTTGCGTCAAGCCTGAGCAAAGAGGAGCGCGAGCGCATCGCCAGCCTGCCATATGAGCAGGCGCGCGACGAACTCATCCAAGCGGTGCGCGCATTGGAGAACGGCGGCTTGAATCTCGAGGATTCGATGAAGCAGTGGGAGCTCGGCGAGGCGTTGGCCCAGCGTGCGCAGTCTCTGCTCGGTGACATTCGTGCGAAACTCGACGCCGCGCAGCAGGCGCAAGCGCAGACCGCGAACACTGCGGGTACGCAGTCCAATCTCGAGCAGTGACGTTCACATACAGTCTCAACTGAATCTATAGTAAGTGGCGAGGTCAGTTTCCTTCTGGCCTCGCCACTTGCGTTGTGCCGACTATATGCCGTATACACGTGACACCAATAATCAGCATTACCCCCAGTATCCCTTGGTACGTTATGTCTAATTGGAAAATACGCGCGCAACTTGGAAAACGGCATTCTAATTGGAAATTACGCGTGATATTTGGAAAATACGTCACTTTTTCGGCGTAAAACTGGATTTTTCTACAACTAGAGCGCGTATTTTCCAAATACGGCGCGCGTTTTCCAATTAGACATAACGTATTAGACATAACGAACCAAAAATTGGAACGGAATGGAGCCGGACGATTACCGGCACAGGAAGGAGGGATGATCACAGTCACACGAAGAGACTATTCCCGCAAGCGTGCCGATGCGCTAGTGCATGAAAATGCCAGTGCAGAAAGCAACTTCACCGCCAAGCCAGTCTACCGTTCCGTTATTTGAGGGCGGAGACGTCGACGGTGGCGAGGAGCGCTTTGTGGTCTGAGCCCGGAATCGTCAACGCGTTCACCTGCCCCACCGTCACGCCTTTGCTGGTGACGATGTGGTCGATGCCCGCGAATGCCGGCATGTATTTGCGGTCGGCGGGCCAGGTGAACACGAGTCCATGCCCGCTTTCTTCAGCCGCGTCTTGGAAGCGTGTGCCAAGCAGGTCACGGAACACCGCGTGATCCCACGTCGCGTTGAAGTCTCCCATAAGAATGTAGTTCGTGTCAGGGTGATCGTAGATCTGCTTGATCTCAGCGATCGACTGACTCCACTTGTTGAACCGCCCGTTCGTGGGCGACTGCGTGTGCACGGAGATGAAACGCACTGGAATCTCGCCGTTATCGAACCCTACCGTGCCGCCGGGCATGAACGAGGCGATCGAATCGACATCTGTTTTCGAAGTGTCTTCCAGCGGCAGCATTGAATACAGCGCGTTGCCGAACGTGCCATCTGCACTAGAAATCTGGGAGTATGGCAAGATCTGCTTGATCCCAGCCTCGTCAAGTTTCGTGATGAAATCGTCGGTCGTCTCCTGCAACGCGAGCACTTCGACGTGGTTGGAGCGCACGGCACGCACGATGGCCGTGGGATCAGCCTGACCTTTATACACATTGCAGGTCATGAGTCGCGCCACCGCATCGTTCGCATCGGTGTCGGGCAACGACTGCGTAGACAGTGCCTCATTGCTCAGCGCTGGCCCATTGTGGTAGAACGGCAGCTGCCAACACACTTGAATCACCATGCACACGCCTGCCACGATCGCCGTCACCCAGCGCTTGGAAAGCATCGCCAGCAACAGTGCGATAAGCGACAGGATCGCAAACCATGGCATCGCCGCCAGCACAACAGACACATATGGCAGAGTCTGCAATTCAACTGGAAGCAGGCGCGCCACGCACGCGAGCAGCGAGGCGAGCGTGAGAATTCCGGCGAACGCTCCTAAGACTCTGTGTTTGCGTACAACTGCCATATTCCTCCTCTATGCCCCACTCGCACAAGTGTAGGCAAAATACTGTGCTCAGCCTAGCGGCAGCATGGCACAGCGCGGTTTCCGCGGGGCGTGCGGCAGCGCAATATTCTGCGCCGCCGTGTTGCGCCGCCCACATCTGTTGTATACTAGCTAATTGTTGCCCTGGTAGCTCAGTGGATAGAGCACCGCTCTCCTAAAGCGGGTGTCGCGCGTTCGAATCGCGTCTGGGGCACTTTTTAATGCCCGAATACATGCCCGAGCAGTCCACGGAACGAGGATACGAAACAAACTCGCTGCCGCATGCGCTAGAGTCTAAGAAAACTAGAATCTCAGAAAACACCGGCGTTGAAAATACTTACGAATTATTTACTCACTGCCGGCGAACCGCGTGGAAAGGGCAGACATGACTGGCGAGGCACATTGCGGATCCGTGAGCGCACTGACGTTGGGGCTTCCCCGTTCCTGCGCGATTCCCGAGGCGAAGGGCACACTGCCCAAAGGACTGTTCGCGCGCACGCCGCTTTCCGCGAAAACTAAGCAGCATTTGGCGCATGCAATCGATTCGATTACGATGCTCGCACTGCTGCGCCCCGCGAACACCGGCGTCACACTTGGCAAGCGAGTGCCTGAAATATTGGTGATGGGTCTACGGCTTGCCGACGGCACGCATGATGTTCCCGCCGATATCGTCGAACTCATCGACGCGCAACGCAAGTCGGGCATCGTATTCGTGTGCGTGAGAACCGCGGAATTTGAAGGAACTACGCGTGAAGAATCTTGCTTCGTGATTCGCCGGCCGATGAGTGCGCGAGCCGGTCACGCGCCGACGTTCCTCCAATTCTGCAGCGACTGGATTCCCGCAGGCGAGGCGACACTGGAGATTGGCGGCACGACAACCGATGAACTATGGGATTGCCTGTGCTCGCAAGTTATTTTCGGCACCGCTGATTACATGGATCTCGACGTGCGTATTGTGCGCGCCGGCGAGATCACTGTGTTGCGCGCGCAGATCGCGAAACTCGAGGCCGCGCATCAGCGCGCGAAAACACAGGATCAGCGCAACGAGGCGCACGCCAAGCTACGCAAGGCACGCCAGCAGCTTGAATCCCTCGAGCAGATGGGCTCGAACGATTAAAGGCAACTCCGGAGTGCCAAGAATGGGTACGGGAGATCAACTACGTTTTGAGTATCCTGCTTACGAGGAGACATTATCGGGCAGATTCACGTATAACGATGTTGGTATTTCAACGTTTTCCGGCGATTGTACTTGCCGAATACACCGTTAATGTCTCCTCGTAAGCGGAATACCGCCGTACCAGCATTCGGAGCGGTCACGCGCGCAGAGAGCTCATAAAATCACCCAAGCGCGCCAAGCCGACTTCGAGATCAGCCATCGATGCGGCGTAGGAAAGTCGCACGTGCGTCGAACCAGTCGCAGGCCCGAAATCACTGCCAGGGGTCAGCGCCACGTGAGCCTCGTGCAGGGCGCGTTCGCAGAACGTCTGCGAATCCAAGCCGGTGGAGCTGATATTGAAATACGCGTAGAACGCGCCGTTCGGAGCCACTTCCAACGGCAGGCCGATGTTCGCGAGTCCAGACACCACGAACGCGCGGCGTTCCAATAATTCCTGACGGCGCTCCTCGCAGATGCGCAACGATTCGGGCGTGAAGCATGCCAACGCCGCGTATTGCGACGGCGTGTGCGCACCGAGGAAGAAGTTCGTCGCCAAATTGTCGACGGCGTTCAACGCGAACTCCGGCACGACCATCCAGCCCAAACGCCAGCCCGTCATGCCGAAGAACTTCGAGAAACTGCCGCACACGATCGCGTCCGGGTCGACGGCGAGCACCGACTGCACGCGCGAGCCGTCTTCTTCCACGTCTGCCAAATCCAAATATGTTTCGTCCACAATCCGCCACGCGCCATGCTGTTTCGCATATGCGCACACGTCCGCGAGAGTGTCGGGCAGAATCGTCGTGCCGGTCGGGTTCGACGGCGAAGTGATCATCACCGCGCGAGTGCGTTCGCTCCAATATTCTTCCACCAACTGTTTGTTCAAGTGGAAGCGTGTGGCCGCACTCGTCGGCACGTCGACGACCACGCCGCCGAAGGAGCGCACAAGTTCGCGATTCGACGGGTATGAGGGGTCGGCGAGAATCACTTCGCTCCCCTCGTCCACGCTGAGTGCGGTGGCCAGTAGCAGCGCCGCCGAGCCGCCTTCTGTGATCACGATGCGTTCCGGATCCACGTCAAGCCCATGCTCGGTGCGGTAGAACCGGCTGATCGCCTCGCGCAGTTCGCGCAAACCCAGTGACGCGGAGTATGGCAGCGGCCTGCCGTCATAGAGGTCACGCATCGCCAGGCGCACAGGTTCCGGAGCGCCGAAATCCGGTTGCCCCAGACTCAGTTTGATCACATTGACGCCCTGCGCGATCATGCGGCTCGCCTCATTGCTGATGCGCATGCCTTGGAACGGTTTGACCAGCGCCGCACGTTTCGCGAACGCCGGATGCTTGCTCACCGCTGTGGTATCTGCGCGATTGGTGTTCTGCTTGTTATCCGTCATAATTCACCACTTCCCCTACCTGCCGCTGCCATTGTTCAGCGTTTCCATCGTATGCGTTGTGTTCGATTGCTGCGACTCAATATCCAGATTCTCAACGCGCTCCCATCAATGCCAATCAGTCCGCGTGGGTGTCGAGAATCTGCGCGAGCAAATGCTCGAGTGTGCTTTCGCGCGTCTTCTTGCCGAGCTCGCACTCCCACACGTCGATCACGTGCCACCCCATGGCGCGCAGCTGCTCGTGCTGCTGGCGGTCGCGTTCGCGGTTGCGCAGTAATTTGGTTTGCCAAAACTCCACGTTCGACTTCGGCATCGAGTGATGCGAGCAGTTCTCGTGCATGTGCCAGAAGCAGCCGTTGACGAACACGATCGTGTGGTATTTCGGCAGCACGATATCGGGGTGACCGGGGTAACGCTTGTCGTTTTTGCGAAAACGCAAGCCGTGCGCGAACAAGTAGCTGCGCACCATCTTCTCAATCGACGTGTCTTTGCCCCGAATGCGCGACATTGTGTAGCTACGCGTGCCACGAGCATATTTCGCTTGCGTTTTCGTCACGCCCTCATTATCGCTCATGCGGATCGCGCGCCAGCGCGTCGCCCGCCTCCTCACATAGTGGGCAGTATTCGCTGCGCGCATACCGTTTCGCGGACGATTTCGCACGCGCGACACAATAAGATACAACAATGTGATTCAAGGGCCAGGCATAAGGAGGAAACGTGAGCAAATCCGAACGCCACACCCAACCGGTGTATTACAACGAGTTGTATGACATTGAGGATTTCATCGACTCGAGTTGCCTGAACAACGAAGATCTGCAGGCGCCAACGTTTTTATGGGACTCCTCCATCTGCGAAAGCTCCCGTCAGGATGACGCGCAGCGGTTGAGCACGCCGGTGGCTCCGGCCAATGAAGCGGAAAGCGTGATGACGCTGTCGATGCAATGGTATTTCGACTCGCTCGCCGCCGTCGTGCCCGGTGCCACGCGCACGAGCGATGGCATTGAGATGCCGATTCGCGAGATGCCGACGTTCCGCATCGATTCGCAGGCTCTCGCCGGAGTCAGCAGTGTGGTGGGCAACGCGGTGGCGAGTAATCATTGGCTCGACGCAGTGAATAATCTGGCACGCGCGCTCGAAGTAACCGCTGATTTTCTCAACAATTGTGCGGATCGCGACAACGAGGGACTCGATTTTCTCAAAGACGTGATCATGCAGGTGCAGGTCTACATGGATTCGGTGGCTCGCAACGCCGACCCAGACACCGCTGCGCAAGCATTGCGGCGCATCACCGACGTCGCCTGCAGCAAGTATTTCCATTTGAACGCGACGAAGATGGTCGAATTGCTCGCCTGCGCGTTGAGTTTCGCATATTACGATGACACGCGCGTGTTCGCATACGAGTCGCTCGACCGTGCCGTGGCATACATGCGCGCGAATATGGATGAGATCGAGCATTATGATATGCCCGCTGATCCGGATACCGCGCGGGGGCACGGCAGTGCAGCCGGCATGAGCAACGCGGACAGCGCGAACAATGAGGAACTCGATCGCATCAACGAACAGTTCGAAGAGATGATGGCTGAGGAGTTCGATTCCGACGACAATCTCGACATGCTGCTCTCCGGCACGCTGCCAGCCGATTCCGCGCTGAACCTGACACTTGATCCGGTGGAATTCAACCGGCATCTGCACCAGCTCGCCCGCGAACAGTTCGAGCAGGCCGTGCTGTTCTTGCAGCACGATCTGGCGCGCATCAGTCACGAAGACGCCGAGGCTGACGAGCTGCTGCGCGCGCATATCGATATGGAGCCGTTCGCAGACATGCTCGCGTTGCGGCTCATTAGCACGCAGCGGTTCGACGATCTGCTGGAGTTGGCGAACACGATCGAGCATGATCACCCGAACCAGCTGATGATGCTGTTTCCCGAAACGTTGGTGCCCTACCAGTGGGATTCGATCCGCGAAATCGCGTTGCAGGGACTCGACAGACGCGAGGATCTCAAGCACATGTATCGCGAACGCATAATCGAGGCATATGATCCGTCTGACACTCGTGCGCTGACCAACTTGCGCGCGTTGTGCGAGGATGATTGGGATGAGCAGGTGCGCGAGATCGTTCGCGAATACGCGGACGGCAACGACCGCTACGCGCGCAACATGATCTACGAGCAGATGATGATCGCCGAAGACTTGGTGGATGAGGCGCAACGCTACGTTCGGAACTTCCCCGAAGCCAAGGAAGACTTGGCGCTCCTCCTCTGGTAGCCCACCACTTTTTCGACCAATATATATTGGTCGAAAGGCTCGTAGAAATCAGCTAGAACGTGCGGCGTCCCACATGCTTGCCGCCCACTCCCGAACGGCCGGCGGCACCCCACGGGCCTTCGTTGTGTTCGCGCAACCAATGCAGATGGTTGCGCATGGCGACGAGCATGATATGCGAATCCTCCAAGCCGAGATGCCGTTCATGGCTGCTTGGGTTTAACGCACCCTGCCGTTTCGCGTAGGCATCCAACGTGTTGTCGCCGTATGGATGCTGCTCGCTCGCCACCGACTCCTCGTCCCAGAACCGGCTCATCGGCAACGTGTCGATTATCGTGATGTTGCCGTCGCGGTAGGCTTCCGCGTACCCAGCGACGTTCGCCATGAAATACTTGTGCTCGAATGTGGCGTTGTGGGCGACGTATGGTTGCTTGACGAGTCTCGCCAGCAATGCGCTTTGCATCACGCCCCACTCATCGAACAGCGGCTCGTTCGCGCGCTTCGATACGTCGATTCCTGTCAGTTGCAGAATAAAGGGATTGCCCAGCACAGCTGCGCGCGCAGGCACGCCGAACGAGAGGCGCGACTGGTCATAGGCTCCGTCTGCGGCATAGTCGGCTTCCGCGTAGATGTTGTTGACCTGCGCATCCTGCGGCTGCGGGGAACTCATGTTCATACGTTCGAATCCGACGTCGAGAATATAGTCTCGCCAAGCGTTCGTGCCGGTGGTCTCGATGTCGATGCCGAGCACTTCGTCCACGTCGCGCCCCGGCAAGTATGCCTCACGCCAATCATGCGAGGACTTCGAACGCGCAGGTTTCACAACTTGTTTCACATCGGGTTTCTCAGCCAGCACGGAGTCGTCGCTGAACGCCGACAAACTCGCCTGCTGCATCATCTGTGAGCCGCTCGAACGCTGGCGCATCAACTGTTTGCGCCGTTGCGAACGCTCCTGTGAGAGCTGCGCGCTGCGATCTTCAATGTCGCGCGCATGCTCGTCTTCGATGCCGTGCAGCACAACGACGGCAGTTCCGTGATCGAATCGTCGTTCCACCGTCCACAAGTGGTCTCGCACGCCGCGCTCGATCAGCAGCGCGATCTCGTCGTTCAATCTGCGATTCGCATAGGCGAGCGCGCGTGCCAAACGAAATGAGCTGATGTTCCTGTCGAAGTCGCCCATGAACACGCTTGTCATATCGGCGAGCATCGCTTCGATGCGGTCGCGTATTGCGTAGTCGCGCGCCAGCAGTTCGTGCACGTCCACGTTGTCGTGCAGCAGGTCGAGCCCCGCGCCTGCACCCACTCCCCCGGCGAGGTTCAGCGCACGCACCCAATCCCAGTCGATGGGCTTGCCATCGGCGTCATGCGCCATCACCGCAGCCCATTGCCCGGTGTCTTGCAGGCTGTCTGCCAGCCAAGTCAGCTCCGTAGTCATTCCTCCATCGTAGGTCAGCGTCTACGCAAACAGCAACGGTGCACATACTGCTGTGGATAACTTCGCGAGTATATGCACCGTTGTGGATGACTTGTGTAAATTATTGAAATCCGCGAATTATTACAGCTCGAACCCGAGCTCTTTCGCCGCCTCGGTGGGCACTGGATCTTCGCACCAGAAGTCCTCGAGATTTTCGACGGTGGTGAGCGAGCGGATCTCCGCCTTGTCGATGTAGAGTTCACCGCTCAGATGGTCGGTTTCGTGCTGGAAGATGCGCGCCGGCCACCCGTGCAGACGCTCCTCGTGCTGGTTGCCGTTCTCATCGTGCCAGTGGGCGATGATATCAAGGTAGCGTTTGCGCACCGCTTGATACCCGTCGAAACTCAGGCACCCCTCATAGAACGATGCGGTCTGCTCGCTCGCCGGCTTATAGACCGGATTGATGATCGCATGGAACGGGAATTCCGCGATTTCACGCGGATCATCGTCGCCATCGGCGTGATCTTCGACGACGGCGATCGCCAGATTCAAACCGATCTGCGGCCCCGCCAAACCGACGCCCGGCGCTTCGAGCATCGTTTTGCGCATCGTTTCGATGAGCTTGTGCAGTGTGCGCTTGCTGAGCTGCCCGTCGTAGGCCACGCATTTCGCGCGCAACACCGGTTCACCCGCTTCGACGATCGGCAGCACGCCGTCTTGCGCGGTTTTAAGGAGTCGTTCGACATCGGCGTTGAGCTCAACGTCGATGCGGCTGTTCTTTCCAAACATGAAGGGTATTCGCCTTTCCGATTACAGTGCGAGTTCGTCGGCGACGATCTTCGCAAGTCGTGCGGTCACTTCGTCAGCCTGCTCCTGTGTGGCGGCCTCCGCCATCACGCGCACGAGCGGCTCGGTGCCGGATGGGCGCAGCAGCACGCGGCCGGTGTCGCCGAGCAGCTCCTCTTCGCGGGCCACGGCGTCGAGCACCACCTTGTTGGTTTTCGCCGCCATTTTGTTGACATTCGGAACGTTGATGAGTTGCTGTGGCAACTGCGGGAAGTCGGCAGCCAGCTCCTTGAGCGTGCGGCCGGATTTGACGACCTCATTGCACAACGTGAGTGCGGTGAGCGTGCCATCGCCGGTCGTCGCGAATTCGCGGTTGATCACGTGGCCGGACTGTTCACCACCCAGGCTGTAGTCTCCACGCAGCATCTCTTCGAGCACGTAACGGTCTCCGACGTTCGTCTGCACGGTAGTGATGCCCATGTCTTTAAGCGCGAGCTTCAACCCGAGGTTGCTCATGACAGTGACGACGAGCGTATTGTGGTTGAGCTTTCCTTCACGCTTCTTCGCACGGGCGAGAATGCCCATGATCTGATCGCCGTTGACCATCGTGCCATCGGCATCAGCGGCAAGGCAACGGTCCGCGTCACCGTCGAAAGCCACACCGAGGTCGGCGTTCGACGCCTTGACCATCGCCTGCATCTGCTCAGGATGCGTGGAACCGGCGTTCTTGTTGATGTTGTAGCCATCCGGGCTCGCGTTGATGACGATCACGTCAGCGCCAGCGCGACGCAACGCTTCAGGGGCAACCACCGACGTCGCACCGTTCGCGCAGTCGGCCACCACTTTGAGTCCCTTCAACGGCTGTTCGGTGCCCTCGGGGCGATCGCAGCGACCAGATGGTCAATATACAGGTTCGTGGCGGTGGTGGTGTCGTGGCTGATGCGGCCGACGCCTGCACCGGTTGGGCGCTCCCAATCCTGACCGAGCACCGCCTCGATCTCGTCTTCCTTAGTGTCTGGCAACTTGAAGCCGCCGCGCGCGAAGAACTTGATGCCGTTGTCGGGCATCGGGTTGTGCGAAGCGGAGATCACCGCACCCATCTCGACGTTGAGCACGCTCGTCAGGAACGCCACGCCAGGAGTCGGAATGATGCCGGCGTCGATCACGTCGAAACCGCCTGCGCTCATGCCGGCTGCCAGTGCGTGCGACAGAAAATCGCCGGAAACACGCGTATCGCGA
The DNA here is from genome assembly GCF_009727065.1 of Bifidobacterium canis. GTDB lineage: Bacteria > Actinomycetota > Actinomycetes > Actinomycetales > Bifidobacteriaceae > Bifidobacterium > Bifidobacterium canis. The sequence goes on from NZ_WNLP01000005.1 coordinate 29,848, forward strand.
CCGATAAGCGCACGGCGACGGCTCGATTCATGCCCCTCATCGTCTCCCAGAACGCGTACGGCCGCATCTCCCAGATCCAATGCAAGCTGGGCTGTCAGATCTCGATTCGCCAGACCGCGAACGCCATCGGTTCCAAACATACGTGGCATAGTACCCTCTATTCACCAATACAAGCGATAACTTTCAACTGTTTCAGTCTACGCCACAACGTGTTTCTTCGCAGAACGGATGCCGCGAAACGCACTCGCTTCGCGGCATCAGACCAGCCAATCAGCTTATTCTGCTCTCCGGCACCATCGTCTTCAGCTTGCCTGCTGGCAGGTAGTGATCTTCATAGACGCGCCGGCCCACTTCACCGGAGCCATTGACATCGGCCATCAGATAGTCGGTTTCCGGCGCCTCACCCTCTGGGTCATCCCATGTGACGTCTACGACCTTATAGCCGTTCCCCACATTCACCAGGTTCCATGCGTGCGATCTCGTACTACCACTGTCGCCAGTGGTATCGCCTATGAGCCCTACCACGTACCATGAATCGATGCCCGCTTGCTGCAGCAGCAGTTGGTACGCCTGCGCATACCCGGCGCATACCGTCTTATTGCCCATATCGGCTTTCCCATCGGCGGACAGCAGCACCAGAACACTCGAATCCACCGCCTGTCCTATATACCTGCCGGATTCCTTCGCATCGTAATCGTAATCCACCAGATTGGCGAGCGCATCGTGGTAATACTTCACTTGATCAGCCGGATTCGATGGAGCACTCTTCTGGTAACGATGCACCAGATCCATCACCCCATCACGGGTTTTCTTGAACGCATCGACGGTCTTCAGTTCGTCGACGATTGAATTATATTGCACACCTAGCAGCACTTTGCTGCCATCCACGTGAATATCCGGCGATGTCTGGGAACCGCAGAGCAGAGGATTCTGGAACACTGCCTCCCGGTATGCATCTTGAACAAGCGTGTCAGCCTCGTTGACGTTCACGTATGCCGACACGTCCATCACTCGGTGACCCACCAGCAGGTTGGCAGCTATGTATTTCACTAACTCGTTGGATCCACTGACCTTGATGCCGGGAAGTTCCTTGTCGATGTCTGGCATACTGGTAGCCACCGTGTTGTTCTTCGTCACCTCATGCCAGTCCACGTTCTTGTCAGGAGTGTATGGCGTCAGATCACTCGTCTTGGGCCATGAAGCCACCACTTGGGCGGTGGCTTGATCCACCGACTTTTGGGCATCTTCAAGGCTGCTCCATTCGGCGTGCCTGAAACCGACCACGCCGCTGAGAATGGTGCCTTTCACCGTATATGGCACCTCCCAGAACGTTATGACCTGAGTGTCAGGGTTTCCGTATGCTTGGGCTTTGCTGAAGTCTAAGACCTTGAGGCCCTGCGTCAGGCTTCCATCCGCCATGCTCACGTATTTGGTCAGGTGTTCCTTCACCGTATCGTGGCTCATTGGAGTCGTCTTGGAATATCCGCTCTCGGGAGTGAACGACGCGACCGGGATCTGCGACAGCAAACTATTGATGTTCAGATATGCCAGGGGCGCATACTCGGCTTTCTTATCTCCCGAGGCTTCCTTGACGGCACGAACGATGATGGAAACGTCTTTGACCGTATTCCTGTCGGCAACATAGTCCGCAACCATGTCTTCGGTTATGCTCTGATCTCCACCCTTGGCTCGCAGTCGATTGTTGTAGACGTTTTCTGCGTTGACCGACGAATCCACCAATATTCCGCTGCGGAACATCTTGTTTTGGTAGAACGTGCTTTCCTCGTCCGCGGAACTTTCGGCTTCGGTGAAATCGGCTTTCGTCTCCTTCGTTATACGCATGGTGGTCACATATGTGTCTCCGTCACCTTTTTCGGAAAGGTCGCGAGCCTGCAAAAACACTTGGTACGATGACGCCCCTTGAACCGGGTTCCACGACACGTGCAGGAATCCCTTGTCGTCAATTTTGGCGGATATTCCGGTGGCTGCGGGCAGCGACACATCGTCCTTGACCGTGAAATAGGTGACCTTGGGTTTGTCGAGTTTCTTGTTGTGCTTATCCACGTATTGCACGTGGTAGTAGCCGCCGCTCCCGAAGAAGCGATAAAGCTCATAATGCTCCTCGTCGGGGCGGTTTCAAGAACCGTCGTATTCCAGCGTCATATCTGGATTATGGAAATAGATCTGACTCTTCAGCGTGAGGTCATCGGTGGGTCTGCTCGCATCCGCGTATAGACCGGCGCCGCCTCTGGTGTCATCGTTATACACAGTCGGGTATTCGTTGGTCAATGCGGCATCAATGAACACACGTCCGGCTTCATGCACGTTGTCTCTGTTCGATCCCTCCGGAACCGGGAAACACGTCCACCAATCCAGATTGAACCGCGGCGCCTGCACATCATATTCGCCCGTCATCAGCACGCTCGGGTAGTGGAAGTCCCCATAAATGCCCTTGTCGTTGTCGGCTTTGCGCGCGAACCAGTACCATGCGCCGCCGCCTGCCAACACCACTGCCAGCACTGCCGCGATGATCACGACGAGCTTCTTCGGCACGCGATGCACTGCTGCTTGTACCGCCATGCCCGCCCGCGATTTCTTGCGCACACGCTTCGGCTTCACCGCACCGTTACGCGGAGTGCCGGCAGTAGCATACATGCCCATTGGCTGAGGCTGCTGCATGGAAGAAGCCGGAGACGCCGGAGGAGCCGCCCACTGACGACCATCCCAATACCCCATTGCCCCGGTTTGCGGATGCCTGTACCATCCGGCCGGAGGCAACGGCTGCGAAATCGGCTGCTGTAGTTGCGCTGATTGCTGATATATCGGTTGGGATTGCTGCGGCTGAGATTGCTGATGTGATGCCGACGGCGTATTGGGGTCATGTGGCGTAGATGGTTGCGTCATTGATGTTCCTTGCTCTGTCTCTCCTTGCGTCGCATCGTAAGATTTAGCAAATCTACAATGATACGAAGTATCTTTTCTGCGACATATAGCACAGTATTGTCTATCTTTGTTGCATAGACTTTCATTCTCGCGCATAGCGATGCAGACCGAATAATATAGACAGATATATTATTTATGTCTAATTAGGAATATCTCAATAGACCGTAATGCCAATGGAACTACTACAGAAATAACAACGGCGTGGGGGTTCGGCAATCAGCTGATTGCCGAACCCCCACGCCGTGCTTGCTCAGTGACGAAATATCAGTGTGTTACTGCGCGTCTTGCACTTCGGCGTCGAGCGCCGCGTTGAAGTCGCGCACCATGCGTGCGCGGTGCGACGATTCGACGTTCGCCTTCACCATGCGCTGCAACGCATTGTCGGCGTCCTTGTGCTCGGCGAGCCACTTGTCGCCGGCCTCGACGAGCTTGGCCGGATCCGCGTACACCGGGTAGAGGTCGCCGATAAGCGTCTCAGACATGTGGAAGGTCTTGTTCTTCCAGATCCAGTCCACAGCCTCGAAATACTGGTCGACGTACTGGTCCGCCAGTGCGCTGTCACGCGTCGACGAGAAGCCGCGAGCCACCTCTTCGAGCTGGCTGTTCGTCAGATCGTCGTTGTGCAGAGCCTGATCGAACGCCCAATCCTTCGCCTCCTTGCTGTGCAGCGAAGCGCGCGTGCCAACTGCGAACTCGCGATTCTCGGTCGTGTCGCGACGCTTGAGTTCGGCGTCGATGTCAGCCTGCTCGATCGCGTTCACCGAGGCAAGCGCGTGCATGATCGACCAGCGGAAGTTGTTGTCGAGCTCCAAGCCTTCGAACACGAGCGAGCCGCTGAGCAGTGCGCGCACATTGTCTGCGAACTCGGAGTCACCCTCAACACCGTAGGTGAGGTAGGCGCTCACCAGCTGGAACTGTTCGTCGGAGCCCGCCTTCGCCTGCTTTGCGAGCGTGAGCAGTTCGCCTGCCACGTGCTTGGCGATTTCGGTGCGGCGCGCCGGGTCGGTGTAGTGCCACACGGTGTTCGAGAGCATGGCGAGCGCGTAACGGAACGTCGTCGACTCGGTTTCGGTGGCGAGCATCTTCAGCGTCGTGTCGATGAAGTCGGTGGCGGCGAGTTCGCCGTCACGAGTCATGTCCCACAGCGACAGCCAGATCACCGCGCGGGTCAGCGCGTCGTCGAAACGATAGAGATTCGCCATCGCGAACGCCAGACTCGCGTCGTCGAAACGCAGCTTCGTGTAGGTCAAATCATCGTCGTTGGCGAGCAGCAGCGCCGGCATTGCCTTGCCTGCCGCCTCGGTGACGGCGGTGTGCTCGCCGTCCACGTCGAGTTCGATGCGGTCGGTGCGCACGATCTTGCCGGTGTTCGCATCTTCGTTGTAGAAGCCGACCGCCAAGCGGTGCGGGCGCAGCACCGGGTGCTCGTTCGGCGCGGTCTGGTCGAGCGTGAGCGAGGAGATCGTGCCGTCTTCAGCCACGTCAACCTGCGTGGTGATCGTGTTGATGCCAGCCTCTTCGAGCCACTTCTTGCTCCACGTCTTCAAGTCGCGGCCGGAGGTCTGCTCGAGTTCGGCGAGCAGATCGTCGAGCGTCGCGTTCGAGTATGCGTGGCGGTTCAGGTAGTGGTTGATGCCCTCGAAGAACTTGTCGCGACCCACGTAGGCGACGAGCTGCTTCAGCACGGAAGCGCCCTTCGCGTAGGTGATGCCGTCGAAGTTCACATAGGTGTCGTTGAGGTCGTTGATCGGCGCGACGATCGGATGCGTCGTGCTCAACTGGTCTTGAGCCAGCGCCCAGCTCTTCTCGCCGGAGCAGAACGTCGCCCAGGCGTCCTTCCAATCGGTCGCCTCGGCGGTGGCGAGCGTCGACGTGAACTCGGCGAACGACTCGTTGAGCCACAGGTCGTTCCACCACTTCATCGTCACATAGTCACCGAACCACATGTGCGCGAGCTCGTGCAGCACCGTCACCACGCGTCGTTCGGCGAGCGCGTCGGTCACCTTCGACTCGAACACATAGGAGTCGCGGATCGTGACCATGCCGATGTTCTCCATCGCGCCGGCGTTGTATTCGGGCACGTAGATCTGGTCGTACTTCGCGTACGGGTACGGCACGCCCCACGTCTTCGCGTAGAACGCGAAGCCTTTCTTCGTGATGTCGAACAGGTAGTCGACGTCTTTGGCGAACGCGTCTTTGAGTGCCTGGCGGCAGTATTGCGCCATCGGCACCGTGCGGCCGTCTTCGTTCTCGTAGGTCGTGTGCCAGCCGGCGTATGGGCCTGCGCAGATCGCGGTCAGGTAGGAGCTCATCGTCGGCGTCGTGGCGAAGTGCCACAGTTTCGTGCTTTCCGCCGGCTTATCGGCGAGCGTGCCGTCTGCGGTCAGGTCGGTGAGGTCTTCGGTCGCCTCGACCGGCATGTTCGACAGCACGGTCCACGACTGCGCGGCCTTGACGTTGAATGTGAACGTCGCCTTCAAGTCGGGCTGGTCGAACACGGCGTAGACTCGGCGCGCGTCCGGCACTTCGAACTGCGAGTAGAGATACACGTTGCCGTCGGAGGGGTCGACGCTGCGGTGCAGGCCCTCGCCGGTGGTCGAATAGCGGCACAGCGCCTTGACCGTGACCTCGTTGTGCTCCTTGAGATTGTTCAGGTCGATGCGATCGTCGTCGTAGACTTCGCTCGGGTCGACGCTTTCGCCGTTCACGGTGACTTCGAGCACGCGGTCGGCGATCAGGTCGAGGAACGAGCTTTCGCCGGCGTGCGAGTCGAAGCGGATCGTTGACGTGGAGATGAAGGTGGTCGGTCCTTGCGTCAGATCAAGATCGACGACGTATTCGATCGGTGCGTCGATGACTGCTTTGCGCTCCTGCGCTTCCACACGGGTCAGATTTGCTCCCGGCATGGCAACTCCTTCTGTCTGTTTGTATTCGTATTATTTCGCCGACTGTTCGAGATTGTTCATGTCGGCGGCGATGTCGGCTACGACCGGCACGATCATGGGCTTGCGCTTGAGTTCGCGCGACACCCAGCTGCCCAGCGTGCGACGCATGATCTGCTGGAGCTTATGCGTGTCTTTCGTGCCCGTCATCATCGCGTCGCGCAACTGCTCGACGATCTGGTGACGCACCTTCTCGAACTCGCTTTCGTCTTCGGCGACCGCGTTCAGGTAGATCTTCGGGCCGGAGATCACTTCGGCGGCGTCGGTGTCGACGACGGCGAAGCACGAGACGAAGCCTTCGGAGCCGAGAATACGACGCTTCTCGAGTTCCTCGTCGGTCAGCTCGCCGACCGAATCGCCGTCCACGTAGATGTAGCCGCATGGAACGGAACCGACGATCGCGGCCTTGCCGTGGTAGAGGTCGATCACGTCGCCGTCTTCGGCAAGCACCACGTTCTCCGGTTCGATGCCCGTCTTCACCGCGATCAAGCCGTTGGCCACCAGGTGACGGTTCTCGCCGTGGATCGGCATCGCGTTCTTCGGCTTGACGATGTTATACATGTAGAGCAGTTCGCCCTCGTTGCAGTGACCGGAGACGTGCACGGCGGCGTTGTCGCGGTTGACGACGCGCGCACCGAGCTGCACGAGCTTGTTGATCACCTTGTAGACGCCGTGCTCGTTGCCAGGGATCAGCGAGCTGGCGAGAATGACCGTGTCGAACTCGTTGATCGTGATGTCGCGGTGGTTGCCGTCTGCGATGCGGCCGAGCGCGGCCATCGGCTCGCCCTGCGAACCCGTGCACATATACACGAGCTTGTTATCGGGGTAATCCTTGGCTTCCTTGACGTCGATCACCGTGTCTTCAGGCAGGTGCAGGTAGCCCAAGTCGGCGGCGATCGCCATGTTGCGCACCATCGAACGACCGACGAACACGACCTTGCGGCCGTACTTGTGCGCGGCGTCGACCACCTGCTGCACGCGGTGCACGTGGCTGGAGAAGCTGGCGACGATGATCTTGCGCGTCGCCGTGGCGAACACCTGGTCGAGCACCGGGCCGATCGAGGTTTCCGGCTTCACGAAGCCGGGCACCTCGGCGTTCGTGGAATCCATCATCAGCAGGTCGATGCCCTGTTCGCCAAGCTTGCCGAACTCCACCAGATCGGTGATGCGGTGGTCGAGCGGCAGCTGGTCGAGCTTGATGTCGCCGGTGTCGATGAGCGAGCCGGCTGGCGTGCGTACGCACACGGCGAGCGCGTCTGGAATCGAATGGGTCACCGACACGAATTCGAGGTTGAACGGGCCGACCTTGAGCTTGTCGCGGCCTTCCACGTGCGTCATCACCGGGTCGATGTGGTGCTCCTTGCACTTGGCTTCCACGAAGCCGAGCGTGAGCTTCGAACCGATCAGTGGAATGTCGGGGCGCATCTTGAGCAGGTATGGCACGCCGCCGATGTGGTCTTCGTGGCCGTGCGTGAGCACGAGCGCGTCAACCTTGTCGAGACGGTCTTTGATGTAGTTGAAATCGGGCAAAATCAAGTCGACGCCCGGCTGCTCCTCTTCAGGGAAGAGCACGCCGCAGTCGATGAGCAGAATGTGACCGTTGTATTCGATCACGTTCATGTTGCGACCGATTTCACCGAGACCGCCCAATGGCACGATGCGCATCGAACCCTTGCGGTATTTCGGCGGAGCCACGCGAGTGGAGTCCTGGGTGTCGCTCGTGGCGAGCGGCTTGTTCACGTTGATCGATTTCTTCACGCGGCTTGACGTGCGCGTGGACCTCGTGGACTTGCCACGCGTGGCTTTCGCCGTTTTCGTTGACTTGCGTTTCGAGGCGGCCGAAGCCTTCGCGCCTTTTGCGGCGCGTTTTCGGCCTGTTGTTTTCGTTTCTTCTGTTGTTGCCATGCTACTTTCTCTTCGCATTTGTTGGTGCCGCTGCCTTTGCATGCGGCGAGGAAAATAAGAGCGGCAGGCCACCCCGTTCGGAGTCGGCCTGCCAGCGGTGTTCACGCTTATTCGGGGAGAAGCCCCGCGGCGCGCAGACCATCGCGAACAACGTCCAGTTGTTCGCTGTTCGGCCCTACGTTCGGCAAACGCATCTTCGTGCATTCCATGACGCCGCGAACCTTCATCGCGGCTTTGGCCATCACCGCTTGGAAGCCTGTGCCGTTCATCGCTTCGATCGCCGGTGCGATGCGGTTGGCGAGCGCCTGTGCTTTGGCGACGTCGCCGCAGTCGAACGCTTCGGCGAGTTCACGCATCGGCGCCGCGGCCGCATGCGCGACCACCGAGATGACTCCGACCGCGCCGATCGACAGGAACGGCAGGAACAACGCGTCGTCGCCCGAATACCAGGTCAATCCGGTTTCCATGCGCTTGCGCACAGCTCCGGCGATGTCGCCGGTGGCGTCTTTGACGGCCGTCACATGGTCGAGTTCAGCCAAGTGCACGTAGGTGTCGAGTTTGATGTGCACGCCGGTGCGTCCTGGCACGTCGTAGATAATAATCGGTTTGCTCGCCGACTCGTTCACCGCCTGATAATGGCAGAAAATGCCTTCCTGCGACGGGCGGGAATAATACGGGCACACAACCAGCACCGCGTCGGCGCCGGCCTCCTGCGTCTGCTCGACCATGCGCACGGTGTGCGCGGTGTCGTTCGAGCCGGCGCCGGAGATGATCGGCACATCTACTACTTCGCGAACGGCCTTGACGAGATCGACCTTCTCGTCCATATGCGTGGTCGGCGATTCACCCGTGGTGCCGTTGACCACAAGTCCATCAGCACCGTCGGCAACGAGTTGCTTGGCCACTTTCTGAGCCATGTCGAAATCCACATCGCCGTTTTCTTTCATCGGCGTGATCATTGCTGGCAACACGCGGCCGAATGGGGCCGGATCAAGAAGATGCATTGTACCGTCACTCATAATTGCAACGGTACTTGCTAGTTCGGACGCATATTGCGCATGTCTTGCACTGCGCCATAACTTTGCGACCAATAGTTATATTGGTCGCAAAGCGCGCGCTTTCGCAGATCAGAGCGCGAGGAAGTTGTCGAGTCCCACGGTCAGTCCGGGGTATGCGTGCGAGGCGATCTTGCGCACGGCGAGCAGCACGCCGGGCATGAAAGAAACGCGGTCGAAGCTGTCGGCGCGAATCACCAACTGTTCGCCTGCATTGCCCAGCAGCACTTCTTCGTGGGCGTTCAATCCGCGCAGACGCACGGCGTGCACGTGCACACCGTCGATCACCTGACCGCGTGAGCCACCGTCAGTCTGCGTGTTATCCGGCATCGCTTCCATGCCAGCAGCCGCGCGCGCCTCGCCGATCGCGTGCGCGGTGTGGATGGCGGTGCCGCTCGGAGCGTCCACCTTGTCGGGGTGATGCAATTCGATCACTTCGGCGGATTCGAAGTACGGGGCGGCGATACGCGCGAACACGTCGGCGAGCACCGCGGAAATCGCGAAGTTCGGCGCGATGAACACGCTCTGCTCGCGGCCGTGCGTTTCGCGAACCTCGATAAGCGCCTTGCGCACCTGGTCGAGCTTCTCATCGGTCCAGCCGGTGGTGCCCACCACCACGTTGACGCCCTGCTTGATGAGCGTCAGCACATTGTTCAGACTCACCGCGGGCACGGTGAACTCAACCACGACATCGGTGTTCTCCGGCGTGATCTGCGTCAGATCGTCGCCGGCATCCAACGCGAGCGCCAACTGCGTGTCTTCGGCGTCTTCCACAGCCTTGACCACGTGCGAGCCCATGCGTCCCTTTGCGCCGACCACCGAAACTCGAATCATATGCATCCTCCTCGAACTACTACACTCCGTCAGCTCAACCGGCTGCGCGGGAATACTATTCCGACGCCCAGTCTAGTTTCCGATCCGCCGATGTTGTGTAAATATGCAGCGAGCTCAGTTGGCGGAGGGGTTCTTGCGGGAGACGATATACCAGCCGAGGATGGCGAACGGTATCGCGGCGAGCGTGTACATCCACGTGGTCATCACGCCGGCGTGCGCGTCGATGTGGTCGATCACCATGCCGCCGAGCAGCGAGCCGAGCGCGGCGCCGATCTGACCGGCGGTGGTGAGCCACGACAATCCTTCGGTCAGCTGGTGTTCGGGCACGACTTCGCGCACGATCAGGTTGCCGGTGGCGAACAGCGGCGAAACGACCAAGCCGGCGAGCAATTCGACGGCACCGAGCACGAAATACCAGTCCATCGTCACGCGCATCAGAGCGAAGCCGACGACGAGAATGCTCAGGCAGATCAACATGCGGCGCCAATGCGAGCCGCGATGCTGGCGGGAGCCGAAATACAGCGCGCCGATGCACGAGCCGATCGCGATCATCGCCAGCTGCAGGCCGAGGAACTTGTCGAGATGATCGGCTTCCATCGCGGCGGTCATCGACACGTCGAAGGTCGTGAAGCTCATGTTGAAGCAGATGAACGAAAGCATAAGCGGCAGAATGCCGGCGCACAGCAACACATTGCGCTGCTTGGCGGGCGTGCGGAATCCGCCAATCCCTGATGCTTGCGCTCGACACCGGCTTTCTGCCCGGCTTTCGTCGTACCGTCTTCATTGCGAGCGAAGCCGTCGCGCGCCATCAGCACGTCTTCGTCATCGCTGGCAACCGCAACGGTTTGCACGGTCTGCAACACCGGCGGCTGCGTGCTTTTGAGCGAGAAGAATATCGTGCCACCGATCGCGCAGGCCGCGGTGGGCACGAACAGCTGCGAAACCGGGTGCACCGAAGTGGCGAGCGTGGCGGCGAGAATCGGGCCGAAGATGAACACGATCTCGTCGATGGCCGACTCCAGCGCATACGCCGTGTTGAGCAGATCCATGTTGCCAGTGCGTTCGAGCAGATACGTCCAGCGAGTGCGCACGAGCGCGCCGAACGAGAACTGCGTGGCACCCATCAGCACGGCGAGCACGAACAGCAGCGGAATCGGCACGCGCGCCAACGCCGCGAATGCGAATCCGAGCATGATGATCACCTGGATCGTCAGAGCCACGCGACCCACGCGGTATTGCCCGAAGCGGTCGAACAGCCTCGCATAGAACGGTGTGACGGCGGCTACCGCGAAAATATAGGCGGCGCTCATCGCGCCGGCGATAGTCCAATTGTTGTAGAGGTGGTTCAACGCGAGCACGATGCCCAGGCTCATCATCGACATCGGCAGGCGTGCGAGCGCAGCCGACGCGCAGAATGCCTTCGCGCCCGGCAAACGGAACATGCGCGCGTACGGAGAGCCACCCTTCTTCTTCGGTTGCTGAGTGCGAGCCGAGGTGTTGGAGGGTTGCGGACTCATTTGGCCGGCGTCTCCTGCACTGCAGCCGGCACATCGCCTCGATAGACGAACATGTCGTAGTTGAGACGGTAGATCTGATCGTCGTCTTCGGGGTGATCGGCGTGCAGGCGTTCCGCCACGCGTTTGAGTCCGTGGTATTCGTAATACATGTAGTCGCAGGTCGTGTCGGTGTGCAGGAAGAACGAGTGTACGCCTTCCTTGCGCAGCTCGTGCATGAGCGCCTTCCACAGTTTGCCGCCCACGCCCATGCCCTGCGTGGCGGGATTCACCATGTAGAGCAGCAGTTCGGCCTGCGTGTTCCTCTCGACCTCGCTGTCTCGTTCCATCTGCTGTTCGCCCTCGTGGAACGGGCCGTCGTAGAAATCGACGCGAGTTTGCCCATCGGGTCTTCGCTGATGAACTGCGCGGTTTCGCGAGCCATGTCGGAGGCTTCGGGGAACAGCAGGCGCTGGCCTTCGACGCGCGCGAACGTCGTGCCCGCGAACGTGCCATCCGCGGTGAACGCCATGTTCGCGAACGTGGCGCGAGACATGTAGCCGAGCGTCAAATATTTCGCCATCTCCAAGCCCATCGGCGTGTGCTTGAGCGGCTCTTCCTGCGGCCAGATCTCGTTGAACACGCGAGACAGCTCGGGCAGGTCGTTCAACGTGGCCTGACGGAACGTGAGTTGAGATGCCGACGCTTGCGTGGTGCCGAGCGCATCATTCATTCGTAACACTCCTTGCTCTATGTGCTGTGTGTTGCCGTATGCGCCCGCCCGCATAGTGCGGCTGCCGAGGAGTCGACGCGCGAAGCGGCGGTGACGTGCGTTTCCCCGTCACCGAACATCCGCGTCGCGCGCAATGAGCGATGCGAGATCCGTGATCTGCGCTGTTTCTTGCACTGGAAGCGTTCGACTCGACTCGGCGCCAATACCTGTTCGATATTATCTACCAGTGTAGATTCCACCAGATTCGCACGTATTGTCGAATTGCGTGGATCTTCAGTCGTTGTCGGAGGATTCCGGCACTCCCCTGCGCATTTCGTCGATGATCTCTCGCTCGGTTTTGCGCGGCGCGACGATCAGCGCCTGCTGTGGCTCCGGCTCGCTCACATAGAACAGCGCGGCGTCGATGCGTTCCATCGGCACGCCCGTCTGTTTCGACCAGAAATACCGATACATGTCGAGCTGTGCGAGCTTGTCTGCACGTTGCTTGGCGTTGTGTGGCCGCGCACCGGTTTTCCAGTCGATCACCGTGTAGGCGATGTTTCCGTCGGCTGGATCGATGCCTCCGTAGAACACCGCGTCGAGCTTCGCGTCGACGCGTTTGCCGATTCCGGTGACGAACGTCGACACCGCTTGTTCGACTGCCGCCGGCTCGCGATTCGGCCACGCGGATTCGAGGAATCGTTGCTGCCAGACTGTCAGATTGCTCGGCTTGCCGTCGTGTTCGGCCTCTTTGCTGGCTTGTTCTCGCACGCGCTGTGCCATCGCTGTGCGGCTCACCGTGGATTCCGGATCTCGCTCCGCTTGCAGGTAGCGCTGCGCCCACTCGTGGAACCGCGTGCCCGCCTGCGCTTCGACCGAACTGATCTGCGGCACTGGGCGGATGATTTCCAATGCGAATTCGGTGGCGTTCTCGCCTTTCGACGCGTTGCGCTGCAAGCCGGTGGTGGTCAGGCGAGCGTTGGCATCGAGCAGACGTTGCCCGCGTTTTCTCACAGCCGCTTCGATCTGCTGAGGCGTCATGTCTTCTCGGATCAGCGTCTCGTTCTCGGCGACGAGTAGGCGCGCACGCTGCAGCAACGACGATTGTGCGGCGCGCGGCGCTTCGTGCCGTGGCTCGGCTGTGTCGCCGCTCGCCGTTAGGCGTTTCAGCACGTTGCTGACACCCTTGTTCAACGCGGAGCGCACGTCGTCGCTCAGTTTTCCCGGCCATGGCAGATCAGCCGTTCCGCTGATCTCCTCGACCGGTTCGTTCCATGCCGCGTCGACTATATTCGCTTTGAATTCGTCGGCATGTTCCCCGATGATCACGCCTTCCGGAGTTTTCTCTCCGCGCGCACGCAACGACAGCGCCGCGTCAGTGTCTACCGCGGCGTTTTCTTGATGCTGTGACGGCTGATTGTCGAAGGATTGCAAAATGATGCGCTGCGAGAATTCCTCGGAGCTCTCTGATTCCGCGTCACTGGACTTCACTGGCAATGTGCAGAGCGCATCGTTCAATTCCACCCAGAAATTCGACGCGTTCTTCGGCCAACCGGTTTCCGGCGTGATGCGGCTCAATGTGGGGCGCCTACTGTAGGTGACGAGTGCATCGTGCTTGGCGCGCGTCAACGCCACATACATCAGGCGACGCTCATCGGCGTGCAGGGCACGGCCACGCTCCTCGCGTTGCGAGAGCGCCCAATCCTTGCGTTCACCCGGATCCATCGATTCGATGCCGAAATTGCGCAGTTCCTCACGGATCTGGCCGAATGCCTCGTCTTCCAACCCCAGCACATCGTCAATGCCTTGCAATGCGGCGATCGGCGTGCTGGGCTGGCTCGTTTCATCGGAATCCGGATTGTCCGTTGGCTGCCAGTTGGGGAATTTCGGCAGAATGTTCGCGTCCACTCGAATCGGCACAGGCACGGCCTGGGGTTGTTCCAGCCAACTGTGCGCACTTTCGCGGTACAGCGGCGGTTCCCAATCCGAGGTAGAGCCCTGCGCCTCGCCGGTGCTGATGCTCAGGTAGTCTCCCTGGTTCGACGGGAAGTCGCGCTCCTCGACGCCCACCACTGCCACGGCATCCCATTCCAAACCCTTGGATTGGTGCACCGTCATCAGAATGACGTCGGCAGGCTCATCGCTCATATCCATGCTCACTTCAGGCATGTCTTTGCTGCTCGCGCCACCGATGTAGGCCAAATATCCTCGTAACGTCGGGTGTTGCTGTTGTGCGATCTCACTCACATAGGTGTTCACCGTTTCAAGCAGCGCGTCGATAGGGGCATGGGCAACATCCTGCGGCACGGAACGCGCATCGGCAAGACTGCCGGCGAGCAGCATGTCGACGTCGAGGTTCAGGGCCTCCACTGCGGTGCGGATCACTTGGGCGATCGGCTGATACATCGCATCCTGCACCTGATGCATCGCCGTCACCGCCTGCCGCACACCGAGCAGACCTTCCTCACTCAAATGGGCCTGTTGCAGCTGGTCTTCCACGTCATCGCGCAGCAGCATGTCGATCAAATACACCATGTTCGGCGCATTCTGCGCATATTTGCGGATAAGTGGCACGCGTTCCTTCACCGGGGTGTTCTCGTCGGCGAGACCGGCTTCGACGAGCGCACGAAACCGGTATTCGGCGTTGAGGGCGTTCGCCCTGTCGCTCAACCGTTTGAGGTCGGCAGCACCCAGCGCGTATCGTGGCGTGGCAAGCAATCGCAGCAACGATTCCGAATCGCGGTGGTCGCTCACCACACGCAGCAACGACAACGTGTCTTGAATCTCCGGCCGGTCGAGCAAGGCAGACAAACCGACCGTTTGCACGCGCAGATACCGGCCGTTAGCCAACTCCACCTGCTTGAGTGCATCCTCATAGGCGGCCATTGCGGTTTTCCCACGGAACAGCACAGCTACGTGTGGATCCTGCCGGCCAGCGGCATCATGAGCACCGTAGCGTTCCACGCTGTGTTTCACGAATCGGCATACGGCGTCGATCTCCTGACCGCGCGTCTGGAACCCGAGCACACCCAGCGTGCCCTCATCCACACCGCCTTCGATGTTGCGCAGCTCCTCCACCCGCACTTCGCGCGCATTGGCACTGCTGGAACGTTTCTCTATGCGACGCAGCACTTTCGTGAGATTATTCGCCGCTTGCAGCACGATTCTTGAATTGCGGCGCGTACGCGTGATCGACATCGGCTCAGTGTTTTCGGCATATGGAAGTCGTCTATGAACATGCGGAATGCGCCTGGGCTAGCGCCTCGCCACGCGTAAATCGACTGGTAGGGGTCACCGACGGCGCTCACCGCTGCCGCATGATCTCCCTGTTGCGCGGGATCCGCATAGAACAGTGCGGATAATAATGCAGACTGCGTGGTAGACGTGTCTTGGAACTCGTCGAGCAGCACATGCGTGTATTGACGACGGTAGCGTGCGCCGATCGACGGGAAACGCGACACCAATTGGTAGGCGGCGATCACAAAATCGCTGTATTCGGCCATGTGCCGACGTTTTTCTCAGCCGCATACATGCGCACCAGTGAGAGCAGCAGATCGCGTTTCATGGCCACCATGTAGAGCTGGCTTGCACAACTGATCGCATCCAGTTGCATCGCCTCTTCGAGATTGGCTGCGTCTTCGGCGGTTTCCTGATAGGTTTCCCCTTTCTTCTCCTTGCGCATACGCTTGGTGTTCACCGCTCGTGCCGCCTTCGACGTGCTTGCGCCGGGATCCCCGGGATCGGCGCGCAGCACTTCCTCCTCACTGACGTTCAGCAGTTCGAGGATGCGCGCGCGGAACGCGAGATCCCATTCGTGAACGCGGTCGATGGCCTCTTCGAACGTGGTGCAACCGTCACCGATCATCGAATTCGCGATGTTGTTCGACAGCGCATACACGTTGTTGACTATCGAGTTGAACGATCCGGCGTCGAATCCGGCGCGCATGATGTCGTCGATGTGAGCGCCCACTACGGCGGTGATGATCTGCCGGGCACCCACTTCGCTCAATGGCTGGGTTTGCTGGTCGAAGCCGACGAGCAGACCGTATTGGCGCACGATCGATTGGAAGAACGCGTCGTATGTGCGCACGTCCGGTTTCATGAACGCGACGCGGCGCATATGTTCGGCGTCGCCCGGGTTGGAGCGCATGCGCTCGCGCGCGTCGTCGATAACCGCTTGCGAGACGCGCGACAACAGTTCGCCCGCCGCCTTTTTCGTGAAGGTGAGGCCGAGAATATGCTCCGGCGGCACGCCTTCGTGGATCAGTTGAACCACGCGCTCGGTCATCGTGAATGTTTTGCCCGACCCCGCGCCGGCGACGACGATCACGTTGGCGTCGGAGGGCGCCTCGATGATCTTACGCTGCTCGTCACTCGGCGTCTTCTTCTCGCTCATTGCATCCCCCTGTTCCGCTCTGTATATGTTTCCGTATGCGTATTCACTGCGCTTGTTCCGCTGTGCCAAGTTGCGTTTCGAACACGGTGGCCATCTCCTCGGCGCAGGCGGGCAGATCGGCCCATGCGTGCAATGCTGCATGTGCGCGGCCGTGGGATGCGCGATGATGGTTTGCGCGCGCGACGCCGCAGCCGCATAGAACACACGCGAGATCATCGACAACGCCCACAATGTCATCTCGTTGCTCGAGGCGAGCAGATGCTGCCACACCTCGTCGCGCACGCCTTCCGGAGTTTCCTGCGGCACGTTTGACGCGTCGAACAGTTTCTCCAGTTTCCGCACTGACGGTCTCGCGATGAACGGCATGCGGGTTATCGCACCGTCGACGATCAGCGCCGGCTGGTGGTACGATTCGACTCGCGTTCGCGTTCCCGCCGGCGCTGCCTGATCTTTCACATAGAACAGACCGGAACGGCTGATGCCCGGGATTGAGCTGACGATATTGTTCGGCTCGCGGTCAGTATTGAAGGCGACACCCAGCTGGTAGCAGACGAGCTGCAAATCATTGAACTGCTCGCCCATCTTGTGTGAATAGCCGGTTTTATAGTCGATGATGCGCCATGCCGTGCCGCCTTCAGGCATTGCGCGTTCTTCGATGCGGTCGATGCTGCCCGTCAGCTGGATGATCTGATCGTCGGCCAGGTCGAGCGGCCACCCTTGCATCAGTGTGCCGAGTATCGCGCGCATCTCGTCGACGCTCACCTTGTATTCGTCTGCCTCACCGCGATTGTATGCGTCGGTGATATCCGCCAGCGTGAACCGCCCACGGAACGTCTGCTCGGCAAACGACTGCTGTAGCTCACACGAGTCGTCTCCCAAGTATCCGGGTTCGTTCGAATACACGAAATAATGTGCGACGTGGAGCAGCATGCTCTGAGCTTCGGCGTCGCGCTGATAGGCCTGATAGCGTTCGGAGGCGTCTTGGATGCTCTGCGGGTCCATGCGGTTGGGCGCATAGTATTCGTTGAACATCTTCAACGTGAGCACCCGCACCACTTCGTCGCACCATTCGCCTGTATGCTCGCCGCTCTCCGGCAATGGGAAGAATCCCTCATACACGCTTGGCAGATCCCAATGATGCGCAGTGGCATATTGGGCTGCCCCGTGCACGAGCGTGCCGAAGTTCTGCGCTACGCCGCTCGGTGTTGGACCGCTGAATTCTCGTTCCATGCGCGAGCAGACGGCGCACGCCCACAGGTTATCGACTTGGGAGGGCAGCAGGTTGATCACCTGCTGGCGATTCTGCGCGAACGGGTCTGCCGGCTGTGTGTGAGCTGCCGCAATTGCGGACTGTGAACTGTGCGCTCGGTGATGTTGAACGCTGGCAGCGCTTCTCTTGCTCGCACTGGCAACGCTCGCAGAGCCTGGTGCGTCCTGCATGAACGGCCAATTGCGCGGATCGGCTTGGGCGATGCCATGTGAAGCGAGTTCGGAAAGCGCCGCCACCGCATCATTGAACTCTCCGCTGGTTTCGCTGGCATGCATGAGCGTCATGCGCGCGAGTGCGATCACACCGCGAATGCTGGCGTCAAGTGACTCGTCGCCATACAGATATCGGCGTTCGGTTCCATCACTGTCAGCTGTTTGTTCAACGCTCTGTTGCGTGCGGTCGAAGTATTCGGGCAGGTAGGCGTAGAGGAAGTCAGATGGCGTCATATCGTCGTTGACGCTGGCACTGACGAACACCTGCCCACTGGCACGGGTCAACGCCACCAGCCAGCTTTTCTGCTCGTTGGCAAGCACTTGTTCCAGTTGACGGTTGCCTTGGCGGTCTTCCTCTTCACGCGCCACACCGTGCATGATCAGATCGATGAGGTCTTCACCGCCGAACATCGTGTTGCGTGCCGCCAGATTCGGCCATACGCCCTGCTGCACCGATGGAATCCACACCTGCTTCCATGCTCGACCGCTTGTGCCTGCCGGGGTGGTTAACGTCACGGCTTGATCCACCGGCGCGGTTTTTGCCAACGAGTCGGCTTCGATCTGCAGTTGGCGCACCTGATCTATGAACGCGTTGATCGTGGGGGCATTCTCTTCGGATTGCGTGTAGGACTGCGCATAGCCGAACAATCGCATCGCCACGTCAAGACGATCGTTGGCGGCCCTGCCCGCAGGGGAATCGAAAATGGCTTCGGCACGCCATGCCGGTGCGACGTTGGTCGCCTGCCATGCCGCGTCCAATGCGAATTGCGGTGCTTGCGACGGCAGCGTGCGCAAGGAGGCGGCGAGCGCGCCCACCACCTGCCAGAGTCTGATGAACCCTTGCGTGTCGTCGTCAGCCGTCCCACACAGGTGTTCGAGCACCGTCAGCAGCGTGTCATCGTCACCCTGGGCGAGCAGCAGATACAGCGCATCCGTGCCGAACGGCAGGTCGTCGCCGGTTTTCTCCGTGTCGTCGAGCAGCGAATCGTCGATGACGATTGCGGACTCCCGCTCACGTTCGGCATGCGCCTTACGTACGGCGTCCGCCAAGGCGTTCCACTGGCGTTCCAGATCGGCGAGCGCGCTCGTCTGATCGGTCGCCGCATCGTCGGTGCCGTTACCGGTATCGACGTCGAAATGCATTGTGAACCCCGAGGATTCCTCTGCTGTTTCTGCTGGCTCCGGCGGCTGTTCGACGTCTGTTTTCGTGACTTTCGCCAATGCTTCCAGCGACAGCATGGCCGCGTTCACCGTGTCAAGGCGCAACGGGCGGGTCGGCTTGTGCTTATGCTTCACCTGCTGCGTGAGGTTCATACTGGGCGTGTTCGCCGGGTCGATGAGCAAGCTGTCCGCTATCTGCTGCACGCGTGAACGCACGTATTTCGCGGCGCTCGCCAACGTCATCGAACGGGTTTCCAGCCGTGCGTTGCGCAACTGTGCGAGTTCGATCAGCGCGAAGAGTCCGCGCACGAATGGTTCGTCGGCCAACGCTCTGGTCACTGACGAGTAGCGAACCGGAATGTTGTTGCTGCGCAGCGCTTCGCCGAATCGCCGCACGTCGGCGTTGTCGTGGCAGATAACCGCCATGTCGTTCCAATTCGTGGCGTCATCATCGAGATAGTTGGTGGTGATCTGCCACACGATGTCGTCGAGTTCGGCGGTGGCATTGCGGTACAGCCGGCCTTGCAGCGAACCGTCGTGGATTCGTGCGTCGTCTGCCTCCAATGGTTGCAATGACGCCGACCCCGCCACCGCGGGCAGTTTGCCGGGGCGGTTCGGCAGCGCCTCGTCACTGTGCTCGGGCGTGGCGATCGACAGGCTCACGCGTGAGGCCACGATGTCGCGATACGTGACCGGATCGGGCGTGGGCGCCGGCAAGCGCAGTTGCGTGGCGGCGAACACGCCGTTCGGGTCGAGGAAGCGTTCGAACAGGTATTCGGGGTATGAGCCGCGGAAGCTTTGCAACGCCTCATCAGGGTTGCCGATCAGCAGCAATCGCGCTCCACGTGCACGCAACGCGGAGAGGAACGCCAAGCCGGATAGCGTGAGATCTTGCACATCGTCCACGATCAGCACTGTTGGCAGATCGTCGTCGCCGTCACCGTCACGCAGCGCGTGCATGGCCGCGAGCGGCAGATATGAGGGGTCGAGACGGTATTCGCCGTGGTAGCGTTCGCCGATCAGATCGATGTATTCGTGCCGCAACGCCAAGGCGAGGCGCCACTGCAACGAGAGCCGCACTCCCGCAGGCCCTTCGGATTCAACCTGCGTGCATGCCACGCGGCGAATCCAATCCACCGCATCGCCTTGTTCGTCTAGATTGCCGTTCAACCGCAGCAACGCGCCGATCTCGTCGAGTCTGGCGAGCATGTCGCGCGCCTGAGCCACAAAATCCGCGTTCACATTCGCCGCGATATTCTCCACGTTCCAATCCGCGTCTGCATCACTGGCCGCATCGAGCACGATCGTCGCCCAATCCAGCGGGCGTTGATTCTCCTGCCCGTTCAACTCAGCCGCCTTCACGTCTGCGGGCGTGGCAGCGTCTTCGAAATATGCAGCCAGTAATCGGCAGGTCTCGCAGGAGCCGGATTCGCCTTCACGCCAATGCTTCACATGCACTGCGATCACATGATGCAGCAGCGCGTCTTGCTCGGCACCGTTGATGAGACGCGGATGGCTGCGCCCTGCGCGCTCACGAGCGTCATCGAGAATCTGGAAGGCGAGCGCGTTCAGCGTGGTCGCCGGTCTCATGCGCGTGCTTGAACCGAGCGTGCGAATAATCTCGTCGGAATACACGTCGGCGACGCGTCTGTTCGGCACGATCATCACGGCAGCCGTCTCACCGAGCCGTTGCATCGCCCGTAACGTCGAATGCACGGCGAGCGTGGTCTTACCCGAACGCGGAGCCCCCGAAACCAGCAGCGTCGCCGGTTCGCCGGCGTCGAGCATGCCGTCCACAGCGGCGCACACTGCGGTGTCGGCAATGTGCGCAGCGTCAATATTGTGGGCACTGCCAGCAGTGCGCGCAGTAAGCATATCCCCCATGTTCGCCCGTCCTCCTCGCCGAAATCAACAACGCAGCCAAGTCTACGTTCGCGCTGTGAGGCAGTCAACATGCCGGAGGTTCGCGAAAAATTTTTCCAGTATCGTTGGCACAACCTTGCACGGAAAGGAGGCTGGGCATGACGAACGTTTCACCGCCGCACATCGACGGCTACCACCATCTGCGCACGCTCGGCCGCGGATCCACCGCAACCGTGCACCTCTACCGGCAGGAAGGCACTGGCAGGCACGTCGCCGTCAAAGTCAGTGCTGGGCCCGCCGATTCCGCCACGGTCAACGCGTTCCGCGCCGAAGCGAACGCGATGACCAGACTCTCCGGCCACCCGTACGTTCTCGCCACCTATGGCATGGGCGTGAGCGACGACGGCCGCGACTACATCATGCTCGAATACGCGCCCGGAGGCACGCTCAGCAACGCGTTGCGCACGCGCACGCTCGATGTGCAGGAGATGCTTGCACTCGGCGTCAAATTGGCCAGCGCGCTCGCCACCGCGCATCGTGCGGGCATTGTGCACCGCGATATCAAAACCAGCAATGTGCTGTTCACCGCACGCAATGCGCCGGCGCTCGCGGACTTCGGCGTTGCCGCCGGCGCGTATGACCACATGAGCACCGGCTATTCGCTGCCATGGGCGTCGCCTGAGACGCTGCGCAGCGAGGGCGGAGGCAGCGAGCAGGCAGACGTCTATTCGCTGGCTGCGGTGCTGTATGCCTCGCTCGTGGGCATGTCGCCGTTTGAATACGGGTATCACCCGCGCACTGCGCAGCAGTTAACTGACAGCATCCTGCTGAAACCGTTGCCGCCGATCGCGCGAGCCGATGTACCGCGGAGCGTGTATCTCATATTGGCTGCGGCGATGAACCGTGACGCTGACCTGCGTCCGTCCGCATTCGCGTTCGCGCGCGAACTGCAGCGCGCGCAAATCGAATTGTATGGGAGCGTCACGCCGCTTCGCGTGGATGACGCCGACCCGTATCCGGCGAATATTTCGCGCATACGGCGAGAACGTCAAGCAGTGCTTGCACGCAACGCAGTCGGCGAGAGGAATCGGCGACATACCCGCTCCGGCAAACAGGGCAAACGTACGCTGGCAGTGCTCGCAATGATTGCGGCACCGGCTGTTCTCGTTGTGCTGTTCGCAGCGTGCATCGTGCCGAATGCCGACTCCGCGCATTCGGGCACGTCTATCGTCACCGATTCATTGCCCATGCCAACCGACCGGAGCATGGAAGATTCACTCACTGACGCTGGCGCTGTGCCGCCTGTGCAACGGCTGGCCGGCACGTATGTGAGCGCTACGACCGTGCGCTTCACTTGGACGAATCCGAGCCCGCGAAACGGCGACGCATACATGTGGTCGTTGGAATCGGACTCGTCCGCGCATACCACGCACGCCACTGAACTGACAGTGCACGCGGGCAATGACGCCCGCACGTGCATTCAGGTGAGCATTGTGCGCGTTGACCGCACGGTGTCGGAACCGTCTAGTGCGTGCGCCGTTCCATAACACATTCACGTTGACGCCGTTGCCATAACGGTGTTGACACGAAATAAGGAGGAGGCTATGGGGGAGCTTCCACAGCAACCGTCGCCGCACAGACCCGGTGCGAAGCGTTGGCTGCTGCCAGTGCTGATGCTGGCGGCTGTGTTTGCGATCACGTGCGGCGCGATACTCGTGCACGTAGTGTCGCGCAAACAGGTGCGGCTTGACGACGGCACGGTGTGGGTCACGTCGCAGGCGGATCAGAAGGCTGCCAGATACAATGTGCGGCTGCGCGAAGCGAACGCCGCCGTGAGCGCACAGTCTGCGAATTTCGATGTCGCTCAACACGATGACGTGATGTTGCTGAGCGAACAGCAGCGCACGGCATCTGTTGAGCAATCGTCGGTGACGATATCTGATGGCGTGCGAACCAATGCATCGATGCGCGCATATGCCGGCGCGGGTATTGCCGTGATATTCGATTCCAGCACCGGCAAAGTATGGGTTGGTGATTCCGATGATGTAGCTGCCATCTCTCCTGCCGGCACCGATCCGAATATGGATCTTGGCGCGGGCGGCATGGTTGCCGTCGCTCATGACGGCACTGTGTTCGGATTCGATGGCCGGAACGCGAAGGTGCACCGGCTGGATGGCTCTTCCACTTCGCCGAAAGAAGTGTGCACGTTGAATCATGGCGAGCGCGTGCACGCTGATTCGTTCACTGTGATCGACGGAGAGCCGGTGATTTCCTCCGGTAATACTGTGTTCTATGGCGATACCAGTGTTGCGGTGGATGGTGTGGACACGCTGATATTGCAGGAGCCGCCGAGTGATGGCGAGCAGCATGGCTGGGTGGCGGCGAGCGCAGACGGCGTTTTCGTCTCGTTGAAGTTGGATGGTTCCGCAACACCGCGGGTGCATGATACCGGCGGTACGGGTGCTGCGACGGCGCCGGTGTCGGTGAACGGTTGCGTGCATGCAGTGTGGGCGCAAAGCGCACGGAACTATCTTCATACCTGTTCGGCGCAGGAGTCTGCGCTGTTTCAGGATCTGCAATCGGTGGCATCGACCTCCGATCTGCGGTTGCGCGTCAATCATCGGCAGGTGGTGGTGAACGACGTCGCCAATGGCGATATCTGGGATCCAGCCAGCTCCACCGAAGTGATTCGTATTCAGTGGCATGCGCTCGACACCGATGCGAACGAAAGCGAAAGCGAACAGCACGACAGCACGAGTGCGCGGCATGAGTTCGCACAGCATTGTTCGCTGGATTCCGCTTCGATCAGGGCTGTGAATGATGAGTTCAGCATGCGGGTCGGAGCGCATATGGTGCTCGATCCGCTTCGCAACGATGAGCAGAGTGATTGTTCGGTTCTGCGCATCGCTGCTATACGTGGGGTCGATGACGGTCTGATCGCCGTTGCGTCGATTTATGACGGTCGTTTTCTGCAGGTGAATGCCATCAAAGCCGGGCGCGCCACATTCACCTATGAGATCACTGACGGGCATGGGCAGTCATCGTATGCCACGGTGGTCGTGACGGTGAGCGATGACTCGCGCAACCGCTCCCCCGAGCAAACGGAGAAACCTGAGAGCATCGACGTTGAGCAGGGTGCGATCTACACGGTGAACGCGCTCGGTGGATTCACGGATCCGGATGGTGACCCGCTCACGCTAACGGGCGCTGTGGTTGCCAACACCGATGCGGCGACCGTGTCCACGCGTGCGGATGGCCGGCTCGTGTTCAACGCCGGTTCGATGACCCAGGGGCGTGCCATCGTGAATGTCAGCGTGTCTGACGGCATGAGCGTTGGCGAGGGCACGATCTATTTCACCGTGCGCCCGGCGAACACGCTTTCCGTTTCCATCGATCCGGTGAGCAGAACGGCTGTTCCGAATACGCCGATCACCGTCTATCTTTCCGATGCCGTGCATGCCACGAGCATGAACGCACCCCAGCTCACACAGGTGGATGCCCCTGAACGCACGTCGGCCACCATGCTTTCCACAGACTTGGCGTTCACATTCCAGGCTACGGATGCCGGCACGTATCTTGTGCCATACACGGTCGAACAGGGTTCGGTGGCGGCCACGGGGCTGGTTCGCATTGACGTGCAAGCTCAACAACAAGAAAAAGCCGCTCCAATAGCGGTCACCGATGCGGCATTGCTCAGCGCCGATGGCACTGCGATCGTGGAGCCTTTGGGCAATGACATTGATCCGATGGGTGGAGTGCTGTCGGTGAGGACTGTGCAGACTCCTGCCGATTCGGGCATCGCTGTCGGCATTGCGGCCAACAAACGCGTGTATATCACGGCTCGTTCGCTTCCTGATTCGCCGGTGAGCCTGACCTATGCAGTGGCCAACGAAATGGGCGCGTCAACCGGCACGATTGTTGTACAGCCTCCGGTTACGTTTTCGAACTCGTCGGTGTTGAGAGCCGGTGACATCAATGCTTCTGTGCGCACTGGCGGCATTGTGTCGGTTTCGGTGTTGGATCATATAACGCCGAAAGGCGACACCGCAGTGGCACTGGATAGCGAACTGCTCACTGATGCGCAGGCGTTCTCAGGGCTGGCATTCGTTTCCGCCGACGCCGTGCGCTATCAGGCACCATCAGTGGAAGGTGACTTCCCGCTTACCTACACCGTCACCGATGCTTCTGGCAACCAAGCCTCCGGCACGATCACGTTCCATGTACACACATCGAGTGCCGAAACGAAGGCTGCCCCTCGCCCTGCAGATGTCGAAGCTCAGGTGGCGGCGGGGCGCACAATACGCATTCCGATCGCGCTCACTGGCATCGATGACGATGGCGACGACATACAGCTGCTTGGTTTGGGCAATACCGCCCCGAGTTTGGGGCGTGTGACGGAAACCGGAGCCGATTACCTGCTGTATGAGGCGTATGCGGATTCCGCTGGAACAGATACGTTCAGTTACGCCGTTGAAGATTGGACCGGCCGTCGCGCTCAGGCACACGTGCGCGTAGGCATTGTTGGGAATGCCGCGAGTTCAACGGTGTTGGCTCGTGACGATGCGGTTTCGTTGCGTCCGAACACTGCTGTGTCGATTCCGGTGCTGCTCAACGACATCTCATCTGACGGTGACGAGCTGGCATTGAGTAGCGACTTGGAATGCCAAGGCATCGAGCATGCGGAGGTTCATGGCTCTGCCATCGTGTTGACGGCGCCCGCACAGGCCGGCACCGCCTACGTCGTGTATACGGCACGCAATGCTGCGGGCATATGCGACCACGCCCTGTTGAAGGTAAGCGTGGATCCGGATGCGCCGATTCAGCCGCCCATAGCCTACGATTACCGTGTTCCAGCGAGCGCGACGATCGACAAGCGAACGGTGAATGTAGACGTGGCGGAGTGGATTGCGAATCCTTCCGGCAACTCCGATGAGTTGAGTGTGAGCGTCGACCCATCGGCTGCGGATCATGCTCGCGTCATCGGTCGGAGCACATTGTCGATCGACTTGACCGACGAAACGCAGTTCATTCCATACACGGTGTCGAACGTGAAGCACCATGTGTCGTCGACGGCATTTATCCAAGTGCCAGCTTACGGGGTGTTTGCGCCGATGCTGCGGCCGAAAGCACCGGAGTTGAGGGTGCATGCCGGCGAGTCGATAACGATTCCGATCGCCGACTATGTGCGTGTGGGTGCCGGCAAAACGCCGCGCATCGATCGCGGGGAATCGGTGAGTGCCACAAAATCGGCGGATTCCGACCATATTGTCGATGATTCGACTGTGCGGTTCACGGCTGTTAAGGACTATTCCGGCCCGGCGTCGATCACGTTCACCGTGGCTGATGGCATACGTGGATCGCAACGGATCGTGAATTCCGCGGTGCTCACTCTGCCCATCACAGTGGTGGGCAGCACGAATGCCGCTCCGATGTTCTCGTCGACGTCGATTGATGTGGCAGCTGGCGAAACCGTGACGATCGATGTGAACGCGTTGCTGCACGCCGATTCAACGGGCAACGCATCATACCGGTTCTTTGGCGGCACTGCTTCAACGCCGTTCACCTCGTCTCTCAGCGAGAGTGGCATACTCACCGTTGTGGCTGACGCCACAGCCACTGCGGGTGTCACGCAATCCATTCCGCTCAGCGTCGATTATGGCAATGGTGTTGTGCAGGCAGGCGTCACCGTGCGAACCGTCGCTTCCACTCGCCCATTGGCCAGAATCCAAGAGCGAACCGTGCCGTTGAAGCCCGGCGAATCCACGGATCTGCATGTGCTCGACGGCGCATACAATCCGTTCGACGCCCCGTTGAACATCGTGTCTGCCGCAGGCGATTATCCAAGCGAGCTGAGCGTACGAGTTGACGGCGATATCGTGCATGTGACGGCAGCGACCGGAGCTGCAGCAATAACGCATCATCTGACGGTCGTCGTGCAAGATGCCACGGAAAACGAGCATCGTCGCGCTAGAGCCACATTCACCATACCGATACAAGACGTGCCTGAGCCACCGTTGCTGCTCCCCACCGCCGTTGAAGCGCAAGATGAAGCTGTGACGCTGGGTTGGATGCCGGGTGATGCCAATGGCTCACCGATCAGCGAATACCAAGTGTTGTGGAATGGTGGAGACTCACATGGCGAACAGTCGTGCGGCATCGCCACCAATTGCCGTGTCACTGGCTTGACGAATGGGATCACCTACTCGTTGGCCGTCAAAGCCCGCAATGCCATTGGCTGGTCGCAAGATTCCGCATCGGTGACGGCTAAACCCGATCGCATGCCGACCGCACCACGAAACGTGCAGGTGGCTGGCGGGTATCGCACACTGACCGTGACGTGGAGCGAACCCGCGTATGAGGGCTCACGCCCCACATCGTATGTTGTGCATGCGAGTGCCTCGAATGGCTGGAGCGGCACGACAACCGTGGAACAAGCGCTGTCGGCAACCATCGACGTTCCGAATGCCAGTATCAGCGACAGCGCCCGATTCACCGCCACTGTTGCCGCCCGCAACGAGTTAGGCGAAGGCGAAGCAAGTGCCACGGCTGAAACCCGCGACGTATGGGGTGATCCTGATCCGCCGACTGTGCTGATCACGCAGAACGGCGACCATGTTGACGGTATCGTGACTCTGGGCGACATGCGCAATGCCGGCTGTGCCACCGTCACGCTATCCGATGGTGAAGCCTCATGCTCCGCACTCGAGTTCTCAGTGCCGATCGAGAAGTATTTCGCCGATGTGCAAGTGCGAGCAACGGTGAAAGCGCGGAAACAGCCGTCGCATGAAGCGAATGGCGTGTCGAACACCATCACGCTCAACGCCACGATCGCCGTGCCGAATGCGACCGTACGAGTTGAGAGCGGCAACAAATGCGTGGCTTCGTGGAGCGTGGGCGAAGGCAAAGCGGATGGCGTGCATCTGCGGTTCGGCTCCGCTGAACCACAAGACCAATCCGTGAGCGGCACGGCCTCGGTCACACTCAACCCATGGCAATCCTGCCCCACCGCCGAAGTCACCGCACACTTCCAAGGCCATATGGGAGAGCCTGTGCGTGCAACGTATGCCTACCAGTACCGGGTGAATCCGGTGATCGACGAGAGCAAAGTGCATGTCAGCCGTTCCGCCACCAATAGCAATGCGCTCGTCATGCATGCCGAGGCCGACGCATTCGAAACCTATGGTCAGGAAGCAGCCATCAGCGTGATGCTGAGCGACGGCCGCGCAATCGATTGGAAGCCGAACGCCGACATTCCGATGAGCAACCTGAAAGACGGCACGCGTTGGCGGGTGCAGGTGTGCTTCACGGCTGACCCGAACTACCGGAGCGTCACCGAATGGCACACCATCGAACCGGCCTCGATCCGCGTTTCACCGTCGAGCGTATGGCTCGACTCGCAGCGCAACCCATCAGTAACCGCTGTGCCGGCAATGACGCCAGCACATGCTGCCATCAGCCCACAGATCGTGAGGAGCACATATGACCAGCGATAACCGTCAATCAGCCATAGACGAGAGCACGATACTGCGCCGACCCGCTCGTCGCGACGTTGGCCGCAGTACCGACATCGATGCCACATGCCTGTCTGCATTCCCGTCGCCAGCCAAGCCCAAGCCGGAGCCAGCACTATCTCATAGTGCCCCAGCAGATCGGCAGTCCGACAATGCGATCGCAGGATTCCGTGACACGTTCAATGCGATCGTCAGCAATATGGCACAAGTAGTCGTAGACAGCCCCGATCCGATTCGCCTGTGCGTCACCGCAATGATTGTCGGCGGGCATGTGCTGCTCGAAGACAATCCGGGAACCGGCAAAACACAGCTTGCACGTGCACTTGCGCAATCCATTGACGCCTCGTTCAAGCGCATCCAGTTCACGCCTGACCTGTTGCCGTCAGACGTCGTGGGCATCACGTTCTACGATCAGCGCAGTGGAGAGTTCACATTCCGCCCAGGCCCTGTGTTCGCGTCGATCGTGCTCGCCGACGAGATCAACCGTGCATCGCCGAAAACGCAGTCCGCACTGTTGGAGGTCATGGAGGAACAGCATGTCACGGTAGATGGCGTTGAACATGCCGTGCCGCAACCGTTCACCGTGATCGCCACGCAGAATCCGGTCGAACAGGCAGGCACGTATGCACTGCCTGAAGCGCAAATGGATCGTTTTCTCATCGCCACACCTATCGGCTACCCGTCACGCAACCAGAGCATCAGCATTCTCAGGGAAGCGAACGTCAACGACCGCGCTTCCGCCATCGGAAGCGTTGCATCCGGGCGGGATGTGCTCGACATGCGAGGCATTGCCGAAAGCGTGCATATCAGTGACTCGATCTACGAATACATCATGCGCATCGTGGAGCAGACGCGGGCCAGCGAGTTTGTGAACGTCGGCGTATCGATGCGCGGTGCGCTCGCATTGACCCGTTGCACGCAAGTGTGGGCGGCGGCCGACAGCCGCACATACGTGATCCCCGATGATGTCAAGGCATTGGCTGTGCCTGTGCTCGCACATCGTTTGATGCTTACGCCGGATGCCATGTTCGCCGGTCGCACGCAACGAGACGTCATGGCATCGATTCTCGCCGACGTGCCTGTTCCGGGAGCCTGACATGAACAATTCGATTTCGCGCTATGTTCGGCAACGCTCACGTGGGCACATTCTGCAGAATGTGCGACAAGCAGCTTCCACAGTCTCACCTCTTGGCTGGTCGACGCTCATTGCGGCGATGCTCACGGCGGCATTGTTTGTCGCCTGGCAGTGGGTGGAAATGCTCGCGTGCGCGATCGTGTTCGCGGTGACGTTCACCACCGCCGTTGTGCTGTCGTTCGGCAATACCGCATTGGAGGCGACGCTCGACGTAGCGAGCACGCGTGCCCATATCGGGCAGACCGTCAATGTGCAGGCAGTCGTGAGCAATCCGAACACCCGGCCAACGGCGAGCGCAGCAGCCGACCTGCCGATCACGCAATCTGCCGTCATTCCCAGTGATTCAACCACCATGCATAAGCATTTCCATGTGCCGAGTCTGGTCGCCCGGCAATCTACCCTCATCACAGTGCAACTATGCGCAGATCGGCGCGCGATCATCACAATCGGTCCGCTCAGTGTGCGCAGAGGTGACCCGTTCGGTCTTATGCGCCGCGAGCAACGTCTCACTGAATCTCTCACCCTGTATGTTCACCCGCAGATCTGCGTGCTGCATGGCAGGCAGTCTGGTATTCCGCGTGATTTCGAGGGAACGCCGAGTCGCGATGTGGTGGATGACGATCTTGATTTTCATGGTCTGCGTCAATACGAGTACGGCGATGATGTGCGCAATGTGCACTGGGCGAGCACGGCGAAAACCGGCACTCTGATGTTGAGCCGGTTCGTGGCGACGCGACGCAGTGACTCGTCGCTTGTTCTCGACACCGACATGCAAGGTTACACGAGCGCCGATCAGTTCGAGACTGCGGTCAGTGTGTTCGCATCCATCGGCGTGCACTGGTTGACTGAACACCGCACCGTGTTCACGCAAGCCGGCGGTTTGCGCGCACGACCGCGAACCCCAACCGAGTTCCTCGACGCGTGCTGTGGCATCAAGCTGAGTGAACATCGCACAACGGATCTCGCGCGCGAAGCAATGCATCGCAGTCCACGCACATCGCTGTTGTGCTTCGTCATCTCTCCCGCGTGGTCTATCGACGATGTGAGGCGACTCGCGGTTGCGACGCCCATGTCGGCGCAGTGCATCATTGTGCAACTGAGTTCCACAGGCGAACGTGGCGTGCGCATGCTGCCTGAGTGCGCGCTCGTCACGATCGGCTCGCTTGAAGATATTCCGCATATATCGGGAGTGCTGCAATGAACGCCATGCCTCTCATCTCGCCAATCGCAGCACGCGCACACGCTACGCATACGAACACTGTGCGCGCAACCATGTCGCGCACGAATACAACGCGCACCTATGCCGTGTCCCTTACCGTCACCAGCCTCATCGTGTTGCTGGGCACTGCGAATCTCATCGACGTGTATGACACGGTGACGCTGTGGCTGCTGGCTGCAGCACCGGCCACGGTTATCGGCACGCTCATCGCGGCGATGGGCATGCGTGAACAGCTGCGCGGCTGGTGGCAGCTGCTTGCGCTCGCCGTTGCTCAATGCATCGTCGGGCCGCTTATTGCACTGCCGCACACCGCGATCTTCCACGTGGTTCCTTCTTTGGCAACGCTCAGCGAAGGTTGGCACGCCACGTTCAGCTCGTTCAAACTCATCGTTGCGATGACGCCACCGATCGGCTCCACAACCGGATCGTTGATGGCGGTGTGGAGCATCTGCATGTGGTCGAGCGTGCTCGCCGGCACGTTCGCCATATTCCCGAACCCCAGATTCTGCATACTCAGCGTGGTCATCGGCATCGCCGACTGCGCCCTCTGCGCATTGCTCGGCACGCAGAACGCATCTCATCGCACGCTGCTCGGGGTGGCGCTCGCGATCCTCATACTGTGGTGGTTGTCGTGGCGCTGGCAGCTACTGGAATACTCGCATTTGCTCAGCGCAACGCTCATCCTGCTGCTCGCCGCAGTGATCGCATTCGGGTACTGTTCGACGGTACATGTGCAGCGAGTAATACTGCGTGATTATTACGATCCGCCGTTGAGTTTGCAGCAGTATTCGAGTCCGCTCGCCGCCATGCGCGCCTATATCAAGGAGCATAAGGAACACGATCTGCTCACCGTGCACAATCTGCCGGCAGGAGCGAGTGTGCGTCTCGCCGTCATGGACTGCTATGACGGCAATGTGTGGAATCTCACCGACGGGCAGTCACATGCCAGTTCCGGTCATTACGTGCGCGCGGGCACGACGATCACACCGACCGAAGAACAACATGGCGGCGAGATATTCCAAGCATCGTTCACCGTGCACGACGGTATGCGTGATTACTGGCTGCCACTCGCAGGAGCAGCAACACAAGTCGCATTCGAAGGCGAGCATGATCGGTCGCGAGATGATTTCTTCTACAATAAGCCTGCCAATTCAGGCATTGTGACCTCCGGCATTCATGCCGGACTCAGCTACAGCGAAACCGGCATGCTCGCCGCACGGCCGAGCGACGGGCAGATCCGCCATGCGAATGCTGCACATATTGAGCAGGCGGCAATAGCTGACATGCCCGACGCTGTGTCTTCCATGGCACTCGCACTGGCAGGCGGGCAGAGCACGGCTGGGGCGCAAGCGCTCGCCTTGGCACACGGTTTGCGCGAACACGGCTGGTTTTCGCATGGTCTGGCGAATGATTACCCGTCGAATTCCGGTCACGGAAACTACCGCCTAGCACAACTGTTGGGTGGGACTGTGATGGTGGGTGACAGCGAGCAGTACGCTTCGGCCATGGCGTTGATGGCACGCTCGCTTGGCTTGCCAAGCCGCGTGGTGCTGGGATTCGTGCCGAAAGACGGCGACGGTGATCCCACTGAATCGCGTACCGAGCGCACGGCCGACGGGCAGACAACGGTCACGTTCACCGGCAACGACATCTGCGCTTGGGTGGAAATCCTGCTGGAAGACTACGGGTAGGTGGCTTTCTACCCGACGCCGCAAGAGACGAAAGTGCCTGACGAGAACGAAAACTTAACGCCGCCGAATCCCGAATCACTGGTGCGCCAACCACCACCGCCGCTCATGGATCCGTTGCGAGATGAACAGCGGCCCGCCAATGGTTCCAATGTTTCCGGCGAAGATGCCGAAGCGCCGACCACTCCATCCGCGTGGCAGATCGTCGCGCGGGTGCTGCACACGATCGCAGTGGTTGGTTCGCCTCTGTGGGCAGCACTGCTGATCTGCAGAACCATACTCGCGTTGAAAGCCGCACAACTGGCTCACATGCGCTCGCATGGCAGTGCGAATATGCGCGTGGAGTCTGGGTGGAGGTCGATCACACTGCTCGCCAGGCAAAGCGGCGTGCAGATTATCGGCACGCGTCGCGAGCAAAGTGCCGCTATTGCACGAACTTTGAATATCGACGAGCATATAGTGCAACAGGCTGCATATATGGCGGATTACGCTGCGTTCTCGGGAGAATCGCTGAGCGACGCCGATGCGAATGCATATTGGAAGTCGGCAGATGCCATACGCGAGGGAATATTGCGCGCACTGCCCGTGCAGCAACGCGTCCGCGCGCGTCTTGATCTGCGGGGTGTGTTTCATACTGTGCGGCATACCAATTCGTGGCGCCACCTAGTGCGCCGCCAGCTGAATAATGCTACGATGACGGCTAGTGCACCCCTGTGTCAGCGCCATCGACGACGAGGAGCTGCACAGCACAAATAACACGAGCAAGTCGCCATAAAGAGAGCAGGCATCATGGTTGATTATCAGTTGGCCGTCGCAGCCGTGCAAGATCCGAACGCCGACCCGATACTCTTGGCAAAATCGCATATGAAAATCCTGAGTTCGGAGCGAATGTAGCGGTGAATCCTCGAGCATACCCCGGTCTCAAACGCTGGCTTGCAGAATTCGGTGATGAGCGTGCGCGCACCACGCTCGCGCAAATGGGCATCATCAACACCGCCGGACCGGTGGTCGACCGGTATGAGGAGGCTGGTACTCCTGATAATTCCAGTAATCTTGCTACGAACTCCACTGTGAAACCTGCTGTGAAACAATCAGTGGAGCAGTCGTCAGAGCAAGCGGAGCAGGAATCTCAACCATCCACCGACGATGTGAACCAACTGTTCAACGTGTTCGCGCAAGAGTCACAGCAATTGCAGAACAATACTCAGCAGGAGTCGAGTCCGCAATACACGCCTGAGCTTGCGCTGAACACCTCGGATCCGGCGATCATGCACGACATCGCGCAATATGCGCCACAGTTGCATGTCTATTTGGCGCAGAACCCATATATCTACCCTGAGTTGCTCAACTGGTTGGCGTCGCTCAACGAGCCACAGGTCACTGCCGTCATTCAGCAACGTCAGCGGTGATCACGAATTCGGATCTTCGCTCACATCGATGGTGAAGAACTGGTCACCAATACGAATGGTGGCCGGCACGTGCAGTTCTTCCGGTTTCCCCTGCTGCACGCGAATATCTTCGCCATGCTCAGTCAGGAATGTGCCGTTAAGCGAGCCCATGTCTTCGAGCCACAACGTGCCATGTTCGCCGAAGCTGATCGCGCAATGATCGCGAGACACCGTTTTCGTCGGATCGAGCAACCGCACCGATTTCGAGCCTTCGGGAATGCTATGCGACGGCTTGCGCCCGAGCAACGTGTTCATGTCGATGGCGATCTGCTGATGAGTCACATCATTCGTCAGCGTGTAGTTGCGGTGGGGTTCGTGCACGAATGCCGTCGACAGCACTGTGCCATCCCACTCATCACTGCCTTGTGCGCCAGATTCGGCCACATATTCGTCTGGCTCGCCATGCTCAATATGCAGGTCTTGCAGATGCTGATGTGACGAGTTGGCAGACACCTGATCCAGTTCCTGCGTGCCGGTCGACGAAAGATCCACAGCGGCACTGCCATTCTCAGCGTTAGTGCTGGTAGACGTTGGCTGTTGAAGCGTTTGCGGAGTGATGACTGGTTTGCGTTCATCAATCGGAGTGCTGGTCACAACGTCGTCGTCATACCAGCCGGGCTCAGGAGCAGGCGGATACGGTATTTGCGCATACTCAAGTTCTAGCACACATCCTCCTCCCCTCCTTCCCTCCCCCTCAATCTTTGCGATCTCTCCTCTCCCTCTCCCCTCTCCGCTCTCCGCTTTTCCCTCAATCCTGCGTGGCCATCCCCGCTCCCTCCATTACTGGCCGTGCAAGCAATAGCACATAGATCGCAAGAGGTCTCGCTTGGGGGTGGCCGGAAATACTCGCTTCGTCAGGGGTATTCGTTCTCGCGGCGTGCCGTCGCTCGAGGCGAATGTTCCTCAGCGAGCATTTCCGGCCACCCCCAAGCACACGCAAACCTACTCGTCCACATATATTCGATTGCGCTCCAGTATGGGCGGTGATGCCTGCTGAGGAATATTCGCCTCGAGCCTCACGAAGTGCGGCGAGCACGAATACCCCTGACGAAGCAGGTATCACCGCCCACACTTGAGCGAAACCCTCTACGCATATCTATAAGGATCAAGGGAAAGACTCGGGCGGAAAAGGGCATAGAGGCAGAGCGCAAAAAGGAGGGAGGGAAAGAAAAAGGCCACGGAAATCCGTGGCCTTTTTCAGATAGATGAATTACTTCAGTTCATCTGGGTTGATCTGGAAGTCATTGCCGAAATCGACAGGATTGTCATTGTCGTCAATGAAATCGTCTGGATTGAAATCGTCTCCCAGCTTGAGATCACCGAAATCGATGTTCGAGAAGTCAACGTCGCCGAGATCGCCGTCGTTGAAGTCTCCACCCAAGTTGTCGTCGTTCAAACCGAAGTTCGGGTAGATCGTGTCGCGGATCGCCTTGTCTGGCTCGACGGTCGCGTTGCGGTAACGAGCCAAGCCGGTGCCGGCCGGGATCAGCTTACCGATGATCACGTTCTCCTTGAGACCCTTCAGGTCATCTTCCTTCTCGTTCAGGGCGGCTTCAGTGAGCACACGAGTCGTCTCCTGGAACGATGCGGCAGACAGCCAGGAATCGGTTGCGAGCGAAGCTTTGGTGATGCCCATGAGCTCCGGACGGCCAGCGGCTGGACGGCCACCGGCTGCAACGGTCTTCTTGTTCTGCTCACGGAAGCGAGCACGATCGACGAGTTCGCCCGGCAGCAGGTCGGTGTCGCCGGAGTCGATCACGGTCACACGGCGCAGCATCTGGTGAACGATGACTTCGATGTGCTTGTCGTGAATATCGACGCCCTGCGAACGATACACGTCGTGCACTTCGTTGACGATGTTCATCTGAGCCGCACGAGGTCCGAGGATGCGAAGGATCTTCTTCGGGTCGACGGAGCCTTCAACCAGCTGGGTGCCTGGCTCGACGTGCTGGCCATCCTTAACGAGCATTGGAGCGCGGCGGGTCACCTGGTAGGTGATCGCGTCGAGCGTCTCGTCGTCTGGCTGCAGAATCACTTCGCGGCCACGCTCGGTGTCTTGCACCTTGATCGTTCCTGCGAACTCCGAGATCGGAGCCTCGCCCTTTGGCGTACGGGCTTCGAACAACTCGGTGACACGAGGAAGACCCTGCGTGATATCGGATGCCGAAGCGACGCCACCGGAGTGGAACGAACGCAGCGTGAGCTGGGTACCAGGTTCGCCGATCGACTGGGCTGCGACGATGCCGATGGCTTCACCGACGTCGACGAGCTTGTTCGTGGCCAGCGACCAGCCATAGCACTTCGAGCACACACCACGCTTGGATTCGCAGGTGAGCACGGAGCGGCCGATGACTTCTTCAACGCCGTGGGCAACCATGTCGTTGAGCACGTCCATCGACATTGCGTCGCCAGCGTGGTAGAGCACGGTCTTGCCGTCTGCTGGGTCGATCACGTCTTGCGCGAGCAGACGCGAGTATGGGCCACCGTCAGCGGCCTTGACGAGCACGAGGTTGCCGTTTTCGTCGCGTTCCGCAACCTTCATCGGCAAGCCGTGGGTGGTGCCGCAATCCTCTTCGCGAACGATGATCTCCTGGGAGACGTCGACGAGACGACGGGTCAGGTAACCGGATTCTGCGGTACGCAGTGCGGTATCGGCCAGACCCTTACGTGCGCCGTGCTGCGAGATGAAGTACTCGAGCACTGACAGGCCTTCGCGGTAGTTCGACTTGACCGGACGAGGAATGATCTCGCCCTTCGGGTTTGCCACCAGACCACGCATACCGGCGATCTGACGGATCTGCATCCAGTTGCCACGTGCGCCGGACTGCACCATGATGTTCACATTGTTGTCGTCATGGAAGTTCTCACGCATGGCCTCAGCAACCTTGTCGGTGCACTCGGTCCACAGGTTGATGAGCTCCTGACGGCGCTCCTCTTCCGTGAGCAAACCGAGGTCGTACTGGTTGTTGACCTTCGCGGCCTGTGCCTCGTAGCCCTTGATGATCTCTTCACGATCAGGCGGGGCGACGATGTCGGAGAACGCCATCGTGACGCCAGACCAAGGAGCACGGGTGAAGCCGAGATCCTTCAACGCGTCGAGCGTTGCAGCCACCTGCTGCGTCGAGTAGCGCGTGGCGATGTCGTCGACGATCGTCGACAGCTTGCCCTTCGGCACTTGCTCGTTGATGTATGGGTAGTCCACCGGCAACGTGTCGTTAAACAGGATGCGGCCAAGGGAGGTTGCGAACAGCACGGAACCATCCGTGAAGCGCTCTTCCTTCACCACATCTGGGCTGCCCGGCTCAGGGTCGACCACGGTGAGCTCGCCCGGCTCCCAGTCCTTCGGCAGAACGAAGTCCTGCGGCAGGCGGATGAGCACCTTGGCCTGCATGTCGATCTCGTGCTTGTCGAGCGCCATCTGCGCTTCTTCGAGCGACGAGAAGATGCGGCCCTGGCCCTTGGCGCCGTCGATGACAGTCGAGAGGTAGTACAGACCCAGAATCATATCCTGAGATGGCATCGTCACGGTGTGACCGTCTGCCGGCTTCAGAATGTTGTCGGAAGCCATCATCAGCGAGCGGGCCTCAGCCTGTGCTTCGGCAGACAGCGGCAGGTGGACTGCCATCTGATCACCATCGAAGTCGGCGTTGAACGCGGCGCAAGCCAGTGGCGGCAAGTGGATTGCCTTACCTTCGACGAGAATCGGCTCGAAGGCCTGAATGCCCAGACGGTGCAGCGTAGGTGCACGGTTGAGCAGCACCGGATGCTCGGAGATTACCTCTTCGAGCACGCCCCACACTTCGGAGTCGCCACGGTCGACGAGACGCTTTGCGCTCTTCATGTTCTGCGCATAGTTGAGGTCGACGAGGCGCTTGATGACGAACGGCTTGAACAGCTCGAGTGCCATCGGCTTCGGCAAACCGCACTGATGCATGCGCAGCGACGGGCCGACGACGATCACGGAACGGCCGGAGTAGTCGACGCGCTTACCGAGCAGGTTCTGGCGGAAGCGGCCCTGCTTGCCCTTGAGCATGTCGCTCAGGGACTTGAGTGGGCGGTTCGATGCGCCGGTGACCGGACGGCCACGGCGACCGTTGTCGAACAGCGAATCGACTGCTTCCTGCAGCATGCGCTTCTCGTTGTTGAGCATGATCTCAGGAGCGCCGAGCTCGATGAGTCGCTTCAAACGGTTGTTGCGGTTGATCACGCGACGGTAGAGGTCGTTGAGATCGGAGGTCGCGAAGCGTCCACCGTCGAGCTGCACCATCGGGCGCAGATCCGGCGGGATGACCGGGATCACGTCGAGCACCATGGCCTCCGGCTTGTTGCCGGTGGTCAGGAAGGCGTTGACGACCTTGAGGCGCTTCAGGGCACGGGCCTTGCGCTGGCCGGTGCCGGTTTCGATCTCTTCGCGCAGCTCCTTGGCTGCACCTTCGAGGTCGAAGTCCTGCAGGCGCTTCTTGATCGCTTCGGCGCCCATGCAGCCTTCGAAGTAGTCGCCGTAGCGATCTTCCATTTCACGCCACAGGTCGACGTCCGACTCCATGTCGCCAGGCTTCAGGTTCTTGAACTTGTCGAACACGGCAGCCAGACGCTTGATCTGATCGTCGTAACGCTGGCGGATGGCCGCCATATCGCGTTCTGCACCGTTGCGCAGCTTCGTCTTGGCGCTGCCCTTGACCTCGCCATCGGCTTCGAGCTCAGCCAAGTCTGCCTCGAGCTTCTTGGCGCGCTCCTCGATCTCGTTGTTGCGGCGACGCTCGAGGTTGGCGACTTCGTGATCGAACTCATCCTGCAGATCCGGAAGATCCTGATGACGCTCTTCCTCGTTCACCGAGGTGACCATGTAGGAGGCGAAATAGATGACCTTCTCAAGGTCCTTCGGCGGAATGCCGAGCAGGTAGCCCAAGCGGCTTGGCACACCCTTGAAGAACCAGATGTGCGTCACCGGAGCCGCGAGCTCGATGTGGCCCATGCGCTCACGGCGCACGCGGCTGCGGGTCACTTCAACGCCGCAGCGTTCGCACACGATGCCCTTGAAGCGCACTCGCTTGTATTTGCCGCAGGCGCATTCCCAGTCGCGGGTAGGTCCGAAGATCTGCTCACCGAACAGACCGTCTTTCTCAGGCTTCAACGTACGGTAGTTGATGGTCTCCGGCTTCTTGACCTCGCCATAGCTCCAACCGCGAATGTCGTCGGCGGTGGCCAGGCCAATCTTCAGTTTGTCAAATGCGTTGACGTCCAGCACTTATTTGTCCTGTCTGTAAAATTCGTTGTATTTTCCAAAGACACGCTGTTGGCGGTGAAGCCGAATCAGCGATATTCCGGTTCGTCAGCAACCTGATCGGCCTTCGCGGCGGCGTCCGGGCGGGCACCGATGTTGAAGCCGAGGTCGTTGGAGGAAGACACAGGATCGTCGTCTTCGTCTTTCATGTCGATGGCGACGCCTTCGGCGTTGAGCACTTCGACATTGAGCGACAGCGACTGCATTTCCTTGAGCAGCACCTTGAACGATTCAGGGATGCCCGCAGGCGGCAGGTTATCGCCCTTGACGATGGCGCCGTAGACGCGCACGCGGCCGTCGACGTCATCGGACTTCGTGGTCATCATCTCGTGCAGCGTGTAGGCAGCACCGTAGGCTTCGAGGGCCCACACTTCCATCTCGCCGAAGCGCTGGCCGCCGAACTGGGCCTTGCCGCCCAATGGCTGCTGCGTGATCATCGAGTATGGACCGGTGGAACGCGCGTGGATCTTGTCGTCGACCAAGTGGTGCAGCTTGAGCATGTACATGTAGCCCACCGAAATCGGCTTCGGGAACGGTTCGCCGGTACGACCGTCGAACAGCGTCGCCTTGCCGTTGTCGCCGACAAGCTTGTTGCCGTCGCGATCGGTCAGCGTGGTCGAGAGCAGGCCCTTGAGCACGTCCTGACGCACACCGTCGAACACAGGCGTTGCCACTGGAGTGCCCGGTTCGCCCTTTTCGGCGCCCTTCGGGACCATCTTCTTCCAAGCGGCTTCCATGTCGGGGTCGAGCGAGATGTCCCAGCCCGCGTGAGCGATCCAGCCCAAGTGGAGCTCGAGCACCTGGCCGAGGTTCATTCGGGAAGGCACGCCCAGGGGGTTGAGCATGATGTCGATCGGGGTGCCGTCGGCGAGGAATGGCATGTCTTCTTCCGGCAGGATGCGGGAGATGACGCCCTTGTTGCCGTGGCGACCCGAGAGCTTGTCGCCCTGCGTGATCTTGCGGTGCTGTGCGATGTAGACGCGAATCATCTGGTTCACGCCGTTCGGCAGCTCGTCGCCGTCTTCTTCGGCGTCTTCGCGGGTGATCTCCTTGACGGCGATCACGGTGCCGGTCTCGCCGTGAGGCACGCGCAGCGAGGTGTCACGCACTTCGCGGCTCTTCTCACCGAAGATGGCGCGCAGCAGGCGCTCTTCCGGCGTCAGCTCGGTTTCGCCCTTCGGCGTCACCTTGCCAACGAGAATGTCGCCGGCTTCAACTTCGGCGCCGATGCGGATGATGCCACGCTCGTCGAGGTTCGCCACCGCGTCTTCGCCGACGTTCGGCAGATCGCGAGTGATCTCTTCGGCGCCCAGCTTGGTTTCACGGGCGTCGATCTCGTATTCCTCGATGTGGATCGAAGAGAGCGTGTCGTCTTGCACCAGTCGCTGCGAGATGATCACAGCATCCTCGTAGTTGTAGCCGTTCCAAGGCATGAAGGCGACCAGCAGGTTCTTACCGAGGGCCATTTCGCCCTTTTCGGTTGCCGGGCCGTCAGCCAGCACGGTGCCTTCTTCAACGCGTTCGCCGTCGTGGATGAGCGGCACCTGGTTGTAGCAGGTCGTCTGGTTCGAACGCTGGAACTTGGCCAGCTTGTAGGAGCTCGTGGTGCCATCGTCGTTCATCACGCGAATGATGTCGGCGGAAACGTAGGTCACGACGCCTGGCTTCTCAGCGAGAATCACGTCGCCGGAGTCGACGGCTGCACGCCATTCGGCGCCGGTGCCCACGAGCGGACGCTCGGACTTGATGAGCGGCACGGCCTGACGCTGCATGTTCGTACCCATCAATGCACGGTGGCCTTCATCGTGCTCGAGGAACGGAATGAGCGAAGCGCCGACAGACACCATCTGGCGTGGGGACACATCCATGTAGTCGACCATCTCGACCGGAACGTCTTCCGCTTCGCCGGCGGCGTCACGCACGAGGGCTTCCTTCTCAACGAAGTTGCCGTTCTCGTCGAGCTTCTGGTTGGCCTGGGCGATCACGTGCTCGACCTCGCGGTCAGCCGTCATGTAAACCACTTCGTCGGTCACGTGGCCGTTCTCAACCTTGCGGTACGGCGTCTCGATGAAGCCGAACGGGTTGATGCGGCCGAAAGTGGCCAGCGAGCCGATCAGACCGATGTTCGGGCCTTCAGGAGACTCGATCGGGCACATACGACCGAAGTGAGACGGGTGCACGTCGCGCACTTCCATCGAAGCGCGGTCGCGGGAAAGGCCGCCAGGGCCGAGTGCGGAGAGACGACGCTTGTTCGTCACGCCTGCCAGCGGGTTGTTCTGATCCATGAACTGCGAGAGCTGGGAAGTGCCGAAGAACTCCTTGATCGTCGCGTTCACCGGACGAATGTTGATCAGCGACTGCGGCGTGATGGCCTCGGCATCCTGCGTGGTCATACGCTCACGCACCACGCGCTCCATGCGGGAGAGGCCGGTGCGCAGCTGGTTCTGGATCAG
Organism: Bifidobacterium canis; assembly: GCF_009727065.1. GTDB lineage: Bacteria > Actinomycetota > Actinomycetes > Actinomycetales > Bifidobacteriaceae > Bifidobacterium > Bifidobacterium canis. The sequence continues at coordinate 71,372 of NZ_WNLP01000005.1, forward strand.
CTCGCCGACCTGACGGATGCGGCGGTTGCCGAAGTGGTCGATGTCGTCGACGTCAACGCGCAGTTCAACGTCTTCGCCGTCGCGCTTGCCCGGGAAGGTAGCATCGCCGGCGTGCAGCGTCACCAAATACTTGATCGTGGCGATGATGTCTTCGCGGCTCAGGCTGCGATCGTTGTAGTCCTTTTCAAGACCGAGCTTGCGGTTAATCTTGTAGCGGCCAACGCGAGCCAGGTCATAGCGCTTCGTGTTGAAGTAGAAGGAATCGAGCAGCGTGCGGCCGGCTTCCGGAGTCGGGGCGTCGGCTGGGCGAATCTTGCGGTACAGATCGACGAGGGCATCGTCTTCGTTGTCGATCGTCTCTTTTCAAGGGCGTCGAGCACGAGCGGGTAGTCCTTGAACGAGTCGCGGATCTCGCTGCGGGTCATGCCGATTGCCATCAGGAACACGATGGCGGACTGCTTGCGCTTGCGATCCACACGCACGCCGAGGAAGTCACGCTTGTCGATCTCGAACTCGAGCCATGCGCCACGGCTCGGGATGATCTTCGCGCCGAAGATCTCCTTGTCGGAGGTGCGATCTGGCTGACGGTCGAAATAGACGCCCGGGGAACGCACGAGCTGCGAAACGATGACGCGCTCGGTGCCGCCGATGATGAAGGTGCCGTGAGGCGTCTGCAGCGGGAAGTCACCCATGAACACGGTCTGCGACTTGATTTCGCCGGTTTCGCCGTTTTCGAACTCCGCGTTCACATACAGCGGCGCGGAATAGGTGTAGTCCTTCTCCTTGCATTCCTGCACGGTATGGCGTGGCTCTTCAAAATACGGATCGGAGAACGTCAGGCTCATCGTCTGAGCAAAGTTCTCGATCGGGGAAATCTCATGGAAGACTTCATCAAGACCGGAGACGTGCGGAACGGTGTTCGCACCGGTCGCCTCATCTTCAACAACGCGCTTCTTCCAGCGTTCGTTGCCGACGAGCCAGTCGAAACTGTCGGTTTGCACACCGAGCAGGTATGGCACATCAATGGGTTCTTTGATGGAGCCGAAATTCACACGATCCGACGCCTTGTGCAAATCAATGTCATGCTGGTCGGCGCGTGCGGTAACGGAAGTGGTATTCGTCGTAGTCTCAGACAATGGACGTTCCTTAATCGCTCACTTTTTCGGGGTTATTCTTCAGGGAAGCGCGAGCGGGGCCGCCATATGCCTACTCACGGGCGCTTCGTCATGGTAGAGTGCCCGCTATATGACATTCTATACGCAAAGACAATAAACTAGCAGAATCAACAGAAAATCTCAACTTATATTCCGCAACAGCGTGTCGAACTCAACGTCGAGATTATAATGCGCCGCTGTTCAATACATTACTCCACAGTGATCGTCTGCGGCTGACTCTGCACTTTCGCGTTGTCTTTCAAACTCAGTTGCGCAACATATGTGCCGCGATCCACCTTCGGCAACTGGTCGTCGGCGGCGCAGCTCTCACCTGTACGATTCGTGTTCCACGTGACCTTCTGCTCGTCACTCACGCCGGAGAAGAACAAGCGCGGGCGATATGTGGCCTCGCACAAATCCGAACGCCACACCACGTCATTGCCTGATTTGATCGTCAGCACAAGCGAATCGGCGGCCGTGTTGATGCGGCAGCCCGCGGGATCACTGCCGGAATATGTCACTTTCTCCGTGAACGTGAGCGATCCGCCGATCCCGACCGACGTCGCGTCTGGCACGAGCTGCAAATCCACGTCTTGCGCTGTGCATGTTTTCACCTTGCTTTTCTGCGCGGGAGTCGGCGCCGCGGTGCGAGTCAGCGCTGGCGCTGCGCTGGAGCGCGCGTCGTGCACGTTCACCGCGCCGCGCACCAGCGAATACACGGTGAACACGCACATCGCCAGCACCACCACCAGTGCGGAGAAAAGATGATTCGCCTGCGCCGGTACATGCGCTTGCGCTCTTTCGCGCTCATGCGTTTCGTGCCACCTGTTTTGCGTGCGGCAGGGCGGCGTGGCGATTGTGGTGAAGTCATACATTCAGTGTAGCGAGAGCGTTATAAATGATTACTCCGCGTCACCGCACTGTGCCGCACGTGCTATAACAGCAAAACACCGTGCTGCAACGGCGAAATAATCTGCCAAAACAGCAAATCTAATACGCCTCAGCTGCCCCGCCAGTTAATTTTGCCGTTTTATCAACTGGTTTCGCCGTTTTAACTCACAAAATGCCATATTTATGTGTCTAAACAGCAAAATTCTAAGTAAAAACGGCAAAACCAAATTGCAGAACGGCGAAATCACAGGCCCCGGTCACCGACGAGCCTGTGTTGCTGTTTTAGCAGATTATTTTGCCGTTTTATCAACTGGTTTTGCCGTTCCGACTCACAAAACAGCTGATTTTTGTGTATAAACGGCAAAACTTGACGCAAAAACAGCAAAACAGCAAATACTAAAAGCTCACGCTGGCAAACGCATATCGTGCCCGTTGACGATTTCGATCAATCCGTCTTCGTCGAGCGACGCGATGCAGCGGTCGAGCTGCGCGGCATCATCGCATAATTTCTGCGCGTCTTTGTATTGCAGCGTCTGCCCGGTCGGCAGCGCGCGCAATGCCTGCATGATCTTGCCGCGCACCTGCCTGTCGGTGCCCGCGAATTTTTGGCGCGGACGCGTGCGTCGCTCCCCCAAGCCCGGCATACCGGCTTTCACGAACGCGCACTGTGCTCGCAGCGGGCACTGCTCGCACAACGGCTGTTTTGCAGTGCACACAATCGCGCCGAGCTCCATAACCGCCTGATTCCAGACCGCCGACTCGCCCGCCGCTTTCGGCAGCACCACCCACGCGAGCGCGCGCTCAAGAGGCGTGCACGATCCGCCGAGTGACTCGATGCCCAAGAATGCGCGGCTGAGCACGCGCCGAATATTCGTGTCGATCACCGCGACTCGCTTGCCGAACGCAAAACTGAGCACTGCGCTGGCCGTGTAGTCGCCGATGCCGGGCAGTGCGAGCAGTTCGTCGTAATCACTGGGCAAGCGGTCGTCGTATTGTGCCGCCACTTGCTGCGCGCACTCCTGCAAACGCAAGGCTCTGCGCGGGTAGCCGAGTCTGCCCCACGCGCGAATCACATCCGCTTTATCTGCCTGCGCGAGCGCTGCGGCGTCGGGCCATTGCGCCATCCACGCGTTCCAATATGGCACGACGCGGCTCATCTGCGTTTGCTGACTCATCACTTCGCACACGAGCACTCCCCACGGCGTCGTGGATTCGTTGCGCCACGGCAGATCTCGCGCATTATTCGCCCACCACGCTTGCAATGCGAGTCGTGCCGACTGCGCGCTCTGCTCGAGCTCGCGCGCGCGGCTTTCGCCCACTATCTGCACCGGCGTGGGTTTTTGGAAGAAGTTCGCGGAGAAGTCATAGCAGCATCGTACCGCACGCCACTTTTTCTTACATACCTCTTTCACACCGTCCACCATGACCGCCGTGTCGTTCCCTCTGCCTGCCGCATCGCCCGCCGTCAGCTCCCCATGCCTCTTCTTCGCAGTCCACTTCGCTCAATCGTTCTGCCGTTATGTCTAATTGGAGTTTTGGGCACTCTATTTGGAAATTACACGCGCAGTTTTACCAAATAGACATAACGTAACGAAGGCCGACGCACCTTGCACCCCAGATTTTGCGCCTTACACATGACTCATATATACGGGTCGCTGAAAAGTCGACGGCTGTCGGTTGAGCGCAATATGGTGTGAGCATGGCAGACAACGAGAACGCCGCGCCGGAAGAGCGCGTTGAGAAAATGTTTGAATACGGCTACCGCAAGTCGAATTATGGCCCCGACGAACTGGTGACCGACGCGCACGGCAATCCGATTTCGGTGGTCGACGCCATGCTGAGCGCGCGCGAGGCTGCGAATACGCCCACGTCGACGCCGCACCTGTGCTACTACTCGCCGCGCATTCCCGGCAACACCGGCTCCGCGATCCGCCTGTGCGCGGTGACCGGCACCATTCTGCACCTGATCGAACCGCTCGGGTTCAATTTACGCGACACGAAGCTGCGCCGCGCCGGACTCGACTACCACGATATGGCGCACGTCGTGCTGCACCCGAACTTCGAGGATCTCGTCGAGTCGATGCCGAATTCGCGCATTATCGCGTTCACCGCGCACGCCACGAAGCTGTATACCGAGGTTGAATACAAGCCGACCGATATTCTGCTGTTCGGCCCCGAGCCGGGCAATATTCCCGACCCGATGGATATTATGGCAGGCCCGCACGTTGCGGAACAGGTGCGCTTGCCGATGCGCCCAAGTCTGCGCAGTCTGAACCTGACGAACTGCGCGTCGATCGCCATCTATGAGGCGTGGCGTCAGCTCGGATTCCAAGGCGGCGAATAGAGACGAAAATGCCCTCCACGATTGAAGGATCGTGGAGGGCAAACGATTGTAGCGCAGCCTAGTTCTTGAAGCTGTGGATTGGTGCTGGGATGCGGCCGCCGCGCGTCACAAACGCTTCGCATGACGCGGTGTTGACCGGCATGATCGGCGCATAGCCCATCAAGCCACCGAAGTTGGCCATCTCACCGACGCCCTTGCCGACGACTGGAATGACGCGCACGGCGGTGGTCTTCTGGTTGACCATGCCGATGGCGGCTTCGTCGGCGATGATGCCGGAGATCGTGGAGGCCGAAGTGTCGCCTGGAATTGCGATCATATCAAGGCCAACCGAGCATACGCAGGTCATCGCTTCGAGTTTTTCGATCGTCAGGCAACCGGACTTCGCCGCATCGATCATGTTCTTGTCTTCCGACACCGGAATGAACGCGCCGGAAAGCCCGCCGACGTAGGAGGACGCCATGATGCCGCCCTTCTTCACCTGGTCGTTGAGCATCGCCAGTGCAGCCGTAGTGCCGGGAGCGCCCACCTGTGCCAAGCCGATTTTCTCGAGCACTTCGCCAACGGAATCGCCAACGGCCGGCGTAGGAGCCAGCGACAGATCGATGATGCCGAACGGAACGCCGAGGCGCTTCGAAGCCTCCTGAGCCACGAGCTGGCCGACGCGCGTGATCTTGAACGCCGTGCGCTTGATCGTTTCGCACAGGAACTCGAAATCCTTGCCTTTGGCGGCGTCGAGCGCGCTGGAAACCACGCCCGGGCCGGAAACGCCCACGTTGATCACAGCATCGCCCTCGGTCACGCCGTGGAAGCCGCCCGCCATGAACGGGTTGTCGTCAGGCGCATTGCAGAACGCCACGAATTTGACGCATCCATACGAGTCGATGTCAGCGGTCGCTTCGGCGATCTCTTTGATGATGTGGCCGAGCAGTTCCACCGAGTTCATGTCGATGCCGGTTTTCGTGGATCCCACGTTCACCGACGAGCACACGATATCGGTTTCGCTCAACGCTGCGGGAAGCGAACGAATAAGCAGTTCTTCAGCTGGCGTCATCGACTTCGAGACGAGCGCGGAGTAGCCGCCGATCAGATCGACGCCCACGGTTTTCGCCGCACGGTCGAGTGCGTGCGCGATCTGCACGAAGTCGGCGGAGGTTTTGCAGCAGCTCGCGCCGACGAGCGAGATCGGCGTCACGGTGATGCGCTTGTTGACGATCGGAATACCGAAATCACGTTCGATCGCCTCGCCCGTGGAGACCAGATCCTTGGCATACGTAGTGATCTTGTTGTAGATCTTCTCGCACGTCTCCTGCACGTCGGTTGTCGCGCAGTCAACCAGGCTGATGCCCATCGTGATTGTGCGCACGTCGAGCTTCTCTTGCTCGATCATCTGGTTCGTCTCGTGGACTTCCAAGATATTCAGCATAAATTGTCCTTTGTGAAAATACACCTGCGATGTGCAACGGTTGATTCGCGCGAATCAGACGCGGTGCATCTTCGTGAAGATTTCCTCGCGCTGGCAGCGGATGCGCACGCCGATGTCTTCGCCGAGCGAGTCGAGATCTTCGACGATCGTTTCGAACGACACGTCTGCCTGCGAGTAGTCGACGATCATCATCATGTTGAAGAATCCGTCGATGATAGTCTGCGAGATGTCGAGCACGTTCGTGTGGTGATTCGACAGATATGTGCACACGCGAGCGATGATGCCGACGGTGTCTTGACCGACGACGGTGATGATTGCCTTGTTCATGGAACTCCCTGCTTTTCTACCCCGCCGCACACGCGACGAGTGCCGACTCACTTAAGTATATGAAGAGCCGATGCCAACCGCCGTGTTCTTCCGCATATCAGAACGCGCGCCCGCACACTGCTTGCTGTGCAATATTTTCAAATTATTATTGCTTGGCACTGTGTCGCCCGGCTTGCACGCGCCGCTTTCTGCGGCGGCTGTGCACGACGATGAACACCATACTGCCGGCGACGCCGAGAATAACCAGTGCTGTGATCAGCACGTCGCTCATGATCGCCTGCTCCGGATTGACTTCGACTTCTTTCGAATTTTCCGGCGTGGGGATTCTGTGCGCGGTCAGAATGAGTCGGTGAGAGTTGACACCGTATGGCGTGCAGGTGATCAGGCTCACCAAATCTCGTCCCTCCTGAATCGCCAACGGTTTGACGTTCGTCGGCAGCACCACTTGGCGCTCTTCGACTTCGTAGGTGAGCACTTGGTCATACACGGTTATCGAGAATTTATCTCCCTCTTTCATGCCATCTATGCCAGTGAACAGCTGCGCGGACGGCAGACCCGTGTGCCCGGTGATCACCGCGTGCGTTGACTCGCCGCCGATCGGGAAGCTCGACCCCTCATAGTGACCGGCTGCGATCTGCAGCACCGCTTCGTCGGTGCCGTGGTAGATCGGCAGGCGCGCGTGAATCGCAGGAATTGAAATATAGCCCATGATTCCGGTGCCCGACACGTCGAGAATCGAATTGTATTCTTTTTCTCCTCCGCATTGGGCAGGAATCGCCCGTTTCCTTGCCCTACCAGTGACGCGTTGTAGTTCGCCGCCTTCTCGAGTTGTGCTTCGCGGTCTTCCTTCGGAGTGTCGGCAACCTGCTGCGTATAGCCTGCGATCGCACGGCTCGCCACGTGCCGATTCCACGCATCGGCGACCGTTGGGTACACGATGAGCCCGACGCCGACGATCAGCATGATGATCATGAACGTGAGCATCGCCGCGAATTTGCTCTTCGACATCTTCGCGCCCGCGGTTTTTCGCTGTGATTTCATCCGCACACCATTCCGCTGTTTTGCCAATACGAATTACTTACTTAGTTATTAGACAGATTACCGACCAATATATATATTGGTCGGTTCTTGTGTAGTGAGCGCAGGCAACTGTTCCGCACTGGCGCCCCATACAGATGGGTCTCTGCGGTCGGTCAGCGCAGAGGCTCGCCCGCACGCTCGTATGAGCGGCGCGCGATCGCCATATGCGCGAGCATCGCCAGCACTACGACCGCGAAGCCGAGCGTCATCCACCGCGTCACTCCCCGCCCACCGGCACCTGGCAACGTCACCGCTGGGTCGTCGGGGATGATCGGGTCGTTCGAAACCGGCAACGTGTCGCCAGTGGCCAGCTGGAGGAACTGTCGGGCATCAACCGTGTTGGCTGTGTGCTGAAGCGGATTCGAGCGGATCATGAAATAGATCGCACGCTCGGGCGTACGGTATCCACTTAACGCCTTCGTTTCCACCAGAGCATATGGAACATCGAACTTCAGAGGTTGCCCATTAGGCGTTCCATTATCAGCAAGATCTGCTGTGATATGTATCACGCCTTGCTCATTACTCGTGTAGTTGCCCACCGTCTTCCAGCCGCTGCTTGTTTGCTCCTGCAGCGCAAACGTGACTCCCTTCAATAGTTTGTTCATGTCTCCTGACTCGTATTTATACAAATACATAGCCGGACTGCTGCCGTTGCCTCCGGCGGAACTGGTGATCGCCACCGAATCGCTCTGCTCCGTCGAGAATCCGTTGATGCTCGCCGTATTCGAGAAATTCACCGAGCTCGACGAACCGGACGAGAATACCGATGCGCTGTAAGTGATGCGAAGATGCCTGCCATTCGGCACGGTGAACGTGTAGGTGCCGTCAGCCTCACTTATCGTGATCTCCGACGTGATATCCATGCCGCTCGCCACATCTCTCACAACAATTGTGTTGAGTTTCATGCGCAGATTGCTCGACATCGTGTCGCGAACATCGACGGTATCATCGTCACCGATTTGCAATGCCTTTGGATTGATGTCAAGTGTGAAATCCAATTTGCTGTTTTGCGCGCTCAATCCTGACGTGTTGACGCTTTTGCTCATCGGCTTGCTCTCGTAATGGAACTCCGCGGACGCATTGTTCGTGCCCCACGACGCATCGTTGTGGAAGTTCAGTATGCCGGTCGCCGAGTTCACAGCCTCTTGGTCAATGCTTTGCAGATACTCCGCCGTCGGCGTTAGCGCATACATCACGCCGAAATGAGTGACATAATCAGTGTCTGACCATTTGTCTGGCTCAGGCAAATTAATCGTCGCACCGGTGTCAGTCTGGCTAAAATACTGCGCGTAGTTTTCCGCAGTAAACACATTGCCCTTGTCTGTCTGCACGTCGAACTTGTTCTCTGACTCGGAGTACCGGAACGTGAGTGCACTCTTCATGCGGGAGGGGAAATTTCCATCTGTGAAGTTGAAATCCTGCGGCGTAACCAACCGGAACTTGTCGGTGTCGAACGTGTCGATCACCTGTGCACCATTCGCGGGGTATGACTGCTTGTCGAACATCACGCGGAAATACCAAACCGGCACATTTTTGCCATCTTTCGTGGTCAACGTATTGGGCAGGTACGTCGGCCCACTCACTGTGCCCGCGTCTTTATCTGACACGGTTTTCGCAATCGCACGATTTGCCTGCGGCTTGAGCCTCACTGTCGCGCTCGACTCGCCCATTGACGCGTTGTTCGCCTGTGCGCTCGCCGTGTTCTTGTGCTCGGCGTACCAATCCTCACTGCCGGAGTTCTGCACCCAATGCTGGTTATTCACCGTCACCAACGTGACGCGCAGCACGCCTTCCGCGCTGATCTTCGCAAGGCCTGCCTCGGTCAGCACAATACTGGCGATAATGCTGTCATCACTCGGTTTAGTGTGGTCGTTGGTTCTGAAACTCACATTAACGGTGTAGTCATCGGTTGGTGACAGCACCTGCTCCGCACCGTTGTTTGCAGTGAACGCAACGCGAATATTTTGTTTCGCTTTGTCAATATCAGTAGTCGTGTCTTCGCGAATAGGGTTGTCCACCTGCATACCGTCGAGGTAGTCACTGTAGTGCCTTTCCGTTGCATTGACATACTGCATCGGCAACGTGTCGGTCACCGTCAGCGACTCGTAGCCACCCTCCGGCGTCTTCACATCGATGTTCCACCGCGTTTTCTCCGCGGTGCTCGCTGCGGTGTCCACGCTTTTGGTCAGCGCGTTCTCCGGGAACGTCGGCTTGCTTGGCGTATCTCCGGAATCGCCGCCATCACCGGAATCCTGGCTCGGCATATACACTTCGGTGGTGGCACTGTGATATTTCGACGACGCCGTGTTAACCACGGTGTTCCCCTCGATCCCCTCTTTCACCTTCGTACTGTAAGTGATTCGGTATTGAAACGCGCCATCGCTGGCGGGCACCTGATATTCCCACTTCTTGTCGACGTTCAGATTATGCACGCCGACTTCGGCCCAGCTCAGTTTGCGCGGACTCTCCGCCAGCTCGTTGCCGTTCTGATCGAACACCTGCACGCTGATGCCATCGCCCGCAAACACCATATTCTCGCGCGTTTTCTCAGTTTTCCAGTCATCGCCGGGCTTGACCATATCGTCACTGATCACCGAGCCGGCGAGCGAATGCTGGCGCTGCTCGTTCACGTTCACAGTCCAGTTCACCGTATGCCAACCCTCAACGGCGGCTTCGGCACTGCCGGACTTGTTCACATACGAGTTAAACTGCGGTTTCGGCATCCACGTGCTGCCCTCACCAGGATTCGACTTGTCTGCGCTCGCGTTGGCAACGTTGAGATACTGTTCGGCCACCGCATCGGCGTTCCCGTTATTGTTCACGAGCGCCTGCCAATATGCGTCCTCGCTGAATGAAGCGGCGTATGTGAAGCGAATCGTCTCATCTTGCTTGATCTGCGAGATCGTGCAGTCGAACGAATTCTGCGTCGTCGAGCACGAGTCGGCGTCACGGCGCGGATCCCATTGCAAACTGCTCTGGTCGAAGGTGAGCACGTCACCTTGTGGCATTGTGTCGAGCACGCGCACGTCGAAGCTCGTGCCGTCCATCGACTTCACTTCAACCGTGTAATACACCTTGCCTTCGGAAGCGTTAATCGACGCATACTTATTGACGTTGAGCGTCGGCTTACGCAACGTGTCGAGTTCGAAACTCATGTCGACGCCCTGCCCGAACGGGTTCTTCTCGGTCAATTGCGACATCGTGAACTGCATGTTCAGATTGAGCTCGATGTTCGCGGCGCTCTCCAAGCTCGCGAAATCTGCATGATTCTTGTTGAAATCGATCAGTATTTTGTAACGATCAGAGTTGTCGATGCGCACGAATTTGTAGGTGTTGCCGTCGATTTCATACAATTTACCGCCGTCATTGATGCTCACCGTGAACGTTTTGACTTCGTTCTCTTGCGGCGACAACGGCAGGAATCCAGCGGGCATGTCGTAGAACATCGTGTTGCGCACATCGAACTGCAAATCATTGTGTTCCGCCCAATGGAACGTGATCGAAGCGGTTTGCCCCTCGAAATATGAGTATGATCCGTTTTCGTTTTTGGTCAGCCCCGCGATGGTGATGCCGCCCGTGCCTTTGTTGGTATTGAGGAATTGGCTCAGATCGGCGGATTTTTCAGATCGTGGCGTTTGAGATACTGCGGGCTGTGCTGCAACGGAAATAGGCGTGAATGCGGTGGCTATGGCGATCACCACCGCCACCACCATGAGTATGCCGCGGCGCACGCTTGTGCGCATTGCGGAACGAACGTCTAGTCTTGTCATCACACCTACCGTCACAGCACCGGCTGCCTGTGCTTCTGCTGATTTGTGCGCCGCCGTTTGCGATCAATATTTGCAATCAATCCAAATGTAGTGACGGCGTTCTCGAAAGCACAGGGTGTTGCGAGATGTTTTACGAAGTCTCAACAATCCGGTTTCACGTTTGCTTATGCAAACTCATATCACTTGCAACGCCAGTGTTTGCGAGCGTCTGCGAGTGATGCGCGCCTGCACTATTGGCAACACATAGCAATGTGCAGGTATTGCGTTCTTTGCAATACCTGCACATTGTTCAGCGGTAGATGTTCTGCGTGCTATGCGCTACTGCACGCGGTGCGCACTCTGCGCCGCATATGCGGGCAGTGCGCGCGGTGCGTTGAATCCGCGGCGCTCGAATTCGTCGGCGATGCATTGCGCGATGCGCTGGCTCTCGCCCTGGTTCACCAGTGCGATGATCGAGCCGCCGAAGCCGCCGCCGGTCATGCGTGCGCCGAGCGCGCCCTCGTCACGAGCCACGTCCACGGCGATGTCGAGTTCCGGCACGGTGACTTCGTAATCGTCGCGCAGCGAGTCGTGCGATGCGTTGAACAGGTCTCCGGCGGTCTGCATGTCACCTTCGGCGAAGGCTTCGATGAAGTCGTCGACGCGGCCGATCTCAGTGATCACGTGACGCACTCGCTTGCGCATCGTGTCGTCGTCGAGACGTTCGAGCACGCCTTCGAGCGCGGTCGCCGGGTCTGCCTGCGCGTTCACCAGATCGGCGACTTCGCGCAGATTGTCGGCACCGAGCAGTTCGGCGGCTTCTTCGCAGGTGGCGCGACGCTGAGCGTACTGGCCGTCGTTGAGCTGGTGTGGGGCGCGGGTGTCGAGCACGAGCAGCTCGAGTCCGTGATTGCTCAAATCGAACGCCTCTTGCTGTGCGCTCTCCTCGGCGGTCAAACCCGGGCGGAAGTCCAAGCGAATCGCGTGATCCGGCGTGCAGCGCATCGACGCGCTTTGATCCAAGCCGCCGGTGGAGGCGCCCGCCATGTCGTTTTCCGACGTGATGGCTGCGTTGATCAGCGTGATGCGGCCGGCGTCGGTGGCGCCGAAGCCGAGATCGTATGCGCCGTCGAGCGCGAGTGCCGTCGAGCAGGTCATGGCTGCCGACGAGCTCAGGCCTGAGCCGAATGGCACGCATGTGCTGAATGCGGCGTCGAAGCCCTGCACGTCGTGGCCGGCTTCGCGCAACGCCCATGCCACGCCCACCGGGTAGGCGGCCCAGCCGTCGATGCCACCGGCTTCCAAACCGTTGAGATCGGCGGTCTGCACGTCGTTTTCGTTGATGTCAGACACCACGCGCACTTGCGTGTCGGTGCGTGGCGACAATGCGATGTAGGTGCGATGGGGCAATGCGATCGGCAGGCAAAGGCCGCCGTTGTAGTCGGTGTGTTCACCGATCAGATTCACGCGCCCCGGTGCAGCCCACACGCCTGCAGGTTTCGTGCCGTACGTGCGTTCGAACAGGGCGGTCACCTTTGCCGCGCCCTCGGCGTCGCTCATCGCGTTCACGATGTCAACCTGTGTCATGGTAAACCCTTTCTACGTTGTCGCCGTCAGTCTTCGCTGATGTCGATCGGGCCGAGCTCGTGGAAGCGGTTGGCGATGAGCTCCGGCGTGGTGTCGGAAACCCATGCGGCCATGCCCGATTCGGAGCCGGCGAGATACTTGATCTTGTTGGCAGCGCGACGGAACGAGAAGAACTGCAGGTTCAGGCGGTAGTTCTCGCGGCGTGCATCGCGCACAGGAGCCTGATGCCATGCGGAGATGTATGGCAGGTCCATGCCCTTGCCGTCACCCTTGTCGAAGAAGCGGTTGCCGCGTTTGAGCAGCGTCGAATACATCTGGGCGAGGTCCCAGCGTTCCTGATCGTTCAGCTGGTCGAGCGTCAGCACGTCGCGCACAGGAGCCACATGCACCTCAAGAGGCCAGCGTGCCGCGGCTGGAACGTAGGCGACCCAGCTGTGGTTGCGCATCACGACGCGTTCCTTCGCCTCGAGTTCCGCGTTCATCAAATCCTTGAGCAGGTTGCCACCGGTCTTCTCGAAGTAGGCTTGCGTGTGCTGGAGTTCGGTTTCGAGCTTCGGAGCGATGAACGGATAGGCGTAGATCTGGCCGTGCGGGTGAGCCAGCGAGACGCCGATCTCTTCGCCGTGGTTCTCGAACGGGAACACCTGCTCGATGCCGTCGATCGTGCTGAGTTCGGCGGTGCGGAAGGCCCATGCCTCCACGACGGTGCGCAGCCTCTTCACGCTCAAGTCAGCTGGAAGCCCGTTCTCGTCTGGGTCGAAGCAGATCACTTCGCAACGGCCTGCGGCTGGGCGCTCCTCCCACAGCGGGTTGCCGTCGACGTAGCTGATCTTGTTGATGTCGACGCCCGGCACCTGCACCATTGACGGGAAGCGGTTTTCGAACACCACCACATCGTAATCGGTGTCTGGCACTTCGCCGTCCTGATACGGGTCGCCCGGCTTGCGTGCGGCAAGCGGATTGCCTTTGGCGGTCGCGCCGGCGCCCGCGGTGATCGGGCGGTTCATGCGTGCGGTGGCCATTGGAATCCAGTCGCCGGTCAGCGGATCGCGACGCATCTGCGGAGCCGCGTATTCCACTTCCACGCCTTCGGCATTGATGTGAGGCGCGAAGCGGTACGCCAGATCGCGCGGATCCTTCAGCTCACGGGTCTTCTTGCCCGAAACGTAGTCGTCTTCATCGTCGATATAGAAAAATCGCGTCCATCAGACAACGTTGTCGGCGTGATGCGCAAATGCTTCTGTGCATAGTCACCAGGCTCATAATGCGCGAATTCAGTCATGCTACTCACTTTCTTCATTGTCGGTTTCAGTGCTATGAGCCAAAACCAGCTCTTTGACCAAATCCCTTGTTTTCATCGCCGAATCCGGGTCGAGCCCGTCATCGGTGATCACCGTATCCACTTGCTCGAAACGTGCGAACAGCGACAGCGATGTGCTGCTCCATTTCGTGTGGTCGGTAAGAATAATCGTTTTGTCGGCGATGTCCATCATCGCCATGTCAGTGGCCGCTTCCAGCGAGTTCGGCATCAGGAATCCGCGCGGCATCGACACGGAATGGGTGCCCAAGAACACGGTGTTCACACGCAGCGAGGCGATCACTTTGTCTGCGATCGGCCCGACGAGCGAATTCGAACGCGTGATCACGCCGCCTGTGACGATCACCTCGACGTCTTTCGACTCCAGCGCCTGCACAAGTTCGGCCACCGGAATCGAATTGGTGAGAATGGTGATGCCGTTCGCATTCTGCGATTCGAGCAGATGCTGCGCGAACACGTACGCGGTGGTGCCGCCGCCGATCGCGATCACATCGCCCGGAGACACATATTTGATGGCCTCCTGCGCGATCGCGTCTTTCAGCCCGATGTCCATTTGCGATTTCACCGAGAACAGCGGTTCGCTGAGCAACGTGCTGGTCGAGACGGCTCCGCCGTGAACACGGCGAAGCAACCCTTTGTCTGCCAACTCGGCGATGTCCCTGCGAATCGTCATCGCCGAGACGCCCAGCTCTTTCGACAAAGCGGTGATGCGCACCGCGCCGCGTGTGCGAAGGCGCCCCAAAATCAAATGTTGGCGTTGCGAAGAAATCATATGAACATTATCGCACATCAACTCTCAAAGAACAACTTCAACCGAACATTTCGGCGTGTTTTTCTCTCAACTTCGCACAAAAAGCGCAAATACAGTGAAAATACGTGCGTTAATCGCGGTCGACGTATTCCTCGGATTTCTCCGGATCCTGCGCGGCGATGCCCGCATCTTCGCGAATAAGCTGCTCGGGCAACGCGAGTTCTTCCGCCACGCGATTTTCGACTCGCCTGTTATTGCGCGTCACATCGTTGCGCATGCGCGCGAAGCCCCACTGCGTCACCTTCTGCATCGCCTCGCGCACGATCGCCCTGTCCATCTTCGAATCGCCGCGCGTGCGGTCTGGGAACACGATCGGAATCTCAGCGACGGCGCCGCCTGCGGCGATAACACGGCGGGTCATATCGATCTGGAACACGTAGCCGTTCGCATCGATGCCCTCAAGGTCGACTTTGCGCAGGATCGACGCGCGGTATGCGCGGAAACCAGACGTCATGTCTCGCACTTTGAGACCAAGCATAAAACGCGCGTACTGCGAGCCTGCGCGCGAAATCATGTCGCGATACCACGGCCAGTCGCGCGTCGTGCCGCCAGGCACGCGCCGCGACCCCAGCACCAGGTCAAACCGCGGATTCGCCTCGAGCATGTCGATCAACGCGCGCAGATCCTGCGCCCTGTGCGAGCCGTCCATGTCCATCTCGCACACGATGTCGTAATGGTGAGCGAGCGCCCACTCGAATCCTTGAATATATGCGGTGCCCAGCCCGAGTTTGCGTTCACGGTGCAACGTGTAGACGTGCGAGTCGATCGAGCAGTCGTTGAGTCGGTCCGCTATCTTCAGATCCGCCGTGCTCACATGCTGGTCCGAATACAGAGACGAATCGCTGTCGTCGGCGGCAAAGGAGACGTCGTAGATGTCGGCGTTCCCGTTCGCCTCGACACTCAAATCCTGCGACAGCAGTGTTACGCGAGAGATCACGTCGGCGAGAGTGCCCGTGCCGTCCGGCGAATTATCGTCGACGATCAGCACGTCGATGTTCGGGTTGCGCAAGAAAATCTCACTCAGCGTCGGTTCAAGATTGTCACGTTCGTTATACGTTGGCATCACCACGCACACACGCTGCATATGTCCTCCCACCGTCGGCCTGTATGTTCGAGCGTAGTCTTCGGCACGCATTTGCGCTCGCGCACCGCCGAATCCACTGCATTGTTCGGCGGCACATGTTCAATGGCACAATTCGCGCAACAATGGCACAATGGAGATTATGACTTACGTTTCTCAAAATAGTCTGCATGACTCCGTCAACAAGGCAACGACCGACTTGTTCACGTTCGCATACAAGCACGTTGTCAAACCAGATTTCGTGTTCAACCACACCCCCGATGTCGCGCATGACGACATGATCAAGTTCTGCCATGTCACCGGCAGGATTCCTCCGCTCATGTGGCTGTTGCGCGAGATGCTCGACTACACCGACCCGATTCTCGAGACGAACGTGATGGGCGTCAACTTCACGAATCCGTTCGGATTGTCGGCGGGACTCGACAAGAACTGCGAGATGGTGAAGCTGCTCGACAACGCCGGCTTCGGCTTCGAGACGATCGGCTCCACGACGTCGCGCCCGTGCGCAGGCAATCCGCGCCCGTGGTTCCACCGTTTGCCTGAATATGATTCGATGATGGTGCATGTCGGCTTGGCCAACGACGGCTCCGACGTGGTGATCGAACGTGCTGAAGATGCTTGGCGTCGCACGAAGACGATGCAGGTGAGCGTGTCGATCGCACGCACGAACGACGATCAGGTGGGCGATCTCGACGAGGGCATCGAGGATTATTGCATTTCGATGCGCCGCGCGGCAGGACGCACCGCGATGGTGGAGGTGAATATCTCGTGCCCGAACACCACGGTGGGCGAACCGTTCACCGACTCCCCCGCCAATCTCGACAAGCTGTTCACCGAACTCGACAAAATTGACCGTCCGCAGCCGACGCTCGTGAAGATGCCGTTGAACAAGCCATGGCCGCAGTTCAAGGAGTTCCTCGATGTGCTGGCCGAGCACAATGTGCAGGGCGTGACGATTGCGAATCTGCAGAAGGATCGCACCGGACTCGACATTCCCGCGAGCTGGCTCGGCGGACTCTCCGGTGGCCCATGCACGGTGGCGAGCACCGAACTCGTGCGCCGCACCTACCGCGAATATGGTGACCGTTTCGCGATCGCCGGCGTCGGCGGAGTGTTCACGCCGGAGCAGGCCTACGCGAAGATTCGCGCAGGCTCGTCGCTCGTCATGTTCATTTCGTCGCTGATGTATCGCGGCCCACAGCAGATCACGGTGCTCAAACGCGGATTGGCGCAGCTGCTTCGCCGCGACGGTTTCGACAATGTGGCCGACGCGGTGGGCATCGACGCCTAGCTCTCCCCCTCCCCTCCTCGTCGAGGGCTGCAAGGACCACCGGCAGGCAAGACGAGGAGGGTTGGAGGGAAAAGGGATAAGGAGGCTACTTGGAGGATTTATGCCAAGCACCGCGCACATATTGCGGCGGGTATGGCAGGATGTCGGTTGGCTCACCGAGTTTGAAGCCTGCACGCAGAGGCCAGTAAGGTTCGCGGAGGGCTGCACGCCCGATCTCCACTGCGTCGGCCTCGCCCTTGGCCACGATTTCGGCGGCCTGCTTCGGCTTCGTGATGAGGCCTACAGCGGTCACCGGCACATCGGCCTTCTTGCGAATCTGCTTCGCGAATGGCACCTGGTAGTTCGGCTTCACCGGAATCTTCACATTCGGCAGAATACCGCCGGTCGACACGTCGACCAGATCGACGCCGTGCTGCTTAAGCACTTTGGCGAGCTCGACGCTCTGGTTCACATCCCAGCCGCCTTCAGCCCAGTCCGTGGCCGAAATGCGCACGAACAACGGCATATCGTCGCGAATAACCGAGCGGATAGCGTCTGCCACTTCAACGACGATGCGCATACGATTCTCCAGTGAGCCGCCATATTCGTCGTCACGGGTGTTGACGAGCGGGTCGAGGAATTCGGAGAGCAGGTAGCCATGTGCGGCGTGAATCTCGATCACGTCGAAGCCAGCCTGCATTGCACGCCATGCAGCATCGCGGAACCGGTTGACGATCTCGTGAATCTCGTCCACACTCAGCGCGCGTGGCGTCGGAAGCCCCTCAAAGGCGATGTCGCTCGGCGCGACCGTCTGCCAGCCACCCTTCTCCGGTGGCACATAGCCCGTCTTCGTGCGCAGCGAGAAGCAGTCGGTGGAGCCTTTGCGCCCTGCATGGTTCAGCTGGATGCCGGCAACGGCACCCGCTTTCTTCACGCCGTCAACGATCCAGCGGTAGGAGTCGATCTGGGCGTCGTCCCACAGCCCGAGGTCGCACGGTGAGATGCGGCCTTCGGGAGCGACCGCCGTCGCTTCGAAGATGATCAGACCGAATCCGCCCATTGCGCGCGACACATAGTGCTGGTAATGGAAGTTGGTCGGCCTGCCATCCATGTCGAACACCGAATAGGTGTCCATAGGCGGCATCCAAATGCGATTGCGGGCGGTGACACCTCGTAGCGTCATCGGTGTGAACAGTGTTGGTTTGTCTTCGGTTTTGCGCTTTGTCTTGCTCATACCCGCACCTTAACACATTGCGTGAGGCTTTGAGCACCATGCGTCACAAAGTTCAAATCTCATAAACGAAATCGCCCTCCCCGCACATCGGCTGGGAGGGCGATTCGTTTATCAACAGATCAGCGCGTTGTCTGCGTGTTGGTGCTGTTGTTGTTCGTAGTGGTGTTGTTGTTCGTCGTCGTACCGTTCGTTGTGCTGGTACTCGTACTGCCACCCATGTATTTGGCCACAGGTTGTCCGTAGTCGTTATCCATCGGCAGCTGCTTCTTGTCGGCGTAGATGTTCATCGCGTCTTTGAAGGCAGGCGCGGCGATTGTGGAACCATCCCAGTAGCCGTGGTAGTTGCCGTTGATGGCGATGTTCTCGATCGGGTGGTTCGTAGGATCCTGCACGTCGCCGACGAGCACGAACGTGGCGATCTGGTTCGGAATGAATCCGCCAGTGGTCACATACATGTTCTCGTTCGTACCGGTTTTCGCGAACGTCTTGCGCCCGTTGGCGAGCTGAGCCGCACCACCTGCACCGTCAGCTCTCACGACGCCTTGGTTCATCGCGTAGGCCAACGTTTGAATGATGTCTTTGTCAACGGCCTGATGGCAGTTGGCCTTCGGCACCTCAAGCTCCTTGCCGTCGGCGTTCGTGACCTTCTTCATCGCGATTGGCGTGCACTCCACACCGTTCGTGGCATAGGTGGCGAACACGTTCGCCATCGTCAATGGCGACACGGAGGTCGTACCACCGATCAACAGCGCCGGGTGCATCGAAATATCGCTGTACACGTCTTCCTGACCGATCTTCGCATTGTGGTAGCCCACGGCCTTCGCCGCATCAGCCACCGCGCACAAGCCGATCTTCGCGCCCATGGCGGCCATCGTCGTGTTGTGCGAACGCACCAAGCCGAGGAATGGGCTTTCCGGTGACGTCGTGCCGTTCGTCAATGCGTTGGTCACATGCCAGTTGTCAGTGCCGCCTGTGTAGCCGTTGCAGTTGAACTGGCTGGTCAGGTAGTCGGTTGGCGCCGCGAGCATCTCGTTGATCGAACGGCCCTTCTGCATCCATGCGATCAAGTTGATCGGCTTCCACGACGAACCGATCGCGAAGCCCTGGCCACCGCCGTCAACCTGATCAACGGCATAGTTCATCGAAGCCTTCGTCTGGTCTGTGGCCGCCGCATCGGTTGCATCGTAAGTGCGGTTGAGGCCGAAGCCAAGCACTTCGCCGGTGCCGGGCTTGACCGACGCCATCACGATTTCCATGCCACTGGAATCGTTGGCGGGAATGGTCGCGTTCGCCGTGTCCATCAACGCGTTGCTCGCATCGAGGTCGAGCGTCGTGACGATCTGCAGACCGCCCTCCTGCAGCAGCTTCTCACGCTCTTTCGCGGTCTTGCCGAATTCCGAGGAGTTCTCGATCTTGTGCACCACGTAGTCGCAGAAGAAGCCGGCGTTGTATTTCGCCGCCATACAGCCACGAGCCACAGTGGTGATGTGCAGCGTGTCTTTCAGCGGCGTATTCACCGCATCCTGATACTCCTTCTGCGTGATGAACCCTTGGTTCTTCATCAGTTCGAGCACAATGTTGCGCTGCTTCTCGGCCTCCGGCTGATTCTCTTCAATCGAAGGATCGTATTTCGACGGATTCTTCGTGATCATCGCGATCGTTGCAGCCTGCACGATGTTGAGCTTGTCGGCGGTCGTGTTGAAGTAGCGTTCCGCGGCGGCCTGCACGCCATACAGCGAATTCGAGCCGAACTGCGCGATGTTCAGGTAGCCCTGCAGAATCTCCTGCTTCGAATACTTCTTCTCCATCTGCACGGCGATCAGCATCTCGCGCATCTTACGCGCGATCGTGTCTTCCGTAGCATGGTATTCGGCGATCGGGTCGTCGTTCTCACGCGCCTGCGTTGCGAGCACGTTCTTCACATACTGCTGAGTCAGCGACGAACCGCCCTGCTGATCGCCGCCCTTCATGTATGTCTGTATGAATGCGCGCAGCACGCCCTGCACGTCGACGCCGGAGTGCTCCCAGAAGCGGCGGTCTTCGCGAGCGACGACCGCCTGCATCATCGGCTTTGAAATATCTTTCAGCGGCACGACTTCGCGGTTCTGCGCGTAGAACTCGGCGATAACCGTCTTGCCGTCGTTCGCATACATCGTGGATTTCTGCGGAAGATTCGTCACGTCGAAGTCGATGCCTTCAACCTGCATCGACGGGCTGACGGCCTTCGCAATCTGATTTGCCCCCATCACAGCGGGCAGGAAAAGCGCGCTCAAGGTCACGCCACCGCCGAGACATAGCGTAATAAAAGCTAGGGCGAGCGCGAGTATGCGCGCACCCGTCAGGTTCTTCTTCTTTTTGGGCATGGTTCTTATTCTATTGTTCCCGCTCTACCACGGAGCGTACTGTTTACAACACATTCGAGAAAGTCTCAAACAACGCTCAGTTGGTGTTCAGCAAGCATTCAAGTTCACATGCATATCACCGCGCGTACGCGTCGGTGTATGAGCGGCGACCATTCTATCGCATGCGCACAGCTCGCACAATACTCTTCAAAGAATTGTCAACAAGTGCAAACTGTGGAGCTCACGAACTCTCACAAACTCGCGTCAGCGCTGCGATCTGCGAATAAGCGCGCCCGGCTGGTAAATAATGATCGTTCTGCCTTCGCGCGCAATCCACCCTCTGTTCGCGAAGTCGGTCAGCGCCTTGTTCACCGTTTCGCGTGACGAGCCGACGAGCTGCGCCATCTCTTCCTGCGTCAGGTCGTGCGGCACCTGCAGACCGGCTTCCACCGGTTCACCGAAGCGCGACGCGAGGTTGAGCAGTGTCTTGGCAAGGCGTCCGGGTACGTCGGTGAACACGAGGTCGGCGATGTGCTCGTTGTTCGCGCGCATGCGGTTCGCCAGCACCTGCAGCATATCAACCGCGACGCGCGGGTATTTGTCAAGCCATGCGAACAGCGCGTCGTGGTCGAGCCACACCACTTGCGTGTCATTCACCATGGCGACGGCGTTCGCGGTGCGCGGGCCTCCCTCGGGGTCGAACACCGGAATCTCGCCCAATAATTCGCCGCGGGTCTGAATGCTGAGCAGCTGCACGCGCTTATCTGCGGACTGCCGTGTGAGTTTGACTCGCCCGGATTGAATGACATACATGCGCTGGTCGGTGTCGCCTTCGGTGAAAATGTATTCGCCTTTGTCGAAGACCTCGTGGCGCAGGTATGGGATGAGTTCCTTGGCTTGCTGTGGCGAAACCTGCTTGAACAACGCGGTTTCGAGCAGCGGGTTGCGCTGCGTCGCGTCTTGCTCATTCTCGGAGGTTTGCCCCATCGCCATTCCTTTCGATCGCCGAGTCAATACTCTAGAAACCTTAGTCGAAATGCTCAGCTTGCGCTAATCACCTCGCCCGCGTGAACATCGTCGGCACGCGCAGAATATGTTGCAGAATATATTGCAAACACTAGTGTTTCGCGCTGAACTCGCGCGCGGTGCGTTCCATTTGATTCACGATTCGCTCGCGCGACCAACTCGTCTGCGTGTTCATAGGATCCACGCGTTTGCTCGCTGATTTCACCGCTTTGTCTGACATCTTCTCCGCCGACACGCGCAGCACTTTCGACATTTTCTCGGTGTCGATGCCGTACGCCAGCGTGTCGTGGTGCAGCAGGCAACCCGGGTCGCCGGCGAAGCGACGCTCCGCAGCGCCGCCGATTTTGCCACGATCCGACGCGATGTCATTGAGTCCTGCATAGTGGGCGCTGATGCCGCAATCGGCGAGCGCTTTGATCAGCCACGCGTCGCACAGTTGGAAGCTTTGGCGCGCATCGAGTCCGTCGACGAAGCTCAACGGCGCATACAGCGAGAACGTGATCGTGTTCGCCGGTTCGATGAACATTGCGCCGCCGCCGGTGTCTCGGCGCACAATCTGAATTCCCTGCTCGCGCGCATATTCGAGATTCACTTCGTCTGCGATCGACTGGTATTTGCCGCACACCACCGCCGGCGCAGCCCAGTTCCAGAACCGCAGTGTGGGTGGTCGCTGCCCCGCAGCCACTTGCTCGGCCCACACTTTGTCTACGCGCATCTCTTCGGCGGGCATGCGCGGAATGTCCACGAATACTTCGAGTGAGAGCTGTGACCAGCGCCGAGCTATTTCTTCCGCGGAGATGAGCTGTTCGGCGCGCGCCGTGCCGGTTTGCGCGCGCTCGACTTGTTGTTTCACGCGCGTTTCACGAATCTGTTCGAAGGCTCGCTCCTGCTCGCGCGCATGCTCATTGGTCGTGCCGCTCAGCAACGCGCGCATAAAAGCCAACGCGATGGCTTCGCCGTTCACGCCGACGAGCACATCTGCCAGCACTGCGGTGAGACGATCTGCGAGCCGGCGATAATACGCGAAATATTCGTCGGCCTGCCAGTTCTCCCAGTCGCGCGGCAGATCCGCCAGCTGTTCGTTCAGTATCTGCTGTGCGCGGTCGAGCACTTCGCTCGACTCTTCCTCAAGGAAGAAGTCGCCGTCGATTATCGCCTGTGACTCATGGTGGTCGTGCTGCTGCACCGTCACGCGCACGAGTTTGCCGCCTGGAATTTTGACCTCGCCCTGCCCATACCGCGTATTCGGGCCAACATAGCTGTTGTTCACGCTGCTCACGCCTGTCAATATAGCATTCTCTTGTGTGAGTTCTCGCAAACAAAAGGCCGGCAGATGACTGTCGGCCCTATGCTTCGCGCATTACTTCAGTATTACTTCATTTGCGAAGTATTCTGCGCAATCAGTCCGCGAGTTCGACTCCGCGCGCATCGCGATGATGCTCGGTGCCGTAGTCGGCGGTCAGGATCTGAATGGCTTCGACGATCGACCAGATGAGCACGGCGATCGCGCCGATGCCGAAGGTCAGGCACGTGATCAGTACCTGTGCGATTGCCTTGCTGGTGAAACCGAGATAGAAGTTGTGCAGACCGAAGATGCCGAAGAAGAGGGCGAGCGCCGCCGCCACATATTTGTTGCGCGGAATGTAAGTCGATGGAACCTGCTGATATTGCGGCGCATACTGCGTGTAGCCGCCCTGCGCAGGCGTGTTCGCATACATCGTATTGTTCTGCGCCGCGTACTGGTTCTCCGTGTTCGCGTACGGGTTCGCATACGCATCTGCCTGCGGCATCTGCGCATTGTTGGCGTCATACTGCTGCTCTGGCGCGACGTTCACCGTGTTCTCCGGCGTCGCCGCGGCGTTGGGCTGCGTCGCACCGTTCGCGTTGCCGTACTGCGGCTGCTGCGGCTGGTATGCGTTCGGATCGCTCATGAGTGTTCTCCTTCTCAAGTGCTCTGTTGTGCGTATCTGACGGACTTCGTCTGATTTCAAAATCCTACAGTATGCACACTCTGTTCGCTCGCTTCATCTCGCCGCCGCTATGTCTGATTACTTATTATTCGCGGCAGCGCGGCAAACAAAAAGAGGCCGGAGAACCGACCTCTTTCATGCATTGTGTTGCTAAACGGAACGCTCAGTCAACGTAGACCGGGCCATACTCCGACGGCACGTGCGTCGTGGCGATGTATGGGCCAGCGGTTGGACGAGCATAGGTCTGGAAACCATTGCTGAAGTTGAATGGTGCCTCTTCGTTGCAGTTGCAGCACATAATGTCCTCTTTTCTATTCGCGCTTACGCGCTTGTCGAACATCGGCGAATACCAACATAAGGCATTCGTTCGTCGGGCAATAGTTTACAAGCGAGCCAAGATGTCGCGGCCCACTTCGTCGGTCGAGCGTGGCGTCGAACCGTTTTCGGCGATGTCGAGTTCCACGGCGGCGTCGATGCGCGCGGCGGCATCGTCGAATCCGAGGTGACGCAGCAGCATGGCGGCGGAGAGAATCGCAGCGGTTGGATTGGCGATGCCCTTGCCTGCGATGTCGGGCGCCGAACCGTGGATCGGCTCGAACATCGACGGGTATTCGTTGGAGGCGTTGATGCAACCGGATGCCGAATAGCCCACGCCGCCCACGACTGCGCCAGCTTCGTCAGTGAGGATGTCGCCGAACAGGTTGTCGGTCAGAATCACGTCGAAGCGGGACGGCTCGGTGACCATGTATATCGTCGCCGCGTCGATATGGCAGTAGTCATGCGTGACCTCTGGGTATTCCTCGCCAACCTTGTTGACGATGTTCTGCCACATATCGCCAGCGTTGACGAGCACGTTCTTCTTGTGCACGAGCGTCACATGCTTGCGGCGCTTCATCGCGAGCTCAAATGCGTAGCGCACCACGCGCTCGACGCCATACGCGGTGTTGATCGACACCTCGGTGGCCACCTCATGCTCGGTGCCACGGCGAATCGCGCCGCCCGCACCGCAGTAGAGGCCTTCGGTGCCTTCGCGCACCACTACGAAGTCGATCTCACCCGGATTCGCCAATGGCGACGTGACTCCCGGGTAGAGCTTCGACGGGCGCAAGTTCACATATTGGTCAAGCGCGAATCGCAATTTGAGCAGCAAACCACGTTCCAGAATTCCGGCCTTGATGCGCGGGTCGCCCACCGCTCCGAGCAGAATCGCATCGGTGCCCTTGATGCGTTCGAGGTCTTCGTCAGGAAGAATCTCGCCGTCACGCAGATAGCGTTCCGCACCGAGATCGAAGTTCTCGTAATCGAATGCCGCAACGCCTTCTGTGGCCTTTTCCAAAGCCCGCTGTGCCCAAGGCGTCACTTCCTTGCCGATGCCGTCGCCTGGAATGACGGCGATTGTGTATTGCTGTGCAGTTTCTGTCATACGAAGCAGACTACCCGCGCTCACATGGCCGAAAAGTGCGCCGTTCAATTCTTGGACAATCGCCATCTAATATTTCACATATTGAGACCATCCATGAACACACGCCATTTTGCCGTCCCATCCACCTTTGCCAGCCCATCCACTTTTGCCGTTTACGCACCCAGATTCGCCGTTTCTACACAGTTTTTCACCAAAATATATGCAAAAACGTCAAAACCAGGTTCCACAACGGCAAAACCAGCACACTTTTGCCGTTAATACATCTGGATTTGCCGTTAATACATAGGTTTTAACCAAATTATGTGCCAAAACAGCAAAACCGGATTCCAGAACGGCAAAACCAAATTCCAAAACAGCAAAAGGGTGCTGAGCCGGCAATGACAATGCCAAAACAGCAAAGCTAAGTGTCAGAACAGCAAAACCATCCGTCAGAACGGCAAAACCAGCACGCTTTTGCCGTTCTGACACCTAGATTTGACGTTAACGCAGCTAGTTTTGCCGTTAACACACACAAATCAGCTGATTTCCATGCGAAAACGGCAAAACAAAGCGACAAAACAGCAAATCAGCGGGTGAGGCCCATGCAGGAGAGCACCCAGGCGTTCTCGGAACAGATTTGCCGCCACTGCTTGTAGCGCCCGCTGATGCCACCATGCCCGGCTTCGTTTTCGATGCGGATGATCGCATCCAGCCCCGCCGACTGCAATCTCGCCACCCACTTCAGAGGTTCGACCACCATGACGCGTGAATCGTTCATCGATGTGGTGATGAAGATCTTCGGGAACGCGGTCACTTCACGGCCGTCGGGCCAATGCGCAACTGTGGAACCGGATTCGCTCTTGCTCACCGATGGAAGCGGCGCGTTCTCGTATGGCGAATACGACTTCATGTAGCGATACGTTGCCGCATCGTGCAGCGGATCTCCCCACTCGTCCCATTCGGTCACGGTGAGCGGCAGCGACGGATCGAGGATCGTCGTCAACGCATCGACGAATGGCACGTCGGCTTCAATGCCTGCGAAGCGGTCAGGTGCCATGTTCGCGACGGCGCCCATCAGCAGGCCTCCTGCCGAACCGCCGTTCGCCACCGTGCGCGCGACGTCTGCCATGCCGCAATCCTGCACTGCACGGGTCACGTCGATGAAGTCTTCGAATGTATGCTTCTTGTTGAGCCTGCGCCCCATCTCATACCACGCACGCCCCATTTCGCCGCCTCCACGCACATGCGGCACCACGTAGAGCACCCCACGGTCGAGCATGCTCAGGCGAGACACCGAGAATCCCGGGTCCGAGCTGATCTCGTACGCCCCGTAGCCGATCACGAACGTCGGCATGTTGGTGTGCGGCACATCACGCCGGTAGACGAGCGACGCCGGCACTTGCTCACCGTCGCGTGCCGTCACCCAAATGCGACGCTCCACGTAGTTGCGCGCATCGAAGTCACCGAGCACTTTGGCGCGGCGCAGCAACACGTCTTCGCCGGTGTTCGGGTCGAGTTCACGCAGTTCACCCGGGCGCGTGTAGCTCGTCACCATGTAGCGCATGCGAGGTGCTTCATAACTCGGGTTGCCCGCCGTGCCGATCGAATAGAGTCGCGCGGCGCTTCCCGCGAATCCCTGCAGGCAATGCGGATTGATCGCTTCATCAGCATTGTTCGCATCGTGCTTCGCGCGCACGTCCCAATCGCCGTCGAGTTCGGGCACTGCGACTTCACTGAACTGCCACGGGCGATTGTTCAGGAAGTCTTGCGTCGCCTGCTTTTTCGACATGACCGCCAAATGCGTCAAACCATCTGCGCGATACGACAACGCGACGAAATGCTTATGCAAGGCGATGCCCTCGATGGCGAGGCCGCGTGCTCCCTGCAGAATCTCCGGGTTACGCGGATCGCTGTATGGCGTACCGACCGGCAGCTGCGATGCACCCGCGATAACCGCGTCGCCGTCTTCGCTGCCATATGGCGAACCGGAAGCGATGCACACGCCGTCACCGATCGCGTACGGCGCGGCATACTTACTCATGTCGATGACGTCGATTTCGAAATTCGGATTGTTCGCATTGTGGTAGACGATCGCTACCGGCAGATCGCCGCCATCCGCGCCAGCTCCCTCGAACGTGGCGAAACTGACGTCATATTCCAAGCCCTCATGCCGTGGAATGAACGGCGTGAACTCGCCTTCGGGGTCGCTCACCGGCAGCATGAGCACTTCGCTCGTCGTTTTCGAACCGGTGCCGATCACCAGATGTTTCTCATCGAAGGAGACGCCGATGCCCACCCAGAACTTCTCGTCGAGTTCGCGATACACTTCAACGTCGTCGCTCACCGGCGTACCGACTTTGTGGCGTTTGATCAGATACGGGCGCTGCGCTTCGTCGAGCAGTGTGTAGAACACGTAGCGTGCATCCGGCGTGAAGCATGCGCCGCAGATGCCGTTCAGCTCGTCGGGCAGCATTTCGCCGGTGTTGATGTTGCGGATGCGGAAATCGTAGCGTTCGTCGCCGCTGGTGTCGACGCCGAACAGCAGCCATTGGCCGTCTTTGCTGATATCCATGCCGCCGATCTGGAAGAAGTCGTGACCTTCGGCTTCCACGTTCGCGTCGATCACGACTTGCTCGCCGGGGATTTCGCCCGGCGCGTCATCGGCGTTGATCTGCGGCGACGTCCAATCGGCCGGATCGCTCACCTTCATGCGGCATTGCGTGCCGTATTGCTTGCCCTCTTGCGTGCGCGCGTAATACCAGTAGCCGTCCATGCGCGTCGGCACCGACATATCGGTTTCCTGAATATGCGATTTGAACTCGTCGAACAGCGTGTCTGTCAGCCCGTTCAACGGTGCCATGCGCGCGTCCGTGTATGCATTCTCCTCACGCACGAACTGCTGCACGTCGCTGGACTGCTTGTTACGCAGCCATTCAAAGGGGTCGATGAAAACGTCGTTATGAAACACTCGCTCGTGTGGCACTTGCTTGGCCACCGGCGGCTTCGGGAAAGATTGCGATTTGCTCATTTGGGCGAAATTATACGCGCCCGATCGAATCGACACGACCACCTAGCTGCTGTTAAACAGCAGCACAATTCGATCGGATGCGATCAGACGAATTGCTGCAAATACGGCAGCATCGTCTTCATGATGTTCGCGCCGGTCGTGCCGGTGAACACCGGCACATCGGTCACTGGAATCGGCTGGGTCGTCGAGAATCCCGACACCGTGCCGAAACTGCCGGATGATTCGCGCGGAGACAGCTGGCGGATGCCGATGGCGAGGATGCGCCCTGGGTAACGCTTCGCGATCTGCGCGTAGGTGGTGGGGTCTTTCTGCCCGTCGTCGCCGATCAGAATGAACTTCATGTCGGAGAAGTCTTCCATCAGCTGTTCGGCGTATTCGAGCTTGTGCTGCACGCCGGATGGCACGAAGGTCTTTGGTCGTGGGTCGAGGTCGCGCAGCAGCAGCGCACCGTCGGGGAACCCGTAGTCGATCAGGAAGTTGCGGATCGAGCTCTCCACGTTCCACGGCGACGTCGACAGGTAGAAGAACGGAGCGCCTGGGAACATGGCCTGAATCTTGTTGAACATCACGGCCATGCCCGGCACCGAGGCGCGCTTGTGCGGGCTCAGGAACAGCATGTTGTAGGCGCCTTCCACAAGGTCGGCACCTGCGTCACCATAACCGTGTCGTCGACGTCGGAGATCACGCCCACTTTCGCCGTGCTCGGAATCGTGAACAGTTCGGCCTGCACCGGCTTGCGATGCTTGACGGTGCAGCTGAACGTGTGCACGCCGGGGTCGAGATGATGCTCGGCGAGCAGGTCGAGGTAGCCGGACGAATCGGAGACGGAATAGTCCATCGTCACCGTTTTCGTCGGATCCATGCGGTCATAGACTTCCATCGTGCCGACCTGCACCGTTTTGAGTGCCACGCCGTCGATGTCGATGCGCACCGGCTCGCCCGGCGACGGCACTTCGAGCATGGCGTGGATGCCGCGCATAGGCGTGTGGGGCTTCGCATGCTCGGGCGCATAGATAGTGCGGCACACCAGTCGCGAATACTCCTGCGTGCCATAGCCCACATATGGTTTCACCGATGGATACCAGTTGAGCTGCTTGGCCATCACCGTCGACATCTTGATCCAGATGCCGAATACGAACGTGATCGATTTGCGCAGCACGCGTTTGATCGAACTGATCAGACGCGGATTGCGTGTCAGCGAGCGAATCGAGCGCGGCTGCGCGTTCGAGGCCGACAGCGATCCCAACGGCACTGCGACCGTGGGCATGTCGTCGCTCGACGTCGCCGCCGACGTGGTGCGCAATGCGACGGCCGGCGCGTGCCACGTTTGCTCCGGCGCCTCTTCGATTTCGCTGTCGGCGGCTCCGGCGACCACGCGCGGCTCGATCTGCTGCTCCTGCTGCTCCACCGCCAGATCGGATTGCGGCGCGAGTTCGCTCTCGCCCGCTCGCTTCGCTTGCTCGCGTTCCACCTGCGCCAACGCGTTCTCGAGGATACGCTTGGTGTTCTTCAGCTCGCGTTCCGACCTGTCTCGATATGGCATGCCGTCTCTCCCACGCTCTCTCTGATCAGTGATCAGTGATTCTGTGATCTATGATTCCGTGATCTATTATTCGCTACTTCTGTTGTGCGATGAACTGCGAATATTCGTGCGCTGTGAGCATATCTGGCTCGTCATCGTCGAGTTCGATTTTGACGATCCACCCTTCGCCATATGGGTCGTCGTTGATGACCGCGCCATCATCTTCGGTTTCGGTGTTCACATAGCGCACCACACCGGCGACGGGGCTGATCATCGGCTCGACCGCTTTCGCGGACTCGATCTGCACGATTTCGTCGCCCGCTTCGACGCGGGTGCCGACTTCCGGCAGATCTACGAACACGATGTTGCCCATCTTATTCGCCGCGAATTCGGTGATGCCCAACGTAGCCGGAGTCACCGAGTCGTCGAGCCACACATGGTCATGCGAATACTGCAGAAAATCAGGCACATCGAGCTGTGCATTCTGTTGCGAGTCCGCCATAGTATCCTCCAAAAATTATTCGTGGTATTCGTCACTTCAGATCAATCGATCTGACGCCCGTACCATTCCTCGATCATAACGCGCGCGATTGTCGCTTTGCCCGGCACTTCGATTTCGCCGGTGACCATCAGGTCGGTGAATTCGTCGCGCGTCACCCACCGTGCCGCGTTCACTTCGTCGCCGTCCACGTGAATGTTGTTGCTCAACGCCTGCGCTTTGAAGCCCATCATCAGCGAGAACGGGAACGGCCACGGCTGCGAGCCCAAGTATTTCACTTCGCCGATGCGAATGCCCGTCTCTTCCTCGGTTTCTCTGCGGCACGCGTGTTCGAGGTTCTCGCCCGCCTCCACAAAACCGGCTGAGATGGAGAACAGGTTGCCTTTCCATGTGCGGTTGTGCTGCAACAGCAGGCGGTCTTTCGAATCGACGACCGTGCAGATGATCGCCGGTTCCACGCGCGGGAACAGAATGCGATTATTGTCGCCGCCGTTCGTGCAACGCTGCGCCCAGCCCGACATCGCGGTTTCGGTCGGGTATCCGCACGATGGGCAATGATGCTGGGAGTTCTGCCAGTTGGCGAGCGAGAGCATCGTGACCGCCTGGCCGACTTCGCGTGAGCTGGCATGCGGTGCGAAGGCGCGCAGATCAACCCAGTCGAATCGCGTGATGGCCTGCTCGAGCACGCTCGATTCCTGTGAGGACTCGCGCGAATCGAGATCATCTTCGAACGCCGCATCTACCGTGCCGCCTGATTGTTGCGCGCGTTCCATCGCCGAGCTCATCTGCGGGCCTTCGGGCAGTGCGCTCAAGTCGATGGCGACCGCGTGCTCGTCGTGTGCGCCACGGTAGCAACCCAGATACATGGCGATGACGCCTTTCGGCGCAGAACGCAGCGCGCGAGCCGCATACGAGCCCGGCAACGCAGCCAAACGCATGCGCGAGTTCGACAATTGCAGCAGATTGTGCTGGCCGAACGGCACCGCTACCCTACCGTTGCGGCACAGCAGCACGCGTGTGGACGGCAGTTGCAACGTCTGCTCGATGAGCTGAGGATCGTCTCGACGATCCACCTGATAGTCGATGTCTCCCTGCACAAGCGGCAGATATGGCAATGCTTGGGTCAAGGCAAGTGGTGCGAACATCGTCACTCCTTCGCAATCACATCGGCGGTGGCGGCGCTCGGGTCGGCTGCGGCTGCAGCCGGTACGCGGGCGACGAGATCATGCAGTGCGCGGGCCACCGTTTCGGGGTGCTCCCATGCGCTGAAATGACCGCAATTCTCGATTTGCGTCATCACCACGGTCGTATTCGTCATCTGCTCGGCGAGCGGTCTCATCACCGCCGGCGAGCTCGACGGATCTTCCTCACCGCAGATCACAGCCGCAGGAGCGGTGATCTTGGCGAATTGATCGTTTAAATCGGGGCGCGCGGCCGCCATGTGCTCACGCCATGCGATGCCGTTCGGTTGCTGTTCGCGAATCCACTCGCTGAACTGGTTGATGTAGGCGTCTGATTTCTTGATGCTCGAATCGCCCTCATGCACATCGACGAAGAACATCACAGGATCACAGGTCTGCTTCTTCACGCATTCCTCGGCAATGGCGATGCGTGAAGCGTGCGCCTTGGCGGAATCGGCGTCACCCTTCGTGTCGAGCAGCGCCAAGCCAGCCACCGTTTCGGGGTGGCGGCGCTGAATGTCAAGCGCCACGTAACCGCCCATCGACAGCCCAGCCCAGATCGCCTGACTGTAACCAGCATCTTGAACAAGCTGCACATAAGCGTCGGCGATCAAATCCAAACCGTCAGGCAGCGAGCCGTCGGCGTTCTCGCGGCCACTGCGTGCGGCGTCGGGCACAGGGCTCTGCCCAGCACCCGGCATGTCGGCGCCCAAATCGGGTATTGCACCAACTCCTGTGCGTCACTGAGCTCCATAAGCACCATTGCGCAACGCTGCCACATGCGCGAATCCACGGGAAAACCATGAATGAGCACCAGCGGAATCCCCTGCCCCTCGCGCAGCACGTGGTTCGCAATAATCGGCAAATCAGCCGTCATACTTTCTCTTCCTCTCCCCTGCACAATCAATCACAGAAATTCAGTCGAAATCAATCACAGATTCATCCACGCCAGCGCCTGCCGCACAATCGTGTCGTGCCCGTCGTTCATCTGCGCCAAGAACTCGTTCAGCTTGTCGCCGTGCGTATCAACCCACTCCACGTCGAGCGTCTCATCCTGCGGCTTGCAATCACCGGCGATCGCGATCACATAGCACAGTGCAATCGCATGCTGGCGCGAATCGTAATACGGCGAAACCCCGGGAGTCGGGAAGAACTCGGCAACGGTGAACGGCGTCAGCGTCTGCGGCAGCACCGGCAGCGCGAGCTCGCCGAGATCGCGCGAAATATTGCGGGCGATCGCCTCACGAATCGACTCGTGGTAGAGCACGCGGCCGGCGACCAGCGCGCGCTCGACGATCGACTGGTCGTTCGCCACGCGCAGCAGCGAACCGATCTGCGTCACGCGCCCGAAGTCATCGACACGCACCGGCACTATCTCCACATACGGAATCGGCACAAGCCCGCGCAAACGCTGTATTTCATCGGCGTCAAGCCAGCCGGGAGGATTGTTCCCCGTGCCACGCGTGATGTCTTCGGGCGTGATGTGGTCGAACTCGCCACGTGAACGCCCCGCATCGAAATCGTCGTCATCGGGCACTTCATCATTCAAGACTCGCATATAAGTATTATGTCTCGCCTTGCCAACGAATACTCACCGCGCGTTGCCCTGCGCGCAACACAGCACGCGCGCCGAAGAGCGGAAAGTTACACCGCAAGCGTATTCGCACAATATGCGGAACAAAACAGCGAACTTCGTGTTGTATGTCAGTAGGACGCGCTGACCCGAGTCCACATTTCCCCGGACGTAAGGAGCACAATATGGCAGTTCAAGAAATGACTTCCGCGGATTTCGAGCAAGCAGTCACCGGCAACGAGCTGGCACTGTTCGATTTCTACGCAACATGGTGCGGCCCGTGCAAGGCATTCGGCCCGATTTTCGACAAGGCATCTGACGCGAATCCCGACATGTTCTTCGGCAGAATCGACATCGACAAGAACCAGGATCTCGCGAACGCCGCGAACATCCAGGCGGTGCCGACGCTGATGATCGTGAAGAAAGGCCACGTGATCTATCAGGAAGCCGGCGCTCTGCGCGCGGCTGACTTGGACGATCTCATCTCGCAGGCGAAGGCGCTCGACGTTGACGCGGCGCTCGCCGAAGCCAAGGCAGACGGTGCTGATCAGAACGAATTGCTCGAAGAACAGGAACAATAATTAAGTAATACTTCTCTCCTCCATGAATACGAGGCGCATGCTACGGCATGCGCCTCTTTTGTTTTCTTTTCGCGAAAATATTGAAATATATGCCAACACGAACGGCACATGCGCGTCAATAGGCGCGCTGGTATGCGCCTTTCTGCGCCAATAGATGAATGTGTGGACGTGGTGACACATTCACGGTTCCTGTGGCAAAACAGCCGCAACCGGCGTATACTTGCGAACAGTATGTGTTGAAGACGCCCGGTCTGGCACACCGCACACATACCACGCTATGTTTTGTCTAGGTAGTTTGAGTAGCGAAGGCATCAGCATTATCCGCGAATACTTAGGAGAAGAATGGCACACCATAGCAAGCACACCGCACCTACGCTGCGCTCGTTGAGCAAGCGCCAGTGGATTCGCATCTCCGCTGCCATCGCGTCGGTGAGTCTTGTAGTGGCCGGAGTCGTTGCGACCCGCAGTATCTACTCATCTCAAACTCAGGCCGGGCCAACGGCGACTTCGACCGCATATTCCATCACCGACGAACACGCAGCCTCCCGTGGCAATGCGCGTGAAGCGTTGAACGACTCCAACACGTCGTATGTCAACGTGAAGATCAACGGTGAGTCGCGCGTCGTGCTTGGCCAGGATTTCACCAACGTGAAGTCTGTGCTCGACGCCGGCGACATCACGCTCGAACCGGGCGACGAAGTGTCTCCGTCGCTCACCAGCAAGGTCACCGAATCCACGACGATCACGATCACTCGCAAGGGTGCGAAGGTTGAGACTGAAGAGTCGAAGATTCCATTCAACACCGTGAAGAAAGAGGATCCTTCACTGCCAAAGGGCACTGAGAAGGTGCAGACCGAAGGACAGGAAGGCATTCTCGAGAAGACGAATCTCGTCACTCGTTCTGGCGACAAGGTGATCTCGTCGAACACGTTCGCCTCTTATGTGAAGAAGGCGCCTGTTGAAAAGGTGATCCTCGTCGGCACTGGCTCCACCGAGTCGAGCTCGTCCAGCAGCTCGAGCTCCTCCAGCTCATCTTCCGCCGCTTCCAGCATCGGCACCACGACTCCTGTCGGCGACATGCAGCAGTGGGCGCACGACTACCTGCTTTCGAATGGCTACAGCGAGGCGGACTTCACCGCCACCGTCTACATCATCAGCCACGAGTCCGGCTGGAATGTGAGCGCCACGAACCCGAGCTCCGGTGCATACGGCCTTCCACAGGCTCTGCCGGGCAACAAGATGTCTTCGCACGGCTCCGACTGGCAGTCGAATTACCAGACGCAGCTCAAGTGGTTCTGGGACTACTGCAAGGGCCGCTACGGTTCGATTCAGGGTGCATACAGCTACTGGCTGGCAAATCACTGCTACTGATCTCTGCTAGCAGATAATCACTCTGATTGGGGAGTCATCCACTGTGGTGACTCCCCAATTTCGTATATGCCACCAAAATTTGAGTTATGCGAGCAACAATATTTCATTCTTCTGAACAAAATAAATGGGGTGTGACATAATCACACCCCAATATCTGCAAGCACTGAGTCGTTGCGCGTTACCTGCGTTTCAGTCGTTGGAAGCGGCCTTCTGACCCTTCTTGCGACCGCGCTTCTTCATCACGCCCTGCTCGGCAGTACCCAAGTTGAACACCAGCATATTGTCGCTGGCAATCCACGTACCCTTGAGCTGAGCGTAGGCTTCCTGATCGTCAGCGACTTCCGGGAAATCAAAATAAGGTTCCATGGCATCGAGCACGAACTGCATGCTCAACGTGACCGATGCGGTGGTCTTACCCGGCACGAAGAACGGGATGGCGTTCGGATTGCTTTCCTCGCAAGGCTTGAACGCGAACTGCTTGCTGCTTGGGTTGATGAGGAATTCAATGAATTCCGGACGGCCGAGCTCCAGCACCGCGTTCTTGTTGAGACGCACATATTTGCGCGTGACGGTGAGAACGGAACGGCCAGAGGCGGTGTTTGGGCTAACGACTTCGAATCCCTGAAGAGACGACATATACAAACTTCCTTACGTCGACAAGCGGGCATTTATTTTCTTTACTTACTAAATCAACAAAATTTAGCTACTTGTATAACATAACATAATGTGCGAATTATTCTACACAAGATTCCTATTTTGTTTAAAATATCACGTATTTTGCAGTTAACAGTTCAAGTTTTATGCTCAAGCTAAAACAGTTATATATTTCTCTGGTTTTTGTATAAAAACGGCTGTGGCCGCACGCAATATTTCTGCGTGCGGCCACAGCCGGTTGCTATGCCATTGTTGGCGTATTCGTTGTATTTGCTAGTTTGCGGGGCAGGAATTCATGTATTGCACATGCGTGTCTTCAGTGCCCATTGGCGTTTGATCGATCTTCAACTGCGAAGTTGCGTACTTCGTGGTTGTAACATCGAACGAATAGGTCACTGTCTGCTCTGGGCGGATTTGAGCCAGAGATTGATACATGATCTCTGCATACAACGAGTCCATCTGTGGTGTTGAAGCAGTGCCCTCCACCTTGAAGTTGGAAATCTCACCGCCCAATGGCGGGAAGAAGAGTATCTTCTCAACACCCGTTCCCTCGTTGTATGAAAGCTCACCGGTGAGATAGTTCGGCAGTTTTTCGACTTCCTCGTCCGTCAAAGTATTGTGCAACGTGTATTCCACATGATACTTGTATGGCGCACTGTCAGTACAGATCTGCGTGACCTTCGTGGAACGCTGAATATACCAGCCGATCTTCGATGGGTTCTGTTCTGTCAGATAGATGCCAACTGCAGGTTTCGCCTTATCAGTTGGTGTGGTAGCCGACAGACCCGAATCTTTGAGAAGTTTTTCCAGTGATTCATTAAACGAATACATGGAGAAATGACGTTGATGAGATAGCGAGATCACATCTTTTGCAAGGGTCGCAATGGTTTTCATATCCATCTGAGACATTAACTTGCTTACGCATTCCTTGGCAACGATGCCGAAATATGCATCAGACTCATCGAGATAGTCCTTGTACACCGTGTTCATCAGAAACTCGGCAGTATTGCTGCCGGTAAGCACAGTTCCATTTGGTAGCTTGATGTCTCCGGTAGCTTTCACTAACGCCTGAACCATAACGGGATCAGCCAAGATAACACCATCAAGCTCCGTGTTCTCACCCCAAGGAGTCTTGTCCCAAATCGTTTTAAATGCCTCAGCAGTGCTTTGCGTGGATGGATAGTTGGCAAGGTCGCGAACATCATACGACATATAGAGCGGGCCTTCAGCCCTGAAGATTCTGTTCGAATCCGCATCAATATCTGCCACACCGTACTGTACATAATCTGGGTTGGAGCGGAAATCACCTATAGTGAATTTGCCTCTATCGAGGGTGAGCGTGCCAATAGCGCCAATCAGCCCACCCGACATACGCATTTCCGCCGGAGTCATAGCCATAATGGCATATGTTTGAGGTGAATAATACCCCAAATATGACGGCAGCTCTTTAGCAACATCTTCAACCTGCTGAAGAGTGTTATCGGCAGTGCTCACCATGCCTTTGGCTTGGTTGACCAAGTTCCGCACAATTCCGATAGAAGGCTCTTCAAGATCGTTGATGCGATTAAGCTGCTTCATCAAATTGCTATTGGCGGTTGCCAAAGCCGGCAGCTCTTCGGTTATTGGCTCGATATTAATGCTGCCGTCAGAGAGCAACTTTGATTGCATAAGTTTTGTGGCGATATTAGCGTATTCAGGCGCATTCTGCTTCACTATGTCATCGACGATCTGTGTGAGATTCTGCGCAACACGAATATTGCTGCCGACGCCTGGCCATGACGCCACGAAACTCCACAGCCTATTGTGCGTAATCTCGTTTGCCTGCTTCGTGTTCTCCTGCATCTGAGAGATCGCGTCCGACATGTTGCTCAGATTGCCGCCTTTAACGGCATCTTTCACCACGGCAATGGCTTTTTCCTCATGGTTCTTCACCATGATGGCCTGAGTACCGAGTGTGCCGAAGAAACCGATGATCACAGCAAAATGGCAATAAGAATCCATCCCCACCAATGGATGCGTTTATACCACGCTCTCTTCACAGCTGCATGCTTTTTCTCATTGCCTTCGGCAGTCTCAGACTTCTGCACTTCTGTCTGGGCCATACCCGACCTTTCGTTTCAGGAATCATGGGGATCAGGAACTATGATCACTTAAGAATAGTGTTTAACTCGTACAACGAGTGTAGTACCCCTGCCTGAATCGGCAAATGCCTCAAATCGGATCTCCACAATTTTACCTGCATTGTGCACGGTATTTTTGTTCTGTTACCGCTTTCGACGGCCGCCACCATTGTTGGTTATCGATATACCATCGTATAGTCTCACGCAAACCTGCTTCAAAGTTCGTGTGCATTGGTTTCCACTTCAACTCAGTACGCAGTTTTGTTGCATCAATCGCATACCTGCGATCATGCCCTGGGCGATCTTTTACCCATTCAAAGGCGTCTTCCGGCTGCCCCATTTCGCACAGAATAGCACGCATCACCGTGAGGTTATTCCGCTCACCATTAGCGCCAATTAAATACGATTCGCCGCTCCGTCCCCTAGTGAGTATGGCCCATACCGCACTCGAGTGATCATCGGTGTGTACCCAATCGCGCACGTTAAGTCCATCACCGTACAGTTTTGGCCGAAGCCCATCAATGACATTGGTGATTTGCCGGGGTATGAACTTCTCAACATGCTGATATGGACCGTAGTTATTTGAGCAGTTTGAGATGGTGGTGCGTAAACCATAAGTACGATGCCAAGACTGCACCAACATATCTGAACTTGCCTTTGATGCAGAATAAGGACTCGACGGACGATATGGTGAATGTTCAGTGAATCGCGCAGGGTCATCAAGTGCGAGATCTCCATACACTTCATCAGTGCTTATATGGTGAAAACGCACATCATACATGCGCGCTGCCTCTAGCAGATGAAATGTTCCTTCGACATTGGTCCTTATGAATGGTGCTGGATCTACGATTGCATTGTCATTATGCGACTCTGCGGCAAAATGTACAATTGCATCGTGCTCAGGCACTACCCGGTCAAGTAGTTCGTCATCACAAATATCACCGTGCACGAAATCCACGTTGTGAGAGAGTAATGAACTGATATTCTCTAGATTCCCGGCATAGGTGAGCGCATCAAGCACGGTGATATGCACTTCTGGGTGATTGCGATGCACATAATGCACAAAATTGGAACCGACGAAGCCGCATCCTCCGGTCACAAGAATATTACTGAACATCAGGCTGTGCTCCATTCACTTATGTGCAAGCGCAGTAACAACCGACCAAGCGGCCAAAGTGAGTCCATCGTGTATCATGCCCTGTTGAATCATCTGCTCGAACACCGGCACCGACACCCAGTGCAATACGCTCAATTCCCAATCAGTCTGCGCCGATGGATTATTCTCACAATCCAGCGTCACCACTGCAATGCGATCACGTAACATACCGGTATCAGCATGCACAATCTGACGAATGTGAGCTTCTGACACAGCCACAACTATGCCGGTTTCCTCTCGGAATTCGCGTACGGCAGTTTCTTCAACTGCTTCACCTTGCTCACCCATGCCTCGGGGAAATTCCCACTCCCACATCGTCAACGACGGTCGCCAGTGACGGCCCAAAAGAATATACGCAGCATCTCCAATATGGTGATATGCCACACAAATGGCACCGGTCTTTCCTTGCTTTACCGACGCAACATGAAATTGCACATGCTGACCCGAGGCTTTAACTTTAGCCTCGATTTTTCCACTGTGTAGTCGGCACCGCCTTCTTCACGATACACTACCCGCTCATTCAAGACTTGCAGAGGTGATGCTCCTGATGGTTCTGCTTCAATCTGCTCTATGCAGTTAATATAGTCAATCATCAGTGATCACAGGCTCCTGTACAAGCTTAATTCTTATTAAGACTGACAATAGTTTTTTCCGAAGATTTTGCTCTAAAATACCATTGCAATACTTCATTTATTGTCGGCAATAAGTTCACAAAAAGATTACCGCAATAATAATACTAATGGGCATAGTGCTACTAGTCAGCAAACCAGAATCCACGATCGCTGAAACGACTGCCGCTATGGCTACTATCAAAGCTGAGATACCCAAATTTTTCTGCTGATCTTTAAAGGTTTTTCTTCAGTATCATCGCCAACTGCATATGAGATATCCCTCGTGGCATGCTTCTGCTCTCTTGCGCTGCTGTGACTATCGCATGCCCTCCACTGCGCAATAGTGCCACGATGCGCATAGCAGAAGTCAGCAAACGTCCCATCAGGCATTTCACCCAGTGCAATGGTGATTTCTCCGTCGAAGGATAACGAATGGCCTGGTTCTTGATTATCTTTGGAGTACTGCTCTACGAAAGAATTCTTGGTAGCACGCACAGTGATCAAATCAGCTTGAAGCAACTCTGCTACTGCAAGATCATAGATGTACTGATACCAATCCTCAAGATAATCATGTAACTTCAAATTATCGTTAGAAAGTCTATTTGCAAACCTCAATTGACGAATCTTTTTGAATGCATCGGTTCGTTTGAGACATTCTCCTATAGCATGTACCTCAGCAACTTCTTGATCGTTAAGTCTCCAGTTCTTTCGGAGCTGCCTGTCTAAAGTATCACAGCTAAGTCCATAATGGCCTATAAAAGATCCCCCAAAAGATCTTTTTCATCGTTAGATGTTTTATCATGCGGATGTTCCTGATCTTCATATGCAACCAACCCACTATTCACTGCTTGAACCCATGAGCGCAATTGGTCAGTCAGAAAAGTGAATAATTGCACTGACCATTCTGTCTCATCTGCCGCTACTGTTGCAGCGTAGTGGGCAAATGCGTCAGCAATAATTGAACAAATGTCATCCGTCCCTTGATCGAAGTGCTCAAGACGTCGTGTGAGATATAGGTTATACTGCCCCATCTTCTCGATACCGGATCGCGTTACATGCAGTCCAGACATTGAATAATACATAGGATTCAGTGTGTAGACACCATATTCCTGCTGCGTGAAGAAAAACGACTTCATGCAGTGCTCAAGATCAGCTGCACGGCCTGAGATCACCAGCACTGCGTTGTCTTTGCTGAAATTCCCCAACATGTCATTGATGCGCTGAGGTCCCAAAGAGAGGAAAAATATTCCATCGAGCAATTGGTTATATGGAATCACAATGTTTTCCGCATACAGATACGCAGAACGCATGATTCCCGCGAATCTATTGGCATATTCAGGGTACAACGATAGCAAACGCTCGTTTTTCTCTGCATCAAGATCCCTGCAATATGCTCTCATGCATGATTGCACCTCATTATTGCTTAATCGTGTCTGTTTACCCGGAACTTGCTCGTCATCATTCGCGCAAGTTATTTCTGGAAGCGTCTGGGTTAGTGTGCTCTCAAAAGCAAAGTTATTGCGATGCCATTCATGTTGGGTGATGTCAGCCCAGGTTCGGCTCTGCTCCAATGAGTCAAGGTTGGCAATAACGACCCTGTTAATCTTTTGATTTGCCTGCGTCTTCTCGCTCTTTCCTCGCATCGCCGCCCCTGTCAGCCGATCACTTGCTCCGCTAAGAACTTGGGCTCAGCGAAACTGAGCCCGTCAGGAATCTCACTGTTTTCAGTGTAAAGCATGCCTGCCACAGATACATTCATATCGTTTGCCAGGTCTGCAAGCGCGTCAAGTTCCTCGTATGAGGTTTGCTGGCGTCCAGCAACGCCGATGAGATCTGCACCAACCTGTGCAGCAGTCAATCCATCGGCTGGCGATGCTGTAACCAGCATCACATAGTCATAGTCTGCAGTCACGGCCGACAAGAACTTTACCAGTGCTTCGTTCATGAGATCCATTGCATTCAGTGGTACAGGACCAGCTGCGATAGCATCCACTGCCTTGCCATTCATATTCACATGCTGAATGCTGTCGTGCACACTCAAACGTTGCGCCAGCACGTCAGTGAACCCTTGCGCTTCACGCAGTTGCAGCACAGGTGCCAATTCATTGTGCTCAAATGTGGCGTCAACGAGTAGCACACTGCCACTGTCTGCCAGAGTACATGCAATACCTCTGGCTATTTCACAGGTAGTGTGTACCAATGCACTATCACCTATTGGCGTAAACGCAAAGCAACGACTATGCGTTTCCACATATGGAGATGATACCATGAGACGACTGCTGATGAGTTCAAAACTCTTCATCTTGGATTCATCTGCCGTGTTTGCAACTTCGCCTATCACCGGCACATCAATATGCATTTCGAGGTCTTTGCGATTCTTCACGCGACGGGAGCATGCATCTTGAATCAATTCGGCAGTAATGCCTAGCAATAAGCCCAACAGAGCTCCACCAAGTACCATGAATTTATTTTTGATCCACGCATCAGCGCAGCGTCTTCTGCCTTTTGAATCGTTTGCGCCTGCAGTGCATACTGGGACTGCGCGGATTGCTGACGAATCAGTTTACCATAGGAGGCACTGACTGCATTTGCGATCTGCACCGCGGAATCAGCGTCGCTCTCAGAAGCCGCGACGCTAAGAATCGAAGTATCTTGTGTATTCGCCACTGATATCGTATTTGCAAGCTGGCTCGTGCTCATACTGAGGTGCAACTCATCAATAACCGGCTGCAGCACGCTTGAGCTTTTGCACACATCTTGAGCATTCGACGCTTGCAATCTCAAATATGCCGTTGAATTAGTTGTGATCAAAGGACCTGAATAACCGTCCGCGCCCGAGTCACTTGTATTTTCTGACACCGACAGCAATACCTTGGTCTCAGCAACATAACTGAACGACTCACCGCGCTGCATAAACATGGCCAGTCCAGTAACCACAGCAAAAACCACAAGACCCGTGATCCAATGGGCACGGAGAATATGCCAGAAACCGCGTAGAGTTACACCACTGTCTTTTTCGTCTCTAACCAATTGACTGTATTGCTGTGCCATAACACACCTCTAGTAGATCCATCAACTCCATCTAGTTCCATCTGCCACGTACATTATCACGGAACAAAGTGACATAAAACCAAGCAGCAAACCGATTCTACGCAAAAGAGGAATATACAACTAATTACATGAAGTTGATGCTTCAAGCGTACCTGTTCAACTACGGCATTATAAATGTCAAGATATACTGTCAAATATAGTAGAATTTGAGTTTATATTGTACATCACACAGTTTTAAGGCGATTATGCAGTCTTCATCAGCGATACCAACATTTAGCGTTGTTATTCCAGTCCATAACGTCGAGACGTACTTGCCGCGACTCTTTACAACATTACGCAATCAGAACCTCGAACAGACAGAGATCATTTTCGTTGATGACGGTTCCACAGATCGTTCTCCGCAACTGCTGGATGAGGTCGCCAATGAAGAGCATTTCGTAGTGCTCCATCAAAACAACCAAGGTGTTGCAACGGCGCGCAATAATGCGGTAGCACACGCTAATGGCGACTACCTGTGCTTCATCGACCCTGATGACAATGTGAGTGATGGTTATTTTGCAACGTTGCGGGAAACCGCCGCGCGCACGCATGCCGATCTTCTGCTCACCGATTGGTGGAAGATGAAGGATGACGGCATCGAGCGTAAAGAGATCAGCATGCTGAGCGATGCCGATAATCTTGATGCGCACGCTGTGCTCAACACCATTTTGCATACTGATACGATTATCGGGTCACTGTGGGCCAAAGCTTTCGCACGGCACTTGTTCACCAACAATCCATTCCCCCCACAACGCACATGCTCTGATTTCGTGCCGTGCGTCACTGCCATCGCGAATGCCCGCACCGTGGCATATGCATCTGGAATTCATTACGAATACACTTCGTCGCGCCCAGATAGTCTGCAAAACAGCCAAAGCGAGCAAGACGTGCGTGATTCCGTGCTGGTGCATCAGCAGTTCTCACACCTTCTGCAAGAAAAATTCCCCGATCTCATGCCCTCTGCAGAACTCGACATGCTAGGAAGCCGCATGCAAGCGTGTATTCACACGTGCCGTTCCGCAAAAATCTCTCCGAAGAGACGCAAACACGTGTTTTATGAGTATCAGCGCGGGCTATTCTCGCATATTCCTCAAGTATGGCACGAGCACATGGGTAGCAGAAAAGATCGTGTGCTGTATACGATTATCTCGCTTGGATATGTCCCCGCTCAGGCTGCTCTCAAGACACGCGCACATATCGCCAGAGCACGGCACTAGTTTGGAAGAAGGAACTGTGAACGCGCTAGATCAACTCTCTTATATCCGCAAGAACTACTCCACCAGACTTGCCATGACCAAAGCAATGACTACCGTTGCTGCTCAATTGGGTAAGTTCACGCATTTCTACCCTGCGGCATTGTATGACTACTCTTCCAATATCGTAGAGAAGCAATTGCTCTCAAAGTACGGCGACTTTCTCTCTACATGGATCATGGCGCACCCTGAAGAAACAGCAACACCATTTACCACACAGGCTCCTCATGCATGGATGTGTTGGCTGCAGGGGGAAGATGATCTACCGCCATTGCTACAACGTATCACCAATGTGCAAAACATATGCTTGAAGACTATCAATATACAGTAATCTCACTTGAAAACATTGATGATTATGTTGAATTCCCAGCATATATTCATGATAAATTCCGTGCTGGCGATATTTCTCCAGTGCATATGACAGATCTGATGCG
The DNA here is from genome assembly GCF_009727065.1 of Bifidobacterium canis. GTDB lineage: Bacteria > Actinomycetota > Actinomycetes > Actinomycetales > Bifidobacteriaceae > Bifidobacterium > Bifidobacterium canis. Next base: position 115,454 of record NZ_WNLP01000005.1, read on the forward strand.
TGTGGCCCTGCTTGAACAATATGGCGGCCTATGGATTGACGCTACTGTGCTACTCACTCAGTCTGTGCCACATTCAATATTTGAATCTCCGTTCTACACGATCAAAGATTTGGATACGCATTTTGCACAGTCGCAGAAATACCCGGAGATCAGACGCTGGGAGGGGTATATGATCGCCGGACAACCTCACGCGCTGCTGTATTCATGGATGAAAGACTTCCTATTCAACTATTGGAAGCACGAAACTCGCTTGATTCATTATTTAATGATCAATCAAGCCGCTTTAATAGGCATCGATAACATCCCCATCATCCAAGACGAATATATGCAACTACCATCATCGAACCGGTCCTGCGAGCTACTTGCCCCACAATTGAAAAGTGGCCAATTCAATTCTTTGGATGCGTTGATTCGCGATGGCACCTACGCATTCAAATTGTCGCGACACGTCCCGTACGAAGAGACTGCTTTGAGCACATTATTTGCAACAATTCATGCATAAACTTGTTGAGCCGATATATAGAATCGTGTAAACGAGTGCCAGTCATATACAGACATGACAACCAAAGCGAATAAAATACATATGAAAATCATATAGAGTACTCTGCTATATATAAATTGATCATATAGATTCGATACACGTACAGAGAAACTAGATGAGTTCGACTGCGACTGGAGACCTATTCGCTGGTTCACCTGATTACGTTCAATTAGACCCTGCATCACCCATGCAACTAGTGGAAGCGCAGCATACCAAGCAAGCGATGTGAATCTACGAAATGGTGTACCTGTTAGTGCAGATCCCACACACACCAACATGATGATTATAAAGAAACGGCAATAACGTTGCGCCGTCTGCTGCACGTTGAACCGTGCATAATATCGTGCAAGGAGCACAATACCAATACACATGCATAAGCGTAAAGCTGCAGTTGCTTGAGCCAAAGGACTAGCAAACAGTTCAAAGTTTGAGCCGAACATGTAGTAGCCATTCATTTTAGATAGCAAAATCTGTACAGCGGATCCAGCTCCGATCTTTGCCAACACCCATACCGGCACATACGTCAACAACGGGTACAGCGCTATGCAAAATAAATAACTCGTAAAATGCCAGTTCTGGTTATTCTCGAAAGTAACACAGCAGCTAGAACGACCACCGAACTGAAATGCAGCAACGTTGCGGCAACAATAATCACACATCCTGCAATTGGCTGCCGATTGCGCAGCCAAAGATATGCTCCAGCAATTGCCATTGCGAATGAAGCACCCTGTCGTACGCCAAAAACAACACCTGGCATATTAACGATGATCATCACAAAACGAACATAAACAGGAATATGCCTCGTGAAATGTGTTTTTTAGCCCATTCGCAATATATGACCAAAAACAATGCGCCATAAAGCAGAAATGCCGATATAGCTTTCAATAAATTCACATCATGAAAACCTGCAGCAATAGCTATCAATACCGTTGAAAGCGGATTCAACGCATATAGATCTGCAATTTGTGAGACACCATGTTCCTCTACAAGATGCACTTCAGTAGCGATACGCTCCAAATCAGTATAGGAACCAGGCACCGGTTGCACGTAATAAGCCATCACAGCCATTCCTAACGTGAACAACAGTAATACTACAGCGCTTAATGAGCGTGCACGTTCAAACATAAATGACGTAGTCACAGTTAATAGACACGTACCTAGAACTAACATAAGTGGGAGTGCAAGAAGAAAAGGCACAATATCACTCCATGCTAATGTTGAATTTCATCAGTGGGTATACCGATATCCGCAATGTATATTACCCCCACTTCCTAATCTATCTATACCGTTTCTAGGGTAGACGAACCTATAGATTGTATTAAAAGCATCTATTATTTTCGTCGATTGAGAGAGGAATAGATATGTCAAAACATGCTTATCTTATCATGGCACATAGCTCATTTAGCGAATTGCAGTATCTACTCTCGATGATTGATGATGCGCGCAATGATATTTTCCTTCATATCGACAAGAAAACTAACAACGTACCGATGAATGAGCTTACTAACAGCGTGCATCATTCCAGACTGTTTTTTACGCCTCGGTTGAATGTTGTGTGGGGAGGATCTTCCCAGATCGACTGTGAAATGCTGCTCTTTTCAGAAGCTGCCAGGGTTAGCCACTATGACTACTACCACCTGATTTCCGGCGTAGACGTTCCAGTGAAATCACAAGATTATATTCATGACTATTGCCAGCGCTACCGCGGATTGAATTTCATCACTTCTGCGCAAGACGGTGAACGCGGTCACGATCCAGCTGCCATCGCTATGCGTTACGATCAATACCACCTGTTGCAGAACACTTTGGTTGGGAAAAAACGCAACTTGGCAAAATATATCGACTTCGCTTCTTGTTACGCACAACGAGCTATCGGTATTCATCGTGGTAAAAACCGTGTGTTCCACAAAAGTTTGAACTGGGTGAGCTTGACTGATGGGTGCGTACGATTTCTATTGTCACGTCAACAAGACATTCGCAAAACATATCGTTTCACCTATTGCTGCGATGAAGTGTTCATCATCTCCGAAATCTGGGGAACTCCATTAGAGTCAACACTTGCGCCTCAAGGCAATCTTCGTTTCATCGAATGGAAGCAATATTCGAAACATGACTCTTCACCACGTCCGATCGAAATGGGCGATCTGACTACTCTGGAATCACCAGACATTTTGTTCGCCAGAAAATTTGTATTGCCACAATGCGCCCCCGTGATTGACGCAGTGAAACGCTCGTGGAACAACTAGCGTCTTATTCTTTCAATATTGATAGCGCCGTCAAGCGCTAAGCAGCAATGGAACTTAAGCAATACCGCGAACACGGCAATAGATTTCGCTGCGCTTGCATAATCGAGCTGGCATAGTGCTTCGTTGTAAGGTTCACTGCTGATAATGCGGAGTAACTCTCGTTTTTATCACGATATGTTTGCGGATTCTGTGGGTGAAATATCCAAAACAGCATGTATGAATGCACACTTTGAATCACACGTGCATAAAATGCCTGATCCAAACGCTTATCATGTGAAAAAGTGTCGAGAAAAACTTTCGTTTCGTTATTCACTCGTGTGAACGTCTGTAGAATATCTGGCGAGTATTCACGACTTGAGGATCCCTCTACCACCCGATAATGGTAGAGAGCCTGTGGCAGATATGCTACTCGCGCGGCAGCTTGCACAGCATACAAGTTAAAGATATTGTCTTCCATGCGGCTCATGCCCACAGGGAAGTGCAGGTCGTGATCGCGGAGAAATTGTGTTCGGTACAGTTTCGCCCAAGGTACTCCAACGGCGATGTACGGCGGATTGTAATATTTGTTTTTCCCGAAAATCTGCAGCAAAGTGCGCACGCGCGTCTCATCATTCCATGCGAAAGCACTATGCTCGGGGAAAAATGATTCATTGCGCTGTGAGAGCCACGTTCAACCATGCAATCGCAAATTACTATATCTGCATCACTTCGACGCCCAAGTTCAGCAAGTCGGCTGAGAAATGTTGGGGCAATCCAATCATCGGCATCGATGAAAGCGACCCATTCGCCTGAGGCATGGGCAATGCCATTGTTCCTAGCTGCAGCAACACCTTGGTTGCTCTGGTGCAATACAGTGAATACGTTTGAGAAACTCTCGCACATACGCACAGTGCCGGTATCCGTCGAGCCATCATCAACAACAATGACTTCAACATTGTTGCAATCCTGAGCTTGCACGCTTTCCAAGCATTGCTGCAAATAAGTCGGATCAGCGTTGTAAACGGGAATCACAATGGAAACGGCTGGAGTTTTGCTGGGCATCATAGTCCTTTTCCATATAAAACGTTTTGGCTCGTCCGGTGCCTACACCTCTTAATGTGTAGGCACCGGACGAGCCAAAAACTATATTTAATCCCTACGGAACAGATCGCGCGTATACACCTTGCTGCTCACATCACCGAGTTCGTCGTTCCAACGGTTGGCGACGATGATGTCAGAGCGCTTCTTGAAGGAGTCAAGGTCATGCGTCACTTCGCTGCCGAAGAATTCGGCGTCGTCAAGCGTCGGCTCATAGACGATGACCGGCACGCCCTTGGCCTTGATGCGCTTCATGATGCCTTGGATGCTCGACTGACGGAAGTTGTCGGAACCCGATTTCATCGTCAGACGGTAGATACCTACGACTGGGCTCTCGACGCCTTCGATCTTGTTGAGAATCTGCTCAGCAATAAAGTCTTTGCGCGTACGATTCGATTCGACGATGGCCTCGATGAGGTTCTGCGGCACATCGGCGTAGTTGGCAAGCAGCTGCTTCGAATCCTTTGGCAGGCAATAGCCGCCGTAGCCGAAGGAAGGATTGTTGTAGTGACCGCCGATGCGCGGATCAAGGCACACACCGCGAATGATCTCGGCGGTGTTGAGTCCACGGCTCTCCGCATAGGTGTCGAGTTCGTTGAAATATGCCACGCGAAGTGCGAGGAACGTGTTGGCGAACAGCTTGATTGCCTCGGCTTCAGTTGTACCGCACACAAGCTCTGGAATGCCCGTGGTGCCGTCTGCGTTCACACGCGTCTGCTCTTCAGGATCAGCGCCCTGCGCCAGCAACTGCACGAAGTTCTGTGCTGCGGCAACGGCTTCAGGATCGTCCATTGGTGCACCAGCAACGATGCGGGATGGATGCAGGTTGTCATACAGCGCATGGCCTTCACGCAGGAACTCCGGGGAGAACAGAATCTTCTTGTCACCGGTCTTCTCACGCAGCTGAGCGGTGTAGCCCACTGGAATCGTGGATTTGATGACGATCCAGCAATCCGGATCATATTCACGAATGGCCTTGATTGCCGCTTCAACACTCGAAGTGTCGAAGTAGTTTTTCTTCGAGTCATAATTCGTCGGCGTAGCCACCACCGCATAGTCGGCACCGGTGTACGCGACCTGCGGGTCGAGCGTCGCCTGGAAATCCAAGTTCATCGTGCCATCGCGCTTGCCATCGAGGAAGCGCGTGATCTCCGTATCGACGATCGGGCTCTCGCACTGGTTGAGCATCTCCACTTTCTGGGGCACGATGTCGAGCGCATGCACTTCATTGTGCTGCGACAGCAGCAAAGCGACCGACAGACCAACGTACCCTGTTCCAGCAACTGCAATTTTCATTGGGACTCGATTCTCACATAATAATCAATATTAAATAAACAATTAGTAGTCTGCATTCCAAAATTAAAAACTACTCACGTATTTTTTCCTGTCAATTTCGAAAGTATGAAGCTGCCTCCCTTTTTCACCCAATTCACTGGTTCCGGGCTAGTCGTTGGCAGCTCAGCGTATGCAACGTGATTCGTGTTGATCCACACATCAAGCAAACGCTCACTTACGCGTCCGGGATAGCGAGCATGGAATGCCGAGTATTGGGATGGGTCGAGTCGCTTTTGCAGCTCAAAAAGAATCGGAAACAGCCACTCGCAGTAAGCATCGAAATGTGCCTTGTCCATGACCATCATATTGAACAAATGTGCGCTACGAGACCTCATTTGCGTATCCCAGGCCGCCACATAGTCCGGATGCATATCGACAAGCACCCGCGGGCAACATCGAGTTGTTCGGCATACATAGTTCGAGCATACTGCGAGTAGATAGTATCGATGTAGTAGTTTCTCTTCTTTGGCAAAACCACAGATTCTTTGCGCAGCACTCGCTTGAGCTCCGGCTCAGTCACCATCCTGCGATCTCGTGGTGAAAAATGCCTACGGAAAAACGATGGAGAAGCAAGATACCGCCTGTAGTGCATTAGTCCTATGTATTCACTATTGCAGTTTTCCATAGCCAATACATACCGGTCAACTCACTGAAATAGTTATTCAGATTCGAGATATTCTCACCGGTATCGTCACCAGTGAATCCCTCTAACTTGTATGGATGTATTGCCGCTCCAACATGCAGAGGTACGTACATTGGATCTTGAGGCATCGGGTAGTCTTTATGAGCCGCCACCCCGATCGTAATGTCACGCACACCATTTGCTGCACTCTGTTGTGTATTTTGAAGCATATCGTGCATTATAATGTCATTTATAGAATGTTGCATTAGTACGCACCCTGCGGATGAATTACGATGCCAATTGTACGTAGAATATACACGATGTCACCCATCACGCTCCAGTCCTGCACATAACTCACGTCAAGCTGGCGGCTCTCCTCTTCATTCAAGTCGTTGCGACCGGAAACCTGCCATGGACCAGTGATGCCAGGCTTCACCAGAAGACGCGTGGCATACACCGGATCGTATTCAGCGACTTCAAACGAACGCTGCGGACGCGGACCGACAACGCTCATGCTGCCCATGAACACGTCGAAGAACTGCGGGAGTTCGTCGAGGCTCGTCTTGCGAATAAAGTTGCCCACTCGTGTGATGCGCGGATCGTGCTTCAACTTGTAGCGAGCGCCCATCTCCTGACCGTTCGCCTCGAGCACTTCCTTCAGGTGTGCGTCAGCATCCACGCGCATAGAGCGGAACTTGTGGATGTAGAACGGTTTACCGCGCAAACCAATACGCTCCTGCTTGTAGAAGATCGGTCCACCGTCTTCGAGTTTGATTGCGAGCGCCACGATCAGCATGATCGGCGAGGTAATAATAATCGCAATGGTAGAAACAACGATATCGAAAATGCGTTTCTTGATCTGTGCAGCAGGTGAATACTGCGGCAGGCTGATCGTCATGATGCTCATGCCCTGAATATTGCGCATTTGCGTGGCATGCTCGGCAATATCAAGAGCAGAAGTGATCAATGCCAACTCAAGATTCACCGACTCCATCTGCAACGCAAAAGTGCTCAGGTTATCGGAGAAACGGTCGAGCACATCGGTCACCATAACCGTTTGCGCACCGGTTTCGGCGATGCGGCTCGCCAAATGATCCCCATATTCGATCACCTGAATCGGCTGAGCCCATGAGTCGCGTATCTCTTTGTCCATCAAAGCGAGATTTGGATCCGCCTCGACCAAGCCAGTCTTTGCATTGATGCGAATCGGGCACACGCGAATCGGCTTGTAGTTGAGCTGCCTGCGCTGGTTCAGGAACTTCAGGATCTGCCCAATGCCTTCAGGCGAGCCGACGATAACAGTCGGGTACGAATACTCACCTTTGCGATGCTGCCGAGTCAAGAAAATACGTGCAATGAAGCGTACGATCATCTCAGCAATCCACACTGACAATGAAGTCATGCATACTGCAAAGAATGAAACATTTGTCTGAATAATGAAGTCAAGAGCACAAATAGAAATCCATGCAATGAAGCCGCCTTTAAGCAGCAATACATTGAGTTGGTAACCGTCCGCGAACACGTGCCGGTGATACACGCCAGCCGCGTGCATGCAGAATACGTAGATAATTGCACAAACCACCGAATAGAAATATGGATTCACCGGCAAATTCAGTTGCAGACGTGTGGTGATTAAGTTCATCTCGTGCGACAGGGAGAGAACCACCATACTGACCGCGAAATATACCACCGCGTCAAAAATCATTAGCGCAAGGTTCATCACAAAACGCCAGTGGAGTACTCTGCTTGAGCGAATATCCACTTCTTCAGCGAGCTGTGCATCACTTTTCGCCGTCATACTTCTCCCTTGCCTACAATCTCAACAAACAGTCCGCTGCAACTTCTCTACGGAGAGAGTTTCTTCACTACAACGCTTAATCATAACCTAATAGCTTCACAAATTATTATTTTAAACTTTTATTCTTGTTTTTATTTTGTTTTGCAGCGCTATAAACCGTTGCTCCAGCAAACCTGAGTGTACAATACCGCTCTGAGAGAATCGTCAATCGTTCGAGACACACTAAAGATACATTTCGCGCGTACTATCGCCTATTTGCGAAGCATTATTGCATAATCGGCACAAACTGCTTGATTTCGCTTGATTCAGGAGGCTTGTTATGACAACTATTTCCGACGCCAATATTGACAACAACGATGCGCAAGACGACGAGCTCGCCCAGTTCGAGGAGGGCGTCAATTCGATGCTGGAGACCGGCGAGCTCGATGATGCTTTGACCGTCACCGACGAGAACGGCGTGGCACAAGTGCTGCCGGTGCTCGATGACGAACCCGTTTCCCACCTGCTGCAAGGTGTTGAGGAGCTCGGCGGTGCTGCCAACGTGTTCGTGCGCACCACCGAGGGCATTGCCGTTCTCACGGTGAGCGAATACAGCCCAGAGCACACTGACGACGATGCCGAAGACAGCGTTGATGACTCCGCCTCCGCAGACGAGGTGCTCGACGCCGCCGAACTCGATGATCTCGAGGGCAATGACTGAGCACGGCGAGGAGCATAGCAAGGACCACGGCGATCAACACACCGACGATAACCGCCGCGCAGCAGCGCCGGCAACCAAGCCGAGCACACCGAGCAAGCCATACACCCGCGATGTGCATCACGAGCGTAAGCTCACGCCTCCCGCTCCCCCGCGCTCGGGGCATCTCAAGAGCCTGTCGCAAGTGCTCACTCGGCAGGAGGCGTACCGCGACGGCCACTTGTCTCGCAAAGCGTTCGCTTCGCTGGCTATTCTGACGTTCATCACGTTCATCGGCAACTTCACACAGTTGCAACTGAGTGCCGCGCTGCCGACGCTGGTGGATGATTTTGGCATCACGGTGACGCTCGGCCAGTGGATGACGTCGATTTTCCAGTTGACGATGGGCGTCATGGTGCCGCTGACCGCATACTTGACACGTCGCTTCTCCACGCGCCAGATCGTGATCACGTCGATGACGGTGTTCACGGTCGGATCGGTGCTCGCTTGGCTGAGCCCCACGTTCCCGCTTGCGCTGTTCGGGCGCTTCCTTGAGGCGGTTGGCACCGGCGTCATGTGGCCTGTGCTGCAGATCACCGTGTTCTCGATTTACCCGCTGGCTCGGCGCGGCATGGCGATGGGCATTGTGGGCATGGCGATGGCCGTCGCCCCCGCCATCGGCCCGACTCTGGGCGGCGTGCAGACCGACGCGAACGGCTGGCGCTCCATCTTCCTCTCTCTCACCGTTATCGGCTGCATCTCGATTCTGCTCGCCGTGTTCGGTTTGCATAATTTCGGCAAGTCAGACAAAACCGCGCGCGCTGATTTCTTCTCCGTTGGTTTGTCGATCATCGGCTTCGGCGGCTTGATGTTCGGCTTCACAAATATTCAGGCATACCCGTTCTCCGCGCCGATCGTCTGGCTGCCTATGGTCATCGGCGTTGCGGGCATCGTCTGGTTCGTGCTTCGCCAGATCTTCAGTGAGAAGAAGTTCAAGGAGGGCAAGAGCACTCGCCCCGCTTTGCTTGATCTCTCGGTTCTGAAAACAAGTATTTCTCGATCGGCACGGTTATCGCTTCGCTGAGCTTCTTCGCATTCAGCTCGCTGGTCGTGCTCATTCCGCTTTATATTCAGAACTGCCGTGGCTACAGCGCGACCATCAGTGGTTTGGTGATGCTGCCGGGCGCGATCGCACAGGCGATCTCGCAGTTCTTCGGCGGCCGCGCGCTCGACCGTTTCGGCGCACGCCCTGTGGCGATGGTCGGCACGATTCTGCTGTGCTTCGGCACCACGATGATGAGCACGATCGGCTTGCACACGTGGATCTGGATGATTTCGATCTATCAGTTTATTCGGCAGATTGGCATGGGTTTCGTGATGATGCCGGTGACCACATGGTCACTCAACTGTTTGAAACCGGCTGAAGTGTCCGCTGGCTCGGCGGTGACGAACACTGTGCGTCAGATCGCAGGCGCGATTGGCTCGCCGGTGATGATTCTCATCATGTATTCGATCGCCGCAGCTCAAATGGCTGGCGGCCAACAGGCGATTCCCGCCAATGTTGCAGGCATCGAATGGGCTCTGCGCATCAGCGCGATCATCAATTTCGTGATGATTCTGATGGTTGTGTTCGGTGTCAAGGGCGAAGACGCCGGCTCTACTCGTGCCGCCGTCCGTCGTGCCCTTGCCCACGCCACTCCTCACGCCACCAAGTAAGTTGATCGGATAGCGCAGGAGCAGGCCCCTACTTCCATTTCTTCCTTGGAGGTCGATCCACAAATAGTGGTAGTCACTAGGCTTTGCCCATGAAGGTGAGGGCGATCAGCAGCACGTTGAGGAGCACGATCACCACGACGACCGCGATGCACAGCACGTGCTTGGCGGTGCTGTCGACGTATTTGCCCATCAGATCACGGTTGTGCGTGTAGCTCATCAGCGGGATGATCGCGAACGGAATGCCGATCGACAGAATCACTTGGCCGATCACCAGCGCTTCGGTCGGGTTGTTCGACAGCGCCAGCACGAACAGTGCGGGCACGAGCGTGGTGATGCGGCACGCCCACATCGGCACGTTCCAGTGCAGCAATCCCTTCATGATCTCCGAGCCAGCGTAGGTGCCGACCGATGTGGATGAGAGGCTGGAGGCGAGCAAACCGATCGAGAATATCGTGCCCACAGTGGGTCCGAGCACCTGCGCGATCGCGTGCTGTGCGCCTTCGATCGTGTCTGTACCAGTCATGCCATGCAGTGAATTAGCTGCCAGCACGAGCAGGCAGATGTTCACCGTTCCAGCGAGCGCCAGCGCCCACACCACGTCGATGCGGCTACCGTGCAGCATCTCTTTGATGCTCGGCTTGTGCTTGCGTTGTGCGTAATGGTCGTTGACCAGCGTGGAATGCAGGTAGATGGCGTGCGGCATCACCGTCGCTCCGAGCATCGATGTGGCCATCAGCACCGAAGCGCCGTCGGTGAACCGTGGAATGAGTCCTTCCGCCACTTTCAGCGGATTCGGTGGGTCGATGAAGAGTCCGGCGATGAATCCGAACGTGATCACCAGCAGCAGTCCGATCACCAGTCGTTCGAAGATCTTGTGCGTCGCCCCGCCTTGGAAGAACAGCAGCACGGTGGAGACGGCACCGATCACTACGCCACCGAGCAGCAGGGGCAGGTTGAACAGCAGGTTCAAGGCGATCGCGCCGCCGATCACTTCCGCCAAATCGGTGGCGATGGCGATCACTTCGGCCTGTGCGAAGAAGAGGAAGCGTCCGCCGTTGCCGAGCCTATCCCCCAATATCTGCGGCAGGCTTTTGCCGGTCACGATGCCGAGTTTCGACGCCTGATATTGAATGAGCACCGACATGCAGTTGGCGAGCACGAGCACCCATACGAGCAGATAGCCGTAGCGAGCGCCGGAGGTCAGGTTCGCTGCCACATTGCCTGGGTCGACGTAGGCGACGGCTGCGACGAAAGCTGGGCCGAGCATGCTGGCCAACGCGTGCATCGGCTTCTCCGGCTTGCCTTCTGCACGCTGCTCTATCGCCGTATCTTGTGCGCGTTGCGCGTTCTGCGCAACGGTGGCGATGTCTACCACAGAATCGCCGTCATGCCTGTCGACGTGTTCCTCGCGTTCGAGATTGCCGTTGCTGCGCTCATGCTGCTCTCCGCGCGCTCCCCAGTCCTGCCGTGTGCTCACCTTGCGACCCTCACTTCAACCCTCAGCTCCGTCGGCGCCCAGTATCTTCGGCGCCGATCACTCGATCAGTTGTGCTCGAGTTCTCTCGTCTTGTTCCGGTTTAGGTTTTAGGTGGCTATTGTATCTACGGGAAATTCTTTCGCGCCGCGCTCAATTTGCGGGAATTTCCTGCCCCGGGCACGAGTGCAGTACACTTTGCATCGCACGTTTCTCATTGGTGGTCACGGAGAGCCCATATTTGTCTTTGACACCGATCTGCCGAGCCACGTAATCGCAACGATATTCGGAGTTCGTCGGCAGCCAGTACGCCGCCGATGCCGAGCCTTTCGCCTGGTTCGCCGGTCCGTCCACTGCGAGCAGGTTATACGGGTCGTTCGCGAATTTCACACGCTTCGACGAATCCCACGAATTCGCTCCCGACTGCCATGCGTTCTGCAATGCCACAACATGGTCGATTTGCACGGCAGAGCTTGTTTTCTGCCCGCGCGTGAAGTGGATCGTCTTGCCGGTGTATGGGTCGTTCAGCGTGCCGGATTTGACTTTGCAAGAATTTTTCGTGACATATTTCACATCGGTCAAGTCGCGCGCGAGAATATCTTCGCGCACATCGCAGCCGTCGCCGTCATCGTCTGTTTCGCGGAAGCCGAAGAGGTCGCGTTCGTAGCCGTCCGTCGACGGATTATCGTCGACCGGCAGTTTGTTCAGCGTCTCCGCCGCCGTTCCGGTGGCTGTGTATTGCCCGGTGATGTCGGCGACACGATTATCGATACGCGGCAGAATCATGCCGACAGTGATGCCCACCACCACGGCGATGAGCAGCAGAATCAGCACGCGCTCAAGCGGCGTGGTGTTGCGGCGGCGACGGAAATACTGGGGTTTTCGACTACGACTCATATTCTCAGATTCTACAAAGATCAGCGCGTTGTGGCGCGTGGAATCACATACGAGAACGTCTCGATCAGTTCGGGATCGTGTATCTGCCCGTTGATTCTGCCGAGAATGCGGTCGACCGCGGTCGGCGCGAGCCAGTCGAGGCAGCTCGCCATCGTCGTGAGCGGCTGCTGCAAGTATTCGGCTTCTTCGATGTCGTCGAAACCGATCACCTGCACACTGCTCGGAATCTCGATTTGCGCGGCGGAGAGCGCGGAGATCGCGCCGATGGCGAGCTGATCGTTCAACGCCACCACTCCGTCGAACGGCACGCCCGACTCGATCAGGCGCGCGGTGGTGTGGAAGCCGGAGCCGATCGTCCAATCAGGCCCCGTGTTGCCGATCAGCTGCGGCAGCAACTGCGTGCCGCGCTGTTCGCATTCTTCGACGATGCCGCGCAAACGCAGCTCGGCGTTGCCTTCGACGGCGGTGCGCAACGTGTCGAACCCATTCCTGTAGTCGGAGCGCGCGCCGACCACTGCGAGCTGCTTGCTGCCGCGGTCGAACAGGTAGCCGGCCGCCGTCGCGCCAGCTGCCACATCGTTGGGTGTCACATGATCCGCCACACCATCGGTGTCGCGCGCGCCGACGCAGACGAGCGGATATGGCACGCGCAGATCGTCGGGGCTGAACTGCGCAACCTCACTGAGCGAGAGAATCATGCCGTCTGACACAGTGGTGTTGAACCCGTGCAGCAGGTCGTGCAAGCCTTTGGCGCTGCCTTCCGCATACGTCGTCACATACACGCTGTAGTTGCGCTGGCGAGCCGCGTCGATTACGCGGTTCGCCAGCTCCGCCAAATACGGCGGCGTGAGTGTCGGCACGGCGAGCGTGATGAATCCTGTGTGATCACGGCTCAGATTGCGCGCGGCGACGTTGACCTGATACCCGATTTCGTCGACCACCGACTGCACTTTTTCGCGCGTTTTCGCCGACATTCTGCCGGTACCGTTGATCACGTTCGACGCGGTTTTCAGTGATACGCCGGCTGTTTGCGCAACGTCACGCAATGTGATTCGCTTCTGCCCCGCACTGCTCGGCATGGTCACCTCGATTCCCTCGTCTCAAATGAGTGTGTACACGTGTTATTGAATCAGTTATAGCTTGATTATTCTACGTGCTCACCTCACCCGCACCATCAACACGCCATTGCGCTGCAATGTAATGGTGTTCTGTGCTCGCTCGCCGCGGTAGAGCAGCACTATGTCGCTCTGCTCGCGCTCGTCGAGTTCCATTGTGACGCTTTGCTGTCGGCGGTTGATGTAGGTGCGGAACACGTGGTCGCCGTTCGCGCGTTCTATCGTCGCGATGTTCGGATCTGTCGCCTGCACGTTGATTGCGGGCAGCAGTTCGTGCTGAATAATATGTGCGAGATCTTCACGCCGAAGATCACAGCCGACATACCACGTGTGCCCGTCACCATAGTCGTGCGAAACGATCGCCGGCATATCTTGCAGCTCCCACTCGCGCGCGGAGTCGCCGGAATACCGCGCGATGACGTGCGCATTATCCGCCACGCGGGTCAGGCACGTCTGCCACAGCGAAGTGACACCGCCGTCGCTGAGCTCAACGGTGTTTGGCTCGCCTTCGATATCTCCAAGAATATTGAATTCCTCGCCGCTCACGCCGAGCATCTCGCGCAATGTGCCATTGCCGGCGCCCGGATACCCGCCGAGCCCTACCTGGAAGTGTTCGTTGACGATGCCGGTGGCATAGCCGACGAGCAGCTTTCCGCCGCGCTCGACGTATGCTTTCAGTCGGTTCACATCGGCGTCAGAGAGCATGAACACCGTTGGCAGCACGACGAGATCGTAGTCATCCCAGTCGTATGCGAGCGGGGTCACATCGGCGCGCACGCCGGAGTCGAGGAATGCGCGATACCAGTCGCGCACGTCGTGCCAATGGTCGAGTTTCGTGGTCGGCAGCGTCGGAATCTCCGTGGACCACTGTGATTGCGCGTCGAAGAGTATCGCCACATGTGACGGTGCGATCTGCGTGCCGGGCAGCCCCTGCTCGGAGAGGTCGCGCAGCGTTGCACCGGTTTCGCACACTTGGCGGAACAGGTTCGTGTCGGCACCGGCGTGCGGCAGCATCGCCGAGTGAAACGCCTCGGCACCGCCGCGCGACTGCCTCCATTGGAAGAAGTTGATGGCGTCCGCGCCCATCGCCACGTGCGCCAGCGCGTCGCGTTCGAGTTCGCCGTTGCGTTTGCGCGCGTTCACCGGCTTCCACTGCACCGATGAGGTGGAGTGTTCCATCAGATACCACGGTTTGCGCTTGGCGATGGAGCTGACGAGCGAATCCGAGCACAGCAGTTCGTCGAGGTGTGATTCTCCTTCGTGGAAGTAGTGGTCGTTCGACACGAAGTCGACGTCGTGCGCCCATTGCGAGTAGTTCATCGCGCACTGGTCGGTGGAGATCATGAAGTTCGTGGTGATCGGTTTGTTCGGGCAGATCTGTGCGATGGCGTCTCGTTCGGCGCGGAAGAAGTCGAGCAGCATGTCGTTGCCGAAGCGTTCGAAATCGAGTTGTTGCGCCGGATTCACCATTGCGTCGGCACCCATGTGGCGCGGGAGCAGCACTTCGTCGAAGCTGCGCAACTCCTGTGACCAGAACGCGGAGCACCATGCTTCGTTGAGTGCGTCAATCGTGCCATATTTCTTCTGGCACCAGCGACGGAAGTCGTGAAGGGCATTGTCGGAGTAGTCGTGGCGGTTGTTCCAGCCGTATTCGTTGCCCACGTGCCATGCCGTCACCGTGGGGTTCTCGCCGTAGCGTTCCGCGAGCTTGCGACACAGGGTGAGCGCGTATTCGCGGAACACCGGGCTCGACGGGCTCCACGATTGACGTGAGCCGGGGTTGATTGCATGACCGTATTTGTCGCGTGGCAGCACTTCGGGGTGCGCTTCATAGAGCCACAGTGGGGCGCTTGCCGTGGCGGAGGCCAAGTCGACGCTGATGCCCGCTTCGCCAAGCATGCCGATGACGCGGTCGAGCCAGTCGAAGTCCCATTCGTGTTCCGAGGGTTGAATGCGGTCCCAGCTGAAAATGCCGAGCGCCACCACGTTGACGCCTGCTTTGCGCATCAGCTCGACGTCTTGCGCCCACACGTGTTTGGGCCATTGGTCTGGATTGTAGTCGCCGCCGTATGCGATGCCCTTGCCGCTTGCGGTCAATAGGCGCGGCCATGCGAATTCTCGACTCATGTTCCCCTCAACCCTTCAGAATGTTTTGAACAAGTATTGTATATTTTGAAATCTACGAATGCATACAAGTGGCCGTGTGGCGCAGTGTTGGGCACCACACGGCCACGAGTTTTGCTTGTGTTGTTTTGTGCCACTTATTCCTTAACTGCGCCTGCGGCGAGGCCGGACTGCCAGTACTTCTGCAGGAGCAGGAAGGCGACGACCAGCGGGATGATCGTGATGAGCGAGCCGGTGATCACCAGATTCTGGATGGCCTGGCCGCCAGCGGTGGATGCCTGGTCCTTCCACTGGTTCAAGCCGATCGTCAACGGATACCAGTCGGCGTCCTTCAACATGATCAACGGCAGGAAGTAGTTGTTCCACGTCGCCACAATCGTGAACAGGGCGCACGTCACGATGCCAGGAGCCAGAAGCGGAAGCGACACCGTGAAGAACGTTCTCATCTCACCGGCACCATCGACTCGGGCTGCCTCAAGCAGTTCGGTCGGCACGGCCTGTTCGGAGAAGATCCACATCAAGTAGAGACCGAACGGGCTCACCAAGCTCGGGATGATCATTGCCCACGGAGTGTTGGTGATGCCCAGCTTGGCGAAGAGCAGGAACTGAGGAACCGCCAATGCAATGCCAGGAACCGAAATTGCACCGATGATGATCGCGAAGATCGCCTTGCGGCCTGGGAAGCGGAACTTGGCCAGCGCGTAGCCACCCATGATGGCGAGCAATGTCGCGCCGCCTGCACCGATGACCACGTAGAAGATCGTGTTGAGGAACCAGCGTCCGAAGATGCCGTCCTGGTAGGTGAACACCGTCTTGATGTTGTCCCACAACGCGAACGTCTTGCCGAAGCCCAAACCGAACGTCGACGTGAAGTCGGCCTGCGTCTTCGTCGCGTTGATGATCAGGTAGAGGAACGGGAACAGGCAGTAGATCGCGAAGATCGAGCAGACGATGGTCAACAACGTCGACTTTCGAGGATTCGCGACGTTGGCGAATCCGCTCTTGCGTGCGCGCTTGCGTTCCGCTCGCTCGTCGCGAGCCACCTTGCGCTCATGTTCACGTTCGATTTTGCGCACCTCGCGTGGCGAGTGCATGACGTCTTCGGAATTCTTAGTGGCAGTGGTCATTTCATCTGCTCCTTCATGCTCCTCAGCTGTACTGCGTATGCGATCGCCATCGTGATGATTGCCATGACGATAGCCAATGCAGCCGCGTAATTCGACTGTCCACCCGAGAAGCTCAGCGAGTAGGCATACATGTTAGGCGTGTAGTAGCTCGTGATCACGTTGCCCGGCACCATGTTCTGCATGATGCTCGGCTCGTTGAACAGCTGGAACGAACCGATGATCGAGAAGATCACCGTGATCGCCAACGATCCCTTGAGTTCAGGAAGTTTGATGCTCTTGACGATCTGCCATTCACTCGCGCCATCGATCGAAGCCGCTTCGTAGAGCGAGTGCGGGATCGTGGAGAGCGCGCTGTAGAAGATCAGCATGTTGTAGCCGGTGTATTCCCACGTGTTGATGTTGCCGATGGCAGCCAAGAGCACGTCAGGCGAAAGCACGTTGATGTGCGTGCCGAGCCACGAGTTCAGAGAACCGACCAAGCCGTATTTCGTGCCATACATGAACGCCCAGATCAACGTCGAGACAACGGCTGGCACGGCATAAGGCAGGAAGGAAGAGATACGGAAAAACTTCATGCCGTGCAGTTTCATCGAATCGAGTGCCAGAGCCATCAATGCGGCGAGACCCAGCATGATCGGCACCTGAACAACGGTGAAGAGCGCCACGCGTCCAACGGAACTCCAGAACAGCGGATCTTGGAACAGTCGGGCGTAGTTGGCAAATCCTACGAAGCGGTTGCCGCCGACCATGCGGTTCTGGAAGAACGAGATGTAGATTGCATACAGCACCGGAATGATGAAGACGAACATGAACACTGCGGCGAATGGCCACATGAACTTCCATCCACGCCAATCACGGCGTCTGCGATTCACTCGCGGCTCCGATGAAGCCGCCGTTTGAACTGTTGTGGCGCTCATTGCTATCACTTATCCTCTCTATGCCTTGTGGCTACGTTCGGCTCTCAGCCGTTGTTCGTCACGTCGTAGCCCTGCTGGGTTCCGTGTTCGGTCAGCTTCTTGCCGTATTCCGTGAAGGCTTCCTTCAGCGTCTTCTTCTTGCCGTATGCAGGAGAGATGTCGTCACCGAACTCGGTCTGGGCGAAGGCGTTGTATGGCAGGTACTGGAACTCGTTGACCGGGCGCTTCGCAGCCTCGGCAAGGATCTTGTTCACGTTCTGGCCACCGAAGAACTCGTTGGTCTTCTTGTTGGATTCCGTGTTCGGATCGGTGAAGGAGTCGCTGTTGAGAATGGACTTCAGAGCCGGGAACGTGCCGGTTTCCGACATCGTCTTGGCACCATTGCCGAGCGTCATGTATTGAATGAACTTGTATGCAGCGGCCTGGTTCTTCGACTGCGAGGTGATGGCCAGTGCGGAACCGCCATCTTCTGCGGAAACCTCGTCGCCTTCATTCCATTGCGGCAGCTGGGTGACGCGCCAATTGCCCTTCTGGTCGGGAGCGCCGTTCATCAGGTTGATCGGCATCCAACCGCCGATCACCAGGGAAGCGAGCGAACCGTCGTTGAGTGAACGGTTCCATTCATCGGACCAGTTGGAGATCTGCGTGTTCACCAAGTCTTCGTCGATGAGCTTCTGCTGGAAGTCGATGTATTTCTTCATGCCTTCGTCGTTGGTCATGTCGATCGTGATCTTCTCACCATCGACCTTCCACGGGTGAGCGCCAGCCTGCCATGCCTGAGCGGTGAATGGCTGGTATTCCATGGCGCTGCCGGAGTTGTTCGTCATGTATGCGCCGGTCTTGCGCACCTTCTTGGCGGCCTCATAGTAGTCGTCCCAAGTCTTGATCTTCTCACCGTCAACGCCGGCCTTGTCGAACACGGCCTTGTTGTAGAACAGCATTTCTGGGCCGGAATCGATTGGCATTGCATACGGCTTGTTGTTGTATTGCAGCTTGCTCCACGGGCCGGAAGCGAACTTGTCGGCTTCCTTGTCGGCACCATAAGCGCTCAGATCAACGAGATCGTTGGTCACTGCGAACTGCGTCACCGTTGGATCTTCGAGCATCACCACGTCTGGAGCGCCCTTGCCAGCGGCGATGGCGTTCGTAAGTGCCGTCTGCGTGTTCGACGCAGTGCCGGTGGAGTTGAACTTCACGGTGATTCCCGGATTGTCTTTTTCGAAGTCGGCGATGAGCTGCTTCATGCTGTTGCCGGAATCCCAGCCCCAGAACACGAGCTCGGCCTTATCTGCGTCACCCTTCGAGCCGCTGTTGCTGTTGCCGCAGGCGGCCATGCTCACGAGCGTGGCGAGCGCCACTGCCGAGGCAAGAACGCGGGTAAATCGATGTGCTGCCATCTGATGCTCCCTTTCGCATCCAGAAAAACCAAACAATGAACAATCGGCATCGATCATTCACTGATTGACTCTCTTGTATTTCCTCTTATTTCAAGTGGTACAGCTGTGTACCTAAATAGAATGATACAACGGTATACCAATATGTCAATTCAGACACACAAATCCCCGAAATTTGCGGCGTTTCTCTCTGTCCAACCAACCTATTATACGGGTCAGAAAGCGTCTCTCTTACGCCCCTAATAAATATATGGGTCATTCCCAAATAATCTATGTGCAGGTTGCTCGGCGCACCCCGCACGAGCTTTCTATCGATCGAAGGGGCGAAGCGCCCACAATCGGGGCAGAATACACTTCGCAACAAGGTTGTGTGGTATGTGTTTCTGGTGAGTGCCGCGCGACGCATTGCCTTGCATCGCCGGCACATCCAGCCAAGAGAGAACGAGAAACGGGAACGAACCCATGGAAACTACTCGCAACGAACTTAACAAGAATCTCGCGCAGATGCTCAAGGGTGGCGTCATCATGGACGTCACCACCCCGGAGCAGGCACGCATTGCCGAAGACGCCGGCGCGTGCGCAGTCATGGCGCTGGAACGTATTCCGGCAGATATCCGCGCAGCCGGAGGCGTGAGCCGCATGAGCGACCCGGCGATGATCCGCGGCATTCAGGAAGCGGTGTCCATTCCGGTCATGGCCAAAGTGCGCATCGGTCACATCGCCGAAGCCCGCATTCTGCAAGCCATCGAGATCGACTACATCGACGAATCCGAGGTGCTCTCCCCTGCCGATGACGTGTACCATATCGACAAGCGTCAGTTCGACGTGCCGTTCGTATGCGGTGCGAAGAATCTGGGCGAGGCGCTGCGCCGCATCGAGGAAGGCGCATCCATGATCCGCACGAAAGGCGAGCCGGGCACCGGTGACGTGATTCAGGCAGTGCGTCACATGCGCACGATGAACCGTCAGATTCGCGAACTCGTCTCGCTGCGCGACGATGAAGTGTATGAGGCAGCCAAGCAGCTCGCCGTGCCATATGAACTCGCGAAGTTCGTGCATGATAACGGGCGTCTGCCCGTTGTCAATTTCGCAGCTGGTGGCGTCGCCACCCCAGCTGACGCAGCCTTGATGATGGAGCTTGGCGCGGAAGGCGTGTTCGTGGGGTCGGGCATCTTCAAATCCGGTGATCCGGCCAAGCGTGCAGCCGCCATCGTGCAAGCCACCGCCAACTGGCAGGACGCCGATCTGCTCGCCCGTCTTTCCGCCAATCTCGGCGAGGCTATGGTGGGCATCAACGAAGATGAGATCGAAACGATCATGGCCGCACGCGGCGAATGATCAGCGAATGATCGGCAAGTAACCGGCAAACGATTGGAACCACATGGTTGTTGACGTCTCCTACATCTCCAAAGAGCATTCCGCTGGCGCGCAGCAAGCTGCCAGCGGCGTAACTGGCATTCTCGCCGTGCAGGGTGCATTCGCCGAACATGCCGCCATGCTCGACCAGCTCGGAGCCGAATGGAAACTGCTGCGCGCAGCCGAGGACTTCGACAATTCGATCGACCGCGTGATCCTGCCCGGCGGTGAAAGCACCACGCAGGGCAAGCTGCTGCGCTCGACCGGCCTGTTCGATCCGATTGCCAAGCATATAAGCGCTGGCAAACCCGTGCTCGGCACGTGCGCCGGCATGATTCTGCTCGCACAGCGATTGGATAATGACCCGAACGTCTATTTTGGTGCACTCGATGCCACCGTGAGGCGCAATGCATACGGCCGCCAGCTCGGATCGTTCACCGCCACGGAAGATATCAATGTGTTCGACGCCGACGGCTCGCACGCCGCCGTCATAACCGACTTTCCGCTCGTGTTCATTCGCGGACCGTTCGTGGTCGACGTCGGCGAGCGCGCGCAGGTGATGTGCCGCACCAACGGCAACGTGGTCGCCCTGCAGCAAGGCAAGATGCTCGCCACCGCCTTCCACCCCGAGATCACCGAAGACACTCGCTTCCACGAGTTCTTCCTCTCGCTGTAGCCGGCAAATTATTGGCCGAGCACGAAGGGGCTGGCGG
The DNA here is from genome assembly GCF_009727065.1 of Bifidobacterium canis. GTDB lineage: Bacteria > Actinomycetota > Actinomycetes > Actinomycetales > Bifidobacteriaceae > Bifidobacterium > Bifidobacterium canis. The sequence goes on from NZ_WNLP01000005.1 coordinate 136,582, forward strand.
GCAAGTCTTCGCCGTTGTAGAGCAAACTGCTGCTTTGTGGATCTATGTCCCATAAATATGACACTTGCGAGATGTTGCTGATCTGATTCGAGGAGACAATAAGTTGAGAGCCTGAGATCTGGGCGTCAGCTTCAACAAAGTGCCCATACGAGTCCGCCACTTTCACTCCTTGCACCGGTTGTGAGGTCGGCTCGCTCACATGTTGGGTGCTGGCGGCTGTTGAATAGATTGGTTTGCGAGTTTGCAATCCTAAAGCGGTTCCCGGCGCAAAATTGATGGCCGCTTTACCTTTGCCAAGCTGTTCCATGCTTATGGCCAACGGGCCACTTGGCATGTTGGCCATCGATTCACCTGCATGCATGGCCTCCCATTGTGAAGCCATACGCATTGCAATAATATCTTTACCCAGTGGATGCACCATGACTGAAGTGCCCTTATCGGTATCGATAGAAACTGTCATCGCGACGTTGTGCGTATTATTCAACCCCGGACTACGCAGGGCCTGCAATTGCCCCTGACGTACATATTGCGTATATGCATTACCCGAATATCGTGCCAGTTGCACATATAGGAACGGCAATGATTTGTTCCCAAAAACATCGCGATATTCATTGATCAGCGCGACGAAATTGCTTTCATATTGCAAGGCATCATCGAGGAGCTTGGCATCATTGCATCCTTGATACCACAGAATCCCCGCTAGCTGCATACCTTTGAGCGGCGCGATATGGCTGTTGTAAATGTCGCCTCCCTTAAGGTGACGGTCAATGGTTGTTCCTCCCCAAGCCGTTTGAATAATGCCCACTGGGATATTCGGATCTTTTTAGTCAGTTGCGCCGCGAATAGTTGAGGCAGGTAGCCAAGATACTCAGAGTTCTGCGCAGTCGCAGTAAGCCAACCATCGCGATTTTGTTCAATGAGCGGGTAGTGGCTCAGTGAGGCCGACCGCGTGCACACAAGAAAATGGATGCTTGGATCGTTAACCAGATGAGGAAGGTTAGCAAGTGTATAAGATTCCCCCATATTGCGTGTGCGCAACGTTGGTGTAGAGAAGTATTGATTATAGTTCATCTCCATATTGGACTGCCCGGCCGCAAGAAACACATCACCCACATAGACTGGGGAAATCTTCTTAACCACCGTGTTATTCACAAGAAACAGAAGTGTTCCGCCAGTCACGCTTCCCGACATCGCCGGAAGCGTGACCTCAAATGAGTCACCGTTGATATGCGCATCTACTGCAACCGGCTGTTCCCCGTCACGTTCCAGCTTGACCTGCATCTGTATGCCCGCACCAGTATCGGCATGCTGATTATTCTGCCTCGCAATTGCACCGGAAATCTTCAGCGATCGATCTCGTTGCAGAACCATGCCAGCCGCATAATATTCAGGAAGCTCAATCGACAGTCCATTCACCAGCTGCTTCTGCACAGTTGATCGCCCCTGCAACACGTTATAACCCCAAACCCCTGCGATCACCAGAGCTGCAGCGACGAGCACACCAATCATCACCCAGAAGAAACGCTTCATCCGCATACGTCTTTTCTCCTACCTTTTGCACCCATATCTGCAACATGAACATCCCAGCATACATACAATACGCCATTGATTGTAATGTAGCTGTTCAGGTCAGCATCCACAGAGATCAACACCTATTTACACATAATTAATTAACTTTTGTAAAGTACGGCATTTTCTGCAGAGCCTTATTCGCACAGTCTGTCTAATATTCTGTTCATATATGTTTCGCATTTTGAAAGCACATGAAATCGTAGCGGAGGAGAGGGAAGAGACTCACATGGCACATGAGCATATCGAATCTTCGGTGACCGGCAACATTCGCAATTCGAGTATTGAGTTGCTACGCCTGCTTTCGATGCTTATGATCGTCGGATGCCATTTCGTGCGCGGCGCTGAACCTGGTCAGTATGGTGAATGGGTTGCAGCTCAACCGCTTTCGATCACCAAGTTCATGTATCAAGTGATCTATATGGGTGGTGGCTGGATCGGAGACGTCGTGTTCTTCACCATCTCAGTATGGTTCTTACTTGACCGAAATCTCACTATTAAAAACTCATTCAAACGCATCTGGCTGCTTGAACGTGAACTGCTATTCTGGAGCCTCACTCTTTTCGTTGTGACTTTAGTGCTACATCGCACAGGCGTATATTCGGGAGGCATTACATACGTAGGAATTCAATCCATACTGCCAATCTCAATGAATTTATGGTGGTACCCCACAAGTTATGCATTGTTCCTTCTGTTCCTCCCTTACCTTTCACGAGGATTGCGTGCGCTCAGTAAAAACTGCATGGTACTTTGGCATTGAGTGTGCTGTTGCTGTGGGGCGTAGCCGGTTTGATCCCACAATTCACTTTCAACCTCACTGAAAAATCAGTGTTCGTATTCATCTATTTAGCGATTTTAATTTCGTACTACAAGTGGTACATGCGAGAGTTCTCCGTCAAAACATGCGCTACAATCATCGCAGGAGGCTTCGCAGTCAATACGTTATACTGGCTCTTGGCCAACATTTTGTATTTGCACACTGGCAAAAACTGACTTTGCAGAACTTCCCATTCGATCACTGGATGATCACCGAGGTGATGATGGGATTCGCGCTTTTCGTGCTCTTTAGCAAGATGAGTTGGCACTCCAAATTCGTGAATGTTTTGGCTGGATCAGCATTCGGCATTTATTTGATTCACACCTACCCTTCAATACAAGCGACATGGGCTTCACTGTTCCCCATGCCTCGCGTATACAACGGCGCATGGTCGATCTTGACTGGTCTTCTAGCCATTCTGATCATCTATGTCGGATGCCTGATACTCGATCTCATTCGCCAAGGATTGTTCAAACTGACTATTGATAAGCATAGGGGCAAGCTGTTCGAGCGCTTCTATGGATTCCTTACTCGCAAGATCGCAAGCATACAAAAACGTTACATCAGCAAAGAAGAAGCGCAGCAATAATAACGGTGAGGTTGTGCAGGTTATCCTGCACAACCTCACTTCGCATCTAGAACCGTTGCTTAGACCTCGAGCACGTCGTCGGCCACTCGCATCGTGGAATCACGGTGCGAGACGAGGACTACCGCCGCATTGTGCTCGGAGACGAGCGCGTTGATCGACTGAAGAATATACGCTTCGTTCAGTGAATCGAGGCGGCTCGTTGGCTCGTCGAACAGGTAGAGGTCGGCGTCACGCAGGAACATGCGAGCCAAACCGATGCGCTGGCGCTCGCCTTCGGAGAGTCTGTCGCCCAATTCTCCGACGCGCGTATCGATGCCATCTGGAAGATCGTCGATCAGTGAGGAGATCGACGCCTTCTGCAAGGCGGTGTAGAGTTCCTGATCCGTCGCATCGGGGTTGGCGATACGCAGGTTGTCGGCGATCGTACCGTCGAACAGATAGGTTTCCTGGCTCATCATCGTCTGCAAACGGCGACGCGTATGCGCGTCGATCGCCGGCAGAGCGGTGCCGGACATCGAGATCACGCCCTGCTGTGGATCCCAGTAACGCATGAGCAGCTTCAACAACGTGGATTTGCCACGACCCGATGGGCCTTGGATGCCGAGGATGCCGGATACCGGAATGTCCATCGTGATGTCGTTCAGCACGTTCTGGCCGTTGCCATAACCGAACGTGACAGAATCCATATGCATGCCGCTGTAGGCTTCCTGCTGCGTGCCGGTTTCCTCGACCGCCGGCTTCGCGTCGAGCACCGCGAACAGGCGGCGTGCCGAAGCGAAGGTCTGGGTCAGGTTGGCGGGCAATGCGCTCAATGCCAGCGTTGGGCCAAACGAGCTCACCACGAGCACGAACGCGGTCACATTGGCGCTGATATCGCCGCCTGTGGCGCTCATCCACACCACCATGAACGCCGCCAATGCGGTGACGGCGATGACCACCACGTTGTCGTATCCGCTGAACAATCCATTGCGGGCACTCAGCCGTGTATGTTCCTTCCACAGCGCACGCGAACGTGCCACAACGCTGGAAAGACGTGAATCTCCACGACCGAATCGAATGATCTGGTCGAGTCCCTGCATATCGTCGAGCACTTGGTCATCAAGTGCAGCGCTTTCCTTGCGAATCGATCCGCCAACGCCATGCAGCGCGTTCGCGAAGAGGCGTGGCATCACAACGCCAAGAATCAGATGTGCACACACCAGCAGCAAGGCGAACCATGGGTTCAGGAACAGCAGTGCGACGGTGTAGAGAATCGTTGTGGAAATCGCGATGATCGTCGGCGAAATCGTGTGCGCGAAGAAGATCTCGAGCAGCTCGACGTCGGTGGTGATCAATGCGATCATGTCGCCTTTGCCTTTGTTCGCGAGCGCCGCTGGAGCAAGTCTGCGGAGCGCGGCGAACGCGCGCTCGCGGAACAGTGCGAGCAAGCGGAACGCGAGGTTGTGGTTCATGTATTGCTCGCAATATGCCATCAGTCCGCGAATCAGCGCGCATACGATCATCAGTCCGATCGCCCAACCAGTGCTCAAGCCCCACACGGGGTGGCCGAAAGCGGCGAAGCCTGCCATGATGCCGAACACCGGCATGAATGTGGCAGCCAAGTGCCCGAGCACGCCGAAGCAGCATGCGAGAACCATCAGCGGGCGCAGTGAACCGACCTGTGCGAGGAGTCGGCGGATCACCTGCGAGGTGGTCATCGACTCGTCAGCGCTCAAATCCACACTATTCGCACCGCCGCTGTGAGCAGTGGCCGAGTCGGAGTTCGCGCCAGCAGCGGCGATCTCATTCGCCGCAACAGTGGCGTCCGCATAGCGCAATCCACTCGCATCAGCACGTTTGCCGACCTGCTCGACGGCGGCCTGCGCGTTGAACATCTTCGCATACTGACCATCAACGGACATCAGCGAATCATGCGTGCCAGTTTCCACGCAATGCCCATGGTCGAACACGGCGATCATATCGGCATCCTTGGCGTCAGCGAGGCGGTGCGTCACAACGATAACCGTCTTCGTGCGAGCCAGCTCGTGCACAGTCTGCATAATCAGCGCCTCGGAAGCAGCGTCAACACTGCTGGTCGCCTCGTCGAAAATCATGATCGGCGCATCATGCAGCAGCGCTCGCGCGACGGCGATGCGCTGGCGTTGACCACCGGAGAGTTGCGCCGGGTCGAGCGGCATATCAAGCATGCCAGGTTGTTCGCGCACGAAATCATCGATATGAGCAAGTTCGAGCGCGTGGAACATCTGCTGTTCGGTGGCATCCGGCGCAGCCATCGCCAGATTGTCTCGCAATGTTCCCACGAACAGGTGACTGCGAGCGCCCACGAACGACACCGCGTCCATAAGCGAACTTTCAGTGAGATCGTGTACTTCCACGGGCTCGCCGTTCACTACGAACTGCAGCGAACCAGCGTAGCCCTCCAGCTCACCTGCGATCAATGCGGCGAGCGTCGATTTGCCGGAACCGGATTCGCCGACGATCGCGGTCATCGACTGGGCCGGCAGGTCAAGCGTCACTTTCTGCAGCGCCGGAGTGTCTTGCTCCTCATCACCGTAGATGAAGCCGAGGTTGCGGATGCGAACGCTGATCGAATCGCCGTAGATCTCCTGCGTGCCGTACTGCGGAGCATCAGTGTCGAGCAAAGCGAAGATCTTCTTGCTCGACGTCATGCCGTTCATCGCGACGTGGAAATACGAGCCGAGCTGACGAAGCGGCAGGAAGAACGAGGCGGAGAGCAGCACGATCAGCAGCACGCCAGCCAAAGTCAGGTGCGGGCCGTCGAACACGACGAGCGGGGCAAACGCGGAGTTGAACGCAGTGCCGCCGTTGTGCAGGAACTGCCAGATCGCGGTGCCGATGCCAGCCGCCGCGCCACCGTATGCCACCACATCCATGGCAGTGAGCGAGCGCAGCTGAATCTGCAGCACGCGCATCGTCATCACACGGAACTGTTCAGCCTCCTCGTTCATCTTGTTCGCGGCGGTGTCGTCCGCGTCGAACGTCTTCAGCGTCTCCAGTCCCTGCAGATTGTCGAGGAACGCGGAACCCATGTCGGTGTAACGTCCCCAGTATTTCTTGAATACGCGGGACGCGCGCATCGCCACCATGCCCACGATGATCACGATCAGCGGTGCGCACACCAGCAGCACGGTTGCCGTGGGCAGATTGATCGGCGCAACCACTGCGAACAGTGTCAGCGGAGCGAGCACCGCGTAGAACAGCTGCGGCAGGAAGCGCTCGTAGAAACTCTGCACTTGGTCGACGCCCTCGCCCATCAGCTGCACGATCGTCGCCGTGCTCACATGCTGCCTGTATGACGGGCCGAGTTCGAGCAACTTGTTGTAGAGCGCGCGGCGCAACCCGAGTTTGACGCGCTCCGCAGCTTCGGTGCCGAACCGCGCGCCGAAATAATGTGCGAGGAAGCGCACGAACGCGATCACGCAGAACACGAGCACGTACTGCCATATCGTGGAAGCCGGCAGCATGACCGGCGACGAGCCTGGCCACAGCACCGCTCCGATGAGCGACACTGCAGTCACCGACAACGCGATATCCGCGAGCAACCCAATCCACAGGCACAGCGCTTTCGCGGCGACGTATTTGCGCACGCCCGGCGCAATCGAAAACAGACGTCTATCTAGCATGCATCTTCCCTACTCTTTGCCTCGTTCAGGAAACCATGTGCCAATCTAGCAGTTTCGGCGCGTGAATAACAGTGTTATTTTCGTGTGATATCACACATTGCGCGCACTTGACTCAACACCAGTGAGTGTTGGTGATTGTGCAATCTCAACAATCAATCTCGCAAACTGTTGTCGGAGCCCACAATGCAGGCTACGCGTGCGTAACTTAAACTTGCTCGCGGAAACCGTTGAGGGATTTAGAACAAGGATTATTGCTCTTATGCTTACCGAATACACGACGCCGGGCCCTGCGCTCACCGTTCGCAATGATGAAACCATCTATTCTCTGCTCACCGACCGCATTGCGCGCTCCGGCGAGGATTCGCCGCTCACTGAGAACAAGGAGGCGGACGGCAGCTGGAGCAAGCTCACCGCCGGCGAGTTCAATGAGCGCGTGCGCGCGATCGCCAAGGGTTTGATCGCCTTCGGCATCGAGAAGGGCGACGCGGTGACTATTTTCTCCGCGACGCGCGTGGAATGGGGACTGCTCGACTTCGCTTTGGCTGCGATTGGTGCGGTGACTGTGCCGATTTATGACACCGACTCCGCTCCGCAGGCGGAACGTATTCTCAATGATTCCAATGTGAAGCTCGCGATTGCCGACAATCAGGAGCGCTTCGACCGCTTAGATTCCGTGCTCGACCACTGCCCGAGCTTGGAGCGCATTCTGATGCTCGACGCCAACGCGGTTCAGGCTTTGGAAGGCTTGGGCGTGATGGTTTCGAGTGAGGAGCTCGACGAACGCATCGCCAGTGTCGGTGCTGATGATTTGGCGACGATCGTTTACACCTCCGGTTCGACCGGAGCTCCGAAGGGCGCTGAGCTCTCGCACCGCAATTTCGTGAGCATCACACGCGCTGCCGCTGACTGTGTGCCTGAGGTGCTTGAAGGCAAGTCGCGCCTGCTTCTGTTCCTGCCGCTCGCCCACTGCTTCGCACGCTTCATTCAGTACTTCGCCTTCACTTCCGAAGAGGGTGTGCTCGGTTACCTGCCAAGCACCAAGACGCTGCCTCACGACATGCAGGTGTTCGAGCCGACGTTCGTGCTAGCCGTGCCTCGTGTGTTCGAAAAGGTGTACAATGCAGCCTCCCGCAAGGCAGGCACCGGCTGGAAGGGTCGCCTGTTCACGCGCGCCGTTGCGTTTGCACGCGAATGGACTGAGATGAAGCAGGCCGGCATCGAACCAACCGCCAAGCAGAAAGCCGAACATGCGATGTATGAGCGCCTTGTGTATTCGACTATCCGCAGCGCCTTCGGCTCGCGCATCAAGTATTTGGCCTGTGGCGGCGCTCCACTCGACCGCAATCTGGCATTGTTCTTCAACGGCATCGGCTTGACGATGATTCAGGGCTATGGCCTGACCGAAACCGCCGCTCCATTCGCGTTCACCCGTGTGCATGACAACGTGCTGGGCACGGTCGGCCAGCCTGTTCCAGGCTCCTCCGTGCGCATCTCCGACACCGGCGAGCTTGAAGCCAAGGGTCAGAACGTGTTCCTCGGCTACCACAACCTGCCGGAGAAAACCGCTGAAGCGTTCACCGAGGACGGCTGGCTGCGCACCGGTGACCTCGCCTCCATTGATGACGAAGGCCACATCACGCTGACCGGCCGTGCCAAAGACATCATTATCACGGCAGGCGGCAAAAACGTCTCCCCGATCCCGATGGAGCAGGAGATCAGCAACTGCCCGATCGTCGAGCACGCCGTCGTGGTCGGCGATGGGCGTCCGTTCGTCGGTGCCGTCATCACGCTGGATCAGGAGGGCCTCGTCAGCTGGCTGCCCACGCAGAAGCTGCCGGCAGATCTGACCATCGAACAGGCCGCAGCACTGCCGGAGGTCGCCGCTGAGATCCAGAAATACGTCGACCGCGCCAACGCCGATGTTTCCCGCGCAGAATCCGTGCGCAAGTTCATCGTGCTGCCCACCACATTCTCGCAGGAGAACAAGTGCCTGACCCCATCGATGAAAGTCGTGCGCCCGCAGGTCAACAAAGTGTTCGCCAAGGAGATCGACGGGCAACTGTATGCCGGCAAGCGATAACCATCGATAAAGAATTCGACTAGATGCCTCAGCATAGACTTCCATGCTGAGGCATCTTTTCACGGTTAGCGCTGCATGTACACTGCAAGTATCTAATAGTCAACCCGATATTGTTCCGAGGAACGAACTGCTTTCATGTCTACCGCACTCACCACTGACGCAACGGCTCACAAACCATCCACAGAGCTGACCAGCAATCGAAGCACAACACGAATTCATTGGATTGACATAGCCAAGGGAATCGGCATCATCCTCGTTTCATTCGGGCATATTCGTAATGGAGACGGGCAGAGCGTGTGGTTGCCTGCGCTCGACACTCCCATCAACTTCATCTACCTATTCCACATGCCGCTCTTCTTCTTCCTTGGTGGCCTCACATTCAGTTCGCGCAGGAGCTTCCCCGACTTCCTCAAACGCAAAGCACAAACTCTGCTCATCCCGTACTATGTGTTTTCGCTGTATTTTCTTGCAAAACCACTGGTGACATTGATCGCGCCCGGCATAGCATCGGGCCTTCAGGCCAATCACGACTACACGTCGAACATATGGATGCAATTCTATGATGTGCTCATCAATGGTTCCGGATTATGGTTCCTGTGGGCATACTTCATCGGCGAACTGATTGCGTACCCGCTTGACCGGAAGTTCACGACACAGTACCAATATGTTGGTTCCGGCTTGGCTCTTATCGCCGTCTCACTGACGTTGAGCACACTGTTTCCCAATGTGATTCTACCGTTCCGCATTTTCAGCGGTTCAGGCATGAATGGTCTGGAAGTGGCTGGATTTATTCTGCTCGGCATCGCATGCAAGAAAGCCCTTCGATCCCCGATCCATCGAGCTGCAACGTTCGGCTTCTTCGTGGTGTTCACGGCAGTATTCGTCACAGTGGCAGTCATAGGTCTGAGCATGGAATCAACCGCAGGTAGAGCTGTTCTTGATGCTTTGGCCATGTTCGCCGGTGTCGCCGCCGCGGTATTCCTTTCGAAAGCGATCACCCATAATTCCGTATTGGAATACATTGGTCGGCATTCACTGTCTTTCTACGTGGTGAATGCGTTGACACTCAATGTAGGCAAAATGGTGTTCTTCCGAGTACTGCATATTGATGGCGCGCATGCCAGTATATTCATGCAGTGGGTATGGGGCATCTTGCTCACCATCTTCTGCTTGGCTTTGCTCGCCGCCGAAGACATTCTTATTCGTGCCTTTATTCCTTGGAGTCTCGGAATGAAGAGGAAGAAAAGCCTTCGTACAGAGACTGACACTATTTAGCATAGGGGTCTAAGCGTTCTCATGCGTGAGATCGTTTTGTAGTCGTTTGATGATACGGTCATCGATATTCTCATCAAACTTGCGCGCGAATAGTGCTGGAGTATTTTTCAATTCCTCATAATCGGCACTACGGAACACATATGGCGTGCCTCGATTCCAATCGATCAATCGCAGGTTATCTCCGTTATCATCGGCGCTCACCGGGTGGTAGAGATTGCCGGCGAATGGGGAGTTGAGAATCATCGTCTGCATAAACAGCTCATCAGCACACAGCTCGAGCGGAACACTTTGTGCACCAGATCGGCATGTGCAATCAAGTAATTTGCAAAATCAGGAGTGATACTCACCCAATTGCTACCTTTACCAATGACTTTAAATGGATCACTACGCAGGCGATTGACCCCAATAATTTTCTGAATTTTGCCAACCGCTTTCTTGGCAAACGGATCACTTTTGCCAAACTGTTTCTGCCAAGGATGGTATAGCGCAATGCGATTTTTGATATCATCTGAATGACCGTCATTCATTGCTGTATATGCAAAGGCGATAAACTCTTTGCCATTGTGTTTTCGAAAATCGTGCGATCTCGTCATTGGATTTCAGAGGCATGTCAATACCTGAAATCAGGTGCAAGTAACCATATTCTCCTGACGACACGGCAGCTTGTATCAGCTTCATCTCACAAGCCACCTGACTGTAGTCTCCCCATACAACCGGGATCGGTGTAACGAACTGCAATGTTGACTTATGCACAACGTCTGTCAAATCAGGGATTACACCGCGATCCACTTTCGCATCAATATGCAAATAAATATCATTGCGCTCATCATCCAGCAGTGATAACAAGATCTTGAGCTGGCTGAAGTTATTGTGAGCCATAATCAAATACGCATGACGCATAGTAGTTCCTCGGTCCACTCCCCCACTAACGTGCATTGTGCTACATCAACTTTTAGAGTTCAATACTAACTTTTTCCACTCTTGCACAATCTTGTGGAGGTCAAAGGCCTTGGCTCGCTCCAGTGACAACTGTGCGTAGCGCTCCATTTCACTGTGATCATCGATGAGTTCATCGATGGCTTCACTCATCGCATCGACATCACCGAGGGGCACGAGCATGCCATACTTGCCATTATCGGTGACCTCTTCCAATGCTGGCAACCGGAACGCGATCACCGGGATCCCCCTGCTCATCGCCTCAACAGTGACGAGGGAGAAGCCCTCCCAACGACTCAGGCTAAGGAACATGCTTGAACTAGCATAATGCTCATCAAGCTGAGCATCATCCAATGCACCTAGCAGATGCAGCTTGTTTTCAAGTCCTTTTCTGGCGATCTCCGCTTCCAACCATTCACGATCTTGACCATCACCAGCAATGTTGATATGCCAGCCCTGTGGCAATCTTTCAGCCACATCAACCATGTAGTCCAGCCCTTTTTGCTCACGCATCAGACGGGATGTGCATGCAATAGTTTTTGAATTCAGATCGGAAACATGCCCGCGACTGGTGAGTGTCAGTGGATTGTGGATCACCTGAACATTGTTGTTCCACTGACTCCAGCGGGCTGCGCTGTAGTGCTCCAAACAGATAATGCCATCTGCTCCAGAAGCTGCTTGCTTCAGCTGATGCTGTTGCTGGGCGAAATATTTATTGACGTATATGTCGTAGTTATTATGCATCCACAGATAGATGCGCGCCTGCGGCTGCAATTGCTTGATCAGGGCGAAGTACTGGAAGAAGTCCGGATTCAAAATCAGATAGTCGTATCGCCCTTGACCGAACAATCTGCGCACCCAATGCTCTGCAGTATAGTTGCCATCATTGTGACGCATTTTCTGATGCACCTTGCGTCGCACACGCCACCAGTTGTATGAAAGCGCGCCAGGTTTCACATACTTATCAGTATGTACCGGAAAGTACTCTGATTTGTTCGCAAGATTGATAAGCGTCACCGTGCAATCGTCAGATTGCGACAGAGCATTGGCAATAATGGTTGTTACACGCTCAAGGCCACCCATGCCCAGAGAAGACACAGTAAAAGCAACACTAACCGTCATATCAGGCCTTTCGCTTGATCGCTCGGAACAACTCTTTAAGATCGCCTGTGAGAGTAAACACCACACCAAACAGCGCTGTGTATATCAAGGCATACACCAACAGATTGGCGAACGCATTCGGAATATACAAGTGGAAAACGTAGCGCACAATCAACTCTGGTACAGCCGCAAGCAACGACAACGCGATAATGCGCAGCACCGGAAGAAGGAAGTCCTTCATACCATGTTCAAACGCTTTCACCGAAGTGTAATACGCCACCGTGAACATTTGGAAGAAGAACGCAGCGCTCACACAAATGGTCAGCATAGATAAATTACGCCCCACGCCTCCGATGAATACGAGTGCCAGCATGATCAAAGTGGCGAACAATCCCTGACGGAACAACAGGTCGGTTCTACCAGCACTTTGCAGAATGCCTCCGGTCACATTCATCACCATCTGGAACGCAATGCTGCATGCCAGAATAATGAACAATGGCACGCACGCACTCCATTGCGGACCATACATGATGTAGACAATATTGTCGCCGCACAGCACGCAGATGAACATGAAAAGACAGCCAGCAAGTGCGAGGAATCGCACAAGCAACATCTGGTAGTAGAACAGCTTTTCTTTATTATCTTGGTATTTGGAAAGATATGGCTGCAGCACTGACCCCAGAATGCCGGGCACGAACTGTATCGGGTAAGAAGTCAGTTTATACGCCTTGTCGTAAAGTCCGAGCGGAGCAGAACCAAAGAACCGGCCAATGATGAGATGATCAGTGTTACGAGAAAATAGTTGATGATGCTATAGCCAGCTTGATACAGCGAATATCGCAACACAACATGCACAGACTGCAAAATATGCAAGTTATGGAAGCTCAACTGTTTGCGTACGGAAATAAAGTTCCAGATGAACACAAGAATTGCGATGATATTGAGATTCCACACCAAAGCCGCGGTACCAAAACCGTTATAAGCCATGATGATGGCGACCACTCCACCGATGAGCGTGGTGACCACCAGGCGAATGCCGATCGTGAAGAACTTCTTGTCTTTCAGCAACAGCCCATTCGGCACCATGTTGATAGCGTTGAAGAACACTGAGATGACGGTGAGGAAACACAAAGGTACATATGAAGCATCATTGAAGAACCATGAAATCGGGTAGCCCATCAAACCGAAAGCGATGGCGATCACAGTGCCAATGATGATCGAGAAAATGAAGATGCCACCGTAGTCCTCACTTTTCAGTTGCTTGAACTGAATGATGGCAGGGCCGAATCCCATCTCTGCGAGAATGGAGAACAAACTGGTGAAGATGGTGATACCCGCCATCACGCCGTACTCTTCCGGTGTGAGCAAACGAGCAAGCACAGCAGTCAACACCAGCTGCAAAGCAACGTTGAGGTATTTCGACGTGAACTGAATGGCTGACGCCTTCAGGAATGACATGCTCTTTTTAGGGGTTTCCTCTGCCATCACACCTCATTCGTACTTTCAGCCGACAGACTTCGATTTATTCCACAGCATTATATATAGGGATACGTATAATAAAAATATAACTATATACGTAGTCTATTCTAATTAATACTTTTAAAAATCTTTAATTTTTATCATTAATTACGTTTCCAATGCAATATTTTTACAAAATCATCTTTATCGCAAGAATTCATACACTCATAAAGACCTTTGTCAACTACTACCAGTAGCACCTAAGATATGCCATCAGGAGTCGAATCATAAAAGGGTTAGTTCCTTTCTAAACGTTGGCCAATCTGCTCTCAACGCAGTGAGGAGCTTCAGGTTCGGCACCTCGTCGATTGGCACCCATTCGATTTCCACGCTTTCGTCATCGTTAGCGCGTGGATGCACCTCATGACCTGGCTTTTCGAACGCGAATACCGTTGTGTAGCTCCAAGGACCGTGATCCTCACAGTACGAGCCAACCACCTCGATGTCGGCAGGTGTAATGTTCGCTTCCTCATAGGACTCACGCAACGCACCTTCGATCGGGCTCTCACCGTCAGCGATTGCACCGCCAGGGATGCCCCATGTTCCACCCTCTGCACTCCATACAGCACGATGCTGCATCACCACATCGGTCACCTTGCCGGTCTGTGGGTCACGGCGAGCCAACAGCACTCCTGCGGCACCATTCGTGCCCCAATGCTTGCGCCCACATGCACAATCAACCCAACCATCACCAGGCTGGTGAATGTTCTCTTTTGGAGGCAGAGCTTTGACACTGCTCAGCGGCTGCGGGAAGCGATCATCACGTGCCACGTTCCACAAATCAGTCCAATCGACGCCAAGTTTCTCAGTGAGCTGGCGAGCCAGAGGCAGACTCAGACCAATGATGCCGCTCGGGTCGCCCTCGATGCTGTCGATGTATGCACCACCGAAACCGTCAAGAGTAAAGGATCCAGCCACTTCCAACGGTTCTCCTGTCGCAATGTAGCGATCGATCATCTTCTCTGAAAACTCAGCAAAGTGGATCACTGCGCGGCTCACGCCAGTTTCAACCTTGCCGGACGCAAAGTCGATCATGCAATGACCAGTGAAGAGCTCTCCGGTAGCACCGCTCATCCGTTCAAGTCGTTCGCGTGCGACCTGTGGCGTGTGTGGCTTGCCATATGCCTGGCCGTCAAACAGGAACATAGAATCGCAGCCCAGAATGAGTGGTCCAACTTTTGCATCAGTCAACCCATTGCGCTCAGCCGCTGAGTTCTGAATTGGCTCGCTACGCATCGGGAAGCTTACACCAGAGAAGTCTCGAGTTTGAGTACTGTCAAAATCTGCTCGGGCATCATCGTCTGCCGCCTGCAGCGGGAAGCCTGTCACCTCGTTGCCGCGAGCCTGTCGTGCAACATCGGCAACATCCTTGTACGCTTGATACACAGCATTCGCTTTCGCTTGAGCCAGCACCATGACCTGCGAGGAGATCGGGAAATCCTCAACGCTCACGCCAGCTTCGGCGGCAGTCTGAGCCACTGCAGCAGGTTCGTCAACGTGAGACACACGAATGGTCGGGCAAATACCAGCATGAAACAGCAGATCACGACGCGGTTTGGACTTTGAGGCAAGAATCAGCGGAACACTCATGTTTTCAACCATATCGCATATACACGGCAGCTGAATAGAATAGCCATGTGAATTTCATTTGAAAATCACTGATGAATAATTTTATTAGTAGACTATACACACTATTATTAGTTGATATCCAAGAAGAGATAAGACATAAATAACAGTTAACGGCGGATATTTCATCCTGATGAAGATGAATGGCAGAGCCTCATTGAGTCAGGGAAGGGAATAAGATGAAAGTTCTTTTTGTCTGCACTGGCAATATTTGCCGCTCCCCCATGGGCGAACTGATGTTTCCATTGTTCTTCCATGACACCAGCATTATCGCTGACAGTGCTGGCACGCATGGTCTTATTAACAGCCCAATTGACCCATCAAGCGCGACGTTGATGGCTCGCGACGGCATTGATGCCAGCCAATTCCGCTCCAAGCGACTGACTCCCCAGATCGCATTAAGCAATGACCTGATCTTGTGTTTTACCGAACACCAGCGTAAGAAAATTGTGACTCTCGCTCCACGCGTTCGAACTAGAACCTATTTACTCAATGATTTTGCAAATCTATGCAAGTACTTTGAACAGAATAATCTACTTAAAAGCGACACTATCGAAGATCGTATGAACGAAGTCATGTATAACTCTTCGATGGTACGTCATATGGTTCCTACAGCAACCGATATCGAAGACCCGTATCGCAAGGATTTCCAAGCTTTCCAAACTGCCCATGATCAGATCGGATACGCTATTGCTGATATTGCGAGTGCCTTGGAAACTACTCGTGGCGTGCATGCATCCAACTGATGCATGCACGCCACGAGTCAGTGCCTACTTCTTTTGCTCAGTTGAGCAAGTTTCCCCTTCATATACCACCCCTGTATCAACCCATCCCATAGGGGTCTGATCTATCGCGAGTTTGGATTGTGCCTTTGGTGAGACAGTAACATCGAATGAATATGTCACTCTCTGCTCTGGCGCAAGGCGCACAGTCGTTCGGTAAATTTTGTTACCGTCCAATGTGTCTTGTTTTACTGCATCTGTAGATCCATTGAGCATGACCAAATTAGTTATGCTGCCATCTTTTGGCGGGTAGAAGAGAATCTTTTCAATACCAAAACCAAGATCTTGCCCTGTATTGACAATGTAACTCGGCAACTGAGACGCTTCAGACTCCTTGAGCGTATTGTTCAGCGTATATTCGACATGGTAAGTAGTGCCCTTAGACGAGTCGCACGAAACAGTGGTCACTTTTGTAGTGCGCTTGATGTACCAACCCATCTTTGACGGATTTTGCTCTGTCAAATAAATGCCCACAGACGGATTCTCCGCACTATTTGGAGTAGTAGCGGTGAATCCTGCCTGCTGAATAGTTTTTCAAGGTTTTCGTCAAACACATACATGGAGAAGTGCCGTTCTTTTGCCATGGTATTCATCGTGGTTCCGACACTGGCAAGCTTGCTGACATTGATGTTCTTGAACATGTTGCTCAGAACTTGTGCAGCAGCCAGACCAAATATGGCATCTGTCTCTGCTGCGGCATTGCCATACTGTTTATAAACCGTATTCAGTAAGTATTCAGCAGTATTATCACCCGTGAGAGTTGTGCCGTTAGGTAGAACAACATTGCCACTAATTTTCACGAGTTCCTGCACAAAACAGGATCAACCATCACCACTCCGTCTAATGTGGTGTTCTGCCCCCATGGGGTTCGATTCCAGATTGATCGAATTGATGTCGCTGCTTGCCCAGTATCTGGGAAGACTGCAAGATCACGAATATCAAATGACATATGTAATGGACCCTCATCGGCAAAGATTCTGCCCATATCCGCGGAACGATCACCGCTTCCATATGCTAAGTATGTTTGATTCGATTGAAAATCCCCAATATGTATGACACCATTATCTGCTGTCATTTCTCCAATTGAGCCAATAAGACCGCCTGATGACCTCATTTCAGAAGTGGTCATAGCCATAACAGCATATGTGCGCGATTGCCCCGACCCCAAGAAGCTTGGAAGCATCTCAAAGGTATTGGACAATCCATTCACTTTTCAGCGATATCATCTAGCTTATCTTTCCTTGGGTATAAGCAGACTCGATCTGTTCAATATTCGGTTTTTCAAGGAATCATATGCTTTACTTGCTCTTGCAAAGACTTATTTGCTGA
>NZ_WNLP01000006.1 GCF_009727065.1 Bifidobacterium canis
AACTGAGCTACGCGGCCTTAATCTTAAGACCCACTAGGTTTCTTAAGACCTAGCGACCACGGCCGGACTTGAACCGGTGACCTCCGCCGTGACAGGGCGGCGCTCTAACCAACTGAGCTACGCGGCCGTTGTTTCCCGATGCTTCCATCGTGACAACAGGTGTTAATATTACTCGAATTGCTCAACTAAGCAAATCCGGCGTGTCGATTGTGAAGCCTTCCTCCACAATCGCTTATTTCGCTACTCCGCATTGAGGTCGCGCACTGAGGCGCGCTCGACCAGGATGGGCGGGATCACCGTTTTGACGCCCACCGGCAGTTTTTCGCCGTCGCATTGGCGCAACACCATTTCGAAAGACTCACGCCCAAGCTCGTTGAATTTGGCGTGCATCGTCGTCAAACCAAGCCTTGGCACGACGCCGCGCAGCGAATCATCGACGCCCACGACGCTCACGTCTTCCGGCACGCGTTTACCTGCGGCGCGCAAGCCGAGAA
This sequence comes from Bifidobacterium canis, assembly GCF_009727065.1. GTDB lineage: Bacteria > Actinomycetota > Actinomycetes > Actinomycetales > Bifidobacteriaceae > Bifidobacterium > Bifidobacterium canis. Next base: position 495 of record NZ_WNLP01000006.1, read on the forward strand.
TGCAACCGTAGGCCATTTGGTCGTTCGCCGCATACACGGCCGTGCAATCGGGCTCGTGCGCCAACGCGAGCCCCGCCTGATACCCGCTGTCTGCATCCCAGTCACCTATGTAGAGCGATGGCGGGGCGATGCCCTTTTGCCTCAGAATGTCTTCCCACCCGCGTTTGCGGCTCTGCGCAGCCACCGAATACGACGGCCCTGCGATGTGGTAGACGTTCTTGTGCCCCTTCGAGAGCAGATAGTCGACGAGCGTCACCGACGTGCCGTATTGGTCGGTGTCGATCGTCGGGCAATGGTTTGCCGGCTCTTCGGAGATCAGCACGACTGGCAGGTCGGCGGTCGGCTTGAACGTGTTGAAGTCGGCAACTTTCTGCTCGAGGATGAAGACGACGCCGTCGACGGGCAACGTTTTCATCTGATCGATCGCGTTCTGCAATGTAGCCGGTGAACCGGATTCGAACGCGCGGATCGTCGTGGCGAAACCGTGATCTCGCGCCGCGTTGACGATGCCGTTGAGAATATGCGCGTTGCCGAACGCCGTCATGTCGAACAGCACGACGCCCACATCTTTGAACGTGCCATGCTTCAGCGCACGCGCCGCGTAGTTCGGCCTGTAGCCGAGCTCCTCCATCGCCTGCTCCACGCGAATGCGGGTTTCAGGACGCACATCGCTGTTGTTGTTCGCCACACGCGAGACCGTTTGCGAAGACACCCCCGCCAATTTCGCCACATCTCGCATCGACACGGAGCTCGCCCTTTTCACGGCTCCCCCTTTCTTTCCGCACGTAAACCAAACAATTCTCGCACGGGGTCACAATGATTCACACTTGTTGCGCGACGCCATAGTCGCGCTTTCAACATCTGTATTCAATATACCAGTGATTGCAACTGTTTGCGTAACCATACGGCGTTTTCTCAAAAATTCTACATCTCGATTTGACTGATTTTCCAATATGTGTGTATTATGTTTACGTAAACATTAATTGATAGACATTGATGTGAGATTCCGCACACTGCCGGTCAGCGACGACCGCAGGCTACGGATACCTCGAAGGAGAGGTCATGACTTCAATAACTCAATCGGCAACCGACGTCAACGCAACGGTTGGCGCATCGGTCACGACAGCAACGCCATCGGCCAATGTGCCTGAGAACAAACACCACGCCGATTGGCGCGGTTGGAAATTCCTCTGGCCGTTCGCCGCGGTGTTCATGTTCGTCTTCATCATTCCGATCATCTACGCAATCTACATTTCGTTCTTCCAGCACAAGATGATCGGTGGCAATCAGTTCGTCGGATTCGCCAACTACGTTCGCTTGTTCCACGACCCGCTGTTCTGGAGTTCAGTCGGGCGCGTAGCGCTCTTCACCGTCATTCAGGTGCCGATCATGCTGCTGTTGGCCGCACTCATGGCCCTCGCGCTTGACTCGATGAAACTGCACGGCATGAAGTTCTTCCGCATTTCGACGTTCCTCCCCTACGCAGTGCCGGCCGTCGTCTCGACGTTGATCTGGGCGTTCATGTATGGCACGAAATACGGCCTGGTCGGATCGCTTAACTCCTGGCTCGGCACGCACATCAACGTGCTCTCGCCTGACGTGCTGCTCGCCGCCATCGGCAACATCAACACGTGGGAATACACCGGCTACAACATGCTGATCTTCTACAGCGCCCTGTCCACGATCCCGCACTCGCTTTACGAAGCGGCTTCGATCGATGGCGCGAGCGAATGGCAGATCGTCAAAAGTATTAAACTGCCTGAGCTGAGCGGTTCCCTCGCCATCACGGTGATCTTCTCGATCATCGGTTCGTTCCAGCTGTTCAACGAGCCGAGCATCATGCAGAACATGGTGCCAGGCAACGTGATCACCACGTACTACACCCCGAATATGTATGCATACAACCTGAGCTTCTCCGGAAACCAGAGCAATTATGCCGCAGCGCTGGCCATCGTCATGGCAATCATCACGATGGCGATCGCATACGCAGTGCAGCTGCGCAGCATGAAAGATCAAATGAAGTAATCGGCCGTTTGTGTGAGGAGTTTGTATTATGACTGACATTACTGTTAACGACAACACGAGGGAACGCGAAGCCCGCAAGGCTGAACGCCAGCGTCAGCGCAGGATTGCTCGCGACGAAAAGGCCGAGCGCAAGCGCGCACAGAAGACCGGCTTCCAGAACGTGGCGAATCCACGCCGTTCCACATTGCTCACCGTCCTGTGCTCGATCTTCGCGATCTACTGCCTGTTCCCATTCGCGTATTTGCTCATCAACGCCACGAAGACGCAGGCCGACTTCACGTCGACGTTCGGCCTTGGCTTCGGCAAAACGTTCGCGCTGTGGGACAACATCAAGACGGTGTTCACCTACCAGGACGGCATCTTCGGACGCTGGTTCCTCAACACCCTGTTCTATGTGATCGTCGGCGCTGGTGGCGCCACATTGCTCGCCATCATGGGTGGCTACGCATTGGCCAAGTTCCGCTTCCCGGGGCGCAAAGCCGTGTTCGCCGTGATCATCGGCGCGATCTCGGTTCCTGGCATTGCATTGGCTGTTCCTCAGTTCCTGCTCTTCGCCAAGCTGGGGCTCACCAACACCCCGTGGGCAATGATCATTCCAAGCCTTATCAGCCCATTCGGCTTGTATTTGATGTGGATCTTCTCCGAGCAGGCCGTGCCGACCGAACTGCTCGAAGCTGCGCGCGTTGACGGCGCAAGCGAGGCTCGCACCTTCTTCACCGTCGCCCTGCCATTGCTTTCCCCTGGCATAGTCACCTGCTCGCTGTTCACGATTGTGGCGACGTGGAACAACTACTTCCTGCCGTTGATCATGTTGAAGGACGCCGACTGGTATCCGTTGACGATCGGCTTGAATCAGTGGAAGGACCAGGCGTCCACCGCAGGCGGCCAGGCCATCCAGAACCTGGTGATCACCGGCTCGCTCATCACGATCATCCCGCTGGTCGTCGCCTTCCTGCTCCTGCAGAAGTACTGGCAGTCCGGCCTCGCCGCAGGCGCAGTCAAGGAGTGAGTTCAAGCTCCACGAAAGCACACTGACAAGTTCACATATCAATTTCTGGCGGCATATTCATGTGCAAGACCGCACGGCGAATATGCCGCCCTCGTTTAGGAACAGTGATTTTCATGGTATCGATACAACGACGTGTTCACCGCTGGCCGCAGCCTCTCGCCGGTCACGAGCATACAATCTGGTATGGGGCAGACTACAACCCCGACCAATGGCCCGAAGAGTATTGGGACGAAGATATTCGACTGATGAAGAAGGCCGGCGTCAACATCGTTTCGCTCGCCATCTTCAGCTGGTCGAACATCGAAACGAGTGACGGTCATTTCGAATTCGATTGGCTCGATCGCGTCATCAGCAAGCTCCACACGGCCGGCATCGCCGTCGACCTCGCCACATCCACCGCTTCGCCGCCCATGTGGTTGACGAAGGAACACCCGGAGGTGCTGTGGCGCGACGAACGCGGTGACATCGTGTGGCCGGGCGCACGCCAGCATTGGCGTCCCACAAGTCCTGTGTATCGCGAATACGCGTTGAGGATGTGCCGTGAGATGGCCGAACACTACAAGAATAATCCGGCCATCGTCGCCTGGCATGTGGGCAATGAATACGGCTGCCACAACCGCTTCGACTATTCAGACGATGCGATGCATGCCTTCCAGCAGTGGTGCAAGAAGAAATATGGCACGATCGACAATGTGAACGATGCATGGGGCACGAACTTCTGGGCACAGCGTCTCAACGATTTCGACGAGATCATTCCTCCGCGTTTCATCGGTGACGGCAACTTCACGAACCCCGGCAGATTGCTCGACTTCAAGAGGTTCAGTTCGGATGCGCTCAAAGAGTTCTATTGCGCGGAGCGCGACACTCTGGCACAGATCACACCGAACATTCCGTTGACCACCAATTTCATGGTGTCGGCGTCGTTCAGCGCACTTGACTACGACGACTGGGGCAACGAGGTCGATTTCGTGTCGAACGACCACTATTTCACCCCCGGTGACTGGCATCTCGACGAGCTCGCCTATTCGTCGTCGCTGGTGGACGGCATTTCGCGCAAAGAACCGTGGTTCCTGATGGAGCAATCCACTTCGGCGGTGAACTGGCGTGAGGTGAACCCGCGCAAAGAGCCGGGGCAACTCATCCGCGACTCGCTCGCACATACTGCCATGGGCGCGAACGCGATCTGCTACTTCCAGTGGCGGCAATCGCGTGCCGGTGCGGAGAAGTTCCACTCGGCGATGCTGCCGGTGGCCGGCGAGAACTCGCAGATCTACCGTGACGTGTGCGAGCTCGGCACTGATTTGCAGGCGCTCACCGACGCCGGGATTCTCAGTTCGAAGCTGGCGAAGGCACCGGTGGCGATCGTCTATGACGTCGAATCGGAATGGGCCACCGAGCATTCGACCACGCCGACGCAGCATGTGCGCGAATGGAGCGAACCGCTCGATTGGTTCGCCGCGTTCGCCGACCGCGGCATCACCGCCGACGTTCTGCCGATCCGCGCGGATTGGGACACCTACGATGCCGTCGTGATCCCCTGCGTGTATTTGATGAACGAAGATACCGCGCAACGTCTGCGCGCGTTCGTGGCAGGCGGAGGCAAGGCGTTCATCACCTACTACAGCGCGATAGCCGACGAGCATGATCATCTCTACCTCGGCGGATGGCCAGGATTGATAGGCGACATCGCCGGCGTGCGCATTGAAGAGCACTGCCCGCTCACCGACATGTTCCCGGGCGCACTCGATCACCTCGATGTGAGCAACGGCACCGTGGTGCACGACATCGCCGATGTGATCACGTCGACCGAGCCGAACACTCAGGTGCTTGCGACGTTCGACGCCCCGCAGCAAAGCGGCATGAACGGACGCGCCGCGATAACCGTTCACCCCTACGAAGACGGCGCGGCCGCCTATATCGCCGGCAAACTCGGCAAAGACGGCATTGCGAAGAGTCTGCCGAAACTGTGCGAAGCGCTCGGCGTCGACTGCGACGATTCGCCGCAGTCCGGCGATCTGCTGCGCGTGACGCGCGTGAGTGACGATGCGACGTTCGAATTCGTGTTCAACCGCACGTCGCACGTTGTGAACGTGCACAATCCACTCGGTGAGGTCGTCGTCTCCAGTTACGCCGATATCAGCGCGGACCAGATCACGCTCGAGCCGAACGGCGCAATCGTGTTGAAGTCCTGAAATACCACCGGAAATCTCGCGATCAACGTGGCTCTGCCCTACGCAAATGTAAGGCAGAGCCACGTTCGCATATAAATATGTTTGCGTTATTTCAACACGCTACAGAAAACAGTTTTTATATTGATTTTCCAATATTTTCTATCGATGTTTGCGTAAACATAAATATCGTGCTACATTATGAACTACCAAAGCTCATGCAGCGAACAGCAACGACGCGACGCACATGAGCAACTGAGGAAAGGAAGAACAATGAAGTTCGGAACACGTGCCATTGCTTTTGCAGGCGCAGTAGCCATGTTGATCCCGCTCGCCGCGTGCGGCAACAGCTCGTCGAGCTCAAGCCAGCCGGCGCAGGAGAAAGACGTCAAGGAGATCACCGTCTGGGCTTGGGAACCGACGCTGACGAACGTCGCCAAGGACTACGAGAAGAAGACCGGCGTCAAGGTCAACCTGAAGAACGTCGGCACGAACACGAAGGAATACACGCAGCTCGACAACGCGCTGCAGGCTGGCTCCGGAGCGCCTGACGTTGCACAGATCGAGTATTACGCGATTCCGCAGTATGCGATCAAGGATAATCTGCTCGACATCACCGATAAGACCAAGGGATATGAGGATTATTACAACCCCGGCCCGTGGTCGAGCGTGCAGGTGGCCGGCAAGGTGTATGGCCTGCCGATGGATTCCGGCCCGATGGCGTTCTTCTACAACAAGGAAGTGTTCGACAAGGCTGGCGTCGACGCCACGAAGATCAAGACCTGGGATGACTATTACGAGGCCGCCAAGAAGATTCACGCACTCGGCAGCAACTACTACATCACGTCCGACAGCGGCGACGCAGGCTTCTTCGATTCGATGACCTGGCTCGCGGGTGGCAAGCCGTTCCAGACTTCCGACGACGGCACCAATGTGACGATCAATCTGACCGGCGACAAGGGCGTGAAGACCTTCGATGACTTCTGGCAGAAGCTGCTCGACGAGAAGCTGATCGACACGAACACCGTGGGCTGGTCCGAGGATTGGTTCAAGGGCATGTCTGACGGCACGATCGCCTCACTGTTCACCGGCGGTTGGATGCCTGCAAACCTTGCGAATTCCGCTCCTGAAGCCGCTGGCAAGTGGCGCGTCACGCTGATGCCTACGCCTGACGGCAAGACCGCCAACGCCGAAAACGGCGGTTCCTCGCTGGCTGTGCTCAAGAACTCCCCGAAGGCGCAGGCCGCTCTCGACTTCATCGAATACGCCAACCATGGCGACGGCGTGAAGACCCGCGTCGAGGCCGGTGCGTTCCCTGCCGACAAGGCGTCGATGGAGGCCGATTACTTCAAGGACGCCACCACCGTTAAGAATTCCGACGGCAAGGCCATCGAATACTTCGGCGGTCAGAAATACAACGAAGTGCTTGCACAGGCCGCCGCTGACGTGACCACCGGCTACCAGTTCCTGCCGTTCGAGATCAAGGCGCGCAACATCTTCGGTGACTACTTCGGCAAGTGCTACACAGGCAACGAGAAGCTCTCGACCGCCGTCGCCGCTTGGCAGAAGGCGCTGAAGGACTACGGCACCGAGCAGGGCTTCACCGTCAAGTAACACATCTCTATTTCTCCTCCTCCTTCTATGAGTAGGCCCCACAGCCATTGGCTGTGGGGGCCTACTCATAGAAGTGAAATAGCCGCTATTTCACATTATCACGAGATCGTACACCGCCTGCTCATTCGCGATATAGCTGGCATCGATGTCGTCATACTGCGAATAGTCATAATCATCATCGCCATACGAATAGTCGTAGTCATAGTCGAGCGCATAGCCCAACCCCGCGAGCATTCCGGTGACGATGAGCAGGAAGAACACCACTTCAAGCACAAGCCTCACGGCGCTGATGGCGATGCCTGCGATGGCCATTCCCTTGCTTTTCTCACCGCTTTTGTTGATCTGCACGAGTGCGATGATCGACAGAATCAGTCCGACGACCGGAATCACGAACGAGCAGACGAAGCCCGCGATGCACATGCCGTTCCAGCGATCCTGCGGATTGTTGACGCTCGGGTAGCCTTGCGGTGGAACCGCTTGGTACTGCTGCGTGTAATCCGGCTGCATATAGTTCGGCTGCTGTGTGTAGTTCGGCTGACCATTCGCATACGGGTACTGATTGGGTTGGTTCGCGTTCTGCCCGCCATACGGCTGCTGCTGTGTGTAGTTCGGCTGCGCCCCATACGCAGGCGGAACATAGGCAGGATTGTTTTGGCTCTCTGGATTGCGCTGTGGCATACCACTGTTTGCGTTACTCATACGCAACAGCATACTGCATTGCATACGGTTATCTTTGGCGGCATATCAGCCAGCGGATGCCTTGCAAATGACTGGCATTCCATGTCGGTAACGCCTTGAGATGACAGCGACGCGTCACCCGCGCAAACGGCATACGGTGGAAGCAGTCGGGCAGGCAATGGCGTGCCCCACGAAGAATCGAGGTAATCATGACGGATACCAATTTTGATGAGCTTGACGCCCACGACATCGATGAGATCAACGATCCCGATGACAATCCGGATGTAGCGGATGCCGACGCTTCCGCCCGCAATTTGCATCACACGCTGATGATCTGCTTCATCGTGATCAGCGCGCTGTGCCTGTGCATCAACATCGCCGTGCTCATCACGCTGTACAAGAGTGGCAAACTCAACGGCACCGCCAGCGACATCGATGTGCTCAAGGCCGACGTCCGCCGTCTCGCCGGTGATGCGAAGGCAAAGGGTCTGACGCAGAGCAAGGAAGTGCGCAAGGCGCTGAACACGCTTTCCCAGCATATTCGCGAAATCCCCGATGAGGCTCAGCTCGCCGCTTCGCGAGTACGCGAATCGTTCAATCAGTGAATTCCTCGCTGAATTCAGCCGTGAGATCGTGCATGTTGTGCCGTTGTATCTGTAAATTAATTTACCAGATACAACGGCACAACTTATCTACAACGATGTGAGGGGCGGTATGGCAACGCGCAAGGAAATCGCTGAACTGGCAGGGGTGTCGCAGAGCACCGTGTCTCGACTGCTCAATGGAGACAAAAGCCTTAAGGTCAAGGGGCAGACGCGGCGCAGGATCATGCAGGCCGCCGCCCAGCTGGGTTACACGGCGTTCACCAGCCGTTCGATTGCGGTGCTCAACGTGCCCCCGCATATCGACGAGTTGCAGGACGCTTATTTCAATTCACTGCGCGAAGAACTCAACCGAGCTGCCGAGGAGCAGGGCACGCTGGTGGAATCGTTCACTTCCGTCGATGAGCTGGTTGCCATCGCCGACGATTTCGACGGGTTCGTTGCCATTGGCCCCGCATCATTGGACCGCACCGCTTTGGCCAAGCTTCGCGACGTGCTCCCCTATGGGGTGTTCATCGACACGAATCCGCCTCCCGATTGGTTTGATTCGGTGCAGCCTGATTTGAGTCAGACGATGCTCGATGCGATTGACGCATTGGCTGGCGCCGGCTATCAGCGCATAGCGTTCATCGGCGGCGTTGGGTCGATCATGGGTTTGCACGACCATGTTGAGGATTTGCGTTCGTTGGCGTTCACCGAATGGAGCAAACGCCTGGGGTTGCGTAACGACGATCTGGTGTATGCCACCGGTCCGTTCACCGTCAGTAACGGCAAGCATCTTGCACAGCAGCTGATCGACCAGCATCAGTCTGCCAGGACGATGCCCGATGCGTTGGTCGTCGCCTCGGATCCTATGGCGGTCGGCGTGCTGCAGGAGTTCACCGACGCCGGTATTCGCGTGCCGTCAGATGTGGCTGTGGTCAGCGTCAACAATCTGCCGATCGCGCAATACACCGCCCCGCCGTTGAGTTCGTTCAACATCGACCAGCATGAGTTGGTGTATACGGCGTTAGACACGCTGCGCGATGCGATTTCACGCAACCGCAGTGTGCGCAGGCACGTGTTCATCTCCACGAGCTTGGTGTGCCGTTCGAGTTTCGCACCGCGATCATAGCCCCCGCTGGGTGTCAGGACGATGAGACATCCCGACACCCAGCGAATCAGATGAGCGTGATGGCCGCCGCGAGACGCATCGGCTTGTTGGCGTCGAGCAGATAGCGATCATGCACCGGAGCACCCCACGAGTCGTCGCCGCCCACGCCCATCTGCCCTGCGAGCATGCGGAGGAACATGTGGCGCGGCTGGGGCAGCTCGTCTTGATGCGTCGCCTCTTCGAGCATGAGTGTGCTGTATGGCAGCAGACTCAACGCCATCGAATCTCCCTCGTTCTGCTCGGATTCGACGAACATGCCACGGCCATGCACGTCGGTTATGCGCGCCCATCGCACGTCTTCATGGTTGCCGGTTTCCTGCGGCACTACGTAGGGTGCTGCGTCTGCGAACGCCGTCGTCGACCATGTGCCGAGTTTGGCCCGTTTGCGGTCGCGGTAGGTCTCCTGAGGCCCGTGTCCGTAGAATTCCAGCCGCGAGTAACGTTCCGGCAGCATCCATTCCAACCCGAAGGCGGGTAGGCTTGGAGCTTCCAGCCCGCCTGGGTATTCCATTTCGACATGCATGCGCAGACCGTCACCGTTGTGCCGCACGCGGTAGCGCACCGGAATCTTGGTGTGCTGCGGGTCGGCGAGCTCGAACCAGTATTCTCCGGCGAGTTCCCCGCTTTTCTCGCTGTAGTCCACCTGCCCGATGCCGGTCACCACACGGGCATAGCGTCCGGCTGCGAACCACTGCGCTCGCTCGAAGCCCGAACTCATGCCACGATCGTTGTCGGTCAACGGTCTCCATGTGACCAGCTTCGGAGCATGCAGCACCATGTCGCGGTCGCCGTTGCGCATCGACGTCACACCGCCTTGCGTTTTCGACAGCAGAACCTCCTGTTCACCCACATGCATGCCGGCATTCCAACGCCCCACCGTGACGTGCGCGGCGGAATCCTGCGGCTGTTCCGTTACCGCTTGCGCCTCATGCGGCGATTCGGCATCATGCACTGTTTGAGCGTATTGGCCCCACGCCAGTTCATACCCCACCTGTGCCCACGGGGTGTCTGAGTCCAGACGTTGACTCAGTTCGTGGACGATTTCATGGTGTTGTGCCATCGATTCCGCCGACCACGTTGGGGTCGGTTTCGGGAAATCGATTGCGAATGTTCTGGTCTCGCCTGCCGGCACGTTGAATTGGTAGTATTTGCTCCACACTTCCCTACCGTCGACGAGCACCCGGGCCACGAACATCGTGCCAGCCGTGCTGGTGAACACGTTGCCATTGTGGATCGTCGCACTATCGCCGTTCACTTCGATGCGCACGTTCGCATACTGCGCTTTGACCTCTTGGGCTTTCGGGGAGACGCTGCGGTCGGCGAACACGATGCCATCGGCACTGAATTCACCGTCGTTGGGGCGGTCGTTGAAGTCGCCGCCGTACGCGAGGCGCCGTGTGCCATCTTCGCTCCATTGCCAGAGCGCCTGATCGATGAAATCCCAGATGAAGCCACCTTGGTATTGCGGGTATCGCTCAAGCTCGATGTATTCGCCCAGCCCTCCAACGGAATTGCCCATCGCATGCATGTATTCGCACGAGATGTATGGCTTGCTCGGCTGCGATTCCAAGTATTCGCGGATCTGGTCGGGTTGGGCATACATGCGCGTCTCGAAATCGCTGATGTCGCTGTAGCGTAGGTTCCACTGCACGCCCTCGTAGTGCACTGGGCGCGAGGGGTCGAGTTCCCGGCAACGCTCCCCCATCGCCTTGATCACTTCGCCGGCATACGATTCATTGCCCAACGACCATGCGATCACGCTCGCATGGTTGCGGTCACGACGCACCATGCTTTCGAGGCGGTCGATGCACGCGGGCTGCCATGCCAGGTCATCTCCCGGAATCGACTTGCCATCAGTCGTATCTCCGGGGAGATTCCAGCTGCCGTGCGTCTCCAGATTCGTCTCGTCGATCACATAGAGCCCGTATTCGTCGCACAGTTCCAGCCACCGCGTCTGATTTGGGTAGTGTGATGTGCGCACGGCGTTGATGTTGTGCCGCTTCATGAACCGCACGTCCCACAGCATCTCTTCTTCGGTGACGCTACGCCCGCGCGTGGCGCTGAATTCGTGACGGTTCACCCCTCGGAACACGATGCGTTTGCCGTTGAGTTTGAGCACGCCGTTTTCGATGGCCACATGTTTGAACCCGACACGGGTCGAGGAGGTTTCCATCACACGACCGTCGGCGTCTCGCACCACGATCTCCAGCACATAGAGATTCGGGCTCTCGGCGCTCCACGGCTGCACTTGTCCGCACGGCACGGTGACGTCCATCTTTTCAGACAACGCAAGCGATCGACGCCACAGCACCCGGTTCTCGTCGCCGGAAAGGTCCCGCAGTCGAGCCTCAACGCTGTCGGCGAATCGTGCGCCATCGAGTTCAACATGCACGTCGAGCACGCCTCGCTGCGCAGCGACGTCCCAATCCGCCAGCGCAACGACGTCGCGCACATGCGCACGTGGACGCACATCGAGTTCAACGCTGCGGAACAAGCCGTGGAAGCGCCAGCAATCCTGATCTTCCAACCAGCTTGCGCTCGAATATTCGAAGCAGGCGACGGCAAGCAGATTCTCACCGTCACGCAACGCATCGGTCACGTCGAATTCACTGGGCGTGTAGGAATCCTCCGCATAGCCGATGAACGTGTCGTTCAGCCACACGAACATGGCCGTCGCCGCACCGTGGAAGGTCACGGAAACATGTTCCCCATTCGCCAACGCCTTACGCACACGCTCATTCGTTTCGAAAGAGCGACGGTACAACGCCACATGATTGTTGTTCGGCACATTTGGCGCCTGCGGATTCTCATGGCCGTCCCAAGGGTATTGGATGTTCACGTATTGCGGCCGCATGAGCCCCTGTGTCTCTAGGCAGCCCGGAACTTCGACCGTCGCGAAACCGTCGTCGTCGAAGCTGCGCGACACGAATGCCGGTGGAATATGCCCGGTCTGCCAACGGTCATCGCTGCTCTCCCCCGGCAGTCGGTCGAGGTGCGCGGGCACGACCTTGCACTTCCAGCTTCCGTCAAGTGATTGCTTCAACGACCCGTGCGACTCGTTCGCCACATACGCCGGATCCGCGTCCGCAGTCAGATGGTCGGTGTGCGGCGCAAGGCGGTTGACGGCGAACACGCTTGGATCAGTGAGCCACCATGCGCTGGGTTGGTCGCTGTTCAACGTGTGTACATGCTCTGTCATGTTGCCCTCCATCGGTAAACGTCACACCGCGTGCCACCGCAACGCCACTTCGCTGACTTTGCCGCAACACCACGGTGTATTGCCAAGTAATCTGTAATCCATACAGTAAACTATTTACTAATATAAAGCAATCAGAATTCCTCTATCGACGCAATTCAGAAATCTTCACATTTCGATTTCAAACAATACAAATCCTATAACTACCAAGTATTTAAACGATTAAGCACTATCTTAAATCTAGTAAATATGTGTATCTAAATCAGTAAACTTATTTATCTTTCGTGGTACAGTACAGCAGTGAACACACACCTGATCAGACACGATCAAAGGAGATCAAGATGATCAACACCGCACGCAATATTCGCCAACGCATTGCTTTCGCGTTCGGCAACCTCGGGCAAGCCGCGTTCTATAACGCGATGAGCACGTTCTTCATGACCTATGTGACGACGGCGCTGTTCGCCAATGTCGACAAAGCACTCGCAGCACGCATGATCACGCTGATCACCGGCCTTGTGGTAGCCATTCGCATCGCCGAGATCTTCCTCGACCCGCTGCTCGGCAACCTCGTCGACAACACGCGCACAAGGTGGGGCAGATTCCGAGTCTGGCAATTCATCGGAGGCATTGTGCCGTCCGCGCTGCTCATCGTCATCTTCACCGGCATATTCGGGCTCGTGAACGTGAACACCACATGGTTCATCACCGTGTTCATCGTGACGTTCATCGCACTCGACGTGTTCTATTCGGCGCGCGACATCTCGTATTGGGGCATGATTCCCGCGCTGTCGAGCGACTCGCACGAGCGCAGCGTCTACACTTCGCTCGGCACGCTCACCGGCTCGCTCGGCTACAACGGCATCACCGTCGTGGTCATTCCCATCGTGAGCTTCTTCACATTCAAGTTCACGGGAGCGCACGGGCAAGGTCAGGCGGGGTGGACGGCGTTCGCGATCATCGTCGCGCTGCTCGGCCTCATCACCGCATGGACGGTGGCGTTCGGCACTCGCGAGAGTAACAGTGAGCTGCGCGCCAACGAGGAGCATTGCGGTCCTCTTGACGCATTCAAAGCAATTGCGCGCAACGATCAGTTACTGTGGACGGCGTTGAGCTACCTGCTGTATGCCATTGCGAACGTGGCGACAACCGGCGTGCTGTTCTACCAGTTCACCTATGTGCTCGGCATGCCGGAGCGGTTCGCCATCGCCGGCGTGATCCCCGTGGTCACCGGCCTCGTCACCACGCCGCTGTATCCGCTGCTCAACCGCGTGATTGCCCGCCGCTGGCTGTTCACCGCGGGCATGGTGCTGATGATCGCAGGCTATGCGCTGTTTATTATTGCTCCGCGCAACTTTGCAGTGACGTTCGCCGCACTGATTCTGTTCTATCTACCTGCGCAAACGATTCAGATGACCGCTATTTTGACGATGACCGATTCGATTGAATATGGTCAGCTTAAAACAGGCAAGCGGAACGAAGCGGTGACGTTGAGCGTGCGACCGATGCTCGACAAGATCGCCGGCGCGTTCTCGAACGGCATCGTCGGGTTCGTGGCGGTAGCCGCGGGCATGGTCGGCTCGGTGAGCGCGGCAGATATGACCACAGCGAATATCCGCACGTTCACGACGTGGGCATATATCGTGCCATCTGCCGGCATTGTGCTGAGTTTGCTGGTGTTTCTGCTCACCGTGCGCATCGACGAGAAACGTCATGCGCAGATTGTCGAACAGCTCGAAGCGGAAATCATCACCGCCTCAAACACAGTGAATGATGTGAACGAATAGTCTGCAACGCTTACCACGGGTAAGACTGCACAACGACGTGCACACACAAATGCGCGCATCCCATGTCTCCTGGGGATGCGCGCATTTCCTTCTGTGCTGCTAGATTACGCTGGATTACTCGTTGCCGAGCAGTGATTCGACGTCGCCGACGATCTGGTCGGTGGTCATGCCGTAACGTTCCATCAGCTCATCGGTCGGCACGAGATCGGGGATCTCCTTGTTTGCGCCGTAGTTGAGCACGTGCACGTGTGCGCTGCCGTAGTAGCTGGCGACCTGTTCGCCGAAGCCGCCGACTTTCTCGCCGTCTTCGATGGTCAGCACGATGTCGTGTTCGTCGAGCAAGCGATCGAGCGTAGCGGTGTCGAGCGCCGAGTAGATGCGCGGCTCGATCAGCGTGGCGTCGATGCCCAAACGATCCTTAAGTGCCTTGACCACGTCGTAGCCGTGCATCAGCATGTCGCCGAGGGCGAGCACCGCCACCTTCTCGCCGCGAACCATAGTGCGGTACGAGAGGTCGGCTTCACCGAAGCCATCGCCCGCGAACGGCGGATCGACCGGCGCAAGCGGCAGATCGTCTTCACTCACTACGCCACGCAACGGGCGCACGATCACCACTGGACGTTCAGCGTGGTCGATCGACCAGTCGAGCATACCGAGCAGTTCCTCCTTCGTGGCGGGAGCCAAGCAGGTGAGCCCCGGAATCGTGTTGGTCATGGCAATGCCGAACGCACCGGAATGCGTGTTGTCGCAACGTGCCACACCCGGTGCGATACCGCCCATCAGAATCGTCGCCGGATTGCCCTGCAACGCGAGGTCTTGCTGCAGTTGGTCGTATGCGCGCTGCAGGAACGTGTTGAACACTTCGAACACCGGCTTGCCGCCAGCCTTGCCGATGCCGGAGATCGCGGCGACGGCGTGCTGTTCGGCGATGCCGACGTCGACGAACTGCTTGCCGGCTTTCTCGCGGAAGCTCGGAGGCAATGCGCTGCCCGGCGTTGCCGCGGTCAGCACCACGACCTTCGGGTCGTGCTCGATCTTCTTGAGCAGGAATTCCGAGGTGATCTGATCGTAGTCGGGCGCGAGCGTGCCTTCCTTGCGCTCGGTCTGAATCTCGTCATACACCTTGTCGGGAAGCGCCCAATGGCCAGCTTCCTTGTCTTTCTCAGCCCACGCGCTTCCACGACCCTTGTCGGTAACGATGTGCACCACCACAGGGTGATCGATGTCTTTCACGCTGGCGAACACGTCGACGAGCTTCTCCACGTCGTTGCCGTCGGCAACATAGCGGTAGTCAAGGCCGAAGTCCTTGAACATGTTGTGTTCGCTCTCGCCGTTCGTGGCGCGCAACTCAGCAAGGCTCTTGTAGATGCCGCCGTGGTTCGGGGCGATGGCCCAACCGTTGTCGTTGAACACGATGATGAGGTTCGTGCTCATCGCACCGGCGTTGTCGAGACCTTCGAACGCTTCACCTTCACTCATCGAACCATCACCGATGAACGCGATCACGTTCTCATGCCTACCGCACAGGTCACGGCCTTTGGCCAGCCCCACAGCCATTGAAATCGAGGTTCCGGTGTGCCCGACGGTGAACTGGTCGTGCGGGCTTTCGCTTGGATGCGTGTAGCCGGAGACGTCGTGGTAGTGAGCCGGATCGGTGAACGCGAGCTTGCGTCCGGTCAGAATCTTATGCGTGTATGACTCATGCGACACATCCCACACGATCTTGTCTTTCGGGGAATCGAACACATAGTGCAGCGCGACGGTCGCCTCCACAACGCCGAGGTTCGAGCCCAAATGCCCGCCAGTCACGCTGATGCGCTTGAGCAGCACATCGCGAATCTCCTCCGACAGCGCCGGCAGATCGTTGCGGTTCAGTTTCTTCAAATCGTCAGGACTATTGACTTCACTCAGCAGATCAGTCATCATGTTCCTTTCATTCACGAATTTCTATGAAGTATGTTGCGAACATGCGGATCGTCACTACGGCATGTCGATCCGTCACTCCTATTCAAAAGTATTACTGTAACCGCGCTGGATTGCCGAGGAACCGAGCTTTGCCGCTTGGCATAAGAAAACACGGCACTTGTGCCGCGCTTACTCACATTGCGCGCAACTGAATACACGTTTTCAGCTGAAGTCAAAACTCCATATGGGATTCGCGATATTTCTACGCTGGAAGCATGGCAAAGATTCTGTTGAAACGCGCGTATGCTCCGGCGAGCGCGGGCGATGGCTACCGTGTTCTCGTCGATCGGCTCTGGCCACGTGGCATGTCAAAGGAAAAGGAACATTTGGATCTGTGGATGAAGCAGATCGCGCCGAGCACTGATCTGCGCAAGGCGTGGAATCACAATCCGAACACGATCCTTGAATTCGCCGCAGCATACCGGCGTGAACTCGATGCGAACCCTGCCGTGGCGGAACTCGAGCAGATTCTCGACGCGCACCCAGTGGTCACGCTGGTGTATGGCGCGCGTGACCCGTTCGTCAATCATGCGCGCATTCTGCGCGCTTATCTTGAGGAACGCGCCGCGCTTCAGCGATGATTCCGCGCGCTGCGCGTCGCACACTCTTCTCCGGCCAATGTGAAAATCTCTTATTTATTACTCAATCAATAGCGTGGCGTTTTTCTGCCGTGTTAGTTTTGAAGTAACGCTTGGAGAGCAGCACTGGAGAACCGGAGGGATCATGACCGAGAACACTCGCGCGAACGGTAAAAACGGTAAAGAGGAACGCAATCTGGGACGCACGTTGTTTGTTGTCGGTTGGATTATTCTCGCCATCGCCGTGGTGATCGCCCTGGTGCTGCGCTACACCGACCACTACGGCTTTATCTCAGGTTTCGTGCTGATGTTCGTCTACCCGCTCATCTCGCTTGCCGCAACCGCCACCGGTACGACCGGTAGTGTGCACGGATACACGATCGCACTCGTGGCGGTCGTCGCGGAGCTGGGTGTGCTCATGTCGATGACGTGGGACATGAGCGTGTTCGTGCTCTATTGCTGCATCACGCTGGTCTGCGCGCTGATCGGCTATGGCATCGGCCTGCTGCTCCACCGCCACTATCAGCGCGAAAACGAACTTCACTAGTCACCAATAGTCACAAACGTAACGGGGCTGCCCCTGCTCGTTTCAACCGCCCGTATCATCGTGCATTGCGTTCATGCGTTCCGTTGACAAGTTCGCCTTCCAGAAGCGTGGTGGTGCCGGTGGTTGGATCCTTACG
The DNA here is from genome assembly GCF_009727065.1 of Bifidobacterium canis. Taxonomy (GTDB): domain Bacteria; phylum Actinomycetota; class Actinomycetes; order Actinomycetales; family Bifidobacteriaceae; genus Bifidobacterium; species Bifidobacterium canis. The sequence continues at coordinate 17,953 of NZ_WNLP01000006.1, forward strand.
CGCCACAACCGTTTTGGAGGCAGATGGCATGATCTCGCCAGTTTTCGATTCCGGCGCGGAGACGATCACCTGGAAGCCGAGGCCCGGCAGCACGCTCAGTGCACGCCGCGTATATTGGCTGTCGGCCTTGATGAGCGCCTCGTCGAGGAACACCGTGGCATACGAAGGCTCGGTTGCATTGTCGTTGGCGAGCAGATACAGGAGTGCCGCGCCATATGCGAACGACGTGAGCTCCTGCAAGTAGCCGCCCGAACCGCCGCCAGTGGAGTTGATGTGCTCGATGTCTCCGTTCGAATACTCCACCGCACCGATGAAACGGGAACGTCTGCGAGGGTCGAGATTGGCATCGCCATGACCGTTCGGCGCATATTCGTCGAAGCTCTCCTTGATGAATTCCACCACATTCGCACACTGTTCGAACAGCTTCTTGCACCGCTCGACATCTCGGGAATCACTTTCCCTGAACGCGTTGATGCGTGCTATCTGGCTGCTCAATGCCGTGGAGAACTTCGCTTCCGGTGGGCGCACGTGCACTTCGATCGACAGCTTGCCATGCTGCGCGCCGAATGGGTAATGCGCGAGCAACCGGTTGATCTTGCCCATCTGCTCGGTGATCTTCTTCTGGTCGGCGCGAATGGTGGCCTGCAATTGCACGAAGTCGTTGAGCATCTTCTCCAACGAGTTGAAATACTCGGTGCTGGCGGCTTCCTGCCCGATCACGCCAGGTTCGAGTTCTGCAAGCTCACGTTCGAAGAACTGCGCGTCGTTCACGCTGGCGCTGATGCGGTCGTCATTGGGCGCGTACTGGTCGATGTATGACTGCATCGTCGTTTCGCAGGATTTACGCCGTGCATCGCGTTGTGCGGCGAGTTGCGTGACGGTTTTGCCCACCGCCTGCGCCACACTCATGCGCAATACTCCCACTTGTTGCATATCCACGCGATCCTCGGCTTTGACATGCGTGCCGCTCGCTTTGGCAGACTTGTCGTCAATGCCAAGGATGACGCCGACGCGCTGGCTGCCCCGCTGTGCGCTCGCGCCAAAATATGCCACATAGCTCGTTTCAAGCAGCTCGTTGCACACATCGTTCATCGGTACGGCATGCACGCCGTCAGCAGTAGTCGAAGCATCGTCGTGCTCGCTGAGCCATCGCTGCGCTGCTTGCAAAGCGCGTTGTGCTGACTGTGCCTCCGTTTTCGCGCCCCACGCCCTGGAGTTTGCCTCCTCCAACTGGCGTTTGCGAATATCGAGATCGGCTTTGAGCTGTGCAAGCTCGGGATTATTGGCGAGTTCATCGCGGTCTGCCCGCAATTGCGTAATGCGATCTTCCACGGCCTGTGCGTCGATGTCTGCCCACGCGGTATCTTGCAACGCCTGTGCCAGATCGTGTTTCGCCTGCAATTTCGCCACGTCATTGTCGAATGCATCACGTGCGGCAATCGCCTGGTTCAGTCGTTCTTTCGCCGCCGCGATCTTCACTTTGAGTTCGTTCAGATATGTTTCAGTGACGAAACCGATCACCGGCTTCATGCCTTTGGTGCCGTGGCTGCCGCGCTTGCCGCTTTTGATCTGCCCGTCTCGCTGCACCTGCCGCTCGGCGCTGGCGTCGTCGATCGCGTCCACGCACAGCGCATCTGAAGCGTCCGATGCCACTCGCGCACGCAGCCAGCCGATGAACGGCGAATCCTCGTTGAACGTGAGTTTGCCAGACAGCCAATCGCGTTCACTGGAATCGTGATCACCGTCGAAAATTGCATCAGTGTCTACGAACTGCCAGTTTCTGCGCGGCATCTGCTCGCGTGGAATACGGCTGATATTTTGCGCGAATCCCTGCTCGTGCCGCTTGTCGACCAGAATGATCGGAGCGAGCGATGCATAAGTGACGTTCATCGCCACGCGCCACTCTTCGTCTTCGACGTCCATGAGTTCGGCGGCATACGGCAGTTCTTCCGGCTGCAAGCCAGTTACCTGTGCCATCAACGCGCGAGCATCCGCCATCTCGCGTGTGATGCGCGAGCGCGAACGCTGTTTGCGCTCGTAATCATCGTTGAGTTCGGCAAGCTCATCTTCGTAGATCTTGCACGTGTTGAGCAGCTCGAACTGGTGGTCGCTGCGCGTGCGCGCGTCAGCCGCATATTCTTTGTCGAACTGCTCATATTGCGCACAGATCTCGTTCCACTGCGTTTGGTTCTCCGGCATGCTCTGATCCGCGCGATTGAAGCGTTCCACCAGTTTTTCGCAGCGTTTGAGCACACGCTCGTATTCACGTTGCGCATCGGCGAGTTTGTCTTCAAGCTTGCGGATCTCATCGCCACCATGCCCGCGCATCTGATTTTCCAGCGAACTGATCTCGTCGTTGAGCTGCACAACCTTCTCTTGCGCGGACTGCAACGCAGCCTCGTTCTCCTGCGCCCACGCGCGGTATTGCGGCAGCACATCAGCGACGTCAGCGCTGATGCGCGTGTCAAGCCACTGTGCGCGCCGCTCATCACTGCCAACTTGCATCGGATCGATGGCGCGCAATTGCGAAACGCCACGTTCCGCTTCCTGGTATTCAGCAGCTTCGTCATTGATCGTCTGCAGCAATTCCACGCGTCTGCGTGTGCGCTCCATGCTCATGAAATTGTTGCGGTAGCGCTCGTAATCGTCGATGGCGGCGCGACCCATGCTGAGTGCGCGCGGCTCGTTGAGCACTCCCTTGCGGAAGATGTCGTCGAGCTGAGATGGAGCGTCGGAAGCCTGCATACGGTGCAACAGGCGGCATGCGGCCTCCGTCAATCCGAATCGTTTCCACACGTCTTCATGGAAACGGTTCGCGTACTGATACACGGTGATGCCCGGATACACCTGTTTGAGCAGCGGTATGCTGAATTTCTCTTCACGGTAGGCGTCCATGAGTCGAGGGTCAATCGGCTCGGCGCGCATAGCATACAGTTTGATCATGTTCTCCGGAGTTGCGTCCGGTGGCAAATACATGAACTTAGCGATAGACAGGTGCCCGCTGTTGGCGGTGTCGATGTAGTCGTCGACGATCGCTCCCCACACCGCGTATGGCTCGCCGTCCTCGTTCACACCGCGCAAATACACGGGTTCGTCATGCCCGCGGTCGTTGCGAATGCCTCGCTGCCCGCGCACATACGTGTAGTCGCTGCGGTCGGAGCGGCCGGCGTTGGATGCCTTGTTGAACGCGGCTCCCGTTGGGTACAGCAGCGACACCTGCGCATCCACGAGCGTGGACTTGCCGGATTCACTTTGCCCCGTCAGCAATGTCACCGTGCCGTCGAACGCGGTGGACGGTTCGAACACATGGTAGCCTTCGTAAGAACCCCAGTTGACGAGCTGGCGACGCTGCAGCACCCAGTGCGGTGCCAGCAATTCGATGGGCGCATACAGATCTTGAGATGCTTGAGATACCTGTGCGGTAGATGATTGTGCGGTCATGGCAGCAGCTCCTGCTGGTCTTCGGTATTCTCAGTGTTTTCGGTATTCTCAGCGGCAGCATCATCGTCACCGAGCCACGCGGCGATGCGCTCCGGATCGAGCACCACGGGCACGAGCTTCGTGATCACGAACATGCCTTCGTCATCTTCGTAATCCATCAGAAAACCGTTGGTGCGAGCCTGCCCGATAAGCCGATCGACTTGCTCGTTGACGGCTTCCTCGCTGTTGCGACCAGCCAGCGGTCCGGCGCCGGTAGCCATGGTCTGCACAATCTCTTCTTTCGAAATCATCCACTGCTCTGAGGGCATGCCCACGTTCTCGTATTCGAGCACTTTGCGGCGCAAGGCGGCGAGCAGCGCCGCCTCGCGAGCACTCAGCGTGGCGCGCGTTTTCAGCGAGCGGATCGAATATTCGTCCGGTTTCACCGGTTCCGCATACATCACCTCATAATAGGTGTCGATCACCGGAATCAACAGATCATTGTTGAGCGAACGGCGCACATCATCCATGTATTCAAGCGCCTGATGGTACATCTTCCCCGATATGGAGCGGTTGCGCTTCAACGCGATCGCCACCTCGCGCGCGGCAGCAGGCATATCGCCCATGTCGCCGTCGAACAGCGCGTGCACGTTCGCCAGATCCGCGGTTCCCGCGTTGTCGAGTGTCTGTTGTTCGCCGTAATCATTGCCGGCAGCCGTGTCGGAGATAATGCCCTGATTGCCGTCATCCGCGATCTGCGCGTTCATATCTTCTGGTAAATCGTTCGCCATGTTCGCCTCATGCCTGTGTCATCGTATCGAGATAGTCGTGTAGTTCCTGTTCGCCCACCAGCAGTGCGCGCGTGCGCCAAGCGCGATCGTCGCCATCGGCGCTCACGCAGTGCCATATGCTCGTCGCATTGCTCACAGTGTTGTCACCAGTGTCTGAGCTTGCACCGTCAGACGGCAGATAACTCAGGAAGCCCACGATTTCGCTTTCGCGGCGTTCCTCGGCAGGCAACGCGTTGAAGCTCGCCGCAATATCGACCTGCGTGCCTCGCATCACCGGATGCTTGGCAATAAGCGAGATCATATGCGCCACGCGAGGTCCTCCGGCTTGCACTATGCCTCGCAAGTCAATCGAAGCGGCGCCATCATTGCCCTCACGCAGCGTCGGCGCCAATGTTTTCACGGGTGTTTCACGCGCACGGGTTGGCAAAGTGAGCATGGAAACCGTTGATGTGCCCGTATCGAAGCGTTGCTTGGTGTGAGCAGAGTCGCTCAGCTTGGTGAACAGTCGCGCGAGTTGGCGCGACATCGTGCGGAACTGCATGTCGCTCTGCTGGCGAACGAGTAGTTTCACGCTTTCGTCGGTCGCGCGAATCTGGTTGCGCACCGCGTCGATGCCGTCGTAGATGTCGTCGAATTCGCGGTTGACCACACCCATCACATCATCGGCCTCATCGTGCAGCCATTCGCTGTTCGAAATGTCTTGCAAAGCCTGATCGAGTTCGGCACGACTCTCCGGCGCGAACATCACCTGGAACGCATCGTTGAACCGTCTGCCTTCGTCGCTGTCGCGGTAGGTGCGCTCGTATTCCTCGTGGTAGAAGCGCAGCATCTCGTCGCTCGTCATGCTGCCATCGTCGATGCGGCGGCGCAATTCGTCCCCGTTGTCTCGTTCGGTTATCACCAGTTCGCGAAGATCGACGGGAATCCCACGCAACGTGTTGTAGACAACGTTGATGATGTCAGACACCTGTTCGCGAGTCGGCCGACGCTCGATGCCGTTCTTCTTAAGATCGTCTATCTGACGCTGACGCTCCGCTATCTCGCGTTCCAGCAGCTCGACGCGTTCCTCGACGTTGACGGTGAGCTGCTTGCGCGCATTCTCGATCTCCATGATGATCGAGTTGACCTGTGCGCCGGAGAGAGTCACCGTGCGTTGTTGCAAGGTGGCGAGCGCTTCGATAGCTCGGTGCGCGCGCTGCGTGAGCCGGCACATCACGCGGTGTTGGCGTCGGTCGATCGAGTCGGCGATCCATGCGTAGTCGCCAGTGCCTTCCGCCTTGAGTTCTTTGAGAATGCGGCGCGCAGCTGCATAGTCATCTTCGCCGTCGCGCAACTGGTACACACCGTCGGCAACGAGCTCACCAATGGCATCCCGCATGGTCGAGCGCAGTTTCTCCTGCGGCACTTCGGCAGTCAGCGGGTCAAAGCAGGTGCGAAGCAGGGCGATGTAGACCTCGGAGTTCTTGTGCAGCAACATGCGAAGCACACCGGTTTCGTAGACCGGCCTCAGATTCGCCAGCTCGCTTCTTACATCTGCCATGCCGCTCCTTTCCCAAGCCATTCTACCGGTTGGCGAGGAATCGCTCAGGCTGCATAGCGGTGCAATCGCAGCTTTTACTCCTCGACGGGATCAATCTGCGAGTCACGCACAGCCTCGATGCCCTTGGCGTTGTCTCGCTTGGCGCGTGCCTCGTTGAACTTCGCGGTCATCGTCGGGTTCTTGCGTGTGAGCTTCTTGATCGTCACCGCCTGCGCCTTGTCATTGGCGAGTCGCAGGTTGCGGTCGGTGCCGAGCAATGCGTCCTTCGTTTTCTGCAAATGGTCGATCGACTTGTCGATCTCGTCGATCACCGTTTGGAATTTACGCGAAGCGAGGTCGTAGTTGCGCTCGAATCCTTGCTTGAAAGCATCGAGCTGCTCTTCGAAATGCGTGATGTCGATGTTCTGCGCACGTGCCTCCTCCAACTCGCGCTTGTATTCGAGCGAGTTCAATGCGGCGTTGCGCAGCAGCGTGATCATCTGGATGAAGAACTGCGGGCGGATCACATACATCTTCGGGTAGCGGAACGAAACGTCGACGATACCGCGGTTATACAGCTCGCTGTCCGATTCGAGCATCGTGACGAGCACCGCGTATTCGCAGTTCTTCTCTCGCCTGTCTTTGTCGAGCTCCTTGAAGAAGTCCTCGTTCTTGTGCTTGGTGGCGGTCGTCTCGTTCTCGTTTTTCATCTCGAACATGATCGAGATGATCTCGGTGCCGTCTTCGTCGTAATCGCGGAAGATGAAGTCGCCTTTGCTGCCGGTGCGCGCGTCGTTGTCTTTCTCGAAGTACGCGTGCGGGAACATGCCCATGCGCACGCTGTTGAACTCGGTCTGGCAGTGCTGCTCGAGCGTCTCACCCACCATCTTCGTGGAGAGCTTCGCTTTGAGTTCCTTCAGACGCTCGATCGTATCGTCACGGTCACGCAGCTGCGTTTCATAGCGATCCTGCAGTGACTTGCGCTCCAAATCGCTTTTCAGTTTCGCGTTCTCCAGCGAGTTCTTCAGCTCGTCGCGCTCGCGTTTCACACCATCCACGGCTTTGGCGAGCTCGAGCTCCTTCGACGCTTGCGACGAATCGAGCTGTGCTTGCAAACGCTGGATTTCCAGAGTTTTCTCTGACTTCACCTTTTCCAGTTCTGTGTTGAGATTCGCTTTCGCAAGCTCAGCGTCGTTCTCACGTTCGCGCTTGACGCGCTCGAGTTCGTGCTCGAGTTCCGCGCGCTTCTTTTCTTCCTCACTCACGGCTTGGGAGACGGCCTGTTCCTGCTGAACTTTTGCGATATCAAGCTTGGATTGCAGATCTCCGATCTGCGCATCCTTGTCTGCGAGCGCGGTGTCGAGCTTGCTTTGCGCCTGTGTTTGCGCGAGTTTCAGCGACGCCTGCATCTTCTCTTCCGCGAGTTTCAGCTGCGCGTCGAGTTCGTGGTCGAATTCCTGCGTGCGCACCTGCTGTGCGATATCCGCGTATTGCGCTTCGTCGATGGTGAATACTTCGCCGCAGTGCGGGCATTTGATTTCGTGGCTCGCCATAATCCCTCCAAATATGTTTACTCAAGTGTACTTGTGCAGTAACCCGACAAAAATCTGCGCGCACTTCCGCTCAGCCTAGGAATGCGCGAATCTTCTCCTCGGCGAATTGCGCCGCCTTATCTCGCAATCCGTTCGTCGCGTATTCACCGTGGCCTTTGCTCGTGCCCTCGGTTTGGCAGACCATATCGGTGGCGTTGCAGTAACTTTGCATACGCGAAGCGTAGGCGTCGAGTTCGTGCAGTCCGCGCGCCCCCATCATGCCGTTCGCCTGCTTGCTGAAATCACCGACGTCATAGCTGGCTTTCGCGTTGAAACGCGGTTCGCCGAACAGATCGATGGCGAGAATGTTCTTCGACGCCGTGCTAGATAACGCATACCCGTTGTCTTCGTTCGTGCGTCGGCTCGGCTCGGTGAGCGCGTCGGCCACCACCATCGCGCCCTGCGAATACCCGAGCAGCACACTGGCCTGCGCCGGGCATTGCTCCGCCTGCCCGTTGAGCATGCTCACGAGTTTATTCACACCATCTGCAGCGCTACCTGTGTCGCTGTTCGCCGCATAGTCGAGCGATGTGAGCTGCACTTGCCCGGGGAATGCGTCACTGATCTGCTGGGCGAGCGGCTGCAGCAGACCGCCGCCGAGCTGCTCGAATGTGCCGCGCGCGCTGATCACACGCACGCGTTTCGTGCTGTCGCAACCGGAATCACCCCACGCGCCCGGTTTGCCGGTGTCGGTGTGGCTCGGCCCATTGAACAGAATGTGTTCGAACGTCGCGCGTGTGGCCGCCGGATCCGGGTTGCCGTCGAGTGCGCGTATTTTCGCGAGTTCGTCTGCGCCGAACATTGAGCGTGAGGAACTGCTTGCGCTCGGTTTTGGCGAGGCGGTTAATGTGGCAGATTGTGAGGATTGCGGCTCCGCGTCGGCGTTCGCATGCCCGCATGAGGCCAGCGTCACGCACATGGTCACTGCCGCAATCGCGCACGCCAGTCGGCTGGCAACGGTATGTGAGCTCACCGAGAAACCTCCTATTTCACCGCTTGTGTTTATTCAATATTCACTGTATTGCACTGCTTTGCCACTGCCTATACGCTAGACGATTATTCGCAATCGCAAACTCGTCATAACCAACCTCGCAACAGTAGGCTATCTCATTGTAAAACAAGGGATTTGCAGACGAGAAGGGACCCTGATGCAGGGTATGCACACACTTCATTCGAACACCGCCAACCATAGGAACATCGTCACACGACTGATGGGCATAGTCATCGCGCTGGTTGCCGCCGTCGCCATGGTCGTGCCGACCACGCTGCTTGCAGTTCCATCGGCAGCTGCTCAGGAGATCTCAAAGAACATCATCACCAGTGCGAGCGTGAATCCCGACACCGTTCAGCCGCTTGGTACCGCGACGCTGACAATGGAGTTCCAGCTGCCGAACAACACGATTCATGCGGGAGACACGTCTACGATCACGCTCCCTGCCAATTTCACATATTTCAACTCCGGCACCGACTTCGACATTCACTCGGATGAGGGAGCCGTGGTCGCACATGCCCACATTGCAGGCAGCACGATGACGCTCACCTACACCGAATACGTCGAACAGCATTCTGACATTTCCGGCACGATCACCGCGGCGTTCACCGTGCAGAATTCCGCAACACCCGGCGAACAGGAATTCCATGTCACCGTTTCCGGCACGCCTGTGCCGATCAGCAACAACGGCGGCAAAATCACCGTGGAACCGGGAGATCCCGAAGCCAACACCGTGTTCGGCAAATACGGCTACCAAAGCGGTGATTCGACGGACGAGCTGCTGTATATGCTCCGCGTCAATGTGCCGAACCAGAATCTGTCGAACATCACCATTGAAGACCAGCTCACCAGCGCGGGGCTCAGCTACCTGCCTTCGACGTTCACCGTCACGCAGGGCACTTGGGTGAAAGACGCCCAAGGCAAGTATTCGTTGCAGAACGCAACCGACGTCACCTCCCGCTATCAGGCGACGATAACCACTGGCAGCGATGGAATCCAGCACTTCTCCATGAACATAGGAGACCTCAACGGCGTCGGGCTTCTCGTGAAATATTACGTGCGAGCATCAGCCGACATTCCTACTGGAACGTCGATCACCAACAATGCGACGATGAACTACAACAATGGCAATACCGCTCCATCGGGTTCAACGACGGTGTGGAAGCTCGCCACAGGCCATGCCCACGGCTACATCTACACAATCAACATCACCAAAACCAACGCAAGCACAGGCGAGAAACTTCAGGGCGCCGAATTCACCGTGACCCGCACACGCACAGGGCAGGTTGTGGGCACCGTCACCACTGATGCCAACGGCAATGCGGCTCTTGGCAATCTGGTGCGCGATGACTACGTTATTTCGGAGACCAAAGCGCCGGCCGGATACGCCAAGGCAGCCAGCGTGACCGTTTCCGCATCGGACTTCAAGAAGGGCAACGATTCCACGACGTATTCCGTCACGATTCAAGACGACAAGGCGACGACTCCCGAAAAGCTTTCACAGCCTGAAACGCAGAAGCCGACCACCGTCCCGCAGGCGCCTTCATCACAGCCGAAGCAGCCTGCTCCAGCGAAAACCGTTTCCACTCCGCTCTCGAGAACAGGCGGCAACATCCTGATTTTCATTGTGGTGGCAGTCGTTTTGCTGGCCATCGGTGCAGGACTGTTCGCGTATTCGAAATATCTCAAGCGCAAGCAGTGATTCGCATTCAGTAATCCATTAGTTCATGGGCTGACGTGGGTGTTCGGCAACAAAATACGTGTGCCAGAAACTTACGTCAGTTCATCCGCGTCAGTCTCCGATGAGCGTCAATCACTGTAGACAGCATGGATTCAATGCTGCCAATTCGTCTCGCGACCTTCGCGTTGATATGTGGGATCACCGAAAGCACCGCACGCGTTTTATGCGAGCGGATTCTGCAGAAATCTGCCACTTGATCGTCGCTGAGCACCCCAGCTGAGCGTGCGGCGCGCAACGGTCTCAGTTCGCTTGCGTTGAACAATCCTCCACTTGCCAGCGCTTCCAACGCAGTGTCTGCACCCAATGCGCGCACATACTCGTCTTCGAGGTCTTTGTGTGACACCCACACGCCTCGATCCTCCAAGCGTTCAACTGGAACACCGTATTGGCGACTCATCACATCTTGTGCGTCTTCGTCGATGAGCTGAGACAGCGGCACTTGGAATCCTCGCTCGCCAAACACCCTCCTCCATGAGGGCATTTCGCCGCAACCGCCTGCCTCCAACAGCACTATGCCGTATGTGTCGAGATTGCGTCCCGTCACATCCGCGCAGTGTTCAACGAGCGCGCGGTCGGTGACGCCTTCCACGACGATCACATGTTCGGCGGTCAACGGTTCCAACCGATCGCGCACCCACATGTGCAGCAAAAGCTTGTCGTCTTTGCTCAGAAAATCGCGCCGCGGCTGGACCACTCCGCCCTCCGCTCGGGCGACGACGATCTGATCAGGCTCGAATTCGCCGATGATGTCGGGAGAATGTGTGGCGATGATCTTCTGGCTGCCGCCTTCTTTGAGGAGTCTGGCTAGATTGCGCTGGCTCGTCGGATGCAGGTGGGTTTCCGGCTCATCCATGCCGATGATCTGCGTGCGGCTATTGAGCAGATCGACCATCGCAACGTTGTAGATGGAACGCATGCCGCCCGACTGTGCCCACAATTCGCGTTGCTCGCCGTGCATACGTAGTTGCAGATGCACGTCGCTGAATGGGTTGCCGGTGAGTTTCGATCCTGGTTCAAACACGAGATTGTTTGGATTGTATTGCCCCGGCAATGCGGTTGTCAGCACACGGGCGATGCGTTTGCGTAGCTCGAACAACGACGGCGATGATTCGAGCATGCCGCTCAACCGCTCGGATTGTTCAACAAAATTATTCTTCTCATGATCAAGATCGGCGTTCTCGAGTAGTTCGTCGACTATGTTTCGCGAGCGTGTCTCGTTTTTCTCCGCAAAAGAGTCCGAAAGATAGATCCAGCCCAGTTGTTCGAGCTGACGTGTGGTGAGAGCTCGCGCATGTTCGCCAACTTCCCCACGCTCGATATGCATGGTTTCACCGTCGGCATCTACGCGCGCTGTGAGCCGTAATCGAATATGCTCGGCGAATTGGGGCGTTTTCGCATCACCGGTGTTGCTGAGCTCCACTTCCACGATGAACGGATGCCGATGATCACGCACATCCGCCGGCGTGATCTTCGCATAGAGCTGTGCCGTCGGCGTGCCCAGCATCAGGTCGAGGCAGCGCAGAATGGAGGATTTACCGGACTCGTTTGTGCCCACCAACACGAGATGATCGCGCACTTCGATTCGAAAATCGTTGACCCTGCTGTGGTTTTGTACCAGAATAGACGTCAGTTTCATGGCGATCAACGGCTCCAGACACACTCAATGCTTGTTGCCCGTCATTCTACCCGTTGCTACGCGGTTTCCGGAATTGGCGACGCGTGCAGCAGAAGTTCCGCCTCATATGCGAGGAACGCTTCGGTTCTCGCCCAGAATGGTTCGCCACGCCGTTCGAAACTGCGTTCTGCCGTGTAATCTTCGCATTCGAAATCGATGTAGTAGATCAGTTCGTTATCTACTACAAAATTCGTTGGGAAATAATCGATGGCGATCCTATGCGAAGTCAGGCGTTTTGCCATATCGCGTATCTGTGCAACATAGTCGTCTTTCATGCCGCCGCTGCGCACGAGCTCGTAGACCGTGGGGCCGTCGATGTATTCCTTGAGAATTCGTTGGGCGTCGATGTCAACGTCGAGCATCGCTGGCAAGCGAATGCCAAGTTCACGCAGCCTGCGGTAGCAGCGGATCTCAGATTGGAGTGTGTCTTCGTACAGGTGGTGGCGGCGCGGGTCGCGGTGAAATTGTTTGATCACATATTCCATGCTGGGGTGTGCCACCGAACGCACGAGAAACGAGTAGCCGCCTTTTCCCTTGCCCAATAAGCGCAGCACTTCGTACCGTTCGCCGTTCACTGTTGCGATATTCGCTCTGCTCATTGTTGCAGTGTATCACGCAAATTACGGTATTTTCGAAGATATTTCCAGAATATAGTGTTATTCTACGATCCTTTTGGCATTGGTAAGGAATTATTATATTCCAGTGTTTGCAGCAGCGTCCGCTGAGGCTCGACTCGGGTGAATTGCTCCGTCCAGCGCGCGCTGACCGCCAGGAAGATCAGATATACGTATGGCATGCCGAGATTCGTTTCGAGCAGCGAATTGATGACCAACGGTTTGATGGCTTGCGAGAAGTCTAGCCCGGCGCTGCGGATGCCGCCGAGCAGCAGGGCGAGTTCCCACGCGAATTGGATCAGGATTCCGCATGCCAACAACCATGGGATGTTGATGCGAGTCGACGCTTGACGAGTCTGTGTCGCCTTCGCTTTTTGGCGATCCGGCTGCCGGAGGTTCCAGATGATGGCGAGCGTATAGCCCGCGAATAGGATGATGGCCATCCAACCGTGGTAGGCACCGGTGGTGCGCTGGATGGTGATTGGGTGTGCAGCCTGTTGTGGCAGGAATTTCGTGGTGATGGTTTGTGTGATGATCGGGGCGCAGAACCACCATCCGAATATGAGCGTCGACCATTCCACGAGCCGACTGTCTTTTTGCAGCCACAGCCATATCCATGTGAAGTTGGTGAAGCCGTAGCTCATCGACATCCATAGCAGCACCCAGAACAGGCTGGCGTTGCCGGAGATGGAACGTGTGTGCAGCGCAAGGTTGAAGATTCCGAAATCCACGGCGAAGTAGAGTATGCCGGCGAGCACGCCGATGAGCACGGTCATGTAGTGTTTGCGCCACAACAGCATTGCGGCATACAAGGCCAGAAATGCCAGGTCCAACCAAATATAGAGTGGTGCGAATTGCCTTCTTGCTACGAATTCCATGCCATTTGAGGCCACTGCCATTGCATTCATACGGTTAACCTTATCGAATGGGCGCAAGCATTGTAGCCTAGGGTTTCACATATCCAGCAGAATGCGAAAAATTCCGGCTTTTAGGAGGTTCTCTGTAGGATGGCTCGTACCGGCTCAAGCGACGCCGGCATTGCAAACAAAGCGATATATGTTCCGAAGGAGGGTTTATGCCAGGAATTTTGAAGACCAATCGGCTCATTCTGCGACCATGGAAGGATTCTGACGCAGCCGCCCTCTACCGGTATGCCAGCGACCCTGATATCGGGATTCCAGCCGGTTGGCCTCCGCACACAAGCGAGGAAGACAGTCTCGGCATCATTCGCAACGTGTTCAACGGGCCGGAGGATTACGCGATTGCGTTGATCGGCAACCCCGACGAGGCGATCGGTGCCATCGCGTTGAAATTCGGTGAATCCTCTGATTTGTTCCCGCCCGACGACAAGACTCAGGCGGAACTGGGGTTCTGGATCGGCAAACCGTTCTGGGGTCAGGGACTGATGCCGGAAGCGGCGCATGAGTTGCTGCGTCACGGTTTCGAAGACCTTGGATTGACCACGATCTGGTGTGCGTATTACGACGGCAATGTGAAGTCCGCTCGCGCACAAGAGAAAATCGGGTTCACACCGCATCACAGCAGTACGAACGTTCCTGTTCCGTTGCTGAACGAGACGCGTGACGATCACGTCAACATCATAACTCGTGAGCAGTGGGACGCATTGCAGAATAAGTAGCAAATTCACTGCCGATTGTGTAGATTGAATGCTTTTGCGTTCTGCACAGTCTGCGGTGCATTATTCTGCCACACTATCCACGAACAATACACAATGGTGCACAATGCGCATTCAATATTCACAGCGCATCGTGCACCATTCGCGCGTATTATTCACCGACCATTGTGCATTGTGTATTTGAGTGATCTGTGGTCTTCTCCGCAGATTCTTTTGCTATGTCTCACCTATGCTTCGCGCTGCTCGTTCCTGATTCCGAATGGAATGTGCACGGAAGGAATATCAAGCTCGTAGTTGTTGACGTTCTTACTTTGATCATCGAAGAAGATATGCGGTTGCAGCTGGTTGAGAAACGGCGCCTTATCAAGTCCGCCCAGGAAGAACGCATCATCCACGGTGAGTCCCCAGTTTTCCAACGTGTTGACCGCGCGTTTTTGCGCAGGACCACTGCGAGCGGTCACGAGGGAGACGCGCAGATTCGGCGTATCGGCATCTGGATGCTCGCGCTGGTATGCGCGCGCGGCATCCTGCAACGTATTGATGCCCTCGAGCAAATGCTTCAGAGGCCCCTCCTCGATCGGCTTGTCGACCAGCAGATTTTCGTGGTCGTTATATATTTCAACCGCCTTTTCAGGGTCGATCTGCTGCGCTTCGATATAAGTCTGTTCGGCGGAATCACCAGCGAGCACCCCGTCGAAATCGAACGCCACACGCAATTCGTTGTCGTTGTTCGTCGACTCCCCCGCGTGCTGCACTTCATGAGTGAGCGGCAACACGCGTCCGGCAGGCAGTCCCTGCGCAACGGCTTCTTTCACATCGTCTTCATCCGCTGAGAGGAACAGCGACATGTTGAATGCGTTCATATATTCGAACGGAGAGATGCCACTGCGGAATACCGAGCGAGTGATGTCGAGATGGTAGTGGTCGATGCTGTTCATCACGCGCAATCCGGTTTTCGGGCTGTTGCGCGAGAGCACCACCACTTCAACGCCTTCGTTTTCGTTGCTGAACACCGTGTTGAACTCGAGCAGCTTCGAGATGAACGGGAAGGCGACGCCGGGCTCAAACGGTTCGTTGATGTGTTCGCTTTGGTATTTCTCGAACGCTTCGACGCCCTGCTCGCGAAATATCGTGTCGCTCTCCCCCAAATCGAACAGCGCGCTTGAGGCCACGCCGATCACCAGTGCTTTATTGCGCAACGTTTTACCCATGACCAAACCTTTCCGTGAGGCGGTTGGCGTTGAGTCTACCATCCCACGCCAGTGTGAGCCAGCAGCTGTGCGCGAATTGCCGCCGCCATTGTTCGTGTGCATCCGGCAATCCTCGAGTTGAGAAAAAGAAAAACCCGCCGAAACCGGCGGGTTTGAAATCGTACCCCCTGAGAGAGTCGAACTCTCGTTGTCAGATTGAAAGTCTGGTGTCCTAACCGTTAGACGAAGGGGGCTTTCGACAACTCGATTAATATTACACGAGTCTGCTCTATACGCAAGCGTCGGCGTGTCGCATTCACAAGACGATCACATACAGCTCGAAATACGCCACGCCGCACACTCACACAGCCTGATACGTGAAGTCGTGGATCACACGCCCTGCAGCCAGCCCCTTCTTCTCGAAGTTGGTGAGCACGCGCCCATCAAATCGAGCGGATTCGGTGAAGTCAGCGTGCGGCAGTTCAGCGGCGACGTCTGCATTGCCTTTGCCGACATGTTCGGTCGGCAGGCTCACGGTCAGCTCGCCCAAGTTCTTGAAGTCAGGTAGCGCATCCATCACTTCGTGCACATGCAACGCGTAGTCCTCGATATCGGTGGCGATGCGCCACACACCGCCTTTCCGCAGCGCATTGTGCACGTCTGATGCAAGTTCCGGTTGCACAATACGCCTCTTGTGATGCCTCATCTTCGGCCACGGGTCGGGGAAGAACGTCCACACTTCATCAGCCACGCCAGCGTCCATTGCCGCAAACAATTCCGGCGCGTTGATCTTGGCGATGCGAATGTTCGTCAAGCCTTGCTTGCCAGCGAGCAGCACGGTGTGCGCTACGCCGGGATCGTAGACTTCGAGCGCGAGGAAGTTGCGTTCGGGGTGCGCGGCGGCGGCCGCGACGACGTTCTCGCCTTGCCCACTGCCTATTTCCACAGTGAGCGGATTCACATTCCCCCAGTGTTTTTCAATATAGCTTTGCGTGAACGAGAACCGCTCGGCCGGATCGAGCGATTCGTCATTCGCCGCGATGTCGGAAAGAATATAGTCGCTCCCATAGTTGTCGATCGCGCGCTGCAAACGCGCGTCCAATCGTGCGGAGCGGCGAACGAACGAGAGAACTTTGCGCCCGTGCAACGGTGAGCTAGTGTGCGCGGATTCGCCCACGTGAACATTCATGTGAGCATCTGTGCGGTCATCGGCGTCGCTGTGAGACGCATGCAAGGTTTCAGCCATGCGTTCCAGTGTATGCGGTCGAGCGAACTTGGTTTTCGCCATCTCGAGTTTTACACTGAAACAGGTGACTTTTTGAGCAGTATTTCAGGCAGTTTGAAGTGTGATGGAAGACACCGGCAACACTCGTCACGCGACGCGCCGAATGTCGATTTGTGTTCGATAGTGTTCGAGTGTTACACTGTAAACGCTCATAAATGAACATTGAAGACAAAAATTAACAACAATGCTCATAGTTGAAGGAAAGGCAGAAAATGACTGTTCTTGTCACTGGTGGCTGCGGCTACATCGGCGCACACGTGGTGTACGCACTGCACGAAGCTGGCGAAAAGGTCGTCGTCGTCGACGACCTGAGCTACGGCAAACCAGATCGCATCGGTGATGCGCATCTCTATGGCATGGATATCGCGGCACCGGGCGCCGATAAGCGTCTCGCCGAGATCATGGAAGCGGAGAACGTGGACTCCGTGATCCACTTCGCAGCACGCAAGCAGGTCGGCGAATCCGTTGAGAAGCCACTGTGGTACTACCAGCAGAACATCAACGGCATGCTCAACGTGCTCGAAGGCATGAAGGAGGCGGGCGTCAAGAAGCTCGTGTTCTCCTCCTCCGCCGCGACGTACGGCGTGCCGCCGGTTGACGTGGTTCCCGAAGATGTTGTGCCGATGATCCCGATCAATCCATATGGCCAGACGAAGCTGTTTGGCGAATGGATGGCACGTGCCTGCGAGCAGCCGTTCGGCATTCGCTTCTGCGGCCTGCGCTACTTCAATGTGGCAGGCTGCGGCCCTGTGCAGCTCGAGGATCCGGCCATTCTGAACCTGATTCCTATGCTGTTCGACCGTTTGAAGAAGGGCAAGGCACCAGCCATCTTCGGCGATGACTACCCGACCCCTGACGGCACTTGCGTGCGCGACTACATTCACGTGTCCGACCTCGCTGACGCCCACCTCGCCGCGCTGAAGTATCTGGATCGCGACGAGCGCAAGTACGATGTGTTCAACGTCGGCACCGGCGAAGGCACGTCTGTGCGCCAGATCGTCGATGAGGTCAAGAAGGTCACCGGTCTGCCGTTCAAGGAAACCGTGATGGGTCGTCGTGCAGGCGATCCGCCGCACCTGATCGGTTCTCCGGAGCGCATCAACACCGAAATGGGTTGGCATGCGAAGTACGATGTGGAAGACATCGTGCGTTCCGCTTGGGATGCATGGCAGGCGAATCCTGAGCACCACATCGACGTCGAGACGTGGAAGCAGACCGACTGAGCGGTTTTCACGGCATAGATGAATAGATACTATTTGGGCGGGGTTCCAATCTTTCAATGGATTGGAACCCGCCCAAATTCGTTCCAGCATCTAGTGCAGCCGTTTAACAAGTGTGCGTTATGCGCGCACTATCATCAACTCACTTGGACTCGCGGTCTTCTTCTTCGAGTTGCTTCTCAACGTAGTCGATGATGTATGGAGCCACTTCCTCGATCTGGTCGATCGCGATTTCGAACTCGCGCGGACCGCCATACCACGGATCCACCAAGTCGATATCGCTTTCATGGCCAGGCTGCGGATCAGGCAGGTTCGGGTCGAAGCTGCGATACATGAACACGTGCGAGCGCTTGCTCAGTGGAAGCTGATGCATCAGTCCTTCCATATGGGAGGCGGTCATCGGCAGGAACAAGTCGGTGTGCTCGATCTCATCGCGTGTGATGCGGTGTGCGAAATGATCCGACGGCACGTCATAGCCGTGTTCGCGCAGCACTTTGACGGCGCGGCGGTCGATCGGGTTGCCGTGTTCTTCGCTACTCACGCCGCTGGATTCGACTTTCACGCGATCCGAGAGACCGCGCTTGTTGAATCCGTCACGCAAAATAATCTCCGCCATCGGCGATCTGCAGATATTGCCGGTGCAAACAGTCATAACAGTGTATGGATGCTGCTTCGTGCTCATTGCTCCTATCTCTCCCCTCACGAGCTCGATGGTATGTGTTTGGTTATTACTCTTCTTCGTTATTGCCGTTTTCACGGTTTCGTTCAAAGGTCAGGTAGCGGAAACGCTTGATGCCGTCAGCCTTCTTGGGCTTCTGCCAGCCGGAATTCTCCACGAGCTTCCATGAGCCGTCTTCCACGGCCGCGCTCAGATCCGGCGCGTAGGCGTCGGCATCCACTTTGGCGTCGATCTGCGTCATGAAGATCTTGGAGGCCAAAGGCAACAGCTGGTTGAATAGCTGCGAACCGCCGATCACCCAGATCTCACTGCGGTCGAGACGTCATCCGGAATCGCTTCCTGACGCGCCATGTCAAGCGCCTCTTCGAGGTTATCGACCACCGTGGCGCCGGGTGCATGGAAGTCGCGGTCGCGAGACACCACGATGTTGTCGCGGTTCGGCAACGGCCTGAACCTCTCGTCAAGAGCCTCCCACGTCTTGCGTCCCATGATCACCGGGTGCGACACGGTCAGTTCCTTGAAACGACGCAGATCTTCCGAAAGATGCCAAGGCATGGCACCCTGATATCCGATCGCACCGGAACGACCTTCTTTGTCGTGCGCTTGCGCCCAGATCAGATTGACGGAGAACGTCTTGGGGAAATCGTCACCCCAATCGTCTTCGAGTACTTCAGGCCCGGCAAATCCGGGCACGGGTTCGTGATAGCCACTGCGGCTACTTCCAGACTCCATTTCTCACTCCTTGAACAAGTGTCAACGGCTTTGAGTTTATAGACGAGGCAAGACGGTTGGAGCTCACATCAACCATTTGCGCACAGTCTTCACGATGCGCGCACAGAGCAGCCACTGTGATGTTTCTCACAATGCAGAACGCGCTTCGAACTGTGTGCTGTGCGTGCACGTTGACGTTGCGTGCACGCGTTGCCGTACTGTCAGACGGCGATCGGCGCCTTGATCGTTGGATGATATTGGTAGTTGACGATCTCGAAATCGCTGTAATCGTAGTCGAACAACGAGTCCGCTTTGTGAATCTTCATCTGCGGGTACGGGTATGGCTCACGGGAGAGCTGTTCGAGTACCTGATCGACGTGATTGTCGTAGATATGGCAATCACCGCCGGTCCACACGAATTCACCGGGTTCCAAGCCGGTCTGCTGCGCGATCATCATCGTGAGCAGCGAATAGCTCGCGATGTTGAACGGCACGCCGAGGAACATGTCGCAGGAACGCTGGTAGAGCTGGCAGCTCAGTTTGCCGTTCGCCACATAGAACTGGAACATCGCGTGGCATGGAGGCAGCGCCATGTTCTCGACTTCCGCGGGATTCCAAGCGGTGACGATCATGCGGCGAGAATCAGGGTTGTGCTTGATCATCTCGACGACGTTGCTGATCTGGTCGATCGTGCGGTCGGGGTCGTCGGCGGTCGGCGCCGGCCAGCTGCGCCACTGCACGCCATACACAGGCCCGAGATCGCCGTTTTCGTCGGCCCACTCATCCCAAATGTGCACGTTGTGTTCCTGCAGCCAGCGCACGTTGCTCGACCCTTTGAGGAACCACAGCAGTTCGTAGGCGATGCCCTTGAAGAACACGCGTTTGGTGGTGAGCAGCGGGAAGCCCTTCGCCAAGTCGAAGCGCATCTGCTGCCCGAATAGCGAGATCGTGCCCGTTCCGGTGCGGTCGTTCTTGAGGTTGCCTTCTTCGAGAATCTTGCGCAGCAGGTTTTCATACGGCATAGGCACATCGGTGTGCGGGCGCGGAGGAATATGGGAGCGGATTTCTTCGAGTTGTGCTTGAGTCAAAGGCATGCCAGCATTGTAAGACGCCGTGCGGATACCAACCCGCTCAGAAGCGCTTGATGCCCAGTGCCATATGGCGTGGCGCGCAGCACAACACACGGTTGGAATGTTCGCGGAGCTTTTATGGTTGGTTGACGTAGTTGCTGTATAGAATTGCAGACGTTACCACACACGAAAGAAGGCTGCCATGAGCAAGCGCATTTGGGTTGAACGCAACAAAGACGGTTCCTGGGACGCGTTTTCTGACGAGGGCGCGCACATCAAGTTCGGCAAGGATCGCGGACAGTTCTCGCCTGGCGATCTGATGAAGGTCGCTCTGGCTGGCTGCGCTGCACTCTCGAGCCAGTTCGCCGTTGAGAACACCGTCGGCGAAGGCAAGGGTGCGAAGGTCGTTGTGGACGGCACGTATGACGCCGACAATGACGCATACATCAATTTCAACGAGACGCTTATGGTCGACGCCGGCGATGCGAACCTGACGCCGGAAGAGGTCGAGAAGCTCAAGAAGCGCATCAAGGCGCACGTTGACAAGGGTTGCACCGTCAAGCACACCTACGAGCAGGTCACGCCGGTGCGCATGGATATTGAGGTGCGTGGCTGAGTTCCACCGCATGCGAATAATCGCACATATTCGTTGCACAGTATGCGCATAGTAAACATCTGAAAAGTCCTCCGCGAGCTTGCCGAGCAAGCATACGCGGAGGACTTTTCATATCGGATTCCTCACAACAACAGGTTGGCGGGCGGTGCCGTTTGCAATGGCACGCCCGCCAACCTATATCCTCATATCCTCATCACAGTTCACCGCTCAGTGAACTGATGCATGCTCACTTGTTGTCTTGCTGATATTCGTGAGCCTTCGGGTCGATGGCGTTTTCGATCTGCTGCTCGACCTCCGGCTTCGCACGCTCGACCGGCATCTCTTTGACGAACTCATCGAGCGACTTGACTTCGGCGGTCTCACCTGCGCTGGTCTCACCTTCCTTCATGCGCTGCTCTTCGGCTTCCACGAACTTGCGCGGCACCACATACACAGGAGATGCGGAGTGCTGCAGCAGACCCTGACTCGTCGAGTTGAGCAGTAGGCCGGTCAGTCCGCCGCGACCGCAAGAACCGACGACCACGATGTCGTGCGTGCGGCTCGCCTTCGTCAGCGTTTCCACCGCGTGACCGGCGACGATCGACTTGCGAATATTGAGCTCCGGGTGGGTGGCACGAATCGATTCGAGGCGCGCGTCGAGCACTCCCTCGAACTTCTGCTTCTCCGCCGCATCATCGAGATTCGTCGACGCCGGAACCACGCTGATCGCGTCGAGTTCCGCTCCCCAATTGCTTGCAAAGTCAGCTGCGATCTGCAATGCGCGCAGTCCCCACTTCGTATCGTCGGAGCCGACGGCGACCTTGGTGATCACGTTGTTCAGATGCAGCAGATTGTCTTTATCGTCGGTGTATGGCACGACGACGATCGGGCAATACGCGTACGCCGGCAGACTCGAGCTCGTTGTGCCGAGCAGACGTTCCGCAAGGCCACCCTTGCCGCGGTTGCCGATGACGATCAGATTGTAGTTGCGAGACAGTTCGACGAACACTGAAGACGGATCGCCGGTGACGATCAGCGTCTGTGCGTCGACGCCCTGCTCGTCTGCGATTGCCTTGGCTTTCGACAGGATCTCCTGCGCGTCGTTGTGTGCCACGTTGTCGTCTCCCATAGACGTGTAGGTGGCGTCAAACGACACTGCGGCATAGCTCGGCAGTGAATATGCGCAGACGATCTGCAAAGACATTCCCATATGCTTGGCGTAGTTCGCCGCCCACCATGTGGCTTTGTAGCTCGCGTGCGAACCGTCCGCTCCCACGAGAATCGTGTTGTCGTTCATATGAGGGACCTCCTTGACCAGCAAATAAACGTTTCCCTGCTATAAGAATACCGTGCCGCCGCTTTTTCGCGTGTTTCGCAGTGAAATTCGCAAACAAAGTCTATTATTCGCGTCTTATATTTCAATTCCTCCGCGTGCTTGCCAGCTGGTGCCAAAGTGACGCGAGCTATATAACGAAGCGGGGCGTGCACCACAAGGTGCACGCCCCGCTGAAAAACTAAAAGTGCTGCGTCACAGAACGCGGCGGATGCTGTATGCAGCGCCACCGAACGCTTCAAGGCTCGTGACCTGCGTGCCTTGTGCCGGATTCAGCGCATTGACGATCATGCCGTTGCCAACATAGATGGCGGCATGGTTGCCGTTGGCGATGATGTCGCCCGGCTGAGCCTGTGCGAGACTCGGAACAGCGGTGCCGACCATCGCCTGAGCACCTGAGGTGCGAGGCAGGCTGATGCCGAACTGTGCGAACACATACATCACGAAGCCGGAGCAATCCCAGCCGCTTGGCGTGGTGCCGCCTGCAACGTATGGAGCGCCGACGAACTGCTGGGCGTATGCCGCAATAGCCGCACCGTTCTTGCTCGTTGGCACGGTTGGCGTGGTCGTAGTCGTTGACTGCGTGGACGTGGTGTCAAGCGATTCACGCTGTTCGCTACGGCTTGCAGCGGCGGCCTGCTCTTGAGCGGCCTTCGCGGCAGCCTCTTCAGCGGCCTTCTTTTCTGCAGCAGCCGCAGCTTCGGCTTCCTTCTCGGCAGTGGACTTGGTCTGAGGAACATCCATCGAGCCAAGGCCACCCCAGTTGGAATCCTTGTCGACATCCGTCGAAGTCGCTTCGGCGAGCAGATTGGTTTTCGCCGTGTTGACCTTCGGGAACGAACGAGTGGAGACGACGTAGTCCGTGCTCTGCGCTGAGTCGGTAGCAATCGCAGCTGGCGCCACGCCAGAGAATGCGAGCGTCGCAGCAATTGCAGCGGCAGCAATCGAAATAGAACGTTTCATAGTAGTCATCGAGACATTAGCTTAGCACAGCCCCTGCGAAGCAATTGTAAAGACCTACAAAAATCTTCGCTGAATATAGAGGATTCATCTAGAGCCTGAACCTGTGACGCCTGCTATTAGGCGGCCTCACATGCCTTGTCGCATATTGGCAAACATATTTGTGCGGCAGCAAATGCGGCTGATGCTCACAACTGCTTCACACAAGAATGCGGGAAGCAGACTACAGGCCGGCGATCAGTAGTGAATGTATTGGAGGTTTTTGGCCTGCTCCGCGGTGAACGTGCGATGGGAGATCACGCCAAGCCCCTTCGCGTTCGATTCGGAGATCTCGATCGAACCGTCTGCGTTGATCTTTTCGACTACAGCCACATGGCCATAGAATCCATCAGCGCCTTCCTGACCTGGGGAGAACACGACGACATCGCCGGTGTTGCGCGCGGTGTTGTCGACCCAATAGCCCATCGACGACGCAGATGCAGCCCACGAGCGGGCGTCACCGAAATACGAGCCGGTGTTCAAACCGAGCTGGGAGCGACGTTCGTATGCCCACCACGTGCACTGGCCGTACGGATAGGCGTTGCCGGTGTCGCCGGTCTCATGGTTGCCGTTGAAGCCCTGCGGCTGCACCGAAGCGAACTTGTCCATCAGTTCGGCGACCTTCGGGTTGTTCGCCACTGCTTTGGTGAGCTTTGCAGATTCGGCGATCGTGTTGCTGTCACCCAAAGCCCAATCACCGCTGTTGCTCGTCGTGGTGGTCTTGCCGTCGGTGCTCACCGTGGCGGTGTCGGTCTGAGCCGCACCGAGATCGGAGAGCATCTCACGTGAATCGGAACGCGAAGCGCTCACATCGCTGATGCGATGCACCTGCGTCGTTTCGGTAGGCGTGCCATCGGCAAACGTGCTGGTGTCTTCGCCCTTCATGAACGCCATCGATGTGGCGGCCGTGCCGACCAGTGCGGCGAGCGAAACGGAGGTGAGCACATTGTGCTTGCGCTGTGCGGCCTTCGCGCTTTGGCGAATGGCCTTACGCGTCAGAGGCGCAACCTCGTTGAGCCTATTGGCCAAAGATTGATTGATGTGAAGTGCTACGGCATCGCCGTTAGCTGCTTGGCGTGCACGAACGGACTGTGCGCAATGAGCGCCCGATGGAGACGCGAACAGAGAGCTCGTCAGGCGCATTGCACCTAACCCTGCGTGGGCTTTCGGGGCCGCATGCCTCATATCGATTAACTCCTTACAACACTTCACCCTGCACGAATGAACGTGCGTTCTCGACTGCTTTGCAAGAATACAACACATCGGGTGTGATTCACAGCACACTTCGTCTCCATAGACGAGCATGCCCACCCAGTCGACTTTCACTATGCTAGGAAACACAAGGGACTTCGTGAAATCGTGAAGATTTTCGCAGTATTTTTGTTTTGCGCACTTTACCGGAGTGTTGTTCGATTTCCCTTCTCCTTATTACTGTGAGAGTATGAGCACAATAACTATTCCGCAATCAATGCTTCCCGACGACGGGCGTTTCGGCTCGGGTCCGACCAAGATCAGGCATGAGCAAATCGAAGATCTGGTGCATGCTGCCGACACTCTGCTGGGCACTTCGCACAGGCAGAAGCCGGTGAAAGCCGTGGTCGAATCCATTCGCGAGGGCATGACCCGATTCTTCAACCTGCCTGCCGGCTACGAAGTGGTGCTCGGCAACGGTGGTGCGAGCGCGTTCTGGGACATCGCCTGCTGTTCGCTGGTCACGCGCAAGGCTGCGTGTGGCGTGTATGGCTCGTTCACGAAGAAGATGGCCGTCAGTGCGGCGAGCGCGCCGTTCCTTGAGAAGCCAGCCGTGTTCGAAAGCGACTACGGAACCTACCGCCTGCCGGAGTTCACCGAAGACGCGGATGCCTATTTCTGGGCGCAGAACGAGACTTCGACCGGCGTGGCAACCCCTGTCAAGCGCGTGCCGGGCAGCGTGGATCAAGGCGCGTTGACGATCGTCGACGCCACGAGTGCCGCCGGCGCCCTGCCCGTTGACATCAGCGAAACCGACGCCTATTACTTCTCCCCGCAGAAGGCCTTCGGTTCGGAGGGCGGCCTGTGGGTGGCCATCCTGTCGCCGGTCGCCATTGAGCGCGCTCAGGCCATCAAGGAGAACGCCACCATTCCAGGATCCATCCGTTGGATTCCTCCGTTCCTCTCGCTCACGAGCGCCATCGACAATTCCCGCAAGAACCAGACGCTCAACACCCCTGCTCTGGCGACGCTCGTGCTCATGGACAGCCAGATTCAATACCTGAACGAGAACGGTGGCATGGATTGGGCTGCCGCTCGTTGCAAGCGTTCCGCGACCATCGTGTATGACTGGGCTGAAGCCAGCTCCTATGCCACGCCGTTCGTCTCCGACCTCGATGCAAGGTCGAATGCCGTGGTCACCGTCGACATCGATGAGAGCATTCCGGTTTCCGACGTGTTGGAGGCCCTGCGTGCCAACGGCATCGTCGATGTGAACGGATATCGCGCGCTGGGACGCAATCAGCTGCGCATCGGCGTGTTCCCGTCCGTCGAGCCTGCGGATGTGGAAGCTCTGACGCATTGCATCGACTACGTTGTGGAGCATCGCTGACGCAACTCACCGCAACAGCGCATCAATACGCCACAAAACGTGAGATGCGTTCGGTATTACGCAGCTTGCGAACATACCATTGAACAAGCTCGGATCACATGTCCCCTCCGTGATCCGAGCTTTTCTATTGCTTTCCAACACCATTTAGAACGGCGTGGATGCCACCAGGTATTTGCCCTGCGGGTCACCTTCGCCGTCGCTGACGGCCTCCACATATGCCCATCCGTCGCTCGCCGGAACGAATACCGCCTGCCCCTGGCGGAGCACCACGGTGTCTTGTTCGCTGCGCACTTTCACACTGCCTTGCGTGCAGACCACCACGCGCGGGCCGGCATGTGGGAACGGCGTCCTGCCACTGATCTGGCGGATCAGCGAATCGTAATGTCTTGCCAGCGAATTGATCACCGGCCACGGCTCATGCTGCACGTCAACCTGCCCGTATGCCAGCATGTATTCGCTCACATCGGGTTTGTAGAACGCGAGGTTGCGCATCAGCATCGTTGCGATCTGCGCGTTCGACGGGTCGACCGGCGTGCTCGTTCTGCAATCCAAGCATTGCAGAACGTTCGTGATGTCTTTGTGCTTGACGGTGAGTCCTGCGCGCAGCACGTTGTCTGAATTAGTCATAATCTCGGCAGCCGTACCATATATATATGCGTGCGGCGTGCCAGTGGGCAGGAACACCGACTCGCCTTCCTGCAAACTCACCGGATTCATCATCAGCAACGCGAGCGAGCTCACATCGCCGGGGAATGCGGACGCCGCTCGAATGGCGAAATCGAATGCGAGATCGTTGCGCGCATGCTCGACTTGCTCGCGTGCGCGGCGCAGATCAGCGAGAAGTTCCTCGGCATTCATCGGCTCAGCGGTGATCGCCGCATGGAATGCGCGGAACAATCGTTTGCGTGACGGCGACCACACCGTTGCGGCGATCGGCATCAACGCGTCGGCGTCGGCGAACGACTCATCTTCACTGCGCAACGCCGCCGAATTCAACGCTTCGACCATGCGCTGAGCAACCGGCAGATGCAATAATTCAAGATTCTTCAACGCGAACGCGCGCGTGGAAAACCCAACGGCGGCGAGAAACGGTTCCAAAGCAACCACCATCTCGCTTTTCTCATTGATGTCTTTGAACGAACGTTCCGGAGCATCAAGCGGTATGCCCTCGCGGTTCTCTTCGTTGAATCCGGCACGAGCCTGGAACGCCACCGGATGCACTTGCAGCGACAGCGGTTCGGTGGCGCTGATCAACTTGAACAGGTATGGGAGCACCGGGCCGAATTCGCTCGAACTACGCGAGCCAACCATGGTCAGCGGTTGTTCCGCAATCATCTGCGTCAACAGCCGCGGCTCGCCGTCGACGATGACGGTTGACGGCGATTGTTCGTGCCCGCTGAACCACATTTCGGCGAGCGGCTGCTCCGTTTCATCGAGATGGAACACGCGCTGCAGGCAACTATGCGACCCCCACGCATAGTGCTTGGGAACAGGGCGAATAGAATACACGGCCTCACCCTTTCGCTCTTCAACTCAATGCCAACGCAATGCTGTGGATTATTGTACGTGGGAATATTGTACGCGACTTCGCGAACCGCACATCATCGCCACACCCGCTCGCCTATGCTCATACCTATGACTAGAGTGGAGGGCATGAAATTCGCTCCGATCTATGACCCGAATGCACGACGCACCAGCCCCAAACCGATGCAGGTGGATTTGCATAAAGTGTTCATTATCGGCACCATCTGCTGGGCTATAGCGCTGATCGTGAGCATCATCGGCTTCAGCATGACGCACACCGCTTCGTTCCATCAGGCGGTGTTCATCTGCGGTTGCGGCGTGCTCGTCGGCATCGTGCTGCTGATCTGGGAGCATTTCGACCGCTCCGACTACCGCCGTCTCGGAGCCGACTGACTCAGCTCTCCGACTTTCCAGAATCCTTCGACAACGGCAGCACCAAGCTGAACGTGCTCCCCTGCCCCGGCCTGCTCCACACCTGCACATTGCCGTGATGCGTGATCGCCACATGCTTGACGATCGACAATCCAAGACCCACGCCGGATTGCGTCCGCTCATTCTGATTCGAGCCGCGGTAGAACCGTTCGAAAATACGCGGTTGCTCGTCGAGCGGAATACCCGCACCCCTGTCTACCACGCGCACCAACGCATCATTGCCGTCGCGCGTGACGCCGACGAGCACGCTCACCGTGGCGTTATCCGGCGAATATTCGATCGCGTTGTCCACAAGTTTGCCGACCGCCGCTCGCACAGCTTCCTCATCACCATGCACCTTCGGATCTGCCGTGGCGTTGACGAGCACACTGATACCGCGCTCCTGCGCTCTGGGCAGCGCGGCACGCACCACATCCTCGACCTGTTCGCGCACGTCGAACTCGTTCCCCTGCGTGGTGTTCACGCGTTCCTGCGCCTTGATCAGCAACAGCAAATCTTTGACCATATGATCTACGTAGCTGCTCGAATTGCGCACATCTCGCGCGGCTTGCGCCACTTCTTCCTGACTCATATCGCCGGTTTCCAACGCGTCTGCGAGACGCTGCAGATCTTCGCTCGGCTTGATGATCATTTCGGAGACGTTCGTGATGAAATCGTCGCGCATCTGCGAGAATCGCACGCTTTCGGAAATATCGTCGATCAGCACGACCACGAATTTCTCGTCGATTCTACCCACGACGATGTTGAGCCAGTTCGGGCGCGACACCGTGCTCGTCTCACGATCTGCGTCTTCCGGCTCGGGCAGCGCGAATCGTTTCGGCGTGGCAGTCGTGATGTTCAACGTCGTTTTACCGCCCTGCTCGCGAATGGTGTGCACGGCGTCGAGCACACGCTGGTCGGCGATTGCGTCGTCGTTGACGATGCCCAGACGGTATGCCGCAGGATTCGCACGAATCACATCGTCGGAATCATCCACCACAACCGAAGCGGCGGGCAGAATGGAAAGCAGCGCAGCCGTCTCGTCTTCGAGTTCGTCGTCATCATCTTCATCTTCTTCGCGAGCGCCGCGTCTGCGGAAGCGCGCGAACAAATCGCTCGCGGAGTCGGGCAGAGACGTGCCATGCGTAATGCGGGAGATGAGCGGCGCGATCAGATCATAGAGCAGCACAAGCAGACCGATGCATGCGCCGACTGCCAGCAAATGAAGGCGATCGCGATGATGACGGTTGTGAACTTCGGCATTGTGTCCTCTCACCTACCCCACGCTCATACTGCTAACCAGCATGCGAGACACCGCAGTATTCTCACATGCATATCGCAGTGCTGTTATTCAACCATACTGTAAACTGCCACACAAAAAACACTGCTGCACGCGTTCGATGTGTTGCCTCGCGCTCGGGCATGGGAATCGTTTACAATGAATGCGGGAAGCAACCATGAAAGGGATGACATGCGCGTAATTTTCAACGAGGGACTCAAAGCGGTCGCCGACAATCTCGATCTCATGGCACGCAATGTGCGCGATGCCATTCGACTGTCTGGCGAAGCACTCCTCAATCAAGATCTCGACGCCGCGCAAACGGTGATCGACAACGATGCCAATATTGATGACTTGTCGGCAAAGATTCTCGATCAGTGCGTGGAACTGCTTGCTCGGCAGAATCCCGTGGCCACCGACCTGCGTGTGGTTGTGGCGACGATGCGCTTGGCCACCACGTTCGAACGTATGGGTGATCTTGCGCGCCATATTGCCGAAGCTGCGCGCCGCACCTACCCGAACTCCCCTATTCCGGAGAATCTGACCGGCACATTCACGCAAATGCAGCAGTTCCTTGATATTACCGGCGGGCGAATCGTCGACATGCTCGTCGACCGAGACACGAGCATTGCCGACCAGATTATTCGAGATGACGATAAGCTCGACGAATTGCACCGTCAGATCATGCAATATGCGGACGGCCCGGATTGGAAGGGCACGAACGAGCAGCTCATCAACGTCGTGCTGATCGGGCGTTTCATGGAACGTCTCGGCGATCACGCGGTGTCTGCAGCACGCCGTGTGGTGTTCGTGGTCTCCGGTTTTGACCCGTCGAAGACGCCGACGCGTGACGAGGGCACCGATATCGACTGATGCGGGCGTTTGCTCCGGCGCAGTAATTCACTGATTATTAGTTGACATATGCAGTGCGGCTCCACAGAACTACTCTGTGGAGCCGCACGTTTTATTTGCTCTAAATTATTGACAGATGTGTTATTTATTGCGCGTCTGCTTGAGCGGAATCCTTATTCGCGAACGCCTCACGTTCCGCTTCCTTGGCCTCGGCGACCAGCTTCGCCTCCGCAGCTTCGTCGAACGATTCGTCGAAGTGCATGCCCGGCTTCATGTTCACCGGATGCTTCGGATCTTGAATGGCGCCGTAGGTCTTGAGCAGGTCGTAAATATACGTGCCCTTCGTCCTGCCGAGTGCCGCGGCGATCGCCTTGTGCATGATCTCATTGCGGCCGAACGTGGTAAGCGGCTTGCCATCGCGCAGTTTGACGGCTGCGTTGAGCATGTCGCGCACGTCGTATTCGCTGTTCCACACTTCCGGAACGCCACGATCCACATTGCACAGCTGGTACACGGCCTCCATGCCGGTGCGCATCGAATACTCAGTGGTGAAGATCGTGTCACGCGGCTCTTCTGCGAACTGGCCGATGAACGCGAAGTTCACCGCGCCGTCAGGCACGACGTCAGGGCGGTCGCCGAGTTCACGTGGCATGAAGAACGCGTCGATGTATGGCATCATCACCGGCACCGTATTGCAGTGCTTGCTGGCGAGTTCATGAATCTGGTCGGTCGGCACGCCCATATGGTAGAGCCATTCCTCGCAGATCTCCTCACCGGTGCAATCCTGCATCGGCTTGCGAATGTAGTTGCCCGGCTTGTCGGGGAACAAGCCGTAGATCCATGTGCTGATCTGATCCTTCGGCTGGTCATGGAACTGCTGTTGACGGTTCACCGTCCAGCTCATCAACCAGTTGGAATCCTCAACGGTCACGATGCCGCCGGTCACCACATGCCCACCGAACGGGCTGCGTCCGGTGATCTTCTCGATGTATGCAGGAATCTTGTCGTCAAGCGAAGTGGCAGTGGCACTCATCCACTTCGTCAGGTTCGGATCATAGATGAACTTCTCAGGGTGGCCGAAGCTCGGGTCGACGGCTGCGATGCGATTCCACATGTCCCAGCCATTGCCAGGCTTGAGCGACGGATCGAAACCAGCAGGCTTCGTCTGGCTGCCTTCGGTGGTGCTCTCCACCAAGCCGCCGTTCGTGATGAACACGAAATCGTTCTCAGTCAGCTGGATCGTCTTCTTCTCGTTCTTATCGAGATCAGTGATCACCAGCGTGTCGGCGACCTTCTTGTTCGGAGTGCTGTATGGGTTGCGATGGAACGCGCCGTTTTCCGCCTGTGCGCGCTGAGCCTCGTCCATCGCCACGTTCGTGAACTGGTTACGTGACGGTCCGTTCTCACGGTCGGAGATCTTGAAAGTCACATCATCCACCGAAGTGTGCATGTGGAATTGCACGCCATGCGCCTTCAAATAATTCATCAGCGGCAGAATCATCGACTCATACTGGTTGTAACGGGTGAAACGCAGTGCCGAGAAGTCCGGCAGGCCACCGATATGGTGAATGTAACGGTGAATGTAGCGGTTCATCTCGAGCGCAGACTGCCAGTTTTCGAACGCGAACATCGTGCGCCAATACAGCCAGAAGTTCGAGTTGAGCACTTCGTCGTCGAAGTAATCGGTGATCTTCTTGTTCTCGAGCTCTTTCTCAGGAGCCAGGTAGAGCTTGAGAATCTCCATGACGGCTTTGTCGGAAAGATTGAACTTGTTGTCGGTATGCGCGTTCTGGCCGCGAGCCTTCGTAGCGCGGCAGTTCGAATAATTCGGATCGTGCTTGTTGAGCTGGTAGTAATAGTCGAGCACCGACACGTTCTCATCTTCGAAGCTCGGCACGTCACGGTACACGTCCCACATCACTTCGAAATGGTTGTCCATTTCGCGACCACCGCGCATCACGTAGCCTTCGCCGGCGATGAATGCGCCGTCGAGCGCGCCGCCCGGCAGCTCGTCTTTGTCGAACACGTGGATGTTCTTGCCCGGCATCTGCGCATCGCGAACCAGGTAGAACGCGGCGGTCAGTGCCGCGAGTCCTGTGCCGATGATGTATGCGCTTTTGTTCTCAATGCCTTCTGGCTTGGCTGGATGGGCGAATGCCTCGAAATTGCCCGCCGAATAATACATGGTGCCTCCTTGCAGTTCCTTGCAACGTTGTGCAGGTCTGTGCATGCGTCGGATCTCGGCGCTCTACTCACCATTCTCGCCCACTATTCTGGGCTTTGTTCGAGTCTTCACTGTGAGCGTCCGCCATGTTGCCTGTGCGCGGCCAAGCGTCTACAATCTGCGCTGCCATCGTGATGGCTTTTTCGCGTGCAACCAGCAGAAATATCCTGTTAATCGTCATCCTGGCCACCATCTTCGCGCACTGTTAACAGAACCCAACTGCCAGAAGCGCTGCAATAGCTCTCCTCGCGTGCAACCAACAGGTCGATCCTGCGGAATGCATGCCAAGCAATCCCCACGCGCACAATCAGCAGGTTAATCCTGCAGAACGCACGCTAGCCGCTTCCTACGCGTGCAGATAACAGGAACATCCTGCTGACTGCCCTCCTGGACACCGCCCTCGCGCACAGCCAGCAGAACCCTTCTGTCAAAAGCACCACAACGACCCTCCTCGCGTGCAACCAGCAGGTTAATCCCGCAGAGAGCACGCCAAGCAATTTCCTCGTGCACAGCCAGCAGAACCTATCTGCCGACAGCACTGCAACAGCTCCCCTAGCATGCAACCAGCAGAGCAATCCTGCAGAATGCACGCATAGCCACCGTTCTCATTCATCTTCCCACCGGTACGTTATGTCTAATTGGAAAATGCGCGTGGTATTTGGAAAATGCGCGCCGTACTTGGAAAATACGTCATGTTTTGAGCGAAAAAGTGACCTAATTTCCAAATAGCGCGCGGATTTTCCAACTAGCGCGCGTAATTTCCGAGTAGGGCGCGTATTTTCCAATTAGACATAACGCGACGAGCGAAGCGGTAATCGCACAAGCAATGAATTGCCATCAGCGTAAGTCTGTCAAGCATCCTGCCGGATGTAGCGGAATTTCACAGGGAACACCAACGATTATCAGGGAGAGCGTCAGTCATAATGGGATTCACGGAATAGCGGAAGGATGAGTATGGTCAACGGAATGCACAGTGAGCGTGCAAGCACTGCACAGTCTGCGCAGTATGGTTCGGCGAAGCATGTGCCGGAAGCCTCGTTGCGACGGGCGGCGCATGTTCATGCGGAAACAGTGGCGGGTGAGCACAGGCCGATGCGTCGAGCCGATCGTGAGATTCTAGCACCTTCGCAGATCGCCGATGTGCTGCGTGATTGCAGCGTGGTGCGCATCGCATATGCCGACGTGCAAGGTCTCACCATTGTGCCGATTAACTTTGCATATGACTATGATCTCGCGCAATTCGAGGATCCGGAACGTGAAGTAACGCCAGCTGAGTTTGGTGATCTAGCGTTGTATATGCATTCTGCGCATGAAGGGCGCAAACTCGACGCGATCGCGGCAGCGGGCAACGCGCTGCAGGTTGCGTTCGAGATGGATTGCGACGAGCACCTCTACATGGGGCGTACGCCATGCACGGCGAGCAGCGGTTTCCGGTCGATCGTCGGCACTGGCGTGGCATCGGTCGTGGAAGACGTCAACGAGAAAAGTCGAATTATGAGCCTCCTGATGAAGCAACGCATGAATATGCCGAATGTGGAATTTACGCCAGCGCAGGTGAAAGCCGTCACTGTATGGAAGGTCGTGTCTAGAGACTTCGCCGGCAAATGGCATCCGGTTCCCCACGGCATGTGACTGCAGCAGTGAATCTGCATCACCGATCTTGCTATGTGATTCGCGGTCATGCTGCATTTGTCGGCTATTTGCCGTTTCAATATCTTCTTTTGCCGTTTTAACAGAGCCTTTTGCTGTTTATACACACAAATAAGCCATTTTCTATGTATAAACGGCGAAAATATGCGTAAAACAGCAAAATATCACACTTTTGCTGTTTTGCCAATAATCTTGCCGATTTATTCACTTTAATCAAGAGAATATATGTCAAACAGCAAAAATCTGAGTAGAAACAGCAAAATACTTAACCTTTTGCCGTTTTCACCGATAGTTTTGCTGTTTAGTTCACTTAAACAGCCATATTATGCGTCAAAACAGCAAAAATCCGCGCGGAAACGGCGAAACACGGAAGCCCGCATATGCAAAAGCGCCTCCCGTAACATTATGCGGGAGGCACTTCTATAAATCTGTCAGATGAGATTCAAGTCAGCGAGAATCACTTCTGGCCCTGCGCTGCAACAGCAGCGGCACCAGCGGCGGCGGCCTCAGGATCGAGGTATTCGCCACCCTTCTTGATCGGCTTGAAGTTCTCGTCGAGCTCGTAGACCAGCGGGATTGCCGTTGGGATGTTGACCTTGGCGATCTCTTCTTCGCTCAGGTCGTCGAGCATCTTGACGATGGCGCGCAGCGAGTTGCCGTGCGCGGCGATCAGAACGGTCTTGCCGGACTTGAGCTCAGGCTCGATCTCGGCTTCGAAGTATGGCTTGACGCGAGCCACGACGTCGGCGAGGCATTCGGCTTCAGGAACCGGATCGCCAGCGTAACGCGGGTCGTTGTTCTGCGCATACTTGTCGTTCGGATCGATTTCCGGCGGCGGGGTGCCGTAGGAGCGACGCCACAGCATGAATTTCTCATCGCCGTATTCTTCGCGAATCTCGGTCTTGTTCTTGCCCTGCAGAGCGCCGTAGTGACGCTCATTGAGACGCCAGTCACGCTTGACTGGAATCCACAGGCGATCGGCCTCGTCGAGGGAGATGTTCGCGGTGTTGATGGCGCGGCGCAGCAGCGAAGTGAAGACGATATCAGGCAGAACGCCCTTCTCCTTCATCAACTTGCCGCCGTTCTTCGCCTCTTCGCGACCCTTGTCGGTCAGCGGGACGTCAACCCAGCCGGTGAACTGATTCGTTTTGTTCCATGCGCTCTGACCATGTCGGAGCAGTACCAGTTTGTAAGTCATAGGTTTTAGTCTAGCGCCTTGTAAAGTCAATTCTGCGCGCGTTGTCCACGAACGTGTGACGCGGCAGATAATTCACATGCTTCACAGCGACATCATCATGCCGAAATACACCAGCGCCACAGCCAGAGCTATCCACAGCATGTTTTCATGGCGTTGCGGAAGCGGTGATGTGCCACGTCGAGAATCGCGACGACGGAGATCAGAATAAGCACAATGGAACCGAGCGTCGCCGCGTATCCACTGATAATCGTGAGATTTTCGAGCGACGAATCAATCGTGATCCACAGCACGCTCCACGGAATCAGCATGGCGAGCAGCACGACGCCTATCGCCACGCAAATCATCACCGTGGAGGCGCGTTCGCCAATGCGAACTTCGAGCGTGCGCTTACCGGCGGCTGCATCAGTGTGAATGTCGCGCAGATTATTGATCGACAGCACGATCGCCGCAACCAAACCGATGACTGCCGCGCCATACCAGCCGTAGCCGGTGATCGTTCCGCACAGTGCATACTGCGTGCCGAGTGTCGCCACCAAACCGAAGAACACGAACGCGACGAGCTCACCGAATCCCATGTATCCGTATGGTTTCGGCCCGCCCACATAGAACCAGGCTGCCGCCACGCACATGGCACCCACGAGTATGAGCCACCAGTGACCAGTGAGCACGCAGACCGCGATGCCGCACGCGCACGCGAGCACGGCGTTCACTATCGCTGCGATGAGCACATGCTTCGGCGGCACACCAGACGCAACGAGACGGGTGGGTGCGGCGCGTTGCAGCACTTCGTCGATTTCTTCGCGCGTGTACCCGTTTTCCGCAGCGACATCTATATCTATCGATTCGATGACGCCGCTGTTTGCGCCACGGTTTGCGTCGGCGCCGTGCACGCCATCTGAATAATCATTCGCGAAATTCGCGGCGATCTGCAGAAACAGCGCAACACCCAAGCACAGGAAAGCAACAGCAACTGTTGTGCCGGAACTAGCAGAGATGTCGCGCGCGCGGAACTCATAGAGCGCAGCTTCAACGCCCATCCACACGGGAGCAACACTCAGCGCGAGCGTGGGGATGCGCATACCGGAAACATAGTCTTGGATTCTCACGGCACACGATTCTCTCACGGGCGCGCGAAAACACTGTTCACAACCTGCATATTCGCGACCCATCTATATATGAGTCAGTACACGAACACTGTGCGACTCAGATAAATAGGTCGCGACGCAAATGACAGCTGGGTTCAGGCGCGCGCATTCGCCGAGCTCGTCTGCTTGCCGGCGATGCGCTGTTGCTTGGTTTCACCTTTGGCACGAGCTTCGGAGAGCAGATCAGGTGCGTGATGCAGCGCTTTCGTCCACACATAGTAGAAAACGATGCCAAGCACGAGCCACACCGTGCCGATGATGAGCACCGGCGTTCCCAGTGAGCAGAAAATGGTGCCGGTGACCGCGGCGCCGATCAGCGGGAAGATGATCGTGCGCCAGAATCTGCCGTGACTGCGTAGCTTCCCCTTGATGCCAAGTCCCCAAATAACGGCGATGTTGAGCATGAAATATGTAGACAGTGCGCCGTAGTTGGAGATCTTCGCGCCGGTGGTCATGCCGACCGGTAGCAAAACGAAGATCAATACGAGCGTGAGTATGATGACGAAACCGGTGGCTACTGTGGCGACGCGCGTTTTGCTGCTTATTCTGCCGAACACTGACGGCAACGCGTCATCGTTCGCCATGACACGCAGCAGCGAGGAGCCTGCCGTCATTCCGGAGAGCGCGGTGAAAATACCGAGAGCGAGCGCGTTCGCGATGGCGCACAGCACGCCGAGCCATTTGCCGGCGAGCGCGGCAACCACATAGAACCCGTTGTTTGGATTGGCGGCCATGATTGTGCCGTTGGGATCCATGCAGACGGTGAGCAAACTCATCGCCATGTAGAGTGCGCCGAGAATGAGCACGATGATGATCATCGCGCGCGACGGTCCGTGCTTGGGGTCGAGGCTCTGATCGTCGAGCGTGACCACTGAGCCGAAGCCGACGAACGACATGGCGCAGAGTGACACCGCGCTCATGACCGCGCCGAATTCGAATTTAGATGGGTTATAGAAACCGTCGAGTGAGAAGTGCGCGATATCTGGATGCTTCGCCACATAGATGATGCCGAAGATGAAGAACAATGCGAGCACTACGAGCTCCGCGACGAGCGCGAGTTTGTCAACCAATACTGTGGCGCTGGCGCCGCGCATCGCAACGATTGAGATGATTGCGAGGAAGATCAGACACCATACCCACACGGGCACGTTCGGCACATATTCGTGAATGGCGAGTCCTGCCATGATGAGCATGATCGCCGGTGTAATCAGGTATTGCAACAACATGAGCCAGCCGACTACGAAGCCGACCGGCCCGTTGATCTCATCGGTTGCGTAGACGAAGATGCTGCCGCTTGATGGGTAGCGGGGCACCATGAGGTCGAAAGACAGCGCGGTGAACAGCATGGCGATCATCGCGATCAGATATGCGAGCGCTGGCATGCCATGCGACGTTGTTGACACTGAGGCGAGGATCGAGAATGGCGCGATCGGCACCATGAAGATCATGCCGAATACCACGAGGTCGAACACAGAAAGTGTGCGTTTCACTGTGACCGGCTTCGTGTTCGGCTGTGTGTTGGTCGGCGTGTGCGAAACTCCGCCATGTGATGTTGGTACCGTCATTGTTCTTCCCTTCATGTTCGCGCCTATGCGCGCTCCCCGCGCTGCTTTCTACTTTTGTGATGTTAGTCTTCGTGACGCTTGTTATAGAACGCGTTCAGCTCTGCGCCTGCGGCTGCGAGCGCAACGTCGTCGCAATAGAGCATGTGACCGTTGGAATACAGCTGGTATTCGATGCGGTTCTTCAGTTCTTGCGGCAGGAACATCTTGCTCATGTCGTGACGCACGTTCCAATATGGCGTTGCGGCGTCGTGGATGCCACCGAGGAACAGGATGCGGCTCGTCGGGTTGCGGCGCAATGCGGTGGCGAGGTCGAATGCGACGTTCGGCGTTTGCGGAGAGCCCATGGTGCCAGGAGCCTGATGGTTCCAGTTCCATGCCTCGTTCACCTTCATCGACAATCCTTCGTAGTTCTCGTAGCCGGTGAACCCCATGTCGGAGAGCATTTTCATATAGACGTCGAGATAGGCGGCGTTGATCGCGTCGTACGACGGGTCTTCGCCGGCGAAGAACTCGTTGTCGCCTTGCACATCCTGATAGGCATAGGTCGTAAAACGGGTGTCGTAGCGTCCGGTTGTTTTACCTTCGTCTTTGAGCAGGTTCTTGCGGAAGGTGTCGAGTTCGATACGCAATCCCTTGCTGACGATGAACTCTTTTGGCAGGCCGATGAGTTCGCTCATCTGCCCTGCGATCTGATCCATTCTGCTTGCCGGCAGTTCATCGCCGAGCACGAGCGCTCCGGCAAGCGTTGAATTCACGAAATCAAATGCTTTGTTGTACCACTTGAACTGATCTTCGCCCGCTCCTGCTTTGCCGAAGTAGTTGGCTGTGGCCGCATACACCGGTACCATGCCCATGTAGTAGGCGTCGTTTCCAGAAAGCGTTGGCGCGTAGTCAAGTATGGTGGATTGTTCGATGACGCCGGTCACACCGATGCCGTGCTCGCCGAGCATGCGGTAGACGACGGCGTTGCGCATCGTGCCATATGATTCTCCGTACAGATACAGTGGGCTGTTGAAGCGCTTGTGCTCGGTGAGCCATTCGATGATGCCACGGGTGAAGGCGTCGGCATCACCGTCTACGCCCCACACTTTCTTGGCATCGTAGTTCGGGTCTACATGCGAGTAGCCGGTGCCGAACGCGTCGATGAACACGAGGTCGGAATTTGGCAGCAGTGAATATGGATTGTCTTCCACTTCGCCGACACCCTTCAAATGTGCCATGCCATCGGTTTTGACGCGCTTGGCTCCCATACCACCGATGTTGACCATGTATGAGGCACCACCTGGACCACCGTTCCAGCAGAAGGTGACGGGACGATCGTCCGCCGGAGCGTCGTCGCAAACCTGCGAGAACATGAACATGTGACCCATTGGCGCGCCATCGTCGTGGCGCACCGGAATCATTTCAGCGGTTGCGGTGTATGGGATCTTCGCACCATCAGGTCCTTGCCACACATATTGCTTGGCGACTGTGTGCGGAAGCGGTTCCAGAGGCTGCTTCTTGGAGTCCGCTTGTTCCTTGGTTGTGGTGTTGTCTTCACTCATTTCAGTACTCCTTACTTGACTTACTGATTGTGTGTAGAAGTGTGAATTTGCGATGATGTTGCAATGCATATTGCAGCGTAAAATATAGATTTCGAGCCAGCAGTGCGAGAATTATCGAACTTACTTACTCTGCTTATTGCTGCCCTCTGCTTTGGATTCCGCTGCGCCGTCTGAAGCTTCCTTGGCTTGTGCTTCATCGACCTGAACGCGGTGGATGGCTTCGGCCAGCGCGATGTCGTCTTTCGCCTGCTGGTTGAGCGCCTGCGCCATGTCGTGGTATGCACGTGCGTCATGGCGTGCGTTCTTCGCATCGGCGAGCGCCTGCTGTTCGCTCTGCGGAACCGGAGACGCATCAATGCTGGCGGCACTCGGCATGGGAAGCATGTTGCCTTCGGCGTTCGTATGCACCGGCCTCGGTTGGTATGCCAAGGTTTTGACACCCACTGTCGGGTCTCCGACGAGCGCCACTTTCGACGGTTCAGACGGCTCGGTGATGCCATGCTTCTTCAACAATTCTGCGGCAGCCGTGCCTTGGAAGGGGTCTTTGCCAGTCGGCAGATCCCTGAGCATGCCATTCGGGTCGTAGTGCCGTTTGATCGGCAGGCCCATTGGGTTTTGGTCTTCGCTGAGCATCGCGGTTGGAATGTTCGAGAGCGCCTTGCCCGGCTTTGCCATGCCTTCGATCTGCCAAGTGAACGGTGCGAACTGGTTGGTGGGGTCAGCCCAATTGTGCTTGCGTGAAGCCCTGTAGATCACGATGCAGGCGATGAACACGAAGGCGAGCAAGCCGATGATGATCAGATCGTAGGTGATGCCTGAGCCAACTTCCTTCTCAAGTTGGGCAGGTGGGTAGAACGCGAGCACGATGCCGAACACCGAAGCGATGATGCCGATGCCAGCGACCAGCCATGCTCCGAACATGCCGCCGGGAACTTTGAATCCGCGTGGGCGGTTCGGCTGCTGATAGCGCAAACGCAGGAATGCGACGAACATCATCACGTAATAGGTCAGGTAAAGAATCGTGATGGCTTGCGTGATCAACGCCACGAAGCCTTCGACGTTCGGCAGCAGGAACACGATGAACGCGATAAGCGTCATCAACGCCATTTGTGTGTACATCAAGCGGCTTGGCATGCCATGCTTGTTATTGTTCTGCAAGAACTTCGGCAGGAATCCGGAACGTCCAGCCTGTCCGAGCATGTACGACGGACCTGCGAGATTGGTGATCAGCGCGGCGAAGCTGTTGAGCATGCCCAGCCAGCAGAATACGAGATATAAATCAGGGAATCCGATGGTCGCGCCGAGCGCACGATATGTGGCGAACAGCGTGTAGAGCAGATTGATCTGATTGTTTGGAATCACAATGGCAATGATCAACGTGCCGACGATGAAGATGAGCAGCACAAGAATCATCGAGATGAAAATGGCGAGCGGGAATTGCCTATTCGGTTTCTTCAAGTCCTTGATATGCGCGGCGTTCATGTCGATGCCGGAGAACGAGAAGAACACTCCTGCAGCCAACGCGAGCGTCGACATGCCCTCCCATTTCGGCACGAGCCCTGACGGTGTGAGTGCAATGGCCGGCGTGTGGCCTTGGCACAGCCAGACCACGGCGAGAATCGTCATCACGCCAAGTGGCAGGAATGTGCCGAGAATAACGCCATATTGCGCGATTTTGCTGAACGTCTTCACTCCTTGCGTTGCGAGGAAGCAGCAGAACCAGTAGTAGGCGAGCCAGCCGATCATGATCGGCAGCGTCACCTTCCACGAATGCGAGTTCTTCGCGAAGTCGACGGCCCAGTCGTAGTTCGTGGTGAAGAAGCCGATCGTCGCAGACATCGATGGAATGCCGGAGCCGAAGGTGAATGTGGTTTGGAACCATAGAATCAGCAGGCACGACAGCGCCGGGAATACGCCGATTCCCTCGCCCACCCAGCGGAAGATGCCACCGCGTTGGCTCCAACCGGACGCCAGTTCAGCTGCAACCAATCCTGTAGGCAGGAAGAACAGCAGGCCGCCGAGCAGGAAGAACGTGACGGACGAGAGCCCGTAGAACGATTGCTGCACATCGTTGGCAAGACCGGCGATGATGGTGACGTTCATCATCGCGAGCGCCAATGTCGACAGTCCGGCTCCGCCGCCTCCTCTGGTTTTCGTGCTTGCGCCAGCTGTGTTTGCCG
The DNA here is from genome assembly GCF_009727065.1 of Bifidobacterium canis. Taxonomy (GTDB): domain Bacteria; phylum Actinomycetota; class Actinomycetes; order Actinomycetales; family Bifidobacteriaceae; genus Bifidobacterium; species Bifidobacterium canis. The sequence continues at coordinate 59,167 of NZ_WNLP01000006.1, forward strand.
CGCTATTGGAGGATGTAGATACACTTCTCCCTGGTGTTGTGGTGCTCATGGTTCCTTCCCCTTCCCTTAAGATCTCCAGAACCAATATCTGCAACCGCGACCGCCGCGCTACCAGCAATCGCGGTAAAGTTCGAGCAGCATCACTCGAACGTGGTGTTATTCCGTAGTGTTATTCAAGGAGCGTCCACGGCTGGCTCGGCAGATCGCGCAGGTAGCCTTTCTGCCAATTCCATTGCGGGTGCTCTTCCATGAACGTTTCGGCGTCGAACGGCTCGCCGTCGGCACGTCCGGCTCTGCCCCACATGCGCATCGCCTTGATGTCGGAGGCGTCGGCGCATTTGCCGTCACATGAGCCGCCCGGGAAGAACGGCACGTTCCATACGCCGCGCGGGTCGTCGGCGAAGTATTGCGGGTCGACGTCGTAATGCGCGCAGATGTTGCGCGAACTCGGACTGACATACCCCAAGTACGGGTCGTATTTATCGGCAAGAATGCGTTTGGCAACGTTGTCATCAATGGTTCCGAACACTTTCGGCAGCAGGTGCTCGAACCGCGCACGCCGCGCGCCCGTTTGCTGGCGTATGTCGCTGTACCCGTTATCCGCGCATTCGAGATTGCGAATACGCGGATCATTGCAAGCGTTGCAACCATAATAGAAACCGTAGTATGCGCGTAGCAGCTCCTGATGCTTGAGTCCCTGCTCGTAGCGGGCGATCTCATTGGTGTTCGCATCGCAAAGCAGCCAAATGTTTGCGCAACCGCCATTGTTCCGCTTGTTAATGAGGCTCACCCACTCGTCGATACTGCCCGCATATTGCGCGGCTTTGCGTGCGCGAACGAATTCGGGAACACCGCTGGCATCGTAGCCGATGAAACCGGCGATCGTCGTCTCGGCGATGCCCAAACCTGCGGATGTGATGGTGAAGTCGGTCATCGACGCGATGTACCCGGGAACTGTTTGCATGATGAAACTGTTGCCACGTTTCGGTTTCACACGCTCGCACACGTTGAAATATTGTCCGCTCCAGAACTCGGCGAAACTTTCGTGCGCGATCACCGGTCGGCCGTCTGCTGTCGCCTCGCCGGTGGCCACGAAAGCCGAGCAATGTGAGCCACGCGGACCTATCGGCGGGTTATTCGAGTACTTCGGCGCCACTTGCGGCCACCAGTACTCGGTCAGTTCCATCCAATCATTCCAACCGATGACGTCATCCAGCGACGTCGCCACTCCCCTAGCGGTAAATCCATCTGCCATTCCCTGCATTTCCTCGAGGTATTCCTCTGGAATCCTGCTCTTGTGCATTTTGACGGCTTGCTTGGCGAAGAACGAGTATTCCATACCCGTGTTTTCAAGTGTCATATATGTGTAGACGCGCACTGCATCCGCGAATTCGTCCGCGAGCAAATACCCGTGCTGAAAACCGATTTCGTACGGGCTTCCCTCCAAGCTCAGGTATTTCCACCCGTTGATATTTTCCAGCGAGGCTTTGGCAATAATTTTTGCTGTTCAGCATTGAGTTGTGCCATGTGCAGCCCCTTTCCTCGAAACTGGTTTCACCTTAGAAAAACTGGGGTTGCGATTGGTTTTCTTTGACTCTTGGCAGATACACTGCGAGCGGAACAGAGAACAGTTATTTTGAAGAAAAATTTAATATTATTTGTTGATTCGAAATTTTTAAAAAGTAGAATATTATGACAACGTTTGCTTATTGCTGAGAACGTGACATGCCGTAACTTTATAGCGGTTCTTTTCTGCGCTGCCAGAGTTCAGGTTCAGGGCATTTCTATGCACACTGTCTGCAACGAACGTCTACTACTTGGTTGATATTTGCCAGCAACACCGCAACAGAAGGGGTCTCCCCGCGCAAAACTACGCGGGAAGACCCTGCTCGAAATGCTGATCAGCTATAGATCAATCCTGCTCATTGTGCTGCTGAGTCGCATCTTGCGACTGCTGTGCGGCGGTCTGCTGTTCCGTCGGTTGCACTGGCTGAGCCGGCTGCACCGACTGAGGCTGCTGAACCGGAGGCTGTGGGGCGGCCGGCTGCTGCGTCATTGCCTGCTGCGCCTGCTGCACCGGCTGAGCTGGCTGAGTAGGCTGAGTAGGCTGAGCAGGCTGATTGAATGGAGCCTGCCATTGCGCTTGATTCGGCTGGACTGGCTGAGCGTTGGGCTGCGGAGCTGCAGGCTGTGCACCGGCAGCCGGGTTCTCCACGCCGAACTGCCAATTGCTGTTGTCGACATTGCTCGGCGGCTGCTGCGCAGGAACGCCGAACTGCCAGCCGTTGTTCTGATACGAGCTGTCGAATGCCGGGTTTGCCGGCGGATTCTGCGCAGCCGCCTTCTTTGCGCGCTGTGCGTTGTAGAACGCGACGATGGTGCCGACGAGCATGACGATGATGGCGATGACCAGCAGCCACATGCCTGCGCCATAGCTTGCACCGACATTGATATATGACGAATAGGCGTTCACGTTGCCGAAGCTGCTGCCGGCGTTGGCGATCTCATAGATGACGAGCAACGCGTAGATGATGGTGATGGTGAGCGCTGCGATCTCCTGGCGCAGCACGGCGAGCACGCCGATTGCTATTGCGCCAAACAGCAGTACCCAACCAATGCCGTGCGGCATCAGAGAAACGGAAACGGATGCGTTGAACATATTCACGCCGGCGAACGGCAGGAACAGGCCGATGATGGCGAGCACTGCGCCCACCGCCGTGACCAGATTGCCGTAGGCAATGTCATAGTTGCCGATGCGAATGTGCTGCTTACCCATCGAATCCGCGAATTTGTTCACCGACTCTTTCACGTCGACAGGAGCCTGCTGAGGCTGAGGCGGCTGATTGAACTGCGGCGCCTGCTGGTTCTGCGCATACTGCGCATTGGGTGCAGCGTTTGGAGCGGCATTCGGCGCAGCTGCCGGTGGCACGTTCTGGGATTGTTGCGGCTGTTGCGGAGCCGCTTGCTGAGGCTGCGGTGCGGCCTGCTGAGGCTGGGCTGGCTGCGGAGCAGCACTTTGGCTGTTGTCGGCAGCGTTGTTGTCATTCGGATTCATACTCATCCTTACATGGGTCGGGCATGCGCAAGCACGCCTGAAATACAACGATCGGCACCATCATAGCCAACACACGTTTACATCGCGTGTGCAAGCTCGACGGTGCCGATCCGTTGCGAAAAGAATTGCGTCAGTTGTTGAGCGGCTTGACGAGCGGGAACGTGATCGTCTCGCGAATCGTGGCGCCGGTCAGTGCGATGAGCAGTCGGTCGATGCCCATGCCCATGCCACCTGCCGGCGGCATGCCAACGCCGAGCGCCTCGAGGAAGTCCTCGTCGATGTCGCTGGCTTCGGCGTCGCCTGCGAGCGCGTCCTTGGCCTGTGCCACGAAGCGTTCGCGCTGCACCACTGGGTCGTTGAGCTCGGAGTAGCCGGTGGCGAGTTCGAAGCCGCGCACGTAGAGATCCCACTTCTCCACGACGCCCGGCTTGCTGCGGTGCGCCTTGACGAGCGGTGAGGTCTCCACAGGGAAGTCGCGCACGAAGGTAGGCTCATAGAGCTTGTCTTCGTAGAAGTGCTCCCACAGGTGTTCGACGAGCTTGCCGTGGTTCTCCACTTCGTCGCGTTCCACGCCGAGACGGTCGGCGATGGCACCGAGTTCGTCGACGGAGGTTTCCGGCGTGATCTCCTTGCCGAGCGCTTCCGACAGCGAGTCATACATACTCATGTGCTTCCATTCGCCACCGAAGTCGTATTCGGTGCCGTCGAGCAGCGTCACCTTCGTGGAGCCGAACACGTCGATGGCCGTCTTCTGAATGAGTTCTTTGACGAGCTTGGCGATCGTGTCGTAGTTGCCGTAGGCTTCATAAGCTTCGACCATCGTGAACTCAGGGGCGTGCGTGGCGTCGACGCCTTCGTTGCGGAAGTCGCGGTTGATTTCGAACACGCGCTCGATGCCACCAACCAGGCAGCGCTTCAGGAACAGCTCCGGTGCGATGCGCAGGTAGAGGTCGAGGTCGAAGGCGTTCATGTGCGTGGTGAACGGGCGAGCCGCAGCGCCACCATGAATCGTCTGCAGCATCGGGGTTTCAACCTCGAGGAACCCGTGATCGTCGAAGGTGCGGCGCAGCGAGGCGACGGCCTTGGAACGGTTGCGCACCATGTTGCGAATCTTCTCGTCGGCGATCATGCCGATGTATGGCTTACGCGTGCGGGTGTCTTCATTGAGTTCCTTGTGCAGCGTCGGAAGCGGCTGAAGCGCCTTGGCCGCGATTGCCCATTCGTCGGCGAACACCGAGAGCTCACCGGTCTTCGACGCGATCACACGGCCCTTGACGAACAGATGATCACCCAGGTCAACGAGCTGCTTGAACTGCTTGAGCGAGTCGGCGCCGATCTGCTTCTTCGAAAGCATGGCCTGAATGGTGGTGCCGTCTCCCGCCGCGAGCTGCACGAAGCACAGGCCGCCAGCGTTGCGAATGAACAGCACGCGACCTGCGATGCCCACCACGTCATCGGTTTCGGCGCCTGCTTCGAGCTTGCCGTCATACTTGGCACGCACGTCGTCGATCGTCGTGGTGATGTCAAGCGACACCGGGTATGGATTGATGCCGTCTTTGAGCATCATCGCGCGCTTGGCGACGCGCGTCTGCACCTGCTCGGAGTGTGCGAGTGGGCCGAATTCCTTGTTCGATGGATCCACGGCGTCGTCGAGTGACGCACCTTCCTGCACACGGTCGAAAATCGCCTTGTCTTGGTTGAGGAGCATCTCCGCGCGCTCCACGGTGCTCATCGCAGGCGCGAGGTTCTCATCTTCTTCAATAATGATCTCAGGGGTTTCATTCGCTTCAGTCATAGCGCCCCAGTGTAATCTGCCCGTTCTACACTATAGAATTATTAATTGCATCGCTAGGATTCCATGCATATCAACGCAAACGGCAGATAATGGATCATAAAAGAGACACGCCGTGATTTGCATAGTTGAGATTTACGCATAAAATATCATCTGTTGTCAAAAAGCAACATCGGGCTGTGGCGCAGCTTGGTAGCGCGCTTCGTTCGGGACGAAGAGGCCGCGAGTTCAAATCTCGCCAGCCGACGCGAGAGGGTTTCCACCGCATGGTGGGAACCCTCATTCATTTTCACCCAAGCCGTGCTTTCCTATTCAGTAAGGTGCGCTGTAACCATCTGTCAAGCCGCATTGAGTTTCTCTGAGATCAGTCGATTGAAGCTGATGTGCTGTTCCTGCGCTTCTATGGCGAGCCTGCGGTGCGTGGCCGGCGGAATGCGAACGGTGAATTTACCCGAATAGTGTCGAGCGGAGAATGGTTGCGGCACTTCCTGCCCGTCGGCTCGAAGTATGTCGATTGCCTCATCGACTACTTTTTGAATGCCATTGAGCGCCGCAACCGGAGAATCGTCGAGCCAGCTCAGCGACGAGAACTCAAGCACCGTGCCGACGAACTGCTCGTCTTCGGGAGAATATGCCACACGATATGTGTATTTATTGCTTTCCTTATTCATGCTTACCACTCTCCAACTTGTCGATCGCCTCGATGACCTGCCTCACCTGATATGGCTTGGCTTTACCGTTTTCGAAGCTTGGATATTGACCAAAGGATCGCCTGCCCATGGTGTTTTATAAAAGTGATGCGACGTTGATTTATTTCTGGGCTTGCCAAAATAATGCTCGCACACCAGGCACAGCTGATCGAAGCGTATGCTCTGTGGCGATGCCCGCATCTTCGCCAATATTTTCTCAAACTGTGTCATAGTGGCATTATAGCCACCATTATGTTCTGGTTCAACTCGAACACAAAGCTTTTGTATGCCTACTGAACAAGCTGTGCCCGCACAGTACTGTGCGGGCACGCTCAGGGTGAAGATTGAGTAAAGGCAAACTGATGTTGCGATAGGCGGCTCCTTCTCTTGCTCTTGCTGTTCTTACAGTTTTTGTTCTTACTCGTTGTGCTCGTTGCGACGCGTGTTGCGCGTGTGCCCCACGATGCCCCAGATGATGGCGATGAGTGAGAGCGTGACGCCGGCACCTGCGGTGGAGTAGGCGATGATCGTGTTGAGCGCCGGCATGGTGAAGTTGGTTGAAGTCATCATGATGCCGACGATGACGGTGATGATGCCGATGAACAGCATGATCACCCCGAAGACGATGGTTCCCGCGCTGGCACCGGTTGGTCGTTGCGGTTCCACCGCACTCCCCTGCCGCCCAGCTCCGCCTTGGTTCGGAGTGTCGTTTTGCTTGGCGGCACCGGCTGGTTGGCCTGCAGACTGTTTGGCATCCTTGGACTGATAAAGAGGGATACTCGCCGTTGGAGCAGCACTTGCCTGCGCCGATTCGCGAATCGACTTCGACGGCGTTGAGTTTGCTGTCGTAGTCTTTGGCGTAGCTCTGACCTTTGGCATTGGAATCGTAGGGTCGGGATCGGCCTGCTTCCCGAATTGTTCGGAAAGCGGCTTGTCGAGATGCGGTGCGGCGGCGAGTTTTTTCGCCCCGATCTCTTTGGTATCGAGTTGCGTGGTGTTCTGGGCATCCGCCATGTTGAGCTCCTGAGTTGCAGCTTCATCATGCTGGTCGCGACCGGCAGCGGGTGCGTTATGTTCGTTGCTCATTGTGTGTCACTCCTTGGAGCCGGGAATCGAGCCGGCGTATTCGACGTTGATGGATGCATTGCGCAGCACGCGTGGTGCGATGCGCAGCTCGGGATCCGCTGCTTTGTCGGCATACGGTGCGCAAGGCCAGTAATAGCCGTGTTCGATGAGCTGCTTGCCTTGGGCGTTGGCGTTCTTGCTGACGGTGACCTTGCCGTCGTTTTCGCTGATGCCGTTGCACAGTTGCTGCATCTGCTTGGAGCCGTATGCCTGATAGAAGGCTGTGGGTGGCACCGAACCGCCGACATACAAGCCGGCATCCCCCACCTGCAGGTCGAACGCCGAATGCAGGTTCTCGTCTGTGAACACGTTGAATGTGTCTGCACGAGCGCCCACCGGAATGCTTGAAATGAGCAGACTATCGTGCGCGTTGATCTCGTCGGCGTAGTCATGCAATGATGGTGACGCCTGGAATATCCACGAGCAGCCATATGGGAGTTTGACGACCACGCGTGCATCGGTGACTGTCATCGGAATATCTTCCACCGGGCATGTGGTAGTGGTGGTCGAACCGTCGTTCAACGTGACCGTGTGTTTGCCGTTGTTGCGCGCATAGTCGGTCAGGTCGATCGTGACCGTTGACTTGTCGTAGCCTTGGCCGGTTATCGCCACGCCCTTGCTCAGTTTGTTGATGTTCGCCTTCGATGAGTCGATCACAAGCGTTTTGTCGACGTTGATATGCGTGTAGTGGCTAGACAGCGCCGGCTGGATGGCGTTGGCCGCCGCGAACGCGGTGCCCATCACCATGGCGAGCGCCGCCAGGAACATGAAGAGCCATGCAAATGGGTGCAGGCCGCCAGTTCTTCTGCCCATGCAGCCGAGCACGATGATGATTGCGCCGAGCACCAAGCAGACGATGCCGATGTACAGCACTGCGGATTGCGCGGCCTGCAACATCGAGAAGTGGCTCGAGAATACGCCCGCGGTTGCGGCGACCGCACCAAGACCCAGCAGAATCAAGCCGAATACGAACAGCACGAGAATTGGTCCGGCTGGCTTGCGGCGCTTCTTCGGCTTGTATTCATAGTGGTAGTCGTAGTTACGCCCTGCATACTGGTATTGGTAGGTGTAGCCATTCGCGGTTTGCGCTGCGGCGGCTTGCGCGCCGGATGGCATGGCCGATGGCGCGCTCTGAGGCGGCACATGCTGTGACGGCATGTTCTGCTGCGTCGCGTTACGAGGGTTTGCCTGCTGCCGATAGGGTGCATTGGTTGGCGCTCCTGCTGCTGGCATGGGGCGCGATGCACTCTGCTGAACTGGCTGTGTGCCCTGCGGAGGAATGTTATTTGGCACGGTGTTCGGCGCAGCGTTCGGCGCATTGTTCACTGGACGGAGAAACCGGCGGCGCCCGTGGTCGATCAGCAGATACATCACCAGCAACGCCAGCAGCAGTGGCGTGAGGTTCACCCATGCGAGCGGCGTGAAGGCCGGGAAGTAGATGGCTCCAGACACCAGAATGCACAGGATCACGCCGATGAACGACCAGTTCCAGTGCCCGTGAATGAGGTCTTCCAGCAGAATGCCGTGGTCGTCGGCGTCAGGCAGGATCGCCCAGGCGATGCCGTAGAGGATCGCGCCGAATCCGCCGAGGAACGCGGCGACGATCATCAGAACGCGCACCAGCGTGACGTTCCAGCCGAGTTCTTGGGCGATTGCTCCGCAGACGCCGGCGATCACACGGTTGTTCGTGCGTTCCACGCCGCTTTCGCGAACCCAACGGAAGAAGGAATATTCTTTGTTTGGGTTGTTGTTCGAAGGTTGCTGATTGTTCGGATTATTTGGGTTCTGCGCAGGCTGACCGTACTGCGGCGCGCCCTGTGGCACACCTTGCGGCCCCTGCAGATTGTTCATTGCGTTGCTCATGGTTCCATTACAGCAGTCGGATTCTCAGCAAAACATCAGGGAACACCCCTAAAAATCCCTGATTCATGGCGTAACACCCTAGTCTTCTCCCTGAAAGACGGCACAATGGAAGTATGCAGTCGTTTGAATCTGAACCGTTTGGCACACAGCCCGAGCAGGACTTTGAGCAGCCCGAGCAGCTCGCTCCCCCGTTGCTGCCAGCCAAACTGCCGCTTATGCGCCCCAAACAAGGCCGCATGGTGGCAGGCGTGGCGCGAGGCATCAGCCTGCACCTGGGTGTGCCGGTCATTTGGATTCGCCTGTGCTTCGTGGCACTCACCTGCTGGTTCGGCGTGGGTGCGTTCGCATACGTGGCGCTGTGGATTCTGATTCCCGAAGGCGACCCTCACCAACAGGCTGCACGGCTGCGCGCACTGCACACCGGCCGCAATTCGCCGTTGGCCAAGGGCAACACTCCCATTGACGCGAACGGCGTGCCGTTGTTCACGCAGCAGACGCTCGACGCGGAGCAAAACAGCTGGTATGACTACACTGGGCTTGCACAATCCCAGGATTCGGAATCGATGTTGGGCACCGCGAAACGCACATTGTCGAACGCGTCGAAGCCAGCGATCATCGCAGCAGTCGGTTTGGCGCTTATCGCCATCGCCGCATTGATGAGCTTCAACGAGCGGTTCGCGCAGAGCCCTTATATTCCGGCGATGCTGTGCCTGCTTGGTGTGGGCATAGCGTGGATGAACTTTCACACGCGCAGTGCGCAGGTGCGAGCCACGGCGATCGGCGAAGCGCTCATTTTCGTGGCGTTCTTCGTGTTCGTCATCCAGTCGAGCCTGCAAACCGGTGCCGTTCCGCTCCCGCGCGCACTACTCAGCGGCCTGGCATTGCTGTTGGCGGCGATCTGCGCGATCATTCCGTGGATGCTCACTCTCATTCGCAACATCGGCAAGGAGCGCGCGCTCAAAGAGCGTGAGGAGGAGCGCGCAGACATGACCGCGCATCTGCACGACGGCGTGTTGCAAACGCTCGCACTCATTCAATTGCACGCGAACGACGAGCAGCAGGTGTTCACGCTCGCACGCTCGCAGGAGCGTGAACTGCGCAATTGGCTGTATCAGGAGCGCACTACGAGCGACCGTTCTGTGAACGCTGGTTTGCAAGACATCGCCGCGCAAGTCGAAGACACGCACGGCAAGCCGATCGACGTGGTGACGGTTGGCGACGCGCGCCCGAGCGCGCAGACCGACGCGCTGCTTGACGCGGCGAAGCAAGCGATGGTCAACGCGGTCACGCATGGCGGCGAACCGGTTTCCGTGTATTGCGAGGCGAACGCCAACAATGTGGACTTGTTCGTGCGCGATCACGGGCAGGGGTTCGACGTCAATGCGATTCCGAAGGAACGTCTGGGCATACGCGAGTCGATTATCGGTCGCATCAAGCGCCGTGGCGGTACAGTGGAAATAGTGTCGCGCCCGAACTGGGGCACGGAAGTGCGCATGCACATGCCATTGCAAGCGGAGCCAGCCGCCCAGCAGAGCTCTCAGGCAACCCCGGCCAACGTAGCACAGAAGAGGCAGTAGAGATATGGCAACAGCAACACCGAAGCAGCAGTCGACGCGCATCGCTGTGGTAGACGATCACGAGATGTTCCGCGCAGGCGTCATCGCCACGCTGCAACCGTATTTCACGATCGTCGGTCAGGCCGCCGATGTGGATTCCGCGATCGACATGATCGCCGACACGAAGCCAGACGTCGTGCTGCTCGACGTGCACGTTCCGGGAGGTGCCGGTGGTGGCGGTGCTGAGATTCTCGCGAAATCGCAACCGAAATCCCCTCACACCGCGTTCCTCGCACTGTCGGTGTCTGATTCCGCGCAAGACGTCGGCGCGGTTATTCGCGCAGGTGCGCGTGGCTATGTGACGAAAACGATCACCGGCAACGATCTGATCCACTCCATCGAGCAGGTTGCCGACGGCTACGCCGTGTTCTCCCCGAAACTCGCCGGTTTCGTGCTTTCCGCGTTCCAGGGCGCGCCGTTGAGCGACACGACCGGCGGCGTTCAGGGAGCACGGTCCGAGATTCATGATGCCGAGCTCGATTCGTTGTCGTCGCGCGAACAGGAGGTCATGCGCTTGATCGCACGCGGCTACACCTACAAAGAAGTGGCTGCCGAACTGTTCATCTCGGTAAAACAGTGGAAACGCATGTGAGCAATGTGCTGAAGAAACTGCAGCTCTCGAACCGCAACGAGCTCACGCTGTGGGCTGCCGATCGGCACATTGTGTGATTTGCCTCACTTCCCGCACTCCTGCGCGTGCCCCTCGGGGCGGAATGCACACTCGGCGTCTAGAATTCGAAGCAGAACTCCTTTTCTACTTGAGATGGGAACAGCATGAACGAAGACGCTCAGGATTCACCACACGCAACGTTCGATGTGAACGCGTTTCTCGCCGGTCTTGACGACCTGTTCGCGAATCACACGGCGAAAGACAAGGCCGACGACTACCTCAAGCAGGCGATGGCCGACGCCGAGAATGCCGAGGATTGGGGCGGCTTGCTCACTGTGCTCAACGAGACGATGGGATTCTACCGTTCGCAAGGCAGGCATGACGACAATCAATGGATTATTCAGCGTGCGCTCGAGCTCGCGCTTCGCATGGGGTTGGAGGGCACTGAGGCGTGGACGACGACGCTGATCAACGCGGCGACGTCGCAACGCGCCGCCGGAAATTTCGATCAGGCTCAAGAACTGTTCGATCAGGCGCTCGATTCGGCGCGCGCCACCTATGCTCCGAATGATCGTCGGCTCGCCGCCTTGCATAACAACCGTTCGATGCTGTTCAGCGAAACGAATCGCAAAGATCAGGCGATTGCCGAACTGCGCGCTTCGCTCGATATTCTCGAGCATTCCAGTGTCGACGCGCAATCCGACGTCGACATCGCGTCGACGTGCACCAATCTGGCGTTGGCGATGCTCGACAGTCCGGAATCGACTGACTCTGAGGGAGAATTGCGTGAGGCACGCGCGTTGGCGCAACGTTCGCTTGACATCTACGAGCACGCGCACGCCCAAGGCAGCGCTCACTATGCGTCCGCGCTTGCGGGGTACGCTCACGTGTGCTTCGCCGCGCACGATTACGCCGCCGCGGTCAGCGGGTATCGCGACGCGCTGGCCGTTATTGAGCGTTGCTATGGCAAGAACACCGATTATTACCGTGTGACTGCCGAGAATCTGGCTGAAGCGGAACGCAAGCTCGCAGCGAGCGCTCACGATAATCCACAAATTCACACTTCGCACAGTGAGCAGAGTGACTCCGAACATCCACAGCGCACTGTGCACAATGATTCCTCTCAATCCACAGCAGACGGTGCGCAGACCGTTCACGAGAACGGGCTGCAGCTCTCTCGCGCATATTGGCAAGAAGTCGTCAAGCCGATGCTCGCGGAAAAATATGCGGATGCCATGCCTCGCATCGCAGCGGGATTGGCCGGGCACGGTTCGGAATGCTACGGTTTCGACGACGCCATTTCGCGTGATCATGATTTCGGACCGCGCGTGTGCCTGTGGCTCACTGATGACGATTACCAAGCGTTCGGCGAACAGCTGCAGAAAGATTACGACGCACTGCCACAGGTGTTTCACAATGTTTCACGTTCCGCGACGACTCCGCGCGCGCAGGGTGCGGCGAAACGCGACGGCGTGTTCGCAATCGGCGCGTTCTTCGAACAGCTGACGGGAATGCCGCACGCTCCGGCAGAAGATGAACCGCATCTGTGGCTCTCCCTTGATGAGGCGACGCTGGCGAGCGCGACGAACGGCCGTGTGTTCGCGGACGCGCTCGGCAAATTCTCCGCGGCGCGTCAGTCGTTCCTGCGCATGCCGGATGATGTGCTGCTGTCGCTCATCTCGCGCAGGCTGGGCATGATCTCGCAGGCGGGGCAATACAATCTGCCGCGCATGCTTCAGCGCGGCGACGGTGCCGCGGCTTGGCTGTCGATAAGCGAGTTCGCGCAGGCGACGTCATCGTTGGTGTTTCTGCTCAACAATCCGGCGAGTGTGGGGTATGCGCCGTATTACAAGTGGCGTTTCGCCGCGTTGCGCAGACTTTCCGCACGCCCTGCAGTCCTGTTGCCGCAGGTGTGCGGCGAGCTCGAGCACATACTTCAGCTCGCGTCGGCGGCGTGCTTCGGCGGCGCCGGCTTCGGCGAGGGTGGGCGCGGCGCGGCGCCCAACGTCGATGCGGTGACGCGTGATGTCGATGATATCTGCGCTCAGATAGTCGCCGTATTGCAGCAACTCGGACTTACCGACAGCGACGAGCGTTTCCTTGAATGGCAGCGCCCGTATGTCGAATCTCATATCACGTCGACCGCAGCTTGCTTGCACAGCATCTAGCGCTGCGCACACAATTTGCAAAACTTTTGTAAGGAGACAGAGTGAACGAACAACAGTTGGTTTCGCAGATCATCAACGAGGAGTGGAACCAGTTCCAGCACACGAACAATGAGGGCGGACGCGCGAATTGCCAAGGAAACAAGCCGATGTTTCAGATCATGCGCGCCAGTCAGTTCGACACGTGGCCGCAGCCGCTGCTCGAGTCGTATCTGAGTGATTTGCAGGCGGCGGATGCGAGCGGACGCAACTTGGTGACCGAAAATACGCGCGCATGATGGCGTCGACCGCACCGAGCATCTATCAGCGTGACCTCGAACCGTATCTGCCGGTGCTTTCGGAGCAGCGCGTCGCCCAGCAGGAGCGTATCATCGCGCAGCAGCTGGCGTGGGCGCGCGATTTCGTGAACCGATACCCTCGCCTCGGCGCGGGTATGCGCGTGCTGGAAACCGCGCAAGACACCGAGGAATCCACGTCGTTCGAAACGTATCTGCGCGGCGAATTGGGCACCTATTCGCAGCGCACGCTCGACCTGTATCAGCAGTTCGTGAACGATCTGGCAAGCAAACAAGAGAATCTGACCGAGCAGACGGTGCGCAACACCGTGCGGCTCTCCGGCTTCGACTCGCTCGATGAGGCGGAACAGGCACAGTAATGCATTGCGAACGACGGCACGGAAAATCCACGTGAACAGTAGAGTGTTATTGTGCAGCATTTCTTGAAGCAATTCGCGTGGACGCTCGGCGTTTCAATCCTCATGGTCGCATTGTTCGCAGGTTTGGGCATCGCCATGGAGCCGAAGTGGTCCGTCAAACCGCTTTCCACGCATCTGACGGTGGCTGAAAGCAACACGCAGATCAAAGCGAAAGGCATAGCCACTCCCCAGGAGGGCACTTACAAAGTCAAGGAAACGCATACGACGCTCACCATAAGCGACGGGAAAACGGTGAATGCGATCATCCGCGAACCGGTCGGCGCGCCGGCGAACCGTGCGGCGTGCGTGTTCGTGCACGGAGCCGGCACCGGCAAAGCGGAGGAGGTGTATGCAGATCTGGCGAGCGCGATGGCTTCGGCGGGCATCACCACACTTGTGCAAGACAAGCGTCTCGACAACTATTCGGCGTTGCACCGCGACTACGATTCGAATGCCGAGGATTACCTGGTCGGCTTGAACACGCTGCGCAAATGCAAGGGTGTGAACCCGAAGATGGTGGGATTGTACGCCGAATCCGAAGGCACATGGATCGCGTCGGTGATGACGCATAAAGACAAATCGATCGCCTTCCAGATTCTCACCTCCGCACCCGTGTATTCGGGGCGTCAACAGATGGCAATGGCTGCCACCGAATACCTCCACATCATCGGTGCGCCGAACGGCGTGGTGAACATCATTCCACGCTTACTGAGCTTGAACTTCTCGTCACTGGGATTGCAGTACGCGGATTTCGATGCCGACGCCTACCGCGATTCACTGACGATGCCATTGCTGATCAACTACGGCACGATCGACCCGTCGATGCCCATTGAGCAGGGCGCGCAGCAACTGCTCGCCGATGCGCATAGCGTAGGCAATTCGAACGTGGTCGTGCGCTACTACCCCACCAACCACCAGATGCGCACCGGCTCGTCGCTGTCGTTGCCCGGGTTGCCGTTGGAGAAGAACTACACGCATAATCTCGAGGATTGGGTCAACTCGATTGCGGCGGGCGCCACCGCCTCCGACTGGCAGACGCCGATGATCGCCGGCTCCACGCCGTATCAGGAATATGCTGTGCCCGACAACATCAGGCCTGGGCTCATACGCTCGGTGAACGTACTATTCGTGCTTATAGCCGTGTGCCTGATCTCCTGGCTGCTCACCGTCGGCTGCTGCATCGGGGCGTTCGCGCAACGTCGCAGAAAAGCCGCACAAACAGTGGATGCGAATGGGCGCGTTGTCGTGCACCGTTTCGCCACGCTTTCGAAAGTGCTGATCATCACGAACATCGTGTTGTTGCCGTTGTCGATAGCCGGTTTCGTCTGGTATTTCGTCGTCGCCGCGAAATCGGCTGTGTCGTTGACCGACAACGCGGCGGTGCTCACCGCCGGCTGGAATGCGTTGCGCTGCGGTTTCCTGATATTGATCGTCATGAACAGTTGGATGTGGGTGCGCATGTTCTTCTTCTACGGTCCCGGGCGCATCGATCGCGATGAGCCGAAGAGCAATACTCGTTTGGCGAAAGGCCATACGATAACCGTTGCGCTGCTTTCGGTGAGTGTGCTGTGCGCGTTGACGCTCGGCGCGTTCTTCGGATTGGTCGGCTGACCGCCTGCCGCTGTTCGACTGGCTCGGAACAGCGTACATAGCAAAAGTCCTGTGAAGCAATGCTCCACAGGACTTATTTGTTTGCGGATGAGGCGAGATTCGAACTCGCGGACGCTTGCGCGTCAACGGTTTTCAAGACCGTCTCCTTCGACCGCTCGGACACTCATCCATGTGCGTCGTGCACAGTGAGCCAGTATAGCATATGGCAAGGTACCACAGGCTCTCAGTGCGCGGCGCAGCGAATCAGGCTTCCCACTTGCGTGGTTCGATGACTTCCTTGCCACCCATGTATGGGCGCATCGCCTTCGGAATCTCGATCGAACCATCGGCGTTCTGATGGTTTTCGAGAATGGCGACGAGCCAACGGGTGGTGGCCAACGTGCCGTTGAGCGTGGCGACCGGCTGCGTACCGCCGTCGACGCGTTCGCGAATGTTCAGGCGGCGAGCCTGGTACTGCGTGCAATTCGACGTCGACGTGAGCTCACGGTAGCGTTCCTGAGTCGGCACCCAAGCCTCGCAATCGAATTTGCGGGCGGCGGAGGAACCGAGATCGCCTGCGGCGGTGTCGATGATGCGGTATGGCACCTCGACCTTGCCGAGCATCTCCTCTTCCATCGCGAGCAGCTTCTGGTGCTCGGCGTCGGAGTCTTCAGGCTTCGCGTAAACGAACATCTCAACCTTGTCGAACTGGTGAACGCGAATGATGCCCATCGTGTCTTTACCTGCAGCGCCGGCCTCACGGCGGTAGCAGGAGCTCCAGCCGCAGTAGCGCAGCGGGCCGTCGCTCAAGTCGAGGATCTCGTTCTCGTGCATGCCGGCGAGCGCCACTTCGGAAGTGCCGACCAGATAGTCGTCATCCGGTTCGCGCAAACGGTAGATCTCATCGGCATGCGAGTTGAGGAAGCCGGTGCCACGCATCACTTCAGGGCGCACGAGCGTCGGCGTGATCGCCAGCACGAAGCCATGCTCCTGAGCCTGATCGACTGCCATCGTCAGCATCGCGATCTGCAGGCGAGCTACATCGCCGCGCAGGAAGTAGAAGCGGGAGCCGGAAACCTTGACGCCACGCTTCATGTCGATGCCGGCAACGCCTTCGCCGAGCTCCAAGTGGTTCTTCGGCTCGAAGCCTTCGGCTGCGAAGTCGCGGATCTTACCAACCTTCTTGACGACCACGTAGTCGTCTTCACCGCCTTCCGGCGCCTGTGGCTCCACGATGTTGGAGAGCTTCCACATCGCCGTCGTGTATTGTTCCTCGGCGGTGTCGGCACTAGCCCTGAACGACGAAACCTGTTCGGAGAGCTCCTTCGTCTCGGCGATCAGCTTGGCCTTCTCTTCCGGAGCGGCCTTGGCCACCTGCTTGCCGATCTCCTTCTGCTTGGAACGAGCTTCCTCGAACTTCTTCAGTGACGAGCGGCGTTCATCGTCTGCGCGCAGAACCTCGTCGACGAGTTCGACCGACTCGCCGCGCTTGCGCTGTGATTCCTTGACAACTTCAGGGTGTTCACGAATAAATTGAATATCGAGCATAAGCAAAACTCTAATGTTGCAAGCCGACAGATTCGCCGGTTTTCTCACCGTGTTCGCGCCAAAGAATAACGGACTCATCTCTGTGGGAATAGCACGCGAACGTCTGGTTTTGATATCGTGACTGAACGGGAACGGCGGATTTGCTACCATAGTAGTTTGCTGTTGTCGCGACGGCACAAGGCGTCACCCGAGAAAGGTCGGCTAGTTCTATGAATAATCAGTGGATCATTATTCTCGCGTGCATAGTCGCCGCCATCATCATCGTTGCGGGCATCGCCGTCGGCATTCGTCTTCATAGGCGTCGCAAGCGCGTGGAGCAGCTTGAGAACGACCGTCGCAACGACACCGTGCACTACGCGTTCGTCATCAACCCCAGCAAGCCGACGGCGAAGGAGACGCGCGCGTTCATCGAGCAGTTCTGCGCGGATCGTGGCGTCACCGACATCACATTCATCGAAACGCAACTCGACAAAGACGGTCGAGCCTGCGCATTGCAAGCGTTGAACGAGGGTGCCGACGTTGTGATCGCCGTGGGCGGCGACGGCACGGTGCGCACAGTCGCCAGCGCCATGGGCGGCACGAATCATGCAATGGGCATCATTCCGATCGGCACCGGCAATCTGTTCGCGCGCAATATGAACATTCCCGTCGGAGATCTTGAGGCGGCGATGCTCATTGCGCTTTCGCATGGGTCATACAAGGTCGATATCGGGCGTCTGACACTGCTCGACCATCCGGAGGACGATCATGGTCACGCGTTCCTGATCATCGCGGGCATCGGGTTCGACGCACTGATGATCGACGACACCGATCCGCAGCTCAAGAAAAACATCAGTTGGCTCGCCTATTTCGTGGCAGGCGCAAAGCACCTGTTCGCCCCCAAATATCATGCCAGCGTTGAAATAACCGACGAAGGCGGTCAACGGCATGAACGCAACGACATCGAGTTCCGCACATTCATGGCGGGCAATTGCGGCGAGATCCCGATGTTCTCGCTTATGCCGGACGCATCGCTCAACGACGGCCTGCTCGATTTCGAGGTGATCGACACGAACGGCGGTCTGCTCGGTTGGATGAACCTGTTCGGCGATGTGGTGCATCAGACCATCACGCGCAAAGCGCAGCAAAGCCCACTGTCGGTGCATTCGAAAATTGATCAGGTGCAGGGCTTGAGCGCCGAATTGCGTTTGCAGAAAGCGGTTCCGGCGCAGGTCGACGGCGATATGCTGCCGCCGACGAAGCATATTCGCTTCAGCGTCGACCATGATGCGTTGATCGTGCGGGCGCCCGGTCAGGATGCCGAGATGACGGCTAATCTGCAGCCGATCAAGGTCGACAAGAACGGCAAACCGCAGCTCTCCTAGCTCTTCCCATATTTCCCTAACCATATGCAAACGATTGCACTTCTCTGGAACGCGCTAGACTGAGAAGCATAGTTTGCGCGACGCGTTTGCCAAGCGAACATGCGTCGCCGAACACGCAATCAACATATATGGAATGAGGAAATATGGTTGCACAGAATGCAGGACTTCCCGCCACTCCAGCGGATCTTATCGACGTTGACGAGGTGGTTGGCCGCTACTACGACGCCGTTCCCGATCCGTCGGTTCCCGAGGAGCGCGTCATCTTCGGCACTTCCGGCCATCGCGGTTCATCTTTGAAGACTTCGTTCAACGAAGCGCATATCGTCGCCATCACGCAGGCCATCGCGGAATACCGTAAGAAGGCCGGCGTTGACGGCCCTCTCTACATCGGTCGCGATACGCACGCTCTGAGCCTGCCGGCTTGGAAGACGGCTATCGAGGTGCTCGTTGCAAACGGTGTCACCGTCTGCATCGACTCGCGCGACGATTTCACTCCGACGCCTGTCATCTCGCAGGCTATTTTGACCCACAACCGCGCGGCTGACGGCACGCAGCGTTTCGAAGGTTCCGGACTTGCGGACGGCATCGTCGTCACCCCATCGCACAACCCTCCAACCGATGGCGGCTTCAAGTATGACCCGGTCACCGGCGGCCCGGCTCCTGCCGATGTGACGAACGCCATCGCGAACCGTGCGAACGAACTGCTCGGCGACTTCCGCAACATCAAGCGTGTGCCGTTCGAACAGGCCGTCAAGTCTGAGTTCGTGAAGCGCTTCGACTACCGCGAGCACTATGTCGACGACTTGAAGAACGTCATCGACTTCGACGTGATCCGCAACTCCGGCGTGCGCCTGGGCATCGACCCGCTCGGCGGCGCTTCCGTCAACTACTGGCCGCTCATCAACGAGAAATACAATCTCAACATCGGCGTCGTGCGTCCTGAAGTCGATCCGACCTGGCGCTTCATGACGATCGACCACGACGGCAAGATCCGCATGGATCCTTCGTCGCAATACGCGATGAAGGGCTTGGTCGACGCACTGAACGCCGGCGCATGGGATCACTACGATCTCGTCGGCGGCACCGACCCTGACGCCGACCGTCACGGCATCGTCTGCCCGAACTGGGGTGTGATGAACCCGAACCACTACCTCGCTGTCTGCGTCGAATACCTGTTCGGCGGCAACCGTCCGGATTGGCCGGAGCACACCGGCGTCGGCAAGACGCTCGTCTCCTCCTCGCTCATCGACCGAGTGGCAGCTTCCATCAACGCCCCTGTGGTCGAGGTTCCTGTCGGCTTCAAGTGGTTCGTCGACCCGCTGTTCACCGGCGAAATCGCCTTCGGCGGCGAAGAGAGCTCCGGCATGAGCTTCCTGCGCTTCGATGGCCGCGTGTGGACCACCGATAAGGATGGCATCATTCCTGATCTGCTCGCCGCAGAGATCACCGGCAAGACCGGCAAGAACCCGGCCCAGCTTCATCAGGAGCAGGTCGAGCGCTTCGGCGAGAGCTGGTATTCGCGTATCGACACGCCGACCACGCTTGAGCAGAAGCAGAAGTTCGCCAAGCTTGACGCCAGCGATGTGACCGCCACGAAGCTCGGCGGCGAAGAGATCGAACAGATCCTCACGAAGGCTCCTGGCAACGATGCGCCGATCGGCGGTATCAAGGTTGTGACGAAGAACAACTGGTTCGCCGCCCGCCCATCTGGCACCGAGAACATCTACAAGGTCTACGCCGAATCCTTCGTCTCCCCTGCCACGCTCGACAGCGTGCTCAAGGAAGCCACCGAGGTCGTCGACAAGGCGCTCAGCGAGTGATCTAAAACGCTGATCATCTGTGGGATCGCATAGATCAAACAATCAGCTGCAAGGTGGGGATTGCGCATTGCCGCAATCCCCACCTTCGTCTTTCCACAGCCACTTGCTCCCTTCTAAGAGCCACTTGCTAGAGTGAGTGGCATGACCATTACTGTTTCCACTGACGGTTCCGCGCTTCGCAATCCCAACGGCCCAATGGGGTGGGCCTGGGCGGATCACAGCGACGGCGAGCACAACGAACACGTTCACTCGGGTGACTGCGCTGCCGGCGGCGCCACGAACGGCACCAATCAGATCGGCGAACTGTGCGCCGTGCTTGAAGCACTGCGCGCGCATCCGGGCAGCGAAGACCTGTTGATCGAAACGGATTCGCAATATGCGATCAACTGCTCGACGAAATGGGTGTTCGGCTGGAAGAAGAACGGTTGGAAGAACTCCAAAAACGAGCCGGTGAAAAACGCGCAGATTATCAAGGCCATTGATGCCGAGATCAGCAAGCGTGACGGCAAAGTCTCGTTCCGCTGGGTGAAAGGGCACGCCGGCAATGCGGGCAATGAGAAGGTGGATGATCTTGCGCGCGGTTATGCCACCGCTTGTGAGCACGGCTCCCGCGACGGCTACCTGCCGAAGGAAGGCTGGCAGGCGCTGCTCGACTCCCCGTATGCCAAAGATGTGACCGTCCCCTCCGATGCGCAGCAACTGCTCGACGGCGCATTGAGCGCGCAGGAATACACTGCAGCACACGCCGTGCACACGGAAGAAGCTCCCCAGAGCGACGATCTCAGCGAGAGTGCTGAACATAATGACCTCAATGAGAATATTGATTCGCAATCTGAGCAAACCGAACAATCTGAGCAATCGCAATCCCAGCACGCAGAACCGCAGTCCGCAGCATCTTCTCATGCTGTGCAATCCACTCAGCCAGCGCAACCCAGCGGATTGCATCTCGCGCCCACAGGATTGGTTGCCGATGGCATCGTGCACCTGTCTCCCCCACCACAGTCGAGCCCGTATTATGACGGTCAGCCTCGCCGTATTCACGGCTACATCGAGGTGGACGCACTCGTGCAGGGTGACGGTTCCGTGGAACTCAAACAAGCGCGCTTCCTGATGCACCGTCGTGAAGATGCATAGCATTCGTGAAACACTGTGTGAAACAGTTGTTCATTCGTGTTGATACGCGTTCGCAAGCTTCGTCTAGTATGGAATGCAGGTTGCGAGCAATCGCAAGTGTGTATGTACTCGTAAAGGAGAGTCATGGATAAAGCACAGCAAGACGCAATGAAGAAAGAGGCTGGCATCGAAGCCGCCAAACTCGTCAAGAATGGCATGATCGTCGGCTTGGGCACCGGTTCCACCGTGCGCTTCCTGGTGGACGAACTCGGCCGCCGCGTGCAGGAGGAAGGCCTCCAGTTCACCGGCGTCACCACCTCCCGCCGCACGCAGGAGCAGGCCGAGGGCTATGGCATCAAGATCGTGAACATCGACGACGTTGACCACATCGACGTGTGCATCGACGGCGCAGATGAAGTCGATAAGAACTTCAACGGCATCAAGGGCGGCGGCGCTGCCCTGCTGTGGGAGAAGATCGTCGCCATCAACTCCAACAAGATCGTGTGGATCGTCGACGCCTCCAAGCTCGTCGACGTGATCGGCAAGTTCCCGCTGCCGGTCGAGGTCATTCCGTTCGGCGCGGCACACGTGATTGAGCGCCTCAAGGAGCGTGGCTACAAGCCGACGCTGCGTCTCGACGCGGAAGGCAAGCCGGTTCGCACCGATGAGAACAACTACGTCGTCGACCTGCACCTCGAGCGCATCGACAACCCTGCTGCTCTCAACGAAGACCTGATCAACATGGTCGGCGTTGTGGAAGACGGCCTGTTCCTCGACATGGTCAACGAGGTTATCGTCGGCGATCCGAACGGTCCTCGCACGCTTATCAACCCGAACAAGGCCTGATTTTCAAGCCTAGCGAAACGTCAAGGCTCACACGTGAAAACGTGTGAGCCTTTGTTATTGCCGGCAAACGCAAGCGCTTACGAACTCCGTATACAAACAAAATTCCCGCGACCACCAGAAACTGGCGACCACGGGAATCTAAAAGCTTTAAGCGTGCTGAACACGTGTAAGACTACTTGCGCTGGTGGCGAGTCTTACGCAGCAGTTTGCGGTGCTTCTTCTTGCTCATCCGCTTGCGGCGCTTCTTGATGACCGAGCCCATCTCAAGCCTCCGTTCCTATATCTAAAGATTGCAACTTGCCCTATTCTACACATGCGAGCCGACTTTACGCCGACTTCATGTGTCTGCTCACTGTTCTATCTCACAGCGGGAACAGCTGATAGATCGAAACCACGGAGTCCTTCGCTCCCGTGGCGCTGAACACCACGGTGTCGTTGCGCCATACCGCCGTAGCTTTCGTGTCGTCGTCTTCGTTCGCCTTCACGTCATATTTTCCAACGACTTCACCGGAGACTTTCACCGCCCCCTGCGCGAGCGAAGACCCTTTGAGCTGCCCAGTCAACGTGTTGTATTGATTCTGCGCTTTCGTCGCATCGCTCCACTGCCCCACAGTGAGCGTCACGGCGTCTTTGTCGGTTCCATTCGAATACACGATCTTGTATTCCTCCACTGGCGAGGAATCAGACCACACGTCGGTGGTGTCGGCTTGCGTGCGGGCGAAATTCGAAACGTGGTCTGGCATCGCTTTCAGCAGATCGCTGGCATTGGTCGGCAGTGCCTTCGCCTCTATAGTGGCTTTTGAAGCGGTGGCAGTGGGCACCGACGCGGCTTTCGGCGTTTCGCGCACAGCCCACCCCGGCCATGCGAATGCGGAGATCAGCGCCAATACGAACAATGCCGTGAACACGGCGACGACGATGCGCACTCGACGCAGTGAATGAACCGTGGAACCATTGGAACTGCCGTTGTTTGCCATATGGTTATCTTGGCACAGCCGCATGACGGTTGTCGGTGGCGCATAGACGCGCACGTACCAGCCGCACACGCTCCGCACACAAGAGCACATTGGCGCCGAGCATTGGAACATTCGAAGAGCCGCCGCTGTTGAATCTGCGGATAACGGCACACCATTGCACTCAGAGTTGGTGCGCGAGCGGTTATAGTGAGTGTGTTGTGGGAGGCGAGCAATGGCGAAGAAAAACGTGAGCTATGTGTGCACCGAATGCGGTTGGAGTGGCGGAAAGTGGTATGGTCGCTGCCCTGAATGCGGGCAATGGGGCACGATCGAGGAGTTTCACGAAGCTCCCGCCCCCGCTGGTTCGCGCACTCCAGCTCCCGGCAGAACGTCGCGCACCGCCGTCTCGCTGCCGAACGTGCAGAGCGCAGCCCAGCCGATCACTGCCATCGACACTGATTCCGTGAACCGTTTGGGCACCGGCTTCGAGGAGTTCGACCGCGTGCTCGGCGGCGGCATTGTGCCCGGTTCCGTGGTGCTGATCGCCGGCGAACCCGGCATCGGCAAATCGACGCTATTGCTGGAGACCGCCGGCAATATCGCGAAAACCAACACTTCCGGCACTGTGCTGTATATCTCCGGCGAGGAGTCTCAGGCACAGGTGAGATTGCGCGCCTCGCGCATCAACGCCGTCGAGGAGAATCTGCTGCTCGCCTCCACAACCGATTTGTCGACGGTGCTGGGGCTCATTGAAACGGTGAAGCCGAAACTCGCCATCGTCGATTCGGCACAGACGATCGTCTCGCAAGACGTCGATGGCATTTCCGGTGGCTCCACGCAGGTGCGTGAAGTGGCGAGCGCGCTTATCGACACGGCGAAATCGCTTGACGTGCCGGTGCTGCTCGTGGGGCATGTGACGAAAGACGGCACCATCGCCGGCCCGCGCACGTTGGAGCATTTGGTTGACGTGGTGTGCCAGTTCGAAGGCGAATCGCAGACGGCGCTGCGCTTGCTGCGCGCGGTGAAGAACCGTTTCGGCCCGACCGACGAGGTGGGCTGCTTCGACATGAGTGGCATCGGCATTGAGGAGGTGCGCGACCCCGCCGGCCTTTTCCTCTCGTCGCAAAGCGAGCCGGTGGAGGGCACGTGCGTGACGTTCACGCTCGACGGGCATCGCAGCCTGCCGGTTGAAGTGCAGGCGCTCGTCACCAACTCGGTGCTTCCCACTCCCCGCCGTGCGGTCAATGGCGTGGACTCCAATCGCATCGCAATGCTCGTGGCGGTGCTCTACCGGCACGGTGGCATTTCGTTGCTGCAGAATGACTTGTATATTTCGACGATCGCCGGTGGCACCGCGAAGGAACCGAGCTGTGATCTGGCTATTGTGGCTGCGTTGGCGAGCGCCGCGCTTTCCCGCCCAATCGACAGGAACACGTGCGCGGTCGGCGAGATTTCACTAACCGGTCAGGTGCGCCCCGTGCCCCGCTTGGAATATCGCCTACGCGAAGCCGCTCGTTTGGGCTTCACGAAGGCGATCGTGCCGGTGACGCAGAAACCGTTGCATGTTGACGGCATGCAACTCGTCACTGCGAGCACGCTGAAAGACGCGCTGCATGCGTTGGGTCTCAATAAGAAACGCAGCAGATAATAATATTAATTATTATTAATAATTAATATTATTATCTGCTGATTATTTATATTATTTACTCAGCATGTCTCGCGTCTGCTCGACGTTGTGCTTGAGCTCGTCGACGAGTTCCTCGGTGGTGTCGAATTTGATCTGCGGGCGCAGGAATCCTTCGAATTCCACGCGAACTCGATGCCCATACAAGTCGATCCAATCATCGGTGAGCGCGTACGCTTCGAGCACGCGCTCGTTGCGCCCGGTCTGCTCGCTGTATGTCGGCTTCGTACCGATCGAGATGGCCGCCGGCCAGCGGAACGGTGACTCGGGAGCCAGCCTGCTGTCGATCGCGCTCGATGAGAAGCGGTGCGACACGATCGGAGTATCGCTCACGGTGACGCTTGCCAGCGGCTGCTGTTCCTCAGGGTTCGGTTTGCCGCTCAGTTCCTGCTGATCGCGCTCATAATCGTCTGCGGGGCCGAGATCGATGAGCCAACCAGCATACACGCCGTCAACCGGCAGATAGCCTTCGATCGGCTCCTCCAGATTCGCGGTCGGGAAGCCGATCGTGCGGCCGCGCTCCTCGCCGTGCGTCACGGTGCCCTCCACACCGTGCGGATGCCCGAGAATGGCGTTGGCGTCACGCACACGCCCTTGGCTGAGCAGGTATCGCACGTTCGTGGAGCTCACGCTGCGTACTTCGCGCGCATTGTTCTTCTTGCTCCAGCTGCGGCGCTCGTCTTTGTTGAGTCCGGCGAGCGGATCGCCCGGCTCGCCTGGTTCTTCGGGAGCGATCGGCTTGAATTGCGCCGGCACGCGCACTTTGCCGTCATCATCAGTGATCACTTCGAGTTCGAACACGCCGGTCGCAGCGGCGAGATCCTGTATTTTCTTGATGTCTCCCTCGAGTTTGGCGCCCATGCGCGCGTCTTCGCCGAGCACGAGCAGGCGCATGCCCACCTTGCCCACAAGCTGCCCCAAGAAGAATCTGAACGATTTCTCCGAAAACGCGAGCGTATAGCGCACGATCAGCACATAGTCCACGTGCATGGCGCTCAGCATGCGCAGGCGCGCGTCCACGGCAGTGATGGCGTCCGGGTCATGCACGTTCGCGGGCACGTCCATGCCGGCGTGTGCCTTCGCGTATGCGTGCACGAATGCGGGGCGCGGGTCGAACATGATGACCACCGAGTATGCGTTGAGTTCTTTCGCTCGCTCCACAGTGCGCGCGATCACGCGCCTGTGGCCGCGGTGCAAACCGTCGAACGCGCCGACCGTCACAACCGACTTCTTCGTTGTGCTCAGCGTCGGCCATGCGATGTTGCCGCTTGGGTCTGGTGTCAGGCGAAAAATATCCATGATTCCTCTATTCCTCCGTGTTGCTCGCGGTGTTCGCGCCGAACACGGTCACCGGTTTGATTTCGTGCGAATTCGCGGGAGCGACTATGGCCACCACATCCGTGCCGCCCGCTATCGCCGCGCTCACTGTGCCAATGGCGCCGGGTATGCGGCGCCCGAAGCGTAATTCATCTGTCTGCTCGCCGGTCACGTCGATGGTCGGCATCGTCAGCTGCGCGGCCTGCGCCATCGTCAGCATGGCGTCGCGCACGGCGTTCTCGTCGTCGAACACCGCTCGATTGCGAGTTACTTGTTCGCCGTCGCGGTTCGTGAATGTGCGCGTCTGCGCATGTGCGTGCACGATATGCGGATTATCCGCGCGGAACTCGCCCACCGCGAGTCTGCGCAACCGTGTCAGGTGCGCGCCGCAACCGAAGTCTTCACCCAAGTCTCTGCCGAGCGCGCGAATATACGTGCCCGCCGAGCATGTGACGCGCACATTGACGTCAAACACTGCTTCGCCGTTCGGTGCAGTGTTTCGAGCGCCATCGATGACGTCGAAGGCGTGAATGGTCACCAGTCGCGAGGCAAGATGCACCGACTCCCCTGCGCGCGCGAGATCATACGCGCGTTTTCCGTTGACTTTTATAGCCGAGAAAGTGTTCGGAGTCTGTTCGATAGCGCCCAGATATGCGGATTCTACGCGTGCGCGTATCTGCTCGAGCGTGGGCAGCGGTGCGCCGGCGTTCTCTGAAGCGAGCACTTCTCCGTCGGCGTCATCGGTCGTGGTTCGCTGACCGAAGCGGATGGTCGCGCCATAGGTTTTCGTGTGGTCGACGATGTATTGCAGCAGTTTCGTGGCCTGCTCGACGCCGATGACGAGCACGCCGGTGGCCATCGGGTCGAGCGTGCCTGCGTGCCCGACACGTTTGGTGTGCAAAGCGTGACGCACCGCGGCCACGACGTCATGACTCGTCACGCCCTGCGGTTTGTCGACTATGAGCACACCGGATGGTCCGTCAGCTGCTTTGCTCACCGGTTAGTCCTCCACGCGCTCGATCGTAGTATCTGGGTTGGTGTCGGCAGCATCCGCAGGATCATCGTCGCTGGCGGCCACGTCGTCGGCGTCGTCGTCGAAGTCCTCAAGTTCCTCGACTTCCACGACATCGCCGGAGTATTCGGTGTAGTCATCTTTGTCGTCGTGCTCTTCGGCGTCGAGAGCCTCCTCTTCGGCCTGTTCCACGGCGTCGTCGTGACGGTATGGGTCGGCGTCGCCTGCGTAGTTGGCGTTGGCGCGCATTTTGGCGAGTTCTTCGTCACGCTTGCGTGCCAGCGAGAGAATGTCTTCGATCTCATGCGCCTCACCCGGCACTTCGTCGAAGATGAATTGCAGCGCTGGAGTCAGGCGCAGTCCGGCTTTGGCACCGACCATCGTGCGCAAACGGCCTTTCGCCTGGTTCAGTGCTTCCTTCGCACGCTTGCGTTCGCCTTCCTCGTGGCCGTCTCGCCCGAGCGTCGTCCAATACACTTTGGCGAGCTGCAGATCGTTCGTCACTTTCACGTCGGTTATCGTCACGTTCTTCAAACGCTTGTCGTGCAACGTCGACTCCATGTTCGACGCGATCACACGCTGAATCAGTGCCGCGATGCGCGCGGCGCGTGGATTGGTTCCTTGCATATGTGTTCCTTACCTATCACGATGTTTCACGGTATTCGCTGTGTTCCACAGTAGTCGAAAACCCTGTCTGTGCACATGAAAGGAAAACGCCCATAGCCAAATGGCCTGGGCGTTTTCCTGTTCACGCTTGCCTATGCCGTCGTGCCCGTTGCTCGCGACGGCCGCTTGCGCTTACTTGCGTTCGATCTCACGCATCTCGAAGGTCTCGATGACGTCGCCGATCTGAATATCGTTGAAGTTGCCGAGGTTAATGCCGGCCTCATAGCCTTCCGACACGCTCTTGACGTCGTCCTTGAAGCGACGCAGCGACGAGATCTCGAGGTCGTTGACTGTGGTGACGCCATCGCGCAGAATGCGCGCCTTCGTGCCACGCTTGACCTCGCCATCGAGCACCATAACACCTGCGATGTTGCCGAACTTCGACGAGCGGAAGATCTCGCGGATCTCCGAATGCGAGGTAGTGACCTCTTCGAATTCCGGCTTGAGCATGCCCTTGAGCGATGCCTCGATGTCTTCGATCGCCTTGTAGATGACCGAGTAGTACTTGATTTCGACGCCTTCGCGTTCCGCCAAGTCAGCGACCTGACGGTTCGGACGCACGTTGAAGCCGATGATCACTGCCTTGTCGACGCTTGCGAGGTTCACGTCGTTCTGCGTGATTGCGCCGACGCCACGGTGGATCACCTGAATGCCCACTTCGTCCGACACCTCGATCTTCATCAACGAGTCTTCGAGGGCTTCCACCGAACCGGAGGAATCGCCCTTGATGACGATGTTGAGCATGTCGATCTCGGACTTCGCGAACTGCTCCTTGAGGCTTTCGAGCGACACCACCTTGCGGCGCTTCGCCAGCTGTGCGGCACGCTCTGTGGCCTGACGCTTCTCGGCGATCTGACGAGCAGTGCGGTCGTCTGGGGCAACGAGGAAGAGGTCGCCTGCGGTCGGCACGGAGGTCAGACCGAGCACCTGCACAGGGGTCGACGGCAGAGCCTGCTTCATGTGCTGGCCGTTCTCGTCGAGCATGGCGCGCACACGGCCATACGACGTGCCTGCAACGATCGCGTCGCCGATGTGAAGCGTACCGGACTGCACGAGCACGGTGGCCACTGCACCACGCCCCTTGTCGAGTCGAGCTTCGATGGTCGCGCCACGAGCGTCCATGTCGGGGTTCGCACGCAGGTCGAGTTCCGCGTCTGCGGTGAGCAGCACGGCTTCGAGCAGCTTGTCGACGTTCGTGCCGAGCTTCGCCGAAATATCGACGAACATCGTGTTGCCGCCGTATTCCTCCGGCACCAGGCCGAATTCGGTGAGCTGGCCGCGCACCTTTTCAGGGTTGGCTCCCGGCACATCGATCTTGTTGACCGCCACGACGATCGGCACGTGTGCGGCCTGGGCGTGGTTGATGGCCTCAACGGTCTGAGGCATCACGCCATCGTCGGCTGCGACCACGAGGATCGCGACGTCGGTGAGTTCGGCGCCACGGGCACGCATAGCGGTGAAGGCCTCGTGGCCTGGGGTGTCGAGGAACGTGATCTTACGCTCTTCGCCCTCAAGGTCCACGGTCACCTGGTAGGCGCCGATGCGCTGCGTGATGCCGCCGGCCTCACGTGCCACGACGTTTGTGCGACGAATCGTGTCGAGCAGGCGGGTCTTACCGTGATCCACGTGACCCATGACAGTGACCACAGGCGGACGAGGCTTGAGGTCGTCGTCTTCCTGCAGCTCTTCCGACTCGAGGTCGATGTCGAACTGCTGCAGCAGTTCCTTGTCTTCTTCCTCTGCCGAAACGATCTTGATGTTCCAGCCGATTTCCTCACCGAGGATCTGGAAAGTGGCTTCGTCGAGCGACTGCGTTGCCGTGGCCATCTCACCCAAGTGGAAGAGCACGGTGACGAGCGCCGCCGGATTCACATTGATCTTCTCGGCGAGATCGGCGAGCGAGGAGCCCTGACGCAGCTTGATGGTCTGGCCGTTACCGGTTGGGATGCGAACACCGCCGATAACCGGTGCTTTCATCTCCTCGTATTCATGACGCTTCGCGAGCCTGTTCTTACGAGCCTTCGACGACTTGCCGCCCTGACGTCCGAATGCGCCTGCAGCGCCTCCGCGACCGCGGCCGCCGCCACGTGATGGCCCATTGCTCGGCCCGTTGTTCTGGAATCCGCCGTTATTGCCACCACCGAAGCGGTTGCCGCCAGGACGATTGCCACCCTGACCTGCGCCTTGGCGATGCTGACCCCATGAACCTGGCTTCGGTGCGCCGTTGCCTCCCTGACCTGGGCGACCGCGGAATCCACCGCGCTGGCCTGGGCGACCGCCACGGCGTTCGTTGTTGTTGGCCGTCGGGCGTGCCATTGGGTGCGGGCGCGGAATGTCGCCCGGCGTAGGCGTGTGCATGCCCTGCTTGCGGCTGAACGGGTTGTTGCCCGGGCGTGGTGCGTGCTCGCCCGGTTTCGCGTTCGTTGCGGAACGGGAACCGTGAGGTGCGTGCGGGGTCGGCGCCGGCTTGCCTGAACGCTGGCCTGCGTGTGCTCCCGGCTTGCCCGGTGCATGTGGACGTGGGGTCGGCGCATTGCCGTGCTGACCGCCCTTGTGCGGTGCGTGCTCGCCCGGCTTCGCGCTCGGCGCTGCGGCGCGCTGGGCACCCGGCTTCGGAGCCGCTGGGGTCGCCGGCTTCGGTGCACCTGGCTTCGGTGCTGCAGCCTTGGCGGGAGTCGCTTTGGCAGGTGCCGGCTTTGACGTTTTCTTCGCTGCGGGCTTCGGTGCCGCAGCCTTCGATTCATTGGACTCGTTGCCCGCAAATGCAGTCTTGAGCCTGCGGACGACTGGAGCCTCTACTGTTGAGGACGCGGATTTGACGAACTCGCCCATGTCCTTGAGCTTTTCAAGAACGGTCTTGCTGTCAACGCCAAATTCCTTGGCCAATTCATATACGCGTGCTTTCGCCACTCAATATCTCCTATAAATTTTTCGTGTCAGCCGCGCATATGTGCACGGCTACTGTTTTCTCACGGCGAGCTGATGGCTTCTCATCGTGCAACCATGTTGTTTCTACCTCTTTCGCGCCTTCGCACAGGTTGAATTCCTGTGCTTCGACCGCTAGTCAGCATACCCGCGGCGCTGGATGTGCAACGCCGCGGATTGCTTTACGAAAACCTATGCGCAAACGGTGTGCGTCACGCCTGTTCGCGTCCGGCCTGCTCAGCTTGTTCGCGGAGCTTCTGCGCGTGCGCGGAATCCGACTCAATGCCGATCTTCCAGCCGGTCAGCTTCGCCGCCAGACGCGCGTTCTGCCCTTCCTTGCCAATGGCGAGCGAAAGCTGCTCATCGTTGATGAAGGCGATGGCCGTCTGATTGCGCTCGCTGATCACCTGAACGCCGGTGACGACCGCCGGAGACAACGCCGATGCGATGAACTCGGCTGGATTCGCAGACCAATCGATGATGTCGATTTCTCAGAACCGAGATTCTCCATGACGGCGCGCACTCGCGAACCGCCAGGACCGATCAACGCACCCTTCGGGTTGATGCCCGGCGTGTTCGCGCGCACGGCGATCTTGGTGCGCGCACCGGCCTCACGTGCGAT
Source organism: Bifidobacterium canis (assembly GCF_009727065.1). Taxonomy (GTDB): domain Bacteria; phylum Actinomycetota; class Actinomycetes; order Actinomycetales; family Bifidobacteriaceae; genus Bifidobacterium; species Bifidobacterium canis. The sequence continues at coordinate 90,239 of NZ_WNLP01000006.1, forward strand.
GGCCATGATCGCCACGGCACCGGAAACGAGTTCCGGCACTTCACGTTCGAACAGGCGACGCACCAGCTCCGGGTGCGAACGCGAGACGATGATCTCCGGTCCTTTCAAACCACGTGCGACCGTCGTCACATAGACGCGGATGCGCTCACCGTGGCGGTAACGTTCTCCCGGCACCTGCTCGCGGCGCGGCAGCAATGCTTCCACATCGCCGACGGCGACGTGCACGTTCGCCGAATCCTTGGCATCCTGTTGAACGATGCCGGTGATGAGATGACCGCGCTGACCGGAAAACGCGCCGAACACCTTATCGTCTTCGGCTTTGCGGAACAGCTGCATGATCACCTGACGCGCGGTAGACGCGGCCAAGCGGTCGAAATCACGTGGGGTGTCGTCATATTCCTCACCCAGTTCCGGTGCCGGGTGCGGGTTCTCTTCGGTGGGTTCCTGCGGGATCTCGTCGCGGGCCCAGATGGTGAAGCTGCCTGCGCGTGGATCCAGTTCAACGCGCGCATGTTTTGCGGCGTGCGGCATCTTCAGATAAGCGAGTCGTAGAGCCTCAGACAGTGCGGCATCCACCGTTTCGGCATCGATTCCCTGTTCCTGCGCGAGCTGATGGATTCCGTTCAGATCGAGTTTCAACTTGTAGACCTCCGTTGAAGTCAATGTTCAATTATTCAATTATTTTGCTATAGCAAGGCACACTGTGGTGCGGAAGGCATAACGCCCATTTAGTCATAGTCGTTCATTATTCTAGTAATTCATGCAGACACGTCGGCCTTCTTTTTCCCTGCTCTCACGCGCAGTGTCAGCTCTTCTGGGAGTCGCACTCATATCAAGCGTCTCGGCGTGTGCAGCACCGCGTATCGAGGGCCGCGCCGAGTCCGAACAATCAATGAGCACCTGTGAGCGTTTTCTTTCCACCGCGCAGTCTCATTCCAACATTGTTTCGAACAACAATATTCCCCTGCTCGTGCGCTACCAATTCGCCGATTTCGAGCAGCACGACTGGCTCAATGTGGCGATGCAGTGCCCAGCGCAACTGAGCGAAGCCACGATGCGCAGCGCACAGGCTCAGCATTCGGCTCGCATGCTCGCCAACTATTTCGGGTTCAGCTACACGCCGCTCACGGTGACGCAGCTCGATGCGACTAACAGCATTTCGTTGCCGGGCGAGAGTCTTGCGCAGCTGGCTTTGGCGGAGGATCGCGCAGGCTTCGCCACCGAGGTGTTGGCGGGGCGTTATGCTTCCACGCAGATCTCCACCGACACGACGTTCGTCAAACAGCTTGAAAACGACGGCACACTTCTCACACTCAGTGACGAGCATAAGGAAGTCGCTTCCCGCATGATGACGCTTGCGCAAGGCGCGCAGGACTTGCGTCGCAAAGTGTATGACACCCAGCAATTGACGGCGAATCCCGTTGCCACGACTGACGCCGCGAACGGCATTCGCTCGCACACTGCCGCGATTCTCGAGATCAACTGTGCTCGTGAGGAACTGCAAGCGCTCGGCAAACTACCGACATCCGACATCGCGAAAGCACAGAAGGATTCCTCCGACGCGCTTCTTCAATTCGTGCTGCTGATCGCCACGCATGCGACGACGGCGTTCGATTTGGGCTACCCCAGTGCCGATTACGCGCTGTTCGCACAATGAGTTCATGCAGAGCGACATTCCGAAGATTTGACTTGTTCGTAACCTGTGGCATAATGAACAAGTTGCTTAACAACACTGGATGAGTGTCCGAGCGGTCTAAGGAGCACGCCTCGAAAGCGTGTGAGGGCAACCCCCTCCGCGAGTTCGAATCTCGCCTCATCCGCCACCAGAAAGCCTGCCATTTCGGCAGGCTTTCTTTGTACCGCGAGCCTTTCGCACACCCCCTTATTTTGCTGGTGGGGATATAAAACTCTTCTGGCGCCAAGTATCCGTTTTTCTTTTTTGTTGGAAAATAGCCATTCTTCGCTGTCTCTTTTAGAGCCATATATGCGTTTCATATCCCCACCAGCAAAAGGAGGAGCCGATACCCCGGCAGGGGTATCGGCTCCTCCTTTAGTTAGGGGCTCAGTTGGAGCGGCGAGCACGGCGAATGAGGTCGTATGCACCCCACGCCAGTGCAAGTCCACCCAGCGTCACCGTCAGGGCGAGCAACGTGCGCACATTCCAGAAGCCACCCCAGCCGGTGACTGGCATAGTGCTGATGATTTCAGGCTCGAGCTCGTATTGCACGATCGCCCCGTTGTAGTTGTAGCGCACCACGGTGGACCAGTCCACCTTGTGGGCATTGGCTGAACCGCCTGGGTATGTGGCGGTTGTGTCGGCGATAAGCGTCAGAGGATCATCTGCTAGCTTGTAGCCCTTCGGCAGCAATGCGACGTCGGCGGAGCTCATCGCACTGATGCTCGATGGGTAGTTCGACTTCTCGAGCTTGGCGACGTTGATCTCGTATTGCTTGGTCAGGTCGTCAAGCGTCTTGTATTGGTCAGCGCCGCTGGCGTCCTTCCAATGCAAGCGTGCGGTGACGGTCGCCTTGCCGGTCACAGTGAGCTTTGAGGCTTCCTTGCTATTCGGCTTGTAGATGAGCGGAACTGACGTGTCGTGGTAGAAGCCGGTTTCCGGCGACACGGACTTGCCGCAATCAGCCGCCAGCGTCGGATCCTTCGCGTGAACGATGAAGCGACCTGCTGCAGAACCTTTCGGAATCGACGGGACTTCGATAACGAGTGACTTAATCGTGCTCCAATCGCTCACCTGATCCGCAGCGACGAAATCTGCTGTGCTCGGCGCGGTATTGCCGAGTGTCACCGCCTTCGTCGAATACTTCACCGTGTACTCAGGTTGAGTGCTCAGGCCTGGAAGCAGTTCAGCGGTCACAGGGCCGGTGAGCTGAACAGAGAATCCATTGTTGTCGTCTTTCTGCGGAACGTTGAAGAATTCCTGCACGTTCTTCATTTCAGCGGTATTGCTGTTGAACAGGGAAACGCCGAATTCCATATCTTCAGCCGAGCTGTAGCCATTGGTAGCCTTGAGATAGTCAGTCGTATCTTGCTGCATGAATGCAGTCGACTGATTACCCCTCGCCGTGTTCTTGGAAACGATGGACTGCGAAGCCGACACTGTGAAGTTGCCACTTCCAAGGGCATAGATATTATCCATGTCGGTGTTGCCCATCACATAGCTCGTATCAGAGAGTGTCACATGTGGCCTAGTGAATTTCGTGGTCGGGCTATACAGGTAGACGTTCCACTGGTAGTTGGTACCAAGCAACGCATCAGCATCAATATTGATTCCGACCAAATCCGTTGCGCCTGAGAGGGTATTGAACGAATACCCCGTGCCGGTGTAGTCGATTTTCACTACCTGTTTGCCATCATCCGTCGATGCCATGGTTATCGTTGGCTGCACTGACGTGGGATATGTTAGTGCTTTATTGTTGTACGTGAATCCCGCAGGCAGCACGTAATAGAACACGGGCTCGTAAATGTATTGCGTGGTGTAGTTGTCAAGAGACCTTGATACGCCAAGTCGAGCAGCATCTTGGGCACCTGGCAATGTGCTGCTTTGGTCGGCATAGGTGCTGAGCTGTGCAAAAAGATCACCTTCATCAACAACTGTCTGCGTGTTCTTCATGGAAGTCTTCAGGAACACGGTGGTTCCCTCTTTTGCATATGCTCGGTTTTGCTGAGCACACTCCATCCGGTTTCGAAGGTGTCTCCAACCTTGACGGCTGTGCCGTCGTCATAGGTGGTCGACAGATTGCCGAGCAATGCGAACAAAGTGCCAGTGCCAGTCCAATCCTTATTGTTGCTCGGAAGATAACTCGTGGCCTGAGCAGCGTCTGTGCCCATGCCTGCAGCGAGCAGATTTGGGTAGAGCAGGATCTTGCGCATCGGGGAATCCTTGCTCTGCGTGATCGTCTCGCCCGCAGCCACAGTACCCGTCATCTTGGTGCCGTCGAGCAACGTGATGTCGTAACGGTATGAGGTCAACCCCTTTAGCTTGACATCGTCTTTCGGCGTGGAAATAGCCGTGGCGTTGAATCCACTTGGCACATCGATTTCCATCTCCGGCTCTTCGAGATCGTTCGCCGAATTGTTCTTGACGCCAAAGAAATTCAAATATTTCAGTGTTGTGCTGTTCGCTTCACTACTTGGCTCCAAGAAAATGTTGCTCTTCGAGTTACCTGCGATGCTGAGATCCAAGCAACTCGCCGTTCCATCATTGCAGAATGCATCATTCTTCGCGCGCAAGGTTTCCGTCCACGGATCCGTGGTGACCGTAACTGTTTTCAAAGTACCGTCTGGCTCTTGCTGCTGTTGCGAAATCGTAGCGCCAGCCGATGCCGTGATGGTGGTGGACTCATCAGGTGCTTCGCGGTCGAATGATCCCACGAGATAATATGGTTCGGTGGACCTCCAGTGCTGTGATCCGTAGCCCTTCGGCACACTGATCGTGATCACTCCGGTCGAAGCATCCTGTGTGATCGTCGTTTTGTCATCCTTGAATTGCGCTGCAACGGTTGCATCGGAGTTTGCAGCAATATTCTTGGCCTTTGTGGCGGCGACGTCAAGCTTAAAACCTTCTGGCACAGGAATCGTGATCGTCGTGCCATAGTTGACCGCACTGTTGACCTGTGCGCAGTCCCAGCCATTGGTTCCCACACCGGAGGTTTCGTTGACGCTGAACGAATAGGTGTATTCCTTCCCGACATTGACCTTTGGAGCATCTTTCGGAGATGGAGATACTCGGGTTACTGCAGTCGGATTCATATCAGGCTTGATCACCTGCGTGAAATACGCTGGATCGCCCTCAGTGCCGTTGTACAACCACGTGATCTTCTTCAGCGCCGCACCGATCTCCGGCATCGGAGTGGTTTGCGCAGAATAATTGTTGCCACCAGTGAGTCTGAACGACGTGTCTGTTTGCGTCGACGTTTTGAACGTATAGGTGAGCTGCCAGCCACCCGTGGTCGGCGTAGCTTGAGTGACCGTGCCGATGTCTGCAGGCAGCTCAAGCACGTTGCTCACTGAATACACGCCGCCACCTGACAGCGCCGTTCCGTCTGGCTTGACAGGGAAGCAGGAATATTGATGACGAACGTGTCTCCCGCCTTTGCAGCGAACGACAGATTCACGGTGATGTAGTTGTTATTATCTGTGATATCCGACAGATTGCCAATGTTGTTGCGCGACAATGTCATTGTGGCGACCATGTTGTTCTGCGCATCGTAGAGATGCACGGTCTCCGTTTCGGGAGCACCCGTATTCACTTCCGGCTCGCTATCGCGCGCTTGCACGGTGTTGCCGTCATTCGTTTCGTTGTTCGCTTGCTCGGCGGTCGTGGTGCTCTCCCCTTCTTGAGCCACTGCCGTCCGAGGAAGGAGGGACCCCAAGCCAATAACCATGCCGATGCACACCAATATGGAGGCCAACCGACGCCACATGCTGTTCACCATTCTTCGTCTACTCTTCTTCTACTCGCATTATGCGCGTTTAATCTTCTTCTATTGGCAACTTTAACCGAAAATATCAATAAGTGAATTGTTATTCCTGTGGGCGTCATAGCGTTTCCAATGTACGTTTTGCGCGGATTCGTTCAGCGCGAGCGGCAAGTTCGCCATCCGCGGGATATTCGACGTGTTCCAGCGTCAATCCTTGCGGCGCTATCGGCCCAGTCGATCCTTCGCGCAGAGGCTCTGCCATTTTTGGGCGAACCAATCCACCGATCGTTTGTGCAATCCCAGTTGCACGCATGCACCCACCAAAGAGCGCACCATATTGCGGGCGAAGGCGTCTGCCACAATGGTGAAGCACAACAGTCCGCCTTCTATTTCAGGTGTGCTATAGCTCGCTGGGCTGGGCACGAGTTCATGCGTTTGTGCCCGTTGCCAGGAGGCGACTTTGACTTCGCGTATTGTGGTTCCTCCAGGATTCGCGATGGCGAAGGAGCCAAAATCGTGCAGTCCGAGCATCATGTGCGAGGCAGCGTTCATTGCGTCAATATCAAGCTGTTTGTCTATTCGCCACACATAATCTCGTTGGCGGGGATCCCAGCCGAATGCATCGTCGCAGATGCGATACACATAAGTGCGCTCCAATGCGGAGAATCGAGCATCGAATCCGGCTGGTGCCACTGTTATGCGGTGGATGGCGATGTCGTCGGGAAGCATGCGCGAAAGCCGCAATGTCAATGCCTCCACCGGTGTGGTGTTCATGTGCCCGAGGCAGCGCTCGAGCGCAGCCTCGCTCACGTCGAGATGGCAAACCTGATGCGATGCGTGCACACCTGCATCGGTGCGGCCTGCGACGGTGAGATGCGGCGGTTGTTCCGTGCCACGCAATATGCGTGCCAATGCGGTTTCAATCTCGCCTTGCACTGTGCGACGGTCGGGCTGCACTGCCCAACCGTGAAAGTCTTTGCCGTTGTATGCCAAGTCGATTCGTAAACGCGCCACATTATGAGCTTAGCAAGTCACACCAACGATGTCGCATGCGCTCGCATATGCAAATGAGGCCGGCACCTCATCGGTACCGGCCTCATTCAAGCATCACTGTGAATCAATCACAACGATGCTCACTCAGCGTTCTCAGCCTCGTTGTTTGCAGCTTCAGTTGCTTCGGCTGCTTCGGTCTGTGCAGGAGCTTCTTCCTTGGCAGCGACCTTGGTTGCTGCTTCGGCTTCCTTGACAACTGCCTTCTTCGGGCTCACTGGCTCAGTGACCAGCTCGATGATGGCGGCAGGAGCGGAATCACCCTTGCGAGGAGCGATCTTGACGATGCGGGTGTAGCCGCCTTCGCGCTGCTCCATCTGCTCTGCGATTTCGGTGAACAGCTTGTGCACAACGGACTTGTTGCGAATAACGCGCATCACACGACGGCGGGAGTGCAGATCGCCACGCTTTGCGAAGGTGATCAGGCGCTCAGCCAGTGGACGAAGGCGCTTGGCCTTGGCCAACGTGGTGGTGATGCGGCCGTGCATGAACAGGCTGGTCGCCATGTTGGCGAGCATCAGACGCTCATGAGCCGGGCTGGAAGCCAGACGTGGGCCTTTCTTTGGTGTAGGCATTGTTTCTCCTTGATGCCACAGCCGGATTCAGGTGGGCATGTGCCCGAACATCCGAATCCGTCGCAGCGGTTATGTCGATTGCGGCTTACTCGTCTTCAGGCGAGAAGAAGGTGCCGCCCTCGAGGTTATTGGTATCGAAGCCGAGTGGCGAAGCCTTGAGCGAGAGTCCGAGGGACTGCAGCTTCTCTTTGACTTCATCGATGGACTTCATACCGAAATTACGGATGTCGAGCAGATCCTGCTCCGTGTGGTTCACCAGTTCGCCAACGGTGTGAATGCCCTCACGCTTCAGGCAGTTGTAGCTGCGCTGAGTCAAGTTGAGGTCTTCGATCGGCACCGACATGCCCGGATCAGCCTGTTCGGCGACCGGTGCCGGTCCGATTTCCACACCTTCGGCCTGCGTGTTGAGTTCACGGCACAGGCCGAAGAGCTCAACCAGCGTCGAGCCAGCGGATGCCACGGCATCACGCGGCGAAATGGCCGGCTTGGTTTCCACATCCAGAATGAGCCTGTCGAAATCGGTGCGCTGTTCAACGCGCGTCGCTTCGACCTTGTAGCTCACCTTAAGCACTGGGGAATAGATGGAATCAACCGGAATACGGCCGATTTCATCGCCATCCTGCTTGTTCATCTGGGCTGGGACGTATCCACGGCCACGCTCAACGGTGAACTCGATCTCGAGTTCGCCGTCATCGGCGAGAGTGGCGATGTGCAAATCCGGGTTGGCGATGGTGACGCCTGCCGGCGGAGTGATATCTCCGGCGGTGGCCTCGCCCTTGCCTGCCTTACGCAGATACATCACGACCGGCTCATCGTATTCGCTGGTGAGCACGATTCCCTTGATGTTCAACAAGATCTCGGTGACGTCTTCCTCGACGCCCGGCAGAGTGGTGAACTCATGCAGGGCACCGGAAATACGCACCGACGTCACTGCCGCTCCCGGGATCGAGCTGAGCAGAGTACGGCGAAGCGAGTTGCCAAGCGTGTAGCCGAAACCTGGCTCAAGCGGCTCGATGATGAAACGGGAACGCTGAGGGTTGAGCGATTCCTCGGTAAGTGTCGGACGCTGTGCGATAAGCACTGTGTTATCCTTTCAGCTTCAGCCGATGGTGCACTCACCGGCTTCAAGCGGCTTTGGATGGATGGTATTGTCTAGTGCTCAGACGCGGCGGCGCTTTGGTGGGCGAACGCCGTTGAATGCCTGTGGAGTGACGTCGGTGATCGAACCGACTTCGAGACCAGCGGACTGCAGGGAGCGGATGGCGGTTTCACGACCGGAACCCGGGCCCTTCACGAAAACATCGACCTTCTTGACACCGTGTTCCATAGCCTTGCGGGCTGCGGACTCAGCTGCCATACCAGCGGCATACGGCGTGGACTTACGGGAGCCCTTGAAGCCGACATCGCCACCGGACGCCCAAGACACAACTGCGCCGGACGGATCGGTGATGGAGATAATGGTGTTGTTGAACGTTGACTTGATATGCGCCTGACCGACCGGGATCGACTTGCGATCGCGGCGACGGGTCTTGCGCGCGGCCTGCTTTTGAGCTGCCATTGGACCTCGTTTCCTTGTAACGAACTATATTTTGCAGCGATGGCTGTCACACCGTGGCTGCAATTTGCCACCTATTACTTGGTGGCCTTCTTCTTACCGGCGACCGTGCGCTTCGGTCCCTTGCGGGTACGTGCGTTGGTCTTGGTGCGCTGACCGCGGACCGGCAGGCCCCTGCGGTGACGCATGCCCTGGTAGCTGTTGATCTGGATCTTACGGCGAATGTCGGCGTCGATTTCACGACGCAGATCGCCTTCGATCTTATAGTTCGACTCGAGGTAGTCACGCAGCGTGATCAGCTGCTCATCCGTCAAGTCCTTGACGCGGGTGTCTGGATTGATGCCAGTCGCTTCAAGGGTTTCCTTTGCGCGGGTGCGGCCCACACCGAAGATGTAGGTGAGCGCGACCTCGATGCGCTTGTCATTAGGGATGTCGACTCCGGCAAGACGTGCCATTGCGATTTCCTTCTGTTACCGCAGGTCTTGCACCTAGTCCCCCGCTTATGCGGCCCGGGCCTGCGTTCCCGGGGTTCAAACCCTGCTGGGTTTGCGACTGAGTGCCTGAATTATTGTGTCGCTGCTATCTGCTCAGCCCTGACGCTGCTTGTGGCGTGGGTTGGTGCAGATCACCATGACGCGACCGTGACGACGGATCACGCGGCAGTTTTCGCAGATCCTCTTCACACTTGGGCTAACCTTCATGGTTGTTCCTTTGCTGTTTGTACCTTTACTTGTAACGGTACGTAATGCGGCCTCGATTGAGGTCGTATGGACTCATTTCGAGCACCACGCGATCTTGCGGCAGAATACGAATGTAGTTCTTACGCATTTTGCCGGAAATAGTAGCCAGCACGATGTGCTTATTCTCCAGTTCCACACGGAACATAGCGTTAGGAAGAGCCTCGACGACTCGACCTTCAACTTCAATCACACCGTCTTTTGCCATAGATTATTCCGATTCCTCGCCGGTTGCATTACTTATAGTGCGCCCGAAGACACACCAAATTGTCAGTATACACGAAAAGCGGAGAATACCAACATCGGCGTGTCGGTATTCTCCGCTTCGTGATAATTCAGATTATCTATTTTCAATAATCTGTGTTTTGCATGTTATTTCACAGTGTTCTGTCTCGCTACGCTACGCAGTAGTATCTCGGGAAATACTGAAATACTCAGGCGAGCTTGGCATCAAGCGAGCTGATGATCTGCTTGGAGATCTCGTCGATGTCGCCAACGCCGTCGACGCTGACGAGCTTGCCGCGCTCACCATAGATGTCGAGCACAGGAGCCGTCTCCTTCTCGTAGGTGTTCAGACGGTTCTTGATCGCCTCCGGAGTGTCGTCTGCGCGACCTTCCTCTTTCGCGCGCTTCGCCATGCGCTCAAGCAGCACGTTCGTCGGAGCGGTCAGAGCGACCACTGCGTCGAGCGGCGTGTTCATCTCGGCGCAAATCTCGTCGAGCGCAGTCACCTGAGCCGCGTTGCGCGGATAACCGTCGAGAATCCAGCCGTTCTTCACGTCGTCCTGAGCCAAGCGATCCTTGACGATCTCGTTCGTCAGCTCGTCGGGAACGAGGAAGCCCTTCGACGTGTATTCGAGCACCTTCTTGCCGAGTTCGGTCTGGTTCTTGATGTTGGCGCGGAAAATGTCGCCGGTGGAAATCGTCGGAATGTTGTAGTGCTCGCTCAGCAGCTTTGCCTGCGTGCCCTTGCCAACACCCTGCGGTCCCATAATCAACAGACGCATATCAAATCCTTTCGTTGTGTGTGGTAAGCGAGCGACTGCTCACTTGCCTTCGACGTGGCTCGTGTTCTCGAACAGGAAGCCTGCGTACTGGTACTGCTCGGTCTGAGCCTTCGCCTGGCGCAGCGTGTCGAGACCGACGCCGGCGATAATCAGCAGCGTCGTGCCACCGAATGGCAGCTGCGTGTTGAGCTTGAGCGCCATGATCAGCATCGTCGGCAGCAGCGCCACGAACAGCAGGTAGATCGCGCCGACCGTGTTGAGACGGTTGATCACATACTTCAGGTAGCGAGCAGTTGCGCTACCGGCACGAATGCCAGGAATGAAGCCGCCGAACTCCTTCATGTTGTCGGCGGTTTCGTCTGGGTTGAACGTGATCTCGGTGTAGAAGAACGTGAAGAACACGATCATGACCGCGTAAAGCGCGATGTACCAGATGGAAGTCGTGTTCGCGAGATTCGAGTTGATCCACTTGACCCAGCTCTGGTCGCTGTTGCCGAACTGTGCGAACAGGGTCGGGATAGCAAGAATAGAGGACGCGAAGATCGGCGGGATAACGCCGCTCATGTTGATCTTGAGCGGCAGGTACGTGGACGAACCGCCATACATCTTGCGGCCGATCATGCGGCGCGTGTATTGCACCGGAATGCGGCGCTGAGAAAGTTCGACGTAGTTGACGAAGATCATGATCACCACGAGCACGGTGGTGACGATCGCGAAATCGGTCCAGTTGCCGTCGGTGCCGTTCGTGCCCCAACCAATCTCCCACAGCTGCGGCAGGAAGCCGGAGCAGATGGAGAGGAAGATCAAAATAGACATGCCCTGACCGATGCCCTTTTCGGTGATGAGCTCGGCCATCCACATGATGAGGCCGGTGCCGCCGGTCATGACCATGATCATGACGATCATGTTCCAGATCGACGCGTCAGGAATCACGTTCGAGCACTGGTAGTTGAACAGTGCGCCGGAACGTGCGGTGACGAGAATCGTCGTCGACTGCAGCACAGCCAAGCCGATGGTGAGGTAACGGGTGTACTGGGTGAGCTTCGCCTCACCGGACTGCCCCTCTTTGTGCAGTGCCTCGAAGCGCGGGATCACGGCGCGCAGCAGTTGCACAACGATGGATGCGGTGATGTATGGCATAACGCCCAATGCGAAGATCGACAGCTGCAGCATGGCGCCGCCGGAGAACAGGTTCACCAATCCGATGAAGTTCTCAGCATTGTTGTTCGTATTCACAACGCAGTCAGCCACAACCTTGTAGTCAACGCCCGGCGTCGGAATGAACGAGCCAATACGGTAGATGATGATGATGCCGAGGACGAAGAGGATTTTGTTCCTCAACTCCTTGGTTCGAAAGGCCTGGATTAACGTCCTCACCTTGGGTTCCCTCCATAACTATGCGCAATCGCGCACTATGAAAACACACGCTAAGGGTTGAGTCTAGACCAAAGACCATACCTTGCGCGCCGATTTAGCATTTTCCGCAACTATTTCAACACAAAACGGCGAGTATTGACCATTCATTTTTCTGCTTATTCGTAGCTGATGTGAGATATGCCACACCGTTTGCTCTCCCGTGGAGCATTCCATACTGTTTGACTGTCTGCCGAGCTCTTGCGCTCTGCTTGTTTCCACGGAGCAAGAAAAATCGTCTTATGAGTGAAAAAGACCCTTTCCGCACTAGCTTGTGCGGAAAGGGTCTAAACATAGAAGCACTAACTTCTATTGATGCAATCAGTCTTCGCTGATGGAACCGCCAGCTGCTTCAATCTTGGACTTCGCCGAAGCGGAAGCCTTGACACCCTTGAGGGTGAAAGCAACGGTGGTCTCGCCTTCGCCGAGCACCTTGACCGGACGATTGGCGCGCACAGCGCCCTTCTCGACCAGATCGGCCACGGTGATCTCGCCACCCTGTGGGAACAGGTCGTTGAGGGCCGCGATGTTCACAACCTGATACTCGGTCTTGAACGGGCTACGGAAGCCACGCAGCTTTGGCAGGCGCATGTAGAGCGGCAGCTGGCCACCTTCGAAGCCAGGACGAACCTGATAACGCTTCTTGGTGCCCTTGTCGCCACGGCCCGAGGTCTTACCCTTGGAGCCTTCACCACGGCCAACGCGGATGCGGTCCTTCTTAGCGCCTAGTGCTGGCTTGAGGTCATGCATTTGCAGGATTGTGGTCTCTTCTTCAGCCATAATCAGTCTGCCTCCTCAACAGTGACCAGATGATTCACCACGGCGATCAGGCCGCGGGTCGTCGAATTGTCTTCGCGCACAGTGCTCTGGCCGATCTTGCGAAGGGCGAGGGTCTGCACGGTAGCGCGCTGCTTCTTGTTCGCGTGTGCAACACCGTGCACGAGCGTGATCTTGAGTTTAGCCATCACTCACCATCCTTTGCAGCCTTGGCCTGAGCCTCTTCGCGAGCCTTGCGAGCCTCGGCGATGCCTTCGGCGCGAGCACGCAGCAGCGAGTCAGGAGCGACTTCCTGCACGGAGAGGCCACGGCGAGCCGCGATCTCTTCCGGATCCTCAAGCTGCTTGAGGGCGTCGACGGTAGCGCGAACCACGTTAACTGCGGTTGCCGAACCCATCGACTTGGTCAGGATGTCGGTGATGCCAGCGCATTCCATCACTGCACGAACCGCGGAGCCGGCGATAACGCCAGTACCTGGGGCGGCAGGACGCAGCATCACGGTGCCTGCATGGTCGTGACCGGTGACCGGGTGGGTCACGGTTCCACGAATGCGCGGCACGTTGAACAGATGCTTCTTGGCATCCAGCTGACCCTTGGCGATTGCGGCAGGGACCTCACGGGACTTGCCATAGCCGACACCGACGGTGCCGTTGCCATCGCCAACCACCACGAGTGCGGCGAAGCTGAACGTACGGCCACCCTTGTGGGTCTTCGACACGCGGTTGATCGTCACCACGCGATCGAGCATCTCGTTCTCGCGGTTCTCCTCGCGACGGTTGCGGCGCTCACCACGACGGCCTTCGCCGTTGCGGTTGTTGCGGCGGCCACGACGCTCGTCGTTGTTGGAGGTATTGGACTCAGCGGTTGCCTGAGTGTTCTGAGTTTCTTCAGCCACTTGGGTTTCCTTTTCGTTGTCGCTCACAGTGCCAGACCTCCCTCGCGGGCGCCTTCAGCAACAGCTGCGACGCGACCATGATACTTATTGCCGCCGCGGTCGAACACGACCGTGGTGATGCCGGCATCCTGTGCCTTCTTGGCGAGGAGTTCACCGACCTTCTTGGCTGCCTCGGTCTTGGTGCCTTCGAAACCAGCGAAGTCGCTCGTCAGAGTGGATTCGCTCACGAGGGTCTTACCGACGGTATCGTCGACGATCTGCGCAACCATGTGGCGGTTGGAACGGGTGACCACGAGACGTGGACGCTCCGGGGTGCCATTGACGTGCTTGCGAATACGAGCGTGGCGACGCTTCAGAGCGGCCTTCTTGCCTTTACCGAAAACCTTAACGCTCATATCACTTACCAGCCTTTCCAGCCTTGCGACGGATGACTTCATCCGAATACTTGATGCCCTTGCCCTTGTACGGTTCCGGAGCACGAAGCTTGCGGATGTTAGCGGCAACCTGGCCAACGGCCTGCTTGTCGGTACCCTTGACGATCACCTGGTTCGGGTTTGGCAACTCGAACGTGATGCCTTCCGGCGGATCCACGGTGATGGTGTGGGAGTAACCGAGCGAGAACTCGATGCCCTTGCCCTTCATCTGTGCGCGGTAACCGGTGCCGACGATGTCGAGGCTCTTCTGGTAGCCGTCGTGCACGCCCTTGACCATGGAAGCCATGATCGAGCGAGCCAGACCGTGCTTGGCGCGGGTCGGGCGCAGGTCGTCATTAGCGGTGACGATGATCTCGTTACCTTCGACCTTGGCGCTCACGCCCTCTGGGATGGTGTAGGAGTCGGAACCCTTGGCGCCCTTGGCGCTGAAGTCCTGACCATTGATGGTGACTTCGACGCCCGCCGGGATCTCGATCGGGAGCTTACCAATATGCGATGCCATGTTCAGCTCTCCTTTCTCACCACACGTAGGCGACGATTTCGCCACCGATGCCTCGGTCGAGGCATTCCTTCTGAGTCAACAATCCCGAGCTCGTCGAGATGATCGCGATACCGAGACCACCGAGAGGCATTGGCAGCGCGTCGGACTTCGCGTAGCGACGCAGGCCCGGCTTCGAGATGCGCTTGATGCCCTGAATGGAACGCTCACCGTGAGGGCCGTACTTGAGGGTGACCTCAAGAGTCTGGCCAACGCGAGCTTCCTTGGCGGTGAAGTCTTCAATGTAGCCTTCACGCTTCAAGATCTCAGCGATGTTCTTCTTGAACTTGGAGTACGGCATATCCACGGTTTCGTGCTTTGCCGCGCTCGCATTACGCAGACGCGTAAGCATGTCTGCGATTGGATCTGTCATTGTCATTTGGGCTAACGCCCTTTCTCGCCGTGGTTTCCGCCGCCCTGAGGAACTGTGTTCCAACCGGGCCGCGGACCTTCAGCGTTGATATTTACCAACTGGACTTCGTAACGCCTGGCAGCTCGCCACGGTGTGCCTTCTCACGAAGGCAGATTCGGCACAGGCCGAACTTGCGGTACACGGAATGCGGACGGCCGCACACCATGCAGCGCGTGTAGGCGCGAACCTTGAACTTAGGCTTGCGAAGCGCCTTGACCTTCAAGCAAGTTTTTGCCATTTCAGTTCTCCTTGAATGGGAATCCGAGGAGCTTAAGCAGTGCGTAAGCTTCGTCGTCATCCTTCGTGGTGGTCACCACGGTGATGTCCATACCGCGCTGGTGATCGATCTCGTCTGGATCGATCTCGTGGAACATGGACTGCTCAGTGAGACCGAAGTTGTAGTTGCCCTGACCATCGAACTGATGGCCGTTGATGCCGCGGAAATCGCGAATACGCGGCAGAGCCAGCGTAAGCAGGCGATCCAGGAATTCCCACATGCGATCGCCACGCAGCGTGACGTATGCGCCGATGGCCTGGCCTTCGCGCAGGTGGAACTGTGCGACGGACTTCTTGGCCTTCGTGATCTTCGGCTTCTGGCCGGTGATCGCGGTCAGATCGCGCACAGCGCCTTCGATGAGCTTGGAGTCGCGAGCTGCGGCGCCAACACCCATAGACACAACGATCTTCTCGAGGCCAGCGACCTGCATCGGGTTGTCGTGGTGGAATTCCTTCTCGAGCTCCGGGAGGACCTCTTCCTTGTACATCGTCTTGAGGCGTGGGGTGACTGGCTCTTCGATGATGACTTCGTCAACGACTTCGCTCATGCCAGTTCCTTTCCGGACTTCTTGGCAACGCGGACGCGCACGGTCTTCACCTTGCCGTCACGTGCCTCTTCCTTGATAACGACGCCAACGCGGGTAGGCTGCTTGGTCTCAGGGTCGATGACCATCACGTTCGAGCGATGGATCGGAGCCTCAACGGAGACGATGCCTGCCTGGTCACCCTGCTGGGTGGCGCGGACGTGCTTCTTGACGATCTGAACACCTTCGACGATCAGACGGTCATCCTTGAGAACGCGCTTGACGACGCCTTCCTTGCCACGGTCCTTGCCGCGGATGACCTTGACGGTGTCGCCGCTCTTGATCTTGGCTACCATCTCAGATCACCTCCGGTGCGAGGGACACGATACGCATGAAGCGCTTGTCACGCAGTTCACGACCAACCGGTCCGAAAATACGAGTGCCTTTCGGTTCACGGCCGGAACCGAGAATAACGGCAGCGTTCTCGTCGAACTTGATGTAGGAGCCGTCAACACGACGGTGTTCCTTGACTGTACGGACGACGACAGCCTTGACGACGTCGCCCTTCTTGACCGACCCGCCAGGGATTGCATCCTTGACGGAGGCGACGATCACGTCGCCGATGCCGGCATAGCGTCGCTTCGATCCGCCGAGCACTCGGATGGCGAGGAGTTCCTTCGCACCCGTGTTGTCGGCGACATGAAGCCGCGTTTCCTGCTGAATCATTGATTCTCCTTAGCCGAGCTGGTTCTCCCTTATCACCCGGCCCACCGCCGTGGCGAGCGGGCCGGGTGATAAGCGAGCCTTGCCGAACTTGTTACTTAGCGCGCTCGATAATGGATTCGAGACGCCAACGCTTGGTCTTGCTCAGTGGACGAGTCTCCATGATACTCACGAGGTCGCCAACGTGAGCCTGGTTGTTTTCGTCATGTGCTTTGACCGTACGAGTGGAACGAACGACCTTGCCGTAGAGCGGGTGAGTCGAACGAAGTTCGAGTTCCACGGAAATGGTCTTGTCCATCTTATCGGACACGACATAACCGCGACGAACTTTGCGGAAGTTACGCTCTTGCGCCATTACTTCTCCTCAGCTTTCGTTTCGGTTGCCGCCGGAGCCTGGCTGATGCCAAGCTCGCGTTCGCGCAGAACGGTGTACATTCTGGCGATGTCGTGCTTGACCGCCTTGAGGCGGGCAGTGTTCTCGAGCTGACCGGTTGCGTGCTGGAAGCGCAGGTTGAACAGCTCTTCCTTGGACTTCTTGAGGAAGCCCTCGATCTCAGCATTGGTCTTCTCGTTGAGATTCTTCATGGTGTATTCTTCAGATCCGACTGGCATCAGATGTCACCGCCTTCACGGGCAATCACGCGGCACTTCATCGGGAGCTTGTCGATTGCGCGGCGCAGAGCCTCGCGAGCGACATCCTCAGAAACGCCACCGATTTCGAACATGACTCGACCCGGGTGAACATTGGCGATCCAGAATTCCGGAGTACCCTTACCGGAACCCATTCGAGCGCCGAGCGGGTGCTTGGTCAGAGGACGATCTGGGAAGATCGTGATCCAAACCTTGCCGCCACGCTTGATGTAACGGGTCATTGCGATACGAGCAGCTTCGATCTGGCGGTTCGTGACATAGGCCGGAGCCATTGCCTGAATTGCGAAATCGCCGAAGTTGATCTCGTTGCCGCCCTTGGACATGCCATGGCGGTCAGGACGATGCTGCTTGCGATATTTAGTCCTCTTTGGGATAAGCATCCTGCGCTCACTCCTTAGTTTCCGACTCAGCGGCAGCTTCGTTGGAAACTTCCGCTTCCATCGGCTGATCCGGACCTGACTTCACTTGGTTCTGACCGTTCGGACGCTGGCCATTGCGCTGGCCGCGACGCGGACGACGATCGCCGCGACGACCTGGGCGGTTGTTGCCCTGCTGTGCCTGCTGCTCCTCGAACTCACGCTCCGTCATATCGCCCTTGTAGATCCAGACCTTGACGCCGATGCGGCCGTACGTGGTCTTGGCCTCGAAGAAGCCATAGTCGATGAGCGCGCGCAGAGTCTGCAGCGGAACGCGACCCTCACGGTAGAACTCGGAACGGCTCATTTCCGCACCGCCGAGGCGGCCGGAGAGCTTGATACGAATACCCTTGGCGCCTGCACGCATGGCATCCTGCTGAGCCTTACGCATTGCGCGACGGAAGGTCACGCGGTTCGTAAGCTGCTCGGCGATGCCCTGAGCGACGAGCTGGGCGTCGATGGCCGGGTTCTTCACTTCGAAGATGTTGAGCTGAACCTGCTTGCCGGTAAGCTTCTCGAGCTTAGCGCGAACACGTTCTGCTTCCGCACCACGGCGGCCGATCACGATGCCCGGGCGAGCGGTGTGGATGTCCACACGCACACGGTCACGGGTGCGCTCGATGACGATGCGAGAAACTCCCGCACGCTCGAGGTCTTTGTTCATGACCTTACGGATGGCGTCGTCTTCGAGAACGAAGTCACGGTAACGCTCGCCGACCTTGTTGGAATCGGAGAACCACTTGGAACGATGGCTCTCAGTAATACCCAGGCGATAGCCAAAGGGATTAATCTTCTGACCCATCTTTAGCGGTCTCCTTCCTTGCTGGCGACGACAACCGTGATGTGGCTCGTACGCTTGTTGATACGAGCTGCACGGCCCTGTGCACGAGCGCGGAAACGCTTGAGCGTCACGCCTTCGTCCACATAGGTCTCCTTGATGAACAGATCGTTCTCACGGAACGGCTCGCCGACCTTGTCGGCCTTCACGCGAGCGTTCGCGATTGCGCTTTCGAGGACCTTGAGCACCGGGGTGCTGGCGTCCTGTGGAGCGAACTTGAGAATGGTGATAGCTTCGGTCGCCTGCTTGCCTCGGATGAGGTCGACCATGCGGCGAGCCTTACGCGGCGTCACACGAACGTGGCGAGCGATTGCTTTAGCTTCCATGTGTCTATACTCTCCTACTTATTAGCGGCGCGACTTCTTGTCGTCCTTGACGTGACCCTTGAAGGTACGCGTAGGGGCGAACTCACCGAGCTTGTGGCCAACCATTGCTTCAGTGACGAACACTGGAACATGCTTGCGGCCATCGTGAACTGCGAAGGTGTGTCCGATGAAATCAGGGGTGATCATCGAACGGCGCGACCACGTCTTGATGACGTTGTGCGTGCCCTTCTCATTCTGCTCGTCGACTTTCTTCTGCAGGTGGGCGTCGACGAAGGGGCCCTTCTTGATGCTACGAGTCATCTACTCGACACTCCCTTACTTGCGGTTCTTGCCATTAGGACGACGACGAACAATCATCTTGTTCGAAGCCTTCTTCGGATGACGAGTACGAACCTCGCCCTTGCCCCATGGGGAGACTGGCGGCTTGCCACCGCGAGTACGACCGCCATGTGGATGGTCGACAGGGTTCATGGACTCACCACGGGTGATCGGGCGCTTGCCCATCCAACGTGCACGACCTGCCTTGCCGAGCTGAATGTTGGCGTGATCGGAGTTGCCGACCTCACCAATCGTTGCGCGGCAGCGAGCGTCCACGTTGCGGATTTCGCCGGATGGCATACGCAGCTGGGCATACATGCCGTCCTTGGCGACGAGCTGCACGGCCGCACCTGCGGAACGTGCGATCTTGGCGCCGCCGAGCGGGCGAAGTTCAATGGCGTGAACGATCGTACCGGTCGGGATGTTGCGCAGTGGCAGGTTGTTGCCCGGCTTGATATCGGCGTTGGCGCCGGTCTCGATGCGGTCACCCTGCTTGATGCCCTCAGGAGCGATGATGTAGCGCTTCTCGCCATCTGCATAGTGCAGCAGAGCGATGCGAGCGGAACGGTTCGGATCGTATTCGATCTGAGCAACCGTTGCTGGCACGCCGTCCTTGTCCCAGCGACGGAAGTCGATGAGACGGTACTGGCGCTTGTGACCGCCGCCGCGATGACGGGAGGTCATGCGGCCATAGTTGTTGCGGCCGCCAGTTTTGCTGTTCTTGCGAATGAGCGACTTCTCTGGGGTCGAGCGCGTGAGGTCGGAGAAATCCGAAACAGACGCGTTGCGACGGCCCGGAGTCGTCGGCTTATAAACGCGGATAGCCATAATCTAGTTCTTCCTTTAACTTTTGTCGGCTAACCTTCAGTTACCGAAGATGTCGATCGACTGGCCCTCTGCCACGGTCACGATGGCGCGCTTCTGGTTCACGCGACGGCCGTAACCGGTGCGGGTGCGAGTGCGCTTGCCCGCGCGGTTCAGGGTGTTGACGTTCGTCACCTTGACTTTGAAGATCTCCTCGATTGCCTGCTTGATCTGCACCTTGTTCGCGGTCGGAGCCACGACGAAGGTGTACTGACCCATGTCGGAGAGGGCATAGCTCTTCTCCGAAACAACAGGCTTCAAGATGATGTCATGTGCTGGCTTGTGAATAGCGACCATGAACTCAGGCCTCCTTTGCAGCCGGTGCGGTCTTCGCGGCGACGAAAGCGTCGAAGCCATCCTTCGAGAACACCACGTACTGAGCGGTGATCACGTCGTAGGTGCTGAGCTGATCAGCGAAGATCGGATACACGGTAGGAATATTGCGAACAGACAGCCACTCATTGATGTTGTCGCGAGACAGCACCACGAGAGTGTTCTTGTCGGCAACGATCGGAGCGAGGGCTGCGATTGCCTTCTTGGTGGACGGCTCGGAGATTGCGAAGTCCACGACTGCAACGCGACCGTTGTTAGCGCGATCGGAGAGAGCGTAGCGCAGAGCTGCTGCCTTCATCTTCTTCGGGGTGCGCTGGCTGTAGTCACGCGGCACTGGGCCGTGAGCGACGCCACCGTGGTACCACTGAGGTGCGCGGATCGAGCCCTGACGAGCGCGACCGGTGCCCTTCTGCTTCCACGGCTTGCGGCCGCCGCCGGAGACCTTGCCACGGTTCTTCACAGCGTGCGTGCCCTGACGAGCAGCGGCGAGCTGTGCAACAACAACCTGGTGGATCAGCGGAACGTGGGCCTGAACCTCTTCAGCGGAGAAGCCGAACAGGGCTTCAGGAGCTTCGAGGGTGCCGGTTTCCTTGCCGGTGTTGTCGGTGACGTTCAGAGTAACGTTTGCCATCTAAATCAGGCTCCCTTCACTGCAGAACGGACGAGAACAATGCCGCCCTTCGGGCCTGGAATAGCGCCCTTGATGGCGAGAATGCCGTTCTCGACGTCAGAGGAGACGACGGTCAGGTTCTGCACGGTATTGGTAGCATGGCCCATACGACCAGCCATGCGCTTGCCCTTGAGAATACGGCTCGGAGTTGCGCATGCGCCGACCGAACCCGGACGACGTTCGTTCTTGTGGGAGCCGTGGGTGCGGCGATAGGACTTGAAGCCCCAGCGCTTGATCGTGCCTGCGAAGCCCTTGCCCTTGGTGGTGCCGGTCACGTCGACCTGCACACCCTCAGGGAAGACCTCAGCGGTCAGTTCCTGACCCGGCTGGTAGTCTTCGACGTTCTCGGTACGAACTTCAGCGAGGTGACGACGAGGGGTCACACCTGCCTTGGCGAAGTGACCGGCCATTGGCTTGGTCACCTTGCGAGGATCAACCTGGCCATAGCCGAGCTGAACAGCGCGGTAGCCGTCGGATTCCTCGTTCTTGACTGCAGTGACAACGTTGGTCGAAACCTCAACCAGCGTGACAGGGACGAAGAAGCCGTTCTCATCCCACACCTGCGACATGCCGAGCTTCTTGCCCAGCAGTGCGCTGCGATTCTTATTCTGTGACATTGCGGTTCCTCCTTCCCTTACAGCTTGATCTC
Organism: Bifidobacterium canis; assembly: GCF_009727065.1. Taxonomy (GTDB): domain Bacteria; phylum Actinomycetota; class Actinomycetes; order Actinomycetales; family Bifidobacteriaceae; genus Bifidobacterium; species Bifidobacterium canis. The sequence continues at coordinate 111,658 of NZ_WNLP01000006.1, forward strand.
GATGTTGACATCTGCGGGCAGATCAATATGCATAAGGGAATCCACAGCCTTTGGGGTTGGGTCCACAATATCGATGAGACGCTTGTGAGTGCGCATCTCGAAATGCTCGCGAGAATCCTTGTATTTGTGAGGGGAACGAATAACAACGTAGACGTTCTTCTCAGTCGGGAGCGGAACCGGGCCAACCACAGTTGCACCCGCGTTCGTCACCGTTTCGACGATCTTCTTCGCCGATTGGTCGATGACCTCATGGTCATAGGACTTAAGCCTGATGCGGATTTTCTGTCCCGCCATTGCCTTCCGCCCTTTCTAGCGATTCGTGTTATCAATATGACTTAACCTGCTACAGGGCACCGGCGTTCGAAGTCTTCAGGCACACGTCCTCAAAGACTTTCCACATCAGTGCGCAGCCATGCAAAACCCACATTGTTGTGGGCTTCAGTGCTGCGCTCGCTTTTTGATTCCAATTATGCGAGCCCTAAATCAGGCAACTTCTATATTTAAACACCGGGGGTGGTCATTTCCTAGTAACTCCCCCATGGCGTGTCGTCCCAATCATTACGAATATCCATTCCGGAGAATTATTCTCTAACTGAGTGGTCTCTTACTCACACGATTATCCTCCGCCAGAGAATTATTCTCTAATTCAGAGCGCGTAGACCATTACAAACATACTCCGCGGAGAATTATTCTCTAACTGAGCGGCCTCTCAGCTACACGATTATCCTCCGTCGGAGAATTATTCTCCCGCTTAGAGCCGGTTTATCATTACGAACATCCCCGGCGGAGAATTATTTTCCCGATCAAAGGAAGCTCAGCATTACAAACATCCGAAATAGAGAATAATCCTCTTAAGATAAAACAGCTAGAGATAAATCAGCTAGGTTAAGCCGTACGTAACTCCCATGAATAAGCTAGGCCGGCAATCTCCCCAAGCAAAAGGTCAGCCTAAATATTGTAAGTATTCGTACTTGCGCATTTTCACCAGCGATAATCACCGATTTTGGCGTTACGACGAATGCTCCACCAGCATTATTAGCCGCGTTGCTACTAAGAACAATGTTTCTAAACTCAGCGTAAGTTACACTGCTACGTTGAGATTTTGCGCGCGAAAACATCAGAAATGTCCACGCGCGCAACTCGTCCAACCACTACTGCACTCACGCACGCATGCGCAAAAGCAACTTACTCAATAACCGCCACCTGGTGGCCGTTGATGTTAACAACACTTTTAAAATCTGTGGGAACCCCGGCATCGAGGAGCTTATCGCGCAATTGGTCGCTGTGAAGAACTTCGTCGAACGTGAATCGCACAATGCGTTTAACTCCAGCACGTTCCAGCGATTTCTCACGCTCACGCTCGTCCGCAACAACTTCGTGAATAGCGCGCGCCCCCGTCATCTGCGGATTCACATATTTTTCACTGCCGTCAAGTTCTGCGACAATGATCGTCCCATCTTCGAGCACCCAATAAAAATCAGGGCGATGCGTGTTGTTAGTGAGAGGGTCAATGAGCTCGACCTGCTGTTGTGGTTTGCGGAAGCCCAGCTGTGCGGTTATGACAGCATGCGCATACGCTTCGCCTCCATTTTCACTCGATGGATTCACGTGAGGCAGCAGCGTGAGCACTGCAGAACAATCCATGCCGTTCTCAACGCATTCCTGCAACAGCTCTTGTTGAGTTAGTCCGGCACGAAAACAAGCATCCAGTATTGCGATCGCCGCACATGGCTCCATAGTGAACACGCAGTCGAGTGCTGTGCGAGCCAGAGTGGTCACGGGCACCCCGTTGACGCGCTCAGTCTCCACATTCGAACAATATATGCGCCGCAATTGCTTACTATCAGTCCGGTGATGCGCATCCCGGCAATGAAAACCTAGTGAGCGTGTGCCACGGAAAATCGAGGCCGCGTATACATGCTGCCGTCTGCCCAGTGAACACCCAATGCTGATGCTTGATCGATAACGTTCGAGCAAGATATGCGGTTCGCGTGGGAGGCGTGAGCGTTTGCCACAACTCCGTCTCCGCATAGATACCTCGATATACTCGCATTAGATCGCCAGCCTCGCAGTGTCGTGCGAACAACTTCCCCTGCCGATCCGTGTGCGCGTATATGCAGCGCTGCTGTTGCTGAGCCTGCGCCATGAGCTCTCGTAATTCATTATTCTGTTCCATACTCAACGGTATTCACACAGCTGACGCGAATGCAAGCTGTAGAAAAATGTGGATAATTAACGCAGTTAACTCAAAACAAGCTGAGCTCTGGTATGTCCGCGCGAGTTCACGTAAGCTTGGACGCCATGGCAGACCAGACCAATCGACCTACACGACGCACTCTCAAACTACGCGACTGGATTTCAACCGAGCCGGGCGCATGGGTGATCGTGCTCATGCCCGCGCTCACAGCATTCATCGCAGGCGGACCGAGCTGGAACTCCGTGTGGCTCGTTGTGCTGTGGTGTTTGTGCTACTGTGTGCAGTTCTGTGCGGCGAGGTTCGCAAAATCACGCGGTCGTGCACGGTACCGTGCGCCTATGCTCACATATGCTGCATTACTCGCAATTCTGGGAGTCCCGTTTCTGCTGAAATTCCCTGAGATTCTCTGGTGGGCGCCGCTTTTTGCCGTACTGTTCGCCGGTTCACTGATCTGCTCATACAACCGAGCCGAGCATTCCATCATCGCGAACTTGTGCGCAGTGCTTGCATCGAGCGCGATGGCGATTCCCGTGACTTGCCTTGGTTCGCATTTGAGTCGGCCGTTTCAAGAGATGTTGCCGGCGCGCGGTGTGGAGATTGCGTGCGCCTATGCCTTGGTGTTGTTCGCCAGTGTGCTCTATGTGAAAACGATGATTCGCGAACGTGGCAATTCGCGGTATCTCGCCGCTTCGTGGGCTTGGCATGCGCTCATAACCGCAGTGGGGTTCTGCTTTAGCCTGATTTATGGCATTCTCGGTGTGATTCTGCTCGCGCGCGCAATCATCGTGCCGCTTGCAACGCGAAATCTCAAGCAAACTGTGAAAGTCGCCGGCATCAGCGAATGCGTATCGAGCCTGATCTCATTCTCGCTGATAACCTATGCTGCGATGACGCTACCAATGTGAAGACATATATATAGACATATATATAAAGAGTATATGAGGTCAGTTATCTCGGTATTATTAGGGGAACTGCATTATGTGTCTCTAATTGCCTGCTCTGTAATCTGCCGCTTGCAAGTGCTTTTCAATCAGAGAATTATTCTCTATTTCGGATGTTTGTAATGTTGAGCTTCCCCTGTTCGGGAGAATAATTCTCCGGCGGAGGATAATCGTGTGGCTGAGAGGCCGCTCAGTTAGAGAATAATTCTCCGGAATGGATATTCGTAATGATGGGGATGCACTAGATAGGAGAATTATTCTCCGGCGGGGATATGGAAGTAGGAATGGGCGAAGATATGAAATGAGCCACCCGGGTGGGTGGCTCATTTTGTTTATTGGCAGTGACTGGGAATCACATCAGACGCGCTCGGAGGCTTCCTCCGTAGCACCCAGACCCTCACGCTCGATGCGCATCGCATGGCCTTCGGCCTGGGAAACGCCGTAGTAGGCGGCAACTGCGATGTCCATCATGTCTTGGATCTGTGGAATGCGCGGATTGGCCGGTGCGCACTGGTCTTCGTAGGCACGCATGCCGATCTGCTCGAGAATCGACCAGAAGTAGTCTTCGTCGATGCCGCATTCCTTGAAGCTCTTGTTCATGCCGAGCTTGTTGTCGCGGTAGTCTTCGACTGCCTTCGCCAGGTTCTCGACACCTTCAGCCGGCGTCTTGCCCGGGTTCACACCGAGCAGGCTGGCGAGCTCCTGGTAGCGCTCAGGCGCGATGTACTTGCTGTACTTCGGCCATGAGGTCGGCTCCTCAGGAACCTGACCGTTGTAGCGGATCACGTATGGCAGCAAGATCGAGTTGGTGCGGCCGTGTGCGATGTGGCACAGTGCGCCGATCGTGTGCGCCATAGCGTGGCACATGCCGAGGAACGCAGAGCCGAATGCCATGCCCGCCATCGTAGCGGCGTTGTGCATCTTCTCCTGCGCCTTCTTCTTGGCTTCGCCCGGCTCGCTGTTCACGGATTCCGCGAGGTTGTCCCAGATCAGCTTGGCCGCGTGCAGGGCCATGGCGTCGGTGTAGTCGTTCGCATACACGGAGACGAATGCTTCGAACGAGTGTGTGAGCGCATCGAAGCCGGAATCGGATGCGAGGCGGCGAGGCTGCGTGCGGGCGAGCACCGGATCGACGATGGCGACCGATGGGGTGAGCGCGTAGTCGGTGATCGGGTACTTGTAGCCGGTCTTGTGATCGGTGATGACGGCGAATGGCGTGACTTCGGAGCCGGTGCCAGACGAGGTCGGGATGCACACGAGCTTGGCCTTCGTGCCCAGCGGCGGGATCTTGAAGGCGCGCTTACGAATATCGAAGAACTTCTCGCGCACGTCGGAGAACGCGATTTCCGGGTGCTCGTAGAGCAGCCACATGATCTTCGAGGCGTCCATGACGGAACCGCCGCCGACTGCGATGATCGTGTCCGGCTCGAATTCGTCGCGCATCATGGCAGCGCCGCGCTCAACGGTTTCGACCGATGGCTCCGGCTCGATGTAGTCGACGATGCGGAAGGTGACGCGGTTGGAGCGTGCACGCAGCTGGTCGATCACCTTGTCGACGATGCCAAGCTGCTCCATCACCTTGTCGCAGACGATGACGGCGCGTTCCACGCCATACATGTCGCGCAGGTACTTGATGGCGTTCGGCTCGAAATAGGTCTTTGCCGGGATCTTGAACCACTGCATGTTGTTGTTCCTCCGAGCGATGCGCTTGATGTTGAGCAGATTGACGGCCTGCACGTTGCCGGAAACCGAATTGCCGCCGTAGGAGCCGCAGCCGAGGGTGAGCGACGGGGCGATGGCGTTGTAGATGTCGCCGATGCCGCCGAGGGAGCTTGGCTGGTTCCAGATGATACGGCAGGCGTGCATGCGCAGACCATACTCGCGAACGAGGTCATCGTTGTTCGTGTGGATGGCGGCGGTGTGGCCGGCGCCGTGCTTGAGCATCTCTTCGCACATCTCGAAGCCCTGCTCTTTGTCGTTGAACTTGAGCACGGCCTGAACCGGTGCGAGCTTCTCCATCGTCAGCGGTTCGTTCTCGCCGACTTCGGAGCACTCTGCCGCGATGATCGTCGCATCCTCAGGAATCTCGAAACCTGCTTCGTGCGCGATGAACTGCGGCGACTTGCCCGGAACGACGGAGTTGAGCTTCGGGGTTTCGCCGGAGAACGCGGTGCAGCCAAACATGTATTTCTCGAGCTTGGCCTTCTCTTCGTCGTTGACGAAGTATGCCTTGCGACGCTTGAGCTCCTTGACGAGCGGCGCATAGATGTCTTTGTGCGCGATGATGGCCTGCTCGGTGGCGCAGATCATGCCGTAGTCGAAGTGCTTCGACAGGATCAGGTCGTTGGCCACGCGCTGCACGTCGACGTTCGCGTCGACGTATGCCGGTGCGTTGCCTGCGCCGACGCCGAGGGCTGGCTTGCCGGAGGAGTATGCCGCCTTGACCATGCCCGGGCCGCCTGTTGCGAGGATCGTGGCGATGCCTGGGTGCTTCATCAGCGCGCCGGTAGCCTCGATCGACGGGTGCTCGATCCACTGCACGCAGTTCTCAGGAGCGCCTGCCTCGATTGCCGCGTCACGAACGATGCGTGCCGCAGCGACGGAGGACTTCTGTGCGCCCGGGTGGAAGCCGAACACGATCGGGCAACGGGTCTTCAGTGAGATGAGCGACTTGAAGATTGCCGTGGAGGTAGGGTTCGTCACCGGGGTGACGCCTGCAACGACGCCGACCGGCTCTGCGACTTCATCGATGCCGAGCACGTCGTCTTCACGAATGATGCCGACGGTCTTCTGCCCCGCCATGTAGTTGGTCACGTGCTCGCAGGCGAAGATGTTCTTCGTGGCTTTGTCTTCCACCAGACCACGGCCGGTCTCGTCGACCGCCATCTTCGCAAGCACGAGATGCTTGTTCAGCGCCGCGACGGAGGCCTTCGCCACGATGCGATCCACGGTCTCCTGATCGAGCTTCTCGAATTCGGCAAGAGCCTTCTGCGCCTTCTTGACGAGCTCGTCAACCTCAGCTTCTGCTGCGGCCTGCTTGTCTTCTGGAGTCGGTTTCGTCGGCTCTTCCTTTTTCTTTGCTTCTGCCACTTGAAGTCCTCCTCGATTCCTGGGTTTTGCAAAAGTGTGATGTTCACTTACCGTTTGCAGATTGCTTACGGAACATATGCCGGGCACTTGAATAAGTGACCTGCATCACAATGTACCGAAAAGAGATACGCTTGTCTAGTCTGCGTCGTGTCGTTCCATTCGTGTTCTATTCCTATCTTTTTTGTTAAGATTATTGAGTGAAACGAACATTCTTGGCAGTATTTCACTCGATTTGTTCTTATTTGTGATGTTTTTGTATACAAAACACACGTCCGAAAACCAGTTCTATAAATTACTTTTTAAAAATTACTTAGTTGAGTGTTATCAGCGTATTTAACTTTCACCAAGCACTTTTATAAAGTATGATGTTTTCCAGAACAGCATATCCGCCAACACCGCGAATGGAGAGCCATGATAAAGGGATCGTCAACGATGTCGGTCAAAGAACTCAACAAGCGCGCCATGACAGCCTTTCTCTACACCCACGGTCCGGCTACGAAGCAGATGCTCGAGCGCGAATTGGGACTGAGTCTGCCCACAATCACACAAAATCTGCGCATACTCGAAGACGAGGGTCTTGTTCACAAAGCGGAACAACTCGACTCCACAGGTGGACGCAAAGCGCAGACTTTTGCGTTCACGCCGACTCATCGCGCCGCCATCGGCGTCACGATGCGCTCGAGTGGTCTGACCATGTGCGCGGTCGATTTGAGCGGCGAGGTGATAGCGCGCCGCGTGCGCCTGATCTCATACCGCAACACCGACAGCTACTATCAGCAGATGGGCACGATCATCAACTCCTTCGCGCAAAGCGTCGCGAAGAATTGCGGGCAGGTGCTCGGCGTCGCGTTCTCGATCCAAGGCATCGTGGACGCGAGCGGCACGACGATCACATTCGGCAAAATCATGCAGAACACCGGACTCAGCCTCGATGAGATCGCGCAGAACGTGGACTATCCGTGCATCATGATCCACGACTCCGACGCCGCCGCAATGGCTGAACTCTGGTTCGATCACTCGCTCAGCGACGCCGTGTGCGTGTATCTCGACCGGCGACCGGGCGGCGCGGTTATCGTCAGCGGCGCGCTCTATCAGGGGCCGAATCTGTGCAACGGCACGATCGAGCATATGACGTTGATTCCGGGAGGTAAACTCTGCTACTGCGGTCAGCACGGCTGCATGGATGTCTACTGCTCGCCGGAGACGCTCGCGGAAGACGGAGAAAGTCTTTCGGGCTTCTTCAGCGTGCTTGAGCAGGGCGAGCAGGAGCATAGGCGCAGATTCAACGAGTGGCTTGGCAATGTGGCGCAAGCCATATGCAATATTCGCGGACTGCTCGCCGGCGACATCATCATCGGCGGCGAGGCCGCGCATTTCCTCGACGAACACGATATCGCGCATCTTCGCGAACTCGTCGAGGAACGCAGCGCTTTCCACACCGACCACTTCGCATTGCGCAAGAGTCTGTGCCTCGACGATCAGAACGAGATAGGCGCGGCGTTGCGTTTCGTGCAGTCCTACATAGACGAGGTTTGCAGCGCAATTTAGAAATAGCAATAAAAACCCCGGGAAGCAAGTCGGTCATAGATCGCATATCTGTCGATTATTCTGGCAGAGCAATCGCAAACTTTACATATTGCGCGAACTTTCGCAGAAAGTATCATTACGCAGCGGATTACGCTCACAAAGCAATGAATCGCGGTGCCGCATTGCTTTCACCGCGGCTTCGCCCTTACTATGAGAGCATGCAGTTACAGAAATTACATCGTTACGCCACGCGCCCTGGATTTTTTACACCGATGACGGCGGCGCTGACGTCGTTGTTCGTTCTGAAACAGCGGAGCAGTTGTGGGTGAGCGTGCTCGAACCGCTCGACCAGCCGAGCGCGTTCTACAATCAGGCGGTTCGTTTGCCAGACGACGCCACCGACGAGCAGTTCATCGAATACATGCACCACTACAAGATTTGCTCGCGCGTCGTACCGCAGATAGGTGCACGCGAAACTTTGCTGCAAATGTCGGGCCCGAATTACGGGCTGTGGTACAGGCATCTCGACAAGGCTTGGGACGGCCTGCACTACGGATTCCGCGCAGACGGCGCATGGGATCCGCACCACGGACTGCGCTTCAACCCGCACAAGTTCCTCATCGACCCATATTCGAAGGGCATCGAAGGCAGCATGAAACTCAACCCGTCGATGTTCGCGTATCAGAGCGAGCTTGGCGACGACGGCAGGATTCACGGCGACATCTACGGCGCGATGAGCACGGTCGATTCGCTGGGTTCCTGCCCTGTTTCCGTGGCCATCGACGACCGCGACACCCGCAAGCATGACGGGGATCCGAGCCACCCGCATGTGCCGTGGAGCAAAACCGTGGTGTATGAGTTGCATGTGAAGGGGTTCACCAAGAACGCACCGTGGCTGCCGGAAGAACTGCGCGGCACATATGCCGGACTCGCGCACCCGACCACGCTCGCGTATTTGCAGGATCTGGGCGTCACGTCGATCGAGCTGCTGCCGATCATGGCGAAGCAGTCTGAAGTGTTCCTTCAGGAGCGCGACCGCACGAATTACTGGGGATATTCCACACTGAACTTCTTCTCCCCCGAACCCAGCTATGCCACGAAAAAGGCGCAGAGCAAGGGTGCCGGCGCAGTGCGCAACGAAGTGATCAACATGGTGCGCGCCCTGCATGAAGCCGGCTTCGAAGTGCTGATGGATGTCGTGTATAACCACACATGCGAAGGCGGCAACGGAGGCCCGAGCGTGTGTTGGCGCGGGCTCGACAATCTCTCGTTCTACCGTCAGCAGGCGCAACGCCCCGGCGAGCTTGAAGACACGACAGGCTGCGGCAACACCATTGACTTCACTGATACGCATAACATCACATTCGCAGTGGATTCGCTGCGCTATTGGGCCAAGCGCATCGGCATCGACGGATTCCGCTTCGATCTCGGCGTCTCGCTGGCACGACTCAAAGGCGTGTTCACCCCATACCACCCATTCCTCTACGCGCTGCGCTCCGACCAACTGCTTGGCAACCTGAAGCTGATCATGGAGCCTTGGGATTTGGGCTTCCAAGGTTGGCGCACCGGCCAGTTCCTCTCCCCCTTCGGCGAATGGAACGACCGTTTCCGCGACACCACTCGCCAATTCTGGCTCTCCGACATCAATCAGGCCGCTGGCCATGGCGTGATCACGATGCAGGAGATGGCGACGCGCCTGTGCGGTTCCGCCGACCTGTTCGCCACCGACCCCGGCCGTGGAGCGACTTCCTCAGTGAACTACATCAGCGCGCACGACGGCTTCACGCTTGCGGATTTGACGAGCTACGACCACAAGCACAATGAGGCGAACGGCGAGAACAACAACGATGGCACGAACGTGAATCATTCGGCGAATTTCGGCGTGGAAGGCCCGACCGACGATTTGAGCATCGAAAACGCCCGCGAACGTTCACGCATGAACATGCTCGGCACGCTCATGCTCTCCCTCGGCACGCCGATGATGCTCGCCGGCGACGAGTTCGGCAATTCGCAGGGTGGCAACAATAACGCCTATTGCCAAGACAACGAGATCACCTGGCTTGACTGGGATTGGCTCAATTGCACCGAGGAGACGCCGGAATCCCGCCAGCTTGAAGCCACCTCGAACCTGATCGCCGTGCGCAAATCGCTCGACATCTACAATCACGAGGAGTTCTTCACCAGGCTCTCCCAGCTCGGGCTGCTGAAACCGTCGAGCCGTGTGCAGTGGTCGTTGCCAGACGGCACGATGCCGATCGATCAGGACTGGAGCAACCCAGCCATCCGTTCGTTCATGATGCATCTGCATTTCAAGAACGAATCCGATGCGGTGATCGTCGTCAATGGCAGTGAGAATAACCAGCAGATGCACTTGCCCGCCGACTCGTCGTTCCACCTGCTGTGGTCTTCGGCGCAGACAACCGGCGAAAAACCGGCTCCCGGCACGAGCGTCGCGAAGTTCAAGCCGCGCACCGCAATGCCTCCGCTCACGGAAACGCTGCAGCACAAGCGCGATACCTTGCCGATGCACGATCTCGATCATGCCACCGGAGTGTCTCAGCCACTCCCTCAAGCGCACCCGTCTCATCTGAGCGAAGACGAGACGCATATGCTCGAGTCTATTTTCGACAAGCGTATTCAAGACACGATCGACAAGCATATGGCGAATAACAGCTGGCAATCTGTGCAGAACACCGAATCTGCGTCAGTGAACAACAAGCCGGCGAATACTTCAGATTCCTCCAAGTCTGCCGAATCGCAAAGTGCCGGCGGCGAGCATGAAGTTGCCGACAACGTGTGGACGTTCCCAGCACTGAGCATCAGCATCATGTTGCAAAGCTCGCATCAGCATTGGTGACGAGCCTGTGAGCCTGTGTATTGCGCGGTACGAGAGCGCAATACACGGCACAGAATGCAGAAAGACCGCCCCACATAATGTGGAACGGTCTTTTCTCGTATATACAGAAGACTTAACGCTTCGAGAACTGCGGAGCGCGACGTGCCTTGTGCAGACCAGCCTTCTTGCGCTCGACGACGCGAGCGTCGCGAGTCAGGAAGCCGGCCTTCTTCAGGGCGGCGCGGTTGGCGTCACGGTCGATCGCGTTGAGTGCGCGGGCAACGCCCAGGCGGATTGCACCAGCCTGGCCGGTGGTGCCACCACCGTCAACGAGAACGATCGCGTCGAACTTGCCTTCGAGCTTCAGGAGCACGATCGGCGAGTTGACTTCACGCTGGAGCAGCTTCGACGGGAAGTACTCTTCGAGCGTACGGCCATTGATCTTCCATTCGCCGGTTCCCGGAACCAGGCGAACACGGGCAACGGCTTCCTTGCGACGACCGGTGCCATAGCCAGGAGCGATCGTGGAGGTGCCGGTGCCAGCGCCCGAGTTGGTCTCGGTGGTGAATGCAGCGGTGGTTTCCTCGGTCTCAGTAACCGCGGAGTTGTTGGTATTCTCAGCCATTGTTCTTATCTCCTTCGGTTCACTTTGCCTGCTGCGAGACCTGTTCGATCTCGTAGACCTTCGGCGCCTGGCCAAGGTGCGGATGCTGGTCGCCTGCGAACACGCGCAGACGGGTCAGCTGAACCTTGGAAAGCTTGTTCTTTGGCAGCATGCCCTTGACAGCGTGCATGATGATGCGCTCAGGCTTGTTCTTGAGCAGCTCAGCATACGTGTCACGACGAAGACCACCAGGACGGCCGGAGTGGGAATAGAGTTCCTTGTCCAGCTTGTCGCCAGTCAGAGCGATCTTGTCGGCATTGATGATGATCACATAGTTGCCGGAATCGGCATGTGGTGCGAAGGACGGCTTGTTCTTGCCGCGCAGCAGGTTGGCTGCGGCGACGGAGAGACGGCCGAGAACGACGTCGGTGGCGTCGATGATGTACCAGTCATGAGTCAGATCAGCTGGCTTCGGTGTGAAAGTTTTCACGATATACCTTTTCTTTATATTGTGTTTCGGATCGTCCGGCGTGGGTTGGTTAGTCCCTTGGCTTTCAGATCTCATTACCGTGGGCTCCCTGAAAGTCCTTATGCGAGTGGGAAAGCGCTTTGAAGGACCCCGTAGGGAAACACAACAATCTATTAGTGTACCGCATTGCTTGACATTTTCACCCACCGCACGAGCCGTTTCATTGCGGCTTCATCGAGCGCTTGATTTTACTCCTACAACGCTCAAACAACCTCCGATCAGTGCTGCACGGGCGCGATTTGGAGGGAGACCTGCACGCCGTTGGCACTGACGAACTGCGTGCCGACCTCATGGAACCCCATTGACTCGTGGAACTTCAGACTCGGCTCGTTGTAGGGAATCGTGTCGATTTCGGCGGCCACCACTGGAGATTCGGTTTCGCGCGCGAGGTCAAACACCGCATCATAGATCGCGCGCCCCACTCCCCTGCCGCGGTAGGGAGCGTCGATGGCGATGCGGTCGACATATACGAACTGCGGATAGCGTTGCGCGAACCAGTGGTAGTTCTGGCTGTCGTAGGCATCGAAACCGTCTCTCATCACAATGGCGAACGCGGCAGGGGCACTGTCCACTTCAGCGATGAATGTGCGCAACGCCCCTTCGTCGAGTTTGCGAAGATGGGCTTCGTCCATCGGCGAGAGCACCGCCACGTTCTCCTCATTGACCCGCAGAATGAACGGGTAATCCTCTTCACGCGCTTCTCGAAGCACTACGTCGCCGCTCATGTACCATCCTCTCTAATATGCAGCTGCTCCAAGTTATGGTTTGACGCTCCAAGTGGCGATGAAGGTTGGGATGCTCAGCTCGTGGAGGCGTCCGTCACCATTCGTGTCTTCATACAGCGAGCGCAGCACGAAGCCAGCGTTGAGCTGACCACCGATCTGCTCTTCGAGTGTGTGCGAGAACTGCATGCCGCCATCGTCTTGCTCCAGCTCAAGACGATCCTCTTCGCTGACGAGCGGGTTGAACGGGAGACCGTGCACGATCTTCGTTTCGGTGGAGTCCACGATGTAGTTGACGCCGGTGTCGTAGCCGCCGAGGAAGGAGCCACCTGAGCTCAGCACGCGGAAGCATTCGCGGAACACTGGCTCGACCTGTTCGATGTAGCAGTTCGATACCGGGTGGAGAATCAGATCGAAGGAATCATCGGCGAACGGCAACGGCTGGGTCATGTCGGCCTGCACCACATTGATGTCGTAGCCTTCGCGCTGCGACACCTCGAGTTCGCTTTCGCATTGGCGGGTCGAATAGTCGAGCACTGTGCACTGTGCGCCAAGGGCTGCCATAATCGGCATCTGCTGAGCGCCGCCGCTCGCCAAACCGAGCACGCGCTTGCCTCGCACATCACCAACCCATTCGTGAGGAACGGGTTTCGTGGGCGTGAGCAGTATGTCCCAGTCCCCTCGCTTCGCACGCTCAAAATCCTCGTGGGAGATGGGCTCGCCCCATTGCCAACCGTCATCGACCCAGCGGTCGGTGGTTTGCGCGTTTATACTCTGGTAATCCATGGCAGTTTCCTTACCTGCGTAAGCATTGATTGGTTCTAGGCTACGTGACGGAGCGGTCAAACACCGTGAGCATACTACTTCTGTTAACTGCACGCCAACGCGAATTTTCACGCACAGTTAGCAGGAGCAAATTGTTAACTGCAGCTGAGTGAGCCTCCTTGCGTGCATCCAACAGAACGGAGCTGCTCCGTGTGCACCAGTAGCCATCCTCGCGTGCAAACAACAGAATGATTATGCTAAATGCACGCTGATGAAGCTCTTCGCGTGCATCCAACAGAACGGACATGCTCATTGCACGCCAGCAATGCTCCTCGCCTGCAATCAACAGAATTGGCCTGCGGAATGCACGCGAACAAAGCTCCTCGCGTGCAGCCAACAGAATGAAGCTGTTCAGAGCATATGAGCAAGGCTCTTCACGTGCACACAACAGAAGAGAACTGCTAGATGCAGTCCAACAGGCTGCTTCGAGTGCAGCCAACAGAATGAAAGTGCTGAAAGCTAATGAAGAAGCGTCGACGTGCACACTGAGCAGAATTGACCTGCTGGCTGCAGGCGAACAAAGCTGCTCACGTGCAATTAGCAGAACCGGGCTGTTCCGTGCGCGTAAACGGTTCTCCTCACGTGCACGCAACAGAAGAGAGCTGCTGGATGCACGCAAACGAAGCCTCCTGCGTGCAAATAACAGAATTATTCTGCTCAATGTGCGCGAGCGATGGCTCCAACGGGCATTGAGCAGAATATACCTGCGGAAAGCAGGCAGAGATGCCACTGACTCAGGCAGGTCGATGCACGCAGGCGGAAGAGCATAGCAAAATGGGCGGCAGGAGAACCTACCGCCCATTGCAGGAGAATAGCGAATCAGCTGTTCATGATCTTGGTGATGCGCTGAAGCAGATCGGAGTCGAAGAGGTCTTCGAGCGCAACGTTCTTGCCGTCATAGTCGGCAAGCGGAATGCGCCAGTTCGGGTATTCGTTGTCGGTTCCCGGCTGGTTCTGCGTGCGGCGCTCGCCAACGGCGTCGACGAACGAAACGGCCTGCAGCTTGCACGGCGAGCTCTTGAGGGCGCGGTAGAGCGCTTCGACGATCTCCTGCCAGCGGCCTTCTTCGTTGTTCATCACGTCAACGTCGAGGTAGCCGTTGTCGACGAGCATCTGCAGCATGGCGCGGTGTTCGGACTTGGCGCTTGCCTCGAATGCGCGGCTGTCTTCACCGAGCAGTCCGAGCTCCTCGCGAACGCGAACATGCTCGTATTCGAGGTAGCCTGCGGCCGGCGGCATGTCGTGGTTGTCGACCGAGGCCAGCGCGTATGGACGCCACTTCTTCGGTGGGATGAACACGCCGTCCATCTGTTCGAACCATTCGACGGCGCAACCGAGAATGGCGTGCTCCGAGAGCGACTGCTGCACATACGATGGCACAACGCCGAGGTCTTCGCCGACGATCAGGCCGCCGACGCGGTTGGCTTCGATGGCGAGAATGGCGAGCATCGTGTTGTGGTCGTAATAAACGTAGGTGCCGTTGGAAGCTGGCTGGCCTTCCGGAATCCACCACAGGCGGAACAAACCGAGGATGTGGTCGATGCGCACAGCGCCGGCGCAGTCGAACATGCCGCGAACCATTTCGCGGTACGCCTTGTAGCCGCTTTCCTTGAGCGCCACCGGGTTGAGCGGCGGCTGGCTCCAGTTCTGGCCCTGCTGGTTGAACATGTCTGGCGGGGCACCCACGGTGGCGCCGTTGGCGAAGCGCTCAGGGTTCCACCACACTTCGGAGCCTGCCGGGTGCACGCCGACCGCCATGTCGCTCATGATGCCGATCTTCATGCCAGCCTGACGTGCGGCCTGCTGTGCGGCATGCATCTGCTCGACGGAGATCCACTCGAGCCAACGGTAGAATTCGAGCAAGTCGGCGTTATCTTCGCGAAGCTGCTGAACTTCCGGCGAATTCTTATCGTACTTCTTGATCCAATTGTTCGGATCGTTCTCCGGCTTGCCCCACTTCGCGTAGCACAGGCACCAGGTGGCATAAGCTTCGAGGTCTTCGCCCGCCTGAGCCTTGTATGCGTCGAACGCCTTCTGGCGATCCGGCTTCAAACCAGCGTTGAAGATGGTGCGCAGAGCCGGCTCCTTCTCGAGCCACATCGCATCACGGTCGATGAGCTTCGGATCGGTGTTGTAGGTTTCCATCTTCGCGTGCGCGTCTTTGATCGACTGCTTGGCGGCATCGTCAAGGCCGTAGTATTCCGGAATGTCTTCCGGATGAATGTAGGTGAAGTTGATGAAGCGGCGCGACACCGGCAGGTATGGCGATGGCGTCAGCGGAGACACCGGCTCGCCTGCGTGCACCGGGTTGATGAGCATGAAATCGGCGTTCGTGTAGCGCTTCGAATTCATGAGCAACGTGCGCAGATCCGCAAAGTCGCCGACACCCCAGGATTCCTGGGAACGAATCGAATAGAGCTGCGCCATCCAGCCCCACAACGAACCGTTCTTCAGCGGGTTGAGCAGCGGGATGCGCTGTGGCGCGCTGATAAGCGTTGCATCGGCCGTGCGGTCGCCGGATTCGATGTGCAGCGTGTGGTAGCCGATCGGCAGATCGTCCGGCAGCACCAGCTGCGCGGTCGAGAAGAACGTGCCGTTGACTTCATGCACCTTGACATCGGGCAGTGGCTCGATGACGAGATCCGAGGTGTAGGCGTCGCCGTTTTCGAGAGTGATCGTCGCCTTTGGCGCATCGGTGATGCCCACGTGAATCGGCACGTGCGTTTCGCTGCCCACGATGTGCAGCACGGTCGGCTCGACCAAACGCATCGCCGCTTCGTTGTTCACGCGTTCCAAAGCCTGCTCGATGGCCTGTGGGGTTGAGGCGTCTACGTTGAGCGCCGCCAACACTGCAATAAGCACGTCGTCGGGAATTTCGTGGAAGTCCTGCGACATGCCGACATAACTGGTTGCTACGCCCATGGATTGCGCCAGACGCACCAGCGGGCGCGCGAGACGTTCCGGGCTTTCTTCATGCTGTTGACTCATAGTCATTAGTGTATGCCATATTCGCCGGTTACGCGCGTTTTTCGCACGAAAAAGCAAACGTTTGCATCTCCTGCACGTTATCGGCTTGCCGCCGCTTTCGCCACCTCGGGGCTCGGGTCGTTTTTCAGCCTATCGAGAGTCTCCTGTGCGGTGTTCGGATTGAGCGCTACAGCGCGGCGCACCATCGTCGCCAAAATAACCGGCGCGCCTTCCTCGCTTTCCACTCCCAGTTTTGCAAGGAAATCCAAGGTTTGCGCATCAACTTCGGGATTTTGAGCGCCTTCCATGCGCATTTTCCACGACGTCTGCGGATTCTTCAGCGCCGCGTCACGAACCTCCGCCACCGGATCTTTCGTCAATCTGCCGACGAGCCAGTTCTTGTCGTCGGTATTCGCTGCCACAGCTTCGCGCACTTCCGGTGACTCGTCTTCCGACAGCTTAACCAGCACGTTCGGGAACGGCATCGACTGCGCGAGGAACACGCGGTCTTCCAACGGCGTGTGCGCGTTGCCCGCGACCGCTTCGAGCAGTGCCGTGGCGCGCGAGAACGCAGCTTGCTGCGCACGGTCCGGCAGTGGGCGCCGCGCGAAGTCGTGCAGCTCCTGCTCGTCGGTCGAGTGCCGCAGTCTTTCGTACGTCGTCGTCAACGGTTCGAACTGCTGTGTTTCTTCCTGCGCGCTATCTTCCGCCATGCTCAATCCTCATTCATTCACGTTGTGCTGATCTGCTCGGACTATCTATTATCAGCGCATCGCCCGGTTTTGCAAATCAAGAAACTCCGGTGTGACCGTCGCGCTGAATGCCTCGGTCACGCGGTGTTCGAATTGCTCGCGATCGCTGTTGTTCACTAGTATTTCAAGCTCCACGTGGTCGCTGAAATCGGCGTTGAGTTCCACGGCGCCGAGCGTGGAGATCAGGTGGCGCATAGGCCCGAGTTGCGCATATTCCAATGGCACGCGGTAGCGAGCGCACACGACGATCTGCGCAACGTCGGCTGCTTTCACCGCGATCGACGCGCCTGTGGAATATGCGCGAATAAGTCCGCCGGAACCGAGCAGAATACCGCCGAAATATCTGGTGACGGCGATCACGCAGTCGGTGAGACTGTTCGCGCGCAGCACGTCGAGAATCGGTTTGCCGGCAGTGCCCGAAGGTTCGCCGTCGTCGCTCATGCGTTCCATCACGCGCCCGTCTTCGCCGGTGACGATCGCCGCGTATGCCACGTGCCGTGACTTCGGGTGCTGCTCGCGAATCGTTTCGACGAAGGCGAGCGCATCGTCGAGTGAGTCGATGTGGCACGCGTCGCCTATGAACTCAGATTTTTCTCGACGAACGAGTCGTGTGCGGGCGAATCGGCTGTGTTGAGAATCGTACGCATAATCTCCCTCGTCTGCGCGCAGTGTGAGCACACACTGCGGAATATCAATATGCATATTCAGCTTAGCGCCCCGCCTGCGCAGACTGTAGTTTCACGCCGCTGTTTCACACGACCCTGTTGTAGTCGCCGCCTTCGAAGAACGAGACGAGCGCGCGCATGATCTGCTCGGTCATGCTCGCGTACGCGCCGTCGGCGCGCCACGCGACGTGCGGCGTGAGTATGACGCCGGGCATTGTGCGAAGTGGGCTATCTGCGGGCAGCGGTTCCTCTTCGAACACGTCGAGTCCAGCGAGAATGTCGCCGCGCATCAGTCTCCGCTCGAGCGCACCGTGTGCGATGACTTCGGCGCGCGCGGTGTTGATGAACATCGTTCCCGAGCGCAGTTTGCTGAGCACATCGTCGGTTATGATGCCGCGCGTTTCGTCGGTGAGCGGCAGGTGCACCGACACAATATCTGACCCAGCCACCAGATCTGCCATACTGTCGACGAGTTCTATGCCGTCGAGCGAGTCGGCATGGACGTGCGAGTTCCACACGCGCACGTTCATGCCGAAGCCGTGCGCAATGCGCGCGACAGTCTGCCCGATACCGCCGAATCCTAGGATTCCCAGCGTTTTATTGTTGAGTTCGGTGCCGAATAATCCGTGCCAGTCGCCGTTTCTGACTTGCGTATTGAGTTCGCCGACGTGCCGGGAGAGTTCCATCATCAGCGCGACGGCGAATTCCGCGACCGCCGCGTCGCCGTAATGCCGCACATTGCACACGCCTACGCCGTCACGCTCGGCGCGCGGCAGATCGATGTAGCTGGCGACGCCGGTGCCTCCGAACACGAAGAGTTTGACGTGCGAAGTGAGTGCTTCGTAGAGTTCATCGGTTATATGCACGCCGATGACGATAACCGCGTCGGCGCCTTCGCAACGGCGGATGATCTCCTGCGGGTCGAGCGTCGTGTCGGTGTACATGCGCAGGCGCGTCACGTCACGCAGCATATCGAAATGCTGCATGAACGGTTCGATCATGTCGTCAACCACGCAGGGCATCACCGTGAGCGGCAGATCCGTGCGTTCCTGCTGGGTGTGCAAAATCCGTGTCATGGGCAGCAGTGTAGTTATCGCGTATTTCGTACGACGCGCCGGTGTGAGATTTCACAGCAGTGTTGTGTTTGAAATTTTAGTCAGATTTTGAGGTGATGGCCGTCTGTTATTGAACAGCCGCAGCCCAATAAGCGCAACATGTTCGAGCATTATCTAGGCAAAAAGACTTGTATTATTTAGGCAGCTTTTCGAAAATCATTCGAAAGACTTTAGGTCAAATCGCCCAGAAATTTGCAAAATTCGGCATGCGGGCACTATCATATGCAAGTGAAGCGACGGACAAAGGCGTACCGCTGCTTCAACTAACTTGCGCAAATCCCCAATGAGCGCAAGCATATTCGCTTTCTCTTAAAAATCTCTGACAGAAAACAGTGAATCTTCTATTAATTCGTGCGCTTTGCCTTTTATGCGGCATTGGAAACGGTTCTACCGACAGCGAGAAGACTCACATGGCATTCGTTCGAGTATCGCGTTGACGTGTGCGCGCAGGATGTGACGGCATGTGGTTCGAACACAGTAGTCCGGGAATCGGGCGGGTATGCGGAACAGGAAAACAAAAGGCTTCCGGCACGAACCGGAAGCCCCAGCTGGCGGAGTCAGAGGGATTCGAACCCTCGAGCCGCTTACACGACTAACACCTTAGCAGGGTGCCCCTATCGGCCACTCAGGCATGACTCCACGTTGCAATCAAGCAACGAATATTGATAGTAGCAGATAAAACGGACGAAACACCGGAGTGAACAAAAATTCGTCAACACGGCGACAGGCGCACAACTTCCATTCGAACATTTGTTCAGCTAGAGTGGCCATATGAGCACTGCACCGCGAATAGAAGCCGCCAAACGCGACTGGGGCCACGACGAGCGTGGCTGCACAGTGCTGCATATCGACATGGATGCGTTCTTCGCATCACTGGAAATCGCGCGTCACCCCGAATATGCGGGCAAGCCGGTGATCGTAGGCACCGGGCACCGCGCCGTGGTTTCCGCGGCGAACTACGAGGCGCGCAAATATGGCATCAATTCGGCTATGCCAGCTGCGCGAGCGCATCAACTGTGCCCGAACGGCATTTTTCTGCCGGTCGACCATCACTACTATTCGGCGGTGTCGCACGAGATCTTCCACCATATTCTCAGCGAGATAACCGATCAGATCGAGCAGGTGTCGGTCGACGAATGCTATATGGATGTGTCCGGCGCGCTGCTGCGCTGGAACAGCCCCACGAATATCGCGCGCTGGGTGCGAGCGCAGGTGGCGGAACGCTACAACATCACCTGTTCGGTTGGCATTGCGGGCAACAAACTCGTGGCGAAGATGGCGAGCACGAACGCGAAGCCTGATGGCATGCTGCTCATTCCGTTGAGCAAGCACGCGCAGTTCGTGCAGATGATGCCATTGCGGGGCATTCCCGGCATCGGACCCGCGCAGGAGAAGCGGCTCAACGCGTGGGGCATCAATTCAGTGGCAGAACTTGCGCAGTGCAGCGTGGACGAGCTGACGCGCGCCACCGGCTCCGCGCTTGCCGCACAACACTTGTGGGAGGCGTCGCATGGCATCGACCACCGCCCGATCGTGCTGCACGCGCCTGAGAAATCGATCGGACAGGAGCGCACGTTCAGCGAGGATTGCGAGGAGCTCTCGACGGTGAGTGCGCTGTTGCGCCAATGCTGTGAGAAGGTCGCCGCTTCGTTGCGTGCCCGTCAGCTGCTCGCGCGCACGCTCACCGTGAAATTGAGGTTTCCGGACTTGAGCTATATGACGCGGCAGATGCAACTCGAGCAGCCGACCGACGCGGCGAGCGCACTCTATCCGGCGAGCGTTGAACTGCTACTGCGCATGTTGGCGATGCCGCAAAGCGTTGCGGGAACATCGGCGAGGCTCACTCGGCCGATTCGTTTGGCGGGGATCAGCGCAAGCGGGTTAAGCGAGCGTTCGCAAACGGTTATTCAGCCGACGCTTGACGATCTGCTGGAGGAGAGCGACGAGCCGTCCGGCGAGATGAAGTCCACTCGCATGCGGACGGCTGAAGAGGCGCTCGACAAAATACGCGAGAAATTCGGCACCAACAGCGCCCATCTCGGTGCTTGACGAGGGGTTAGGCGAGGCGGTTGCAGGCGTCTTGTATCTGCTCCGCGGGTGCCGTCGACGAGAAACGCAGATAGCCGGGTGCGCCGTAGAATTCGCCTGGGCTCGCCACGATGCCGAGCTGTGCGAGTTCTTCGAGGTCTTGCCAGCAATCCCCCGTTTTCGCCTTCACCCACACATACAACGCCCCCTGAGGCATGTTCACGCGGTAGCCGTTGCCGCGCAGAGCGCACACGAGATCGCCGAGACGTTCGTAATACCTGTTGTGCTGCTCGCGGGTCGCATGCACGTCACGCAAGCCAGCCGCCATCGCCGCTTGCACCGGCCCCGGCATGATCAGTCCGATCTGCTTGCGGAACACCGTCATGCGGCTGAGAATTTGCTCATCGCCGGCGAGCAATGCCGTGCGGTAGCCAGCCATGTTCGATTGCTTGCTGAGCGAATACAGCACGATGATGCCTTCGGCACTCCCCTCGCACACATCCGCACGCAATGCGCATGGCGACGATTCGAGATCGGCTTGCGTATTGCCGTCTCCGTCGTTGGCGGGAGTCCAATGCATCATCGCATAGCATTCGTCGGAAAGCACGACGGCGCCGATCTCACGCGCGGCCTGCACGATCCGATGCAGCTGTTCCGCACTCAACACCTCCCCCGTGGGGTTGCACGGCGAATTCACCCAAACAGCCTTGACCTGCGGAATCGACTGCCATGACGTCACATCAGCGATATCGTCGACCTTGTGAACCTGCGCGCCGGCAAGCTGCGTGCCGATCTCGTAGGTCGGGTAGCTCACGCGTGGTTGCACCACCACATCGCCTTGCCCGAGCTGCAGCAGCGACGCCATGAGCGCCACGCCCTCTTTCGAGCCGACGGTGGGCACCACGTCAGCGTGAATGGCTTCAAGTTCAACGTCGCGGCAGTTGCGGAACCACTCGTTGATGGCCGCACGCAGGTCGGCTGTGCCGGCGGTGACCGGATACCCGTAGGCGTTCGGGTCGTTCGAGGCGACGGCGAGCGCCTTGCGCACGGAATCTGGCACCGCGTCAACCGGCGAGCCGACAGACAGGTCGATCATGCCGCCTGGCGCGTTCGCGGCGATGCGCTTGAACCTGGCGAGACGCGACCAGTCGTATGGCGTTGAAAAATCCTGGAATCCCATAGTGTTCCTTCACAGTTGAATGCATTGAATACGTCGGCGAATACGGCGATAACAGCAGCGGAAAACAGCAAAGGCGCGTTCGCGCACCTCAAGCACCGAGGTGTGCGAACGCGCCCATGAGCCACGAATCAGGCGGCGTTCTGCGGTGGCAGAGCGGCGACGCGCTCGGGATCCTTGCCGATAGGGCCGACTGCCTGGGCACCGCCCAGATCGCCGACTTCGGCGAAGAATTCCACGGCTGCGTCTTTATACCACTCCCACTCCGGTGGAAGATCGTCTTCGTAGAAGATGGCTTCGGTCGGGCACACTGGCTCGCAGGCGCCGCAGTCCACGCATTCATTCGGGTTGATGTAGAGCGAACGTTTGCCTTCGTAGATGCAGTCCACTGGGCATTCATCCACGCATGCCTTGTCTTTGACGTCAACGCAAGGCTGTGCAATCACATAGGCCATCGCTACCTCCTTTTATCTGTCACTAGAGTACCGCTGAGTGCGCACAGCGGCACACCAAGGCATGTCTCCACGAACCGCCATTGAGCGCAACTATGATTGCGCTGGCGTGTTCTTTTCGCCCGCTTTCGCTTGAGACTTCGCCGGCGTTCCCGCCTTCGCCGCCTTGAGATGCTGGTGCTCCTCATATTGCGCGACTTCGGCGTCAAGTTCGCCTGTGCCGACGCGGGCATGCCTGTAGCCGTAGGCGAAGTAGATGATGAATCCGACGACGAGCCACACGAGGAAGCGAACCCAAGTGAGCACGGTCAGGTTGAGCATCAGGTAGAAGTTGGCGAGCGCGACGAGCAGCGGAACCCACGGGTTGCCTGGCATCTTGAAGCTGCGCGGCAGGTCGGGGCGCTTCTTGCGCATGATCGGGATGGCAATGGCGACGAGCGTGAATGCCGACAACGTGCCGATGTTCACCATGTCGGAGAGCACGTCGATGTTGAAGCAGGCTGCGATCAGCGCGACGACCACGCCGACGACGATCTGCAGACGGGCTGGAGTGCCATGCTTGCCGGTGCGCGAGATATCGCGCGGCAGCAAACCGTCACGGCTCATGGCAAACACCACGCGGGTCAGGCCGAGCAGCAGCACCATGACGACGGTGGCGAGGCCGAGGCAGATGCCGAAGCTGATGATCTTCGCCGCCCAATCCGCGCCGACGAGCTCGAACGCGGTCGACAACGACGGATTCTGCACGGAGGCGAGCTGCTTGTAGGAGACCATGCCGGTGGTGACGATGGCGACGAGCACATACATGATGATGATCAGACCCATGCCGACGCCGATGCCGAGCGGCACGTTGCGCTTAGGATTCTCGGTTTCCTCGGAGGCGGTGGCCACCACGTCGAAGCCGATGAACGCGAAGAACACGAGGGCCGCACCCGAGATGATGCCCGGCACGCCGTAGATGGTCGGCGACGCGTGCGTGAGCCACTGGAAGAGCGGCTGCCCCATCGTTCCGTTGACCGTGGTGGCGTTCGGCACGCTGGAGGCGGGCTGTGCTGGAGGGATGAACGGCGTGTAGTTCGATGCCTTCACGTAGAAGAATCCGACGACCACGACGAATAGCACGACGGCGATCTTGAGCACGGTCATCGCGCCGTCGACGCGCGCGCCGATCTTCGTGCCGAACACGAGCAACGTAGTGAAGAACGCGACGATCACAATAGGCGCGATGTCGAGATGGAACGATCCTATCGTCACATTCGTGTTGAAGTTCAATCCCATCAACCGCATGAAGTCGTTCAGGTAGACGCCCCAGTATTTGGAGATGACGGAGCTTGCCATCAGCATCTCGAGAATGAGATCCCAGCCGATGATCCATGCGAAGATCTCACCGAGCGTCGCATATGTGAACGTGTATGCGGAGCCTGCCACCGGCATGACCGACGCGAATTCCGCATAACACATGACCGCTGCGCCGCAGACGATGCCTGCGATGATGAAGCTGATAATAACCGCTGGACCTGCGTGGAACGCCGCGGCTTGCGCACCCACCGAGAAGATGCCGGCGCCCACTGCGACGGCGACGCCCATAACAGCCAGATCCCACCAGCTGAGATTGCGTTTGAGTGAATGACCCTCTTCTTCCGTCTCAGCCAATGTCTGCTCGACGGATTTTGTTCTGAATATCTGCACGACGTGCCCTTATTCTCTCTTCCAACACAACAATGGCCGACTTCCTTAGCTTTTGGCTTCGCCGGTTCTTTCGTGGTCATATTACGACGCTAAGTTAACGCGTTTCGCTCACAGTGATGTTTATGTTATCGCGAATAATACAGTTGAATATTTAAACAAAGTTCGCCAGTATTTCATAATTATGTATGAAATACTGGCGAATATGTAATAATAATTATTATTTTCTGTGTCATATTTTGAATTATGACCACTGCTCCTTGTGCTGCGAGTGTTTCCGTTAGATTTCCACGTTGACAAGCACGGG
>NZ_WNLP01000007.1 GCF_009727065.1 Bifidobacterium canis
GAATTGATGTCGCTGCTTGCCCAGTATCTGGGAAGACTGCAAGATCACGAATATCAAATGCATATGTAATGGACCCTCATCGGCAAAGATTCTGCCCATATCCGCGGAACGATCACCGCTTCCATATGCTAAGTATGTTTGATTCGATTGAAATCCCCAATATGTATGACACCATTATCTGCTGTCATTTCTCCAATTGAGCCAATAAGACCGCCTGATGACCTCATTTCAGAAGTGGTCATAGCCATAACAGCATATGTGCGCGATTGCCCGACCCAAGAAGCTTGGAAGCATCTCAAAGGTATTGGACAATCCATTCACTTTTTCAGCGATATCATCTAGCTTATCTTTTCCTTGGGTATAAGCAGACTCGATCTGTTCAATATTCGGTTTTTCAAGGAATCATATGCTTTTACTTGCTCTTGCAAAGACTTATTTGCTGAAGAAAGTTTCGGCTGCACCTCTACTACAGGCTGTAGATTGATACCATCAGAGTTTGATAAATCCGCATTCTTTAATGAGTTAAGCACATCAACAAATTCAGGAATAGACTTGCTGGCCAGATTATGAACAACCTCCGTCATACCTTGAACCGTGCTGATATCTGTTCCAATAAAAGGGATTTTCGCAGCGAAATTCCACAGTGAGCCATGTGCAATGGTATTTGCAGCCTGCGTTTCCTGCTGGATCTTCGGAATATCTTTATTAAGATCATCCAATGACGCACTACCATTGACATTAGTTGATAGACCACTCAACAAAGTTAACGCTTGGGTCTCATGATCCTTAACCTGCTCTGCCTGTTTTACAAGTTTCATTCCACAGATGCCAGCCGCCGCAACAATTGCGGCAAGCACCGCGACGATGCCTACGATCCATGGCCAAACAACACGGCGTTTATGCACAGTGTGATGTGCTCTTGACCGACGAGTCATTGTAACTCCTTACACAGTAGGCGGATTCCTGAATGGAATCCGCCTATACACTGTCGTAATATCCCTTATTTCTTCAACCAGCGACGTTTCTTTGAGCGTTTCTCACTCTGAGTGGAATAGTAATAATAATTGCTGTTCTCAAGTGCTTTTTTATTCTCTTTGGCGCAATTTAGCACTATACCCGAAACCTGCATATCCAGAGTATCGAGTTCATCGGAAATTTCCCTGAGGTCACGCTTACGAGTCTGATTACGACGACTCACCATCACCAACGATCCACCCTTGCGCACAAATATCACCGCATCATTCGCAACGACCATCGGGGCGGTATCAATCAACACATAATCATACTGTTGCAAAGCGTTCATTAACAATTCAGACATGATCGGAGAATTAAGTAACGTTGACGCGTTCGGTGGTTTAGGACCAGCGGGCATAACGTGTAAATTCGGTTTCCAAAAACGCTGTACCACATCGCGAACTGAAGCTTGACCTGAAAGTACGTGAGTTAAACCTGCATCGCCATCGATATTCAATTTCTTAGCGACCGACGGATGTCTCAGATCAGCGTCGATCAAAAGAACTTTCGCGCCATTCTCCGCTAAAGCGGCAGCAATGTTACAGGACACAGTTGTTTTCCTTCAGATTCACCAGTCGAAGTGACGACAATAAGCCGACAACTAGTTTCTGAAACGGGGGCAATAAATGAAAGATTTGTACGAACACGACGGAAATCTTCCGCAATAGGGCTTCCTGGTTCACTAATCACCATTGGAGATGACCCCTCTAGCAGTTCATCTTCAGGAATTCGACCGATCGTTGGAGCATCGATATACTCACGTACATCATTGTCATCTTGAATCGTTGTAGAAAGGACATCCTTGAGCAGTGCAGCCATTATTCCAATAAACAAACCAACAATTACACCAACGAAAATATTCATTTTCCAATTTGGTGAACTTGGAGCATTCGGAACGGTGGCAGGTTGAACGATTGATAATTTTACAGTAGAACGCGCATCGTTAGTGTACAACGATTTTTCCACAACATTGCTTAGCGAACGCGCCACCGCATTGGCGATCTCTGCTGCTTGTTTCCCATCAGTACTTGTAACGGAAATATTTACAAATGCTGTGTTTTCTGGATTAACTACGGAAATCTCACTCGCCAGAGCTGAGACAGATATGTTAAGATTCAATTCATCAATTACTGGCTGCAATACAGATTGAGTGGTAGCCAAAGTCGGATATGACTTAATCTGACTCATGATATAGCTACTGCCATTATTTGGGCTGCAGAATTAGAATCTTGACTGGAATCATTATATGTTGCAAAAGCTTGGTACCAGTTGTGTATTTTACGGGAGACATTGCGCTAAAATACACGTTGCCGTTAAGATTGCAACGAATACAACGACAATTGTTGCAATGTGTTTGCGCAAAATACTGAATAGGTCGGCTAGCGTTACGCTACTTCCAGCAGATCGAGCTGAACCGTTTAACGTCCCTATTGCTTGTTGCTCTACAGCATTTTCAGCCATATAAGTACATTCCCATCCAACTTAAAGGACTGATCTGCATCAGATTTCCCTTCATTGTTTACAGAATCAATCCTTACCACTCTCTTCAAACAATTATCAATATTATGCTACATATTAATCTCGACCATGAAATAATCTCGGTCTAATATGAAAAGAAGTTAGTCGATAGATGTAGATATTTATACAAACTAATTATAGTTTGCTAAAGGCTCATACATTTTATCGATAAAACAAATCAGCACATTGCTAGACCGTTAATCCAATGAACCAGCTGCGCACAGTGGCATACAGATCCGGGCAGAGCAGCTTCCATTCGCAAATGCGGCCACTCACGAACATGCCAAACAGATTGATGAGAATCGTCAGGAAGACCAGTACCAGCAACACAATGCGGAAAATACGGAACGCGATCACTTGAGTGTTCTGCGCATCCTGCTGATTTGCCAACACGGTTGAACTCGAACCAGTGGTGTCAAGCGCGTCGTTTTGCGCGGGGATATTGTCTCGCAAAGCAGTATCACATGCGAATACCGTCAAAGCAGTGGTGAGCATCAGCAGATATCCGAAATCGCCGTAGTAGCGCATCGAGGTGCCGCACTTGTAGCAGTCGAACAGCACGACGATCAACGTGAACGTCACCATCATCACCGTCATACCCCATGCTTTGTGCGCACGGAGCTGCTTGCGCAACGCAATGAACAGCAACGCGAGGATGGCGACCGGATAGATGGCGAAGAATCCTCCGAGCGATCCTTCTTGCGGGGAGGATATCGCCGTGTCGACGGTAGTGAGGAACGGGAAGGCTGCCGTTGTGCTTAACGGCTGGAACAGCTGGTTGAACATTTCGGCAGGCAGAATGTACAGCGACGATTTACGCGTGGTCATGTCGAAGCTGGTGAGATTGTAGTTCGCACCAAAATCGAGGAATGATCCGAAACGAACGCGGTTGTAGATCAGCAATGGCACCGTCACTACGACGAATGGCACAAGTGCGCCGATGGTCGCGCCGAGTCCCTTACGCGAGAACAGTGTACGATGCTTGGTGATCTGCGGCCAGAACATTGGGAATGCAAGGAAGCAGGCGACCATGAACTGCGGTCGCGAACCGAGATTCAACGCCATGCACAATGAACCGATGGTCACCCATAGTGCCGAAACCGTGCCATTTGGCCGCTTGGAAATCTGCCAGAACCAGAAGTCCCATAAGTACCAAGGCGATCGAGCACGCCATAGGCACACCGTAGAACGACGTGCTATGCACATAGACGAACAGATTCGTGCCGATGTTGAACCCGATGATGGTCAGCCAGACGGAACCGAGGGTCGCCGATGGGAAGTAGTCACGCGCCAAGCGGCGAACAAGCAAGGTTCCGAAGGTCACGGCGAGAATGGAGAATACGCCAATAACAGCCCAGGTCGGCATCCATTTGCCGGTGATGAGCTGATATGGAACGAGCGTGAGCACCGCTGGCACCACGCCGAAATAGCTGTAGTAGTGCCCGTTATAGTAGGCGTGATCCCAGAAGTATTGGCGACTTCCCGAACCCATGAGGGCATAGCGGTCGTCGGCTGAATATGGGTTTGCCATCGTTTCAAGCGAGTGGTCGACTGGCAGGTCGAGCCATGTATGCCCATGCACCAATGCGTCCGCGAGTCTTTGATATGGTTCAGTATCTTCCCAATGCCAGTGAGAAGTGTTCAAGCCGTAATAGACTCGCCGCGTGGTGTATGCGATGAGTACGATGAGCACCGACCATGCAACGATATAGGCGGCTAAACATATATTCTGGCGAACGATCGAAGTGCCAGCTTGCTTTCGCCAAACGCGCGCTGACGGCCGGAACACCACAAAGAAACCGATAAGGATTATTTCCGCGAGAAGTCTGAATGGATTGATCGTGAAGGCTATATGCGGATTGACTTCCAGATGGTCGAAGCGTACGGCATTCCCCTTACCGTTCTGGAAGGTTATGCGCACAGCCGTGGACTCATAGGTCTTGAGCTTTTTACCGAATAACAGATACTGGGTGCGCGGGTTGCTGCTGTATTCCAGCGTGTTACGAAAGTCTCCCCAAACGCCATCACTAGATGTTGATTGGATCCATTCCTTATCGGAGTTCGCCGCAGCGATATCGTTAACGGAAATGACGGCATTCGAGAAATGGTTACGTGACGAAGGCTCCGAATCCTCACTTTCTGAAGTGGCGACGACTCTTACGCTCTTAACGTTTACCGCTCCATTCGCCGTACCTGGCCGATGCACCTGCACTGTGATCGTTGCTTTGTCTGGGTCGACAATCGTGTACTTGTCATTGCCCTGCGCTTCGAGCCCTTCACCGATTTGCACGGCACCGGTTTCGACTGGTTCCGCGCGTTGTGTGCGCCAGTGCCCGAGATTGAAGAAGCCGAGCTCGAACACCGCTACAACGATGACGGCGATGATGCACGCTCTCCAGAAACTCCAGTCTGGCATTTTCTTCACGGAAACACTGCGTTTCTTCACACTTGGAGCAGCAACACCTGTCTGACTCATAAGTATCCTCACATAAATAATACAGATCTATAGAATATAGATCTGTATTATTCGACAATAATATTAATTAAATAAATAAGTAAATATTTATTTCTTTTCGCTAGGTTTAGACTCGTGCTGAGAATAATTAGTAAAGGTTTCGCTGACACTCGGCTGATGGTGAGAAGTGGCGGCATACGTCTGCGCCATAAACGCGAAACGCGACCGATCTCTGCGCGCCATAACCGTCAAAATAAGCCCGGTAAAGAGGGAAATAACGCCGATGACCATCAGCATTGTCGCGCCAATCAGCAGTGGGAAACGGCGAACTTGCCCTGTCTGCGCGAATTCAATGCACACCCAGAGCGCCAGACCGAAGCCAACGCCGCCGATAATCACGCCGGCTGTGCCGAAGAACGGCAGCGGGCGGTTCTCGTAAACGAGCCGGAAATCATGTTGAGCACTTTCGCGCCGTCCGAGAACGTGCTCAACTTACTCTCACTACCCTCAATGCGATCGCGGTATTGCACCGGCACTTCGGTCACGCGTATCTTGTGATCAAGCGCGAAGATCGTCATTTCGGTTTCGATTTCGAAGCCGTTCGCCATGACGGCATACGATTTTGCGAACAGGTTGTTGAATGCGCGGTATCCGCTCATCACATCGCGAATCTGGGCATGGAACGTGTGATTGATCACCGAGCGAACAAGCCGGTTGCCTGAATTGTGGAACGGGCGTTTGTTTTCTGTGAAATAAGTGGAAGACAGCCTATCGCCGACCACCATGTCCCAACCATTGTCGAGCGAGTCCAGCAATGCGTGCACGTCTTGAGCGGGGTAAGTGTCGTCGCCGTCCACGAGCACATATCGGTCAGCATCTATATCGCGCAGCATTCTGCGCAAAACGTTGCCTTTACCGCGTTCTGGAGCCAAGCGCACAATAGCTCCGGCAGCCGCTGCGATTTCGGAAGTCCTGTCGTCGCTCGCGTTGTCGTACACATAAATCTGAGCGTCAGGAAGTTCCCGCCTAAAATCCTCGACGACCTTGCCGATAGTCTTCTCTTCATTGAGGCAAGGTATAAGAACTGCAGTAGTCTGATTGGCGGTCACACTGGGTTCCTTTCAATATATAGGGCTCCCCATCGCCCTATAATTCTCTCTTCTTCGTAGTGACGCGTAGGTATTGCGCATCGCAGTGTTGAACAGCAACAACAGTTCGCCGTTCGCACCCGAGTCTACTATGCCCAGTGGTCGGAACTTACACAGTTTTATGCTCAATGCCGATGGCGGAAATAGGTCTTCATCCGCACTCCTCCAAAAGTGTGCATGCTATTGCAAAGCCATAGACAACATGCGCAATAAGTAGGAGCTTATAGTCATATCATCTAACAGACATCGGCAATATGCACAGATTTAAGCGCCTCTATAGTCATGCTGTCTAAGGACTTTGGACAACATGCACAGATAGCGCTATCCTAGCGCGCATATTGTCGCAAGCGATTAGACAACATGCACGGAAACAGAGCTATTGATAGTCGAGTTGTCCCAAAAACACAAACAACATGACCGCAGAAGCTGCGCATTCATGCACGCGACATATATAAGAACAGCTAACGACTGCCGTAAGAACTCCAGCCTAACGCCCTGCACTCTCTATATATACGATCGGCGCACCACCCGAGATGCGACGCCAATAATGTGACCGCCTAAGAAGAGGTAAAACCATGCTTGAGACTGCAGAATAAAAGCATAGTAGTCAATAATGCCGTATAGCGTACAGCAAACAGTCTTTCCCTATTTCTTTGATTCGAACATCTGCTGCATAGGGTTTTTAGTTTTAATAGGCTGCGGGCGCGTATGAAGAATCTTGTTCTTCATAAAATCATCCTTATGCAGTTCAATGTATTCCACAGTTAGGTTGGAAACAAGCTCTATTGACTGCATCGTTTCAGTCAATATCGGGCATGCGCTCATCTCAGAGTAGCGATGATACCGCTCCATTCTTCCTACAAAAGTTTTAATTTTTTCTCCAACACTGTTGCGAATCCCAGTACTGTCCACCAAAATCAAGAACGCCATAAGTGTGCATGCATAATCATGCACCAAGGGGTATTTTCTCGCTGCTGAATACACAGAACGAAGTTCCATATCTGAACGACCAAGCAAACCGAAAAGATTCTTCAAGCAATTCTGCAGGTACTCAGTTAAGTTTATTTTTCACTAATGCCGATTAACAAGCAGTTATTATGCGCTGCTGCATTCCTCAAAAGACGTACCGATTTATTGAAATGGGTGACGTTATCCTTCAGATTAGAGCGTTTCAAATAGAAGCTATACAATTTACACAGGTCGTTAAAACTGACTACCTCCCATAAATTCCATATGGCTGGATCAGAGCAATACTTCTGAATCATCCCGTCAGTGTATGGCGAATAATGGTAGATGCTGCTGCTTTTGTAATCTCCGTTGAAAACATAGCGGCCATCAGTATCGAAAGCACGGACGACTTCATAGCCGTCCTCGTTTGGATCTTGCATAAGAAGATCATTGAACCGAATTTTTAGAGCATGCTCTATATTGAGGCAAATGGTTCGAAGGAGCTCACGAAGACGGCAGTCAATAGTAGACAAGTCAGCGAGATAAGCAAAATCCAGATCATTATACCTATCACCAGTTTTGGTGAAATTATTCTCAAATGCTTTGAGTTTGAAAAAGTATGTATTCGATTCAAGAAATGCTGCCGCTTTATCTTCACTATACTTTTCGAAAGCAACACCGTGCCTCTTCAACGAGGCGATCTGCTCAGCAACAGTCAATTTCTTTTTCATTGTTCCATAATAACCAACGGGGCGCATTCCGTAAGGAACCGCCCCGCCTGGTGTATCCTTACTCAATGAGTAAGGCCTTTTGTTCATGTAAAGGAAAACTTACACCTTCAAAAAGAAGTTGTCAATATTCACTTTTCAATAAAACGATGATTACTTATGCAACATATAGTTATCATCGGCGTGTCCTTATTTAAGGTCATTACAGCCGAGCGACTTGCACGCCCTGCGTATCGACGTTGAGGTGCAGCACCTTCCAGTGACCGGAAGCCAACTGCGCGGCGGCGATCTGGTTGAGTTCCTCGGTCGCGTCGCCGTTGTGCAGCACGCACACGCACGGGCCAGCGCCCGAGACGAATGCCGCGTAGCCGTTTGCGCGCAGCAGGTCGATGAGTTCGGCGGAAGGTTGCATCAGCGGAGCGCGGTAGCTCTGGTGCAGTTTGTCTTGAGTCGCGGTGAACAGCAGCGTGTTCGGATCCTGCTGCTGCGCAAGTGCGCTTGGATTCATAGCGCCGATGAGCAGTCCCACGCGCGACACGTCGAAAATCGCGTCCTTGTATGGCACAACGGTGGGCAGCGCCTCGCGAGCCTCGCGGGTGGAAAGCTCGAAGTCAGGTACGAACACGGAAGCGCGCACGCCCGGGTCGACCAAGTAATTCACCGATCTGAAGCCGGTGTTCACCACGTCGCCCTGAATAATCTGCTGCTGGCCTTCCTCAGTCCACGAGACTGTCATGCCGCCATACACCGCCGGCGCCACGTTGTCGGGGTGTCCTTCGAGATCAGCTGCATACTGGAAGATCACATCGCGGTCGAGCTCGCCGTCGTGCGCGAACGCGTATGCCGCCGAAATGCCGGCGACGATCGCCTCGGCCGAGGAACCCATGCCTCGCGCCTGCGGAATGTTGTTGTGAGCTTCCATGATGAACCCGCATTTGCTCAGTCCGAAACGTGAGCATGCGCGGCGGAACGTAGACACCACCAAGTGAGATTCGTCGCGCGGCAGTGTGTCTTCACCTTCGCCGGTGATCAGAATCTGCGCGGCCATGTTCAGCGGGTCAGTGCTGAGCGTGAACTCCAATTCGTCGTGATAGTCCAAAGCGAGCCCCACGGTGTCGAAACCGGAGCCAAGGTTGGCGCTGGTCGCCGGCACGCGAACGTGAACATTACGAGTCACCGGATCCATTCTTACATCCCTGTCTTCTCTGGTGATATCTTCTCTCGTGGTTGGTCAATATTTCCGTGGATTCTGCGGATTTCGCAGATACCGCGTGAACACTGACGCTCACTGTAAAAAATGTTTGACTCGCGCATATTTACGCGCGAGTCAAACACATAGTAGCAGACTATAGGTAATTACTGAGTAGTACTTACTGTTAGTCGAACTACTGATCGAACTACTAGTCGAGCACTCGAATGATCGACGGTTCGCCAGTCACCGAGTCGAGCTTGCACACCGCTTCCACGGCGTCGCGCAACGTCGTCTCGTCGGTCATATGCGTCACGAGACGCAGCTGCTGAATCTCGCCGTCGTAGCCAGGCTCGGTTGCGGTCGGCTTGAGATCTTGGTT
Source organism: Bifidobacterium canis (assembly GCF_009727065.1). Lineage (GTDB taxonomy): Bacteria > Actinomycetota > Actinomycetes > Actinomycetales > Bifidobacteriaceae > Bifidobacterium > Bifidobacterium canis. Next base: position 9,383 of record NZ_WNLP01000007.1, read on the forward strand.
CACACCGTTGATTGAGATGCCACGGTCGGCGAACTCTTTCGCCACCTGCAGCAGCACGCCCGGCTTGTCGTGAATCAGGAAGCGCACGGCGAAGCTCGCCTTCGCGGAGCTGAGCGGCGCGATCGGGTAGTCGTTATACATGCGGATTGCCGGGCCCGTGCAGCCCGCGGTGATGTGACGCGCGACGGTCACGATGTCTCCGACGACTGCGGAAGCGGTTGGCGCACCGCCGGCACCGCGGCCGTAGAACATGAGATCGTCCGCGTATTCGGCGCGCACGAAGACCGCGTTGAACGAGCCGTGCACCGAAGCGAGCGGGTGCTCCTGGCGAATAAGCGCAGGGTACACGCGCGCAGACACGCCATCGTCGGTGTGATCGACCACGGCGAGCAGCTTCACCACCTTGCCTTCGGCGGTGGCTGCGGCAATGTCGTCGGCGGTGATGTGCGTGATGCCTTCCACGGTCACGTCATCGATGCCCACGTTGGTGTGGAAACCAAGCGTCGCCATGATCGCGGCCTTGTTCGCGGCATCGTAGCCTTCGATGTCGCCGGTCGGGTCAGCTTCGGCATAACCCTTCTCCTGAGCTTCTTTGAGCGCGACGTCGAAATCGAGACCCTTCGTGGTCATCTCGTCAAGAATGTAGTTGGTCGTGCCGTTCACAATGCCGAGCATGCTCTTCACCTGATCGCCGACGAGTGACTCGCGCAGCGGGCGCACAATCGGAATCGCGCCGCCCACGGCAGCTTCGAAGTAAATGTCAACATTGTTATCTTCAGCTGCTTTATACAGTTCCGGACCATACTTGGCGAGCAGCGCCTTGTTTGCAGTGACCACCGATGCGCCGTTGTTCAGTGCTTCGAGCACGAATGTGCGCGCGACGCCGGTGCCGCCGATCAGCTCGACCACAATATCCGCGTTCTTCACCACAGACATCGTGTCGGTAGTGAGCAAAGATTTGTCAATCCACGGGAAATTCACTTCATCTGGATCGAGGCACGCGATGCCAGACAATTCGATCGGGCGGCCAATGCGCTGTGCGAGCTCATCTTGCTGCTCGACGAGCAAACGCGCGGTCTGCGAGCCAACGGTGCCTGCACCGAGGAGTCCTACTCGAATCGGTTTTTGTTCTGCCACATCCGTTCCTTTCCTTGCGGCGACGTTCACCCGCCATTGTACGTGTGCCGCTACCTTAGGTGGCACTGCGAGCTAGTAAATATGGACATGCTTGCTGCTGAGTTCGCGTTACGTTTTACTTCGCCTGCCAAATTACCCGCACCCAGCCTGTGGATTTACTCGCTACATTGCGAGCAGCTATCCGGGAGAATTATCTTCCCCGGAGAATTATTCTCCCAGATATCGGTGCTCCAGATAGAGAATAATTCCCCCGCGGAGAATAATTCCCCCAGATACAAGCTTCCAAACCGGAGAATAATTCTCACCGGAGAATTATTCTCCCGCAGACAGGCGTTCTAGATAGAGAATAATTCTCCGGAATGGATTATTCGCTGACGTCGAGATCGAGCAGATCATCTACAGTCTGGCGGCGCAACATCACGTGCGCGCCCGTCGAATCAACGCCGACGACCGCCGGAATAAGCGCCATGTTGTAGTTGCTCGCCATCGAACGGCCGTACGCGCCGGTCACCGGCACTGCGAGCACGTCGCCGCGGTGCACGTCAGCGGGCAGATTCACCTCGTTGACCACAATGTCGCCGGACTCGCAGTGCAAACCGACCACTCGCGCGAGCTTCTTCGGCTCGCTCGACTCGCGGTTCGCGAGCACGGCAGTGTATTGCGCACCGTAGAGCGCAGGGCGAATGTTGTCGCTCATGCCGCCGTCCACGGAGATGTACTGGCGTTCGCTTATCGGCTCGCCGGCGTTGTTCGTGAAGCCGTCGCCGAGCTGCACCTGCTTGACAGTGCCCACCGTGTACAGCGTGACTCCCGCCGGCGCAACGATCCAACGCCCCGGCTCGAACGAGATGACCGGCGCCGGCATACCAAGCAAGCGGTTCGTCTTCGCCACGGCATCGGCGAGACGGCCGAGTTCCTGGTCGACGTCCATGCGATCCTCGCCGTCGGTGTATGCCACCGAGTATCCGCCGCCGAGATCGACCTCCGGCATAGTGTATGCGTTCGTCGCGTAGAACGTCTTGCGCAGCAGCATCATGCGCTTTGCAGCCTTGATGAACGCGGTGGCATCGTGAATATTCGAGCCGATGTGCGAGTGAATACCCACGAGTTCGAGGTTCTTATATTTCGCAATCTCACGCAGCACGGCGATCGCCGGACCGTTCGCCACGAGTTCCATGGCGGCGGCGAGCATCTTGTCTCCGTCAGACACATCCGCGGCGTTGAGATCATACGGATATCTGATGTCGTAGCGCAGCTGGCGATCTGCCTGTGCTTTCGTCTCACCGCTTTCTTCCGCGCGGTTCTCGCGCACGAGCGCGTTCGTCGCAGCCGGCGACACGTTCTGCAGATCGTCGATGTTGTCGACGATCGTCGTATCCGCCCCCACCGGCAGCAGCGCGACGCCGAATTTCTGGTCTTCGTGCGCGGTGGAAATATATTCGTGACCGCCCGCGTGAATTCCGCTCGTCACGCGCAGCATCACGCGCGCGCGTTTGCCCAGTTTCTCGGCGATTGCAGCGATGCGCGCAGGCTCGTCCGGCGAGTCGATCACGATCTTCGAGAAGCCCTCTTCAATGGCGAGCGCGATCTCTTCGTCCGACTTATTGTTCCCGTGCAGCACGAGGCGGCGGCCGGGGACGCCGGCGGCGAGCGCGATTCGCATCTCCCCCATCGTGCAGGTGTCTACGAACATGCCCTCTTCGGTGACGATGCGCGCGATTTCCTTCGACAGGAACGCCTTCGCCGCGTAGCTCACGTGCGTCGTGTTGTTGGTGAACGCGTGCGCCGCCGCCTGCGTGAAGTGCTTGGCGCGTGCGCGTACTTCGTCGAGGTCGAGCACGTAGAGCGGCGAGCCGAACTTGCTCAGCAGTTCGCTTGCCGTGATGCCGTGGAACGTGATCTCGCCGTTCGCATTGCGCGCTGTGTCTTGCGGCCAAATTGGACTGATTGCCATATGTCCTCCCGAATTACTCGCTATATTCGCAACTTACATCTTGTCGGGGGCGGTGACGCCGAGGAGGTCGAGACCTTCGGCGATCACGGTCTGCACTGCATCGTTGAGCTTGAGTCGTGCGGCTGCGCGCGCTGGCTCAGGATTCTTCGCGATGCGCGTCTTCTCGCGAGTCTCCGCATCCGCACGTTCCTCCGCCTCGGTCAGCGGCATCGGCACGACGCGCTCCACGTTGTACCACTTGTGGTATGCGGCGGCGAGATCTTCGAGATAGTGCGCGACGCGGTGCGGGGCGCGCAGATCGCCGGCCATCGTCAGCAGAGCTGGCCACTGTGCGAGCGCGGCGATCACTTCGCCGTCTGCCTCGGTGTCAAGAAGCGAAAGATCGGCGTCGGTGGCATTAATATGCGCGGCTTCGGCGTTGCGGTCCACGTTGCAGGAGCGGGCGTGCGCGTACTGCACGTAATACACCGGATTGTCGTTCGAATGCGAGGCAAGCAAATTGAGATCAATGTCAACCGGCGAATTGTAATCAGTGCGAGCGAGCGAGTAACGCGACGCGTCAACACCGATCGCGTCGATCAAGTCGTCGATCGTGACGATGTTACCCGCGCGCTTGCTCATGCGCACCGGCTTGCCATCTTTCATCACGTTGACCATCTGGCCGATCAGAATCTGCATGTTTTCGCCCGGCTTGTCACCGAACGCGGCGCACATCGCCATCATGCGGCCGATGTAGCCGTGGTGGTCGGCGCCGAGCATGTAGATGGCAACGTCAGCCGGATGATCCGCGCGGTGGCGCTTGTTGCGGTAATACGCAATGTCGGCGGCGAAGTATGCGTATGTGCCGTCAGATTTGATGATCACGCGGTCTTTGTCATCGCCGTGCTTCGTCGACGCGAACCAAGTGGCGCCATCCTTCTCGTAGATGTCGCCGGCGGCGCGCAGGTCGGCGATGGCCTTCTCAACCTCGCCATCTTCATACAAGCTGTTTTCGTGGAACCACACGTCGAAGTGCACGCGGAATTCCTTCATCGACTCGCGAATCTCAGCGAACATCATCGGCACCGCGCGCTTACGGAACTCCTCGCGCTGTTCGGAATCGCCTTCACCAAGCGGTTTGCCGTCAGCGTCCACACCGCCGTCAACGCGTGGCAAATTCAGAATGTCAACTCCATCGGCATCGGCTTCGACGATCACGCGGCGGGCAATCTCGTCGATGTATGCGCCTTTGTAGCCGTCAGCCGGAGTCTCCTCGCCGTGGGCAGCGGCAACGAGCGACTTGGCGAAGCGGTTGATCTGCTCGCCATGATCGTTGAAGTAGTATTCGCTCACCACCTGCGCGCCGTTCGCCTTGAGAATGCGAGCCATCGAGTCGCCGACGGCAGCCCAACGCGTGCCACCAATGTGAATCGGGCCGGTCGGGTTCGCGGAGACGAACTCCAAGTTCAGCGTCTTGCCGCCGAGATGCTCGTTCTTGCCGAAGTTCGCGCCTTCAGCGAGCACTTGATCGACAACTGCGGCAGCGGAAGCAGAATCGAGCGTGATGTTAATGAAGCCTGGGCCAGCGACTTCAACGGATGCAATGCCCTCGGTACTTTGCAAAGCGTCTGCGAACAGCTGGGCGAGATCGCGCGGCTTCATACCCGCCTTCTTCGCGAGCTGCATGGCCGCGTTCGATGCCCAATCGCCGTGCGCGCGGTCTTTTGGACGCATGACGGCGAATTTAGCGGGTTCCGGCAGCTGGTCGGCGGTCAGCGAGCCGGCCTTGCCTTCGGAAACAAGGGTGTTAGCAATATTGAAAATCAGTTCCTGTAGCGCTTCTGGACTCATTCTGCCAAGTCTACTGTTATCACTTGTCAACATTTTTGCTATTGGTGCCCGGCGTGCGAGCGCTTTGCGTGCCTGCAGCAGAACAGTGCTGCTCAGTGTGCGCGAAGAGCCTCTTTTACGCACACCCAACAGAACACAGCTGCTCAGCGTGCATGAGGAAGCAGCTACAAGCACGCGTAGCAGAACGAACCTGCTCAGCGTGCGCGAAGAGAGCGCCTCACGCACTCCCAACAGGATGCATCTGTTCAACACACACAAGGAGGATGCTTCGCGCACATCCAACAGAACCGAGCTGCTGAACGCGCACGAACAGGACGCTTGGCCTGCAAATAACAGAACATACCTGCACGGTGCACGCAAGGAAAGCAGCTCACGCACACCCAACAGAACGCAGCTGCTCAGAGTGCATGAAGAGGATGCCCTGCGTGTCAAATAGCAGAACATACCTGTTATTTGCACATGAATAAGATGCTCTGCGCACAGTTATCAGAATCGAGCTGTTCAATGCACGCGAAGAGCCTCTTTTACGCATACCCAACAGAACAAAACTGTCCCGTGCACGCGAGGAACACGTCCCATGCACACCTAGCAGAACGAAAATGCCCGGTGCACGCGGAGAATATACTCAACGCACACTGGGCAGAACGCAACTGCTGAGTGTGCACAGCAGCTGCATTTAAGAAGACGAAAAGTCTAGGAAAGCTAAAAGCTAAGAAAATCTAGGAATCAGTTCTGCGAGGCGACGGCGATCACGTCGATTTCCACGAGCGCGCCCTTCGGAATCATATTGTTGCCGAATGCCACACGCGCTGGCTTCACATCGCCGGTGAATACCTTCGCATATTCGGCGTCTACCTCTTTGAAATCCTCGACGTTGCGCAAGTAGATGGTGGCGCGGCACACTTGCTCGACGCCGCAGCCAGCCGCAGCGAGAATATTCGTGATGTTCTTAAGCGCGCGAGCCGCCTGGCTTGCCGCGGTCACGCCGTCGAGTTCGCCGGTCGCGGGGTCGATGCCGAGCTGACCGGAGACGAATACGAAACCGTTCGCCTTGACCGCTTGGCTGTATGCGCCGAGAGCTGCCGGCGCTTCCGAGGTAGCTACTGCCTGAAGATTGCTCATGATGTTCCTTCCGTTTTGCCGTGGCAATCCGCGCGTCGCACAATATCGCGCACAATATCGCATTGCGCAGCAACCGCAGCGAGTTCGCCGCGCGCAACTCACTGCGAACACTGTGCAAAAGCGCGGAGTATTACCCAACACATAGCAGTTCGATTTCGCGAGCGCGCGCTGGTATTCACATTGCAGACGAATACCAGCAGATCAGCAAAATTACATAATCGCGCAATAAATAGCACATATTTACAGGCTTACTTTTGCGCATATATGCACACGCAATATCTAGGATGCGAAGTAATCATCTCTAACACAGTGTGGGGCGCGGCTCTTACGAACCGCGCCCCACATCAGCACACAACAGAGAACGAACCTGTGTTGTCAGCCTTTCACCGCACCTGCCATGATGCCGGAGACGAGCTGCTTGCCTGCGAAGAAGAACAGGATGATCAGCGGAGCGGTGGTGAGCACAACGCCAGACATCACGATCGTGTAGTCGGTGAAATATGCGCCCTTAAGCGTTGCGGCTGCCACGGTGAGCATCTTGTTCTTGTTCGGGCCGAGAATGAGCATCGGCCAGAAGTAGTTGGTCCACTGAGCGATGAACGTGAAGAGGAACAGCATGGCCGCAGCCGGACGCGCGGCCGGCAGAGCCACGTGCAGGAAGGTGCGGAACATTGAGCAACCGTCGACGCGAGCCGCCTCAATCAGTTCGTATGGAAGTGCATCTTGAATGTATTGTGTCATCCAGAACACGCCGAATGCGCTCACGAGGCCAGGAATGATGACGGCCCACAGAGACCCGAAAAGGCCGGCCTTGTTCGCCATGATATAGAGCGGAACCACGCTCAACTGCTGCGGAATCGTCATCGTGGCGACGACGAGCATGAAGAGCAGGCCACGACCGCGGAAACGCAGCTTCGAGAACGAGTAACCTGCCAGCGTGCTGAAGAACACGGTGGAGATCGACACGACGGTCGCCACCAGGAAGGTGCCGGAAAGCGCTTCCCAGAACTTCATTGCGCCGAATGCACGACCTAGATTACGCAACAGGCTTTGCCCTGGAATCATCGCCTGCAAGCCGTATTGCGTGGCCGAGCTGTTCTGCGAAGCAATCGACACCGCCACGTAGAGCGGAATCAGGAAGATCAGAATGCACACGATCAGCGCCGCATACGTGCCTACGCCTGCGCGACGCCCTTCGCTGGTCACTTCAAGGCGTTTTGCGCGTTTGCGCGAGGCGGCCTTTCCCACGCTTTTGCCATACAGTTGCGAGATCGTCGGCGTGCCCAGTTCGCGCACATCGGCTTCATTGGTAATGTCGCTCATCACATTTCCCCTTCCATTGCTTCCATCGTCTCCATGGCTTCCATGGATTCCATGCGTTCGCGTGCGGTCACGCCGCTACGGCGAGCGAGTTCGTATTCACGGTCTGCTTTGGCTGCGAATTTCGCCGCCTGCTCTTTGCTGATTTTTCCTGAACTGCCCGATGCCATCAGTTTGGTCAGGAAGTAGTTCAGAACGGCGATGGCCACGATGATGAGGAACAGCAGCCATGCGACGGCGGCCGCGCGACCCATGTTTGGCTGCCCTATCGTCACCTTGTTGAAGCCCATGTCCCACAGATACACCGAGAGTGTCAGGTACTGGTGATTAGGCCCGCCGTAACCAGACGTGCCGTTGTGGAACATCTGCGGTTCGTCGAAGATCTGCAGACCGCCGATAGTCGACGTGATGATCACGAAGATGAGCGTCGGCTTGAGCATTGGCAGAATAACCGAGCGGAACGTGCGCCATTTGCCCGCGCCGTCGACCACGGCAGCTTCGAGCACGTCGTTGGGAATCGCTTGCATTGCGGCGAGGAAGATGAGCGCGTTGTAGCCGGCCCAGCGGAAGTTGACGATGGTTGCGATCGCCACGTGAGACCAGAACGCGCTGCCGTGCCACGCGATCGGGTTCAGTCCGATATTCGTGAGCAGCGTGTTGATCACGCCCATTTTGTCGGAGAAAATCTGCGAGAAGATAATGCCCGCGGCAGATGGCGCGACCACGTATGGCAGTAACACACCCATGCGCCAGAACGTCTTCGCCTTGAGATTCGCGTTGAGCATCCACGCCAGGAAAAGCGCGAGAATAATCTGCGGCACCGAGCTCAAAATGAAGATGGAGAACGAGTTGCGCAGTGCATACCAGAACGACTGTTGGTGCAGCACCCACTGGAAGTTCGCCCAAATGCTAGGCGTATCGCTTCCGCAGGTTGCGCCGCAGATGGCCACGCCGCTGTCGCCGGTCAGTGTGTTGTATTGCCGCGTTGCAATATACATCGTGTACAGCAACGGGAACAACCCGACGATGGCGAACAGAATAAAGAACGGCGCGACATACAGATACGGCGACGCCTTCCACTCAAACTGGCCGAGACGCGTGCGCCATTTACTCGCGCGATCCGGCTCCACTGGAATTGCAGACATGATTCTCCTCTTTCACTGCCGCGCCGGCTTCCCCTGCCCAGCGCATTGTGCGGGCACAGCACTGTGCGCACTGATGGAACGCTTATATTGCGAATGATTGATAATAATTAATTACTTACAATAATTAATTATTTGTAGTATGTGACTGCGGCAACATTGCGCACAGCGCGCATACATAGCGTGCATAGCGTGAGCGGCCGCGGCGATCGGCACCGCGGCCGCTCACTACTGTCAAGACAGTGCCTTGACGTCTTCGGTCCACTGCTTGTATGCGGCGTCGGCGTCTTGCTCCTGCGTCACGTCGACTCGATTCAGAGCGTCCGTCATCTTGGTCTGAATATCGAAGTACTGATTGCCCTTGTATGGCACCACATCGTAGGCATTCGCGCGGTTGGCGAAGATCTCGCCCACCTTGGCGTCGTTGAGGTATGGGTCAGTCTTCGACGAGACTTCCTTGCTTTCCTGGCTCTTCTTCGAGCTCGGGTAGTTGCTCGCCGTGGTGAACACCGCGGTCTGCTGTTCGGGAGCGGTCAGCCAAGCGACGAGTTCGGTAGCGAGTTCCTTGTTTTGCGAAGACTCCGGCACGACCAGGTAGGAGCCACCCCAGTTGCCGCCGCCTCCCGGGAACACGTCGGCGATCTGCCAGCCCTTGAAATCTTCGCCGGTGTTGCCCTTGATGTTATTGATGAGCCACGGCGGGCACTGGATCGTCGCGAAGCCGTCGTCGGCCTTGAACGCGGCGTTCCAGTCGTCGGACCACTGCTGCAGATGCGCCGACATGTCTTTCGTGGCGGTCAGCTGATCGTAGAGATCCTTCACGTCTTTGTTGTCAGTGGCGATGATCTTACCGTCTTTAGAGACGTAGGATTCCTCGAGCTGATTGATCATCGACTGCCAGTTGCTCGCCATCGAGTCATACCAAGGCAGGCCGGTCTTCTTTGTGTATTCCTCGCCTGCCTTGAAGAACGTCTCCCACGTGGCGTTGTCGCCACCGACCCATTCTGCGAATTTGGCAGGATCGCTTGGCATGCCTGCTTTGTCGAGCAGATCTGCGCGGTAGCAGATGGCCTCAGGGCCGATGTCGTGCCGGCACCGATCAGCTTGCCGTTCACGGTGGCGCCTTGGGTCTTCCAATCCACCCAATCGTTGCCTTTGGTGGCTTCGGTCAGGTCCGCGAACTTGTCGGGCATCGCCATGAGCGACGGCATCCAGTCGACTTCGGTCAAGTAGACGTCGTATGCGTTGGAACCAGTGGAAATAGCGGTGTTGAACGCGGCACGCGCATCGTCGGACGACGCTGCTGCGGTTTCCTCAACCTTGACCCCGGGGTGTGCTTCCTCGAATTTCTTCCACAGATCCGCACCCGGGCGCTCCGACGTTGCCGCACCGAATCCCGGGTTGTTGAACGTCTGCACTTTGATGACCGTTCCCTCTCCGGAATTGCCGGAGGACGCACCGTTGCTTCCTCCACAGGCTCCCATACTTACCAGCATCGCAACGGTGAGAGCGGATGCAAGCAGCGGCTTGAAATGCTTCATGTCTTCCTCATTTCTCCGTTTCCGCGCACCTCGTCATGCACGGATTCCACTACCCTGCCAACAGAAGTTTTCAGGAGACGACCTCCATTGGCCGCCACGTGGACACAAACATTGCAATGGAATCGTTTCCATTACGTAATCATTACCATACAACTCAGCTGTGGAATGTCTAGCATCGGCGTGTTGCAAATAATGGCGATCTGTTGGAAACTATGGAAGATATATAGTTAAATGAAATTATTTAATAGCGTTATAAGTAATTTATTAAATGATATTACTAATCAGTTTTGGCGATTTTACGCCAGTCTGAGATTGTTGTTATCGGCAAGTTTATCGAATGCGCCGGTGCTGATGTGAGATTTTTTGCAGCGCGAAACTGTGCTTCGTCTCTTCCCCCAGCTCTTACATTTCCCAGCCTTGCATATGCCTAACCTTGCGCATGCCCAACCGCGTTTTCGCCGTTTCCACCAACGGATTTGCCGTTATCACCTATATTGCAGCCAAAACAGTGTATAAAACAGCAAATCCAAGTGACAAAACAGCAAAATCAGCTACTTTTGCCGTTCTGACAGATGGATTCGCCGTTATTACACATAATCCAGCTGAAATAGCGTACAAAACGGCAAAACCAGTTGGTAAAACGGCAAAAGACAGCAATAGAGAGTTGGGACGTCAAGTGGATTTGACAGCGATTCCGGCTGGGGATGCCCTATGGATTCGCGGGTGAGGTCAGGCGAATCTGCGGGTGGCGTCAGGCGGATTCGCGGACTACCAAGCGCACAGGGAAGCGCTGCGACATGACCTTCCACTCGCCAGTGTTCAGACGGTGGTGCAGCATTTCGGCGGCAGCATCGGCGAGATCAGCGACCGGCTGGGCCAGCGTCGTCAGCTGCGGGTTCAGCAACGTAGCCACCTGTAGGTCGTCGAAGCCAACAACGGCAACGTCTTCTGGCACACGCTTGTTATTGCGCGCCAACACGTGAATCACGCCGGCGGCGATGCGATCGGAGTGCGCGAATACACCATCCACCTCGGGATGTTCCTTGATGATGCGTTCCATCGACGCAATACCATTTTGCATCTCGTAGCTGCCCGAATAGGTTGCAACCGGCTCCAATCCAGCCTCTTGCAACGCTGCGCGGAATCCGGCAGTGCGCTCTCGCGGCGTCGGCATATCGCGAGGTCCTTCGATCACCGCCAAGCGCGTGCAACCCCGTTCCAGTAAGCGGTGACCTGCCTGGAATCCTCCATCGAAATTGTCGACGTCGACGAACGGGCATTTGAAGCTTTCCGGCGGCTTTCCCACGAAAACCGCCGGCTTGTCGAACTTCTTCAGATTATCGATGAGCGCACGTCCCTCATGAATCGAAGCGACGATCACCCCTTCGCACCCCGAGCGCATCAGCAGATCGTTAAATCCTTCGGAATCCTCCGGTGACGCGAGTACCAAAAACGGCAGTAATCCGCGCGAAGTCAACGAAAGTGAAAGCTGCCCGAGCATGCCGGAAATGAAATCGTCTTGGAACAAGAACGTGGTCGGTTCGTTCACGACGAGCGCCACGACGTTGCTTCTTCCACTGGGCAGACGCTTTGCGGCGGCGTTTGGCACGAAATTGAGTTCCATCGCCGCACGCCGCACTTTCTCGCGCGTTGCCTCGGAAGCGGAACCGTTACCAAGCGCGCGCGAGGCGGTCGACACGGCGACGCCTGCGCGTTCCGCCACGTCGCGAATAGTCACAGCGGCATTCTGTGCGCCGCGACGGGCCTCATCATTTGTGTTGGCCATGTCACCACCTCGCAAATAATCTTGCGTAATCCTTGCAATTGCAACGTTCTAAGTCTTGCGTCACAGTATCTAGCAGTAAATCTGCATCACCACATATCAGCGAAATTTGCGTGTCAAACCTGCTATATCCAGCTCGCAAACGCGTCGTTACGCAACGGCAGTCCAAAATAATCGGCAGTATGCGAATGCATAACTGCAATACTGTGCTCTTAGTTTCACTATGATACACATTTCAACGCGACACGCTGTGGAAACGTTTCCGCTATCTTGTTTTATCATAAAACTAAGCGGTTCGCACAGGCGCGAAACGAGCAGCCAACCGGCCGCATACGCAATAATCCAACACAACACAGCACACGCGGGCAACATCTTCTGCTGATGCCAGCCCTACGAAAGGATCAGACGAAGTGAAATTCGGTCATTTTGACGACGAAGCAAGAGAATATGTGATCGAGACGCCCGCGACTCCCCTGCCGTGGATCAACTACTTGGGCAGCGAAGATTTCTTCTCGCTGATCTCGAACACCGCGGGCGGTTACTCGTTCTACAAGGACGCGAAGCTGCGCCGCATCACCCGCTACCGTTACAACGGCGTGCCCGCAGACGAAGGCGCGCGCAACTTCTATTTGACACTGATGAGCGACGCGAGCGACAACGCGAAGCCGCTCGCCAGCTGGTCGCCCACGTTCCTGCCGCTCAAAACGCCGCTTGATTTCTATGAGTGCCGTCACGGTATGGGCTACTCGATTTTCAAAGCGGAATATGCGGGTGTCGCCTCGGAACTGACGGCGTTCGTGCCGCTGCACACTGCCGCGGAAATCAATAAGCTGACGCTTACGAACACTACTGATGAAGCCAAAGTGGTCGACGCCACCGCTTGCGTGGAATGGTGCCTGTGGAACGCGGTCGACGATGCGAGCAACTTCCAGCGCAACCTCTCCACCGGCGAAGTGGAAGTCGAGCAGACCGATCAGGCGACGCTGCTCTACCACAAGACAGAGTTCAAGGAACGCCGCAATCACTATGCGTTCTACTCGGTGAATGAGCCGACAATCGGCTTCGACACGAGCCGCGACGAATTCCTCGGCAAATTCAACGGCTGGGACTCCCCACAAGTGATCACCGAGGGACGCGCGCACGACTCGATCGCCTACGGTTGGTCGCCGATCGCCGCGCCGCGAGTGCGCGTCGAGCTGATGCCAGGCGAATCGCGCACGCTCGTGTTCATGCTCGGCTACATCGAGGTGCCGAACGACGAGAAGTGGGAGGATCCGAACGATCCGCTCAAGGTGGGCATCATCAACAAGAAGCCGGCACATGCGCTGTTCGAGAAGTTCAACACCGTTGAGAAGGTTGACGCGGCGCTTGCCGATCTGCGCACCTACTGGGACGGACTGCTCGGCGGATTCCAGGTGAAGACCGGCGATGAGAAGCTCGACCGCATGGTGAACATCTGGAATCAGTACCAGTGCATGGTCACGTTCAACCTCTCCCGCTCCGCTTCCTACTTCGAATCGGGCATGGGACGCGGCATGGGCTTCCGCGATTCGAACCAAGACCTGCTCGGCTTCGTGCACATGATTCCTGAACGTGCCCGCGAGCGCATTCTCGACATCGCCGCCACGCAGCTGCCCGACGGCTCGGCCTGGCACCAGTACCAGCCGCTCACGAAGAAGGGCAACGCCGATATCGGCGGCGGCTTCAACGACGACCCACTCTGGCTCGTTGCCTCCGTGTTCGCATACCTGAACGAAACCGGCGATGATTCGATTCTGCGCGAACCCACGCAGTTCGACAACGAGTCCGGCTCCGAGAAGCCGCTGCTCGAGCATCTGCGCCGCTCGGTGAACTTCACGATGACGCATCGCGGCCCACACGGCTTGCCACTCATCGGCCGCGCGGATTGGAACGACTGCCTGAACCTCAACTGCTTCTCGTCCACCCCTAGCGAAAGCTTCCAGACCGTTGAGAACAACGACACCGGCATCGCCGAATCCGTGTTCATCGCAGGCATGTTCGTGCTCTACGGCGAGCAGTACGCGCAGATTCTTGAGGAATACGGCAAAGCTTGCGGCTTGACCGACGAGCAGATCGCTTCCGAAACCGCTGACGCGCGCAAGGCCGTTGACGAGGTGCGCGCGGCGACGCTTGACGCCGGCTGGGACGGCGCATGGTTCCGCCGCGCATACGACGCGAACGGCAACCCGGTCGGCACTGGCGAAGACACCGAAGGCCGCATCTACATCGAACCGCAGGGCATGTGCGTCATGGCTGGCATCGGCGTGGATGACGGCAAGGCAGCCCAGGCGTTGCAGTCCACGAAGGATCTGCTCACCTGCGACTGGGGCACCGCCATTCTCGCTCCCGCATACTCGACCTATCGCATCGAACTCGGCGAGATTTCCTCCTACCCGCGCGGATACAAGGAGAACGGCGGCATCTTCTGCCACAACAATCCGTGGATTTCGATTGCGAACGCGGAGATCAATAACAACGATGAGGCATTCAACGTCTACACGCGTACCTGCCCGGCATACACCGAGGAGTATTCGGAGATTCACCGCACCGAACCATACGTGTACTGCCAGATGGTCGCCGGCCCCGAGGCTCCGACCACCGGCGAAGGCAAGAACTCTTGGCTGACCGGCACTGCCGCTTGGACGTTCGTCGACGTGTCGCAGCACCTGCTCGGCGTGCAGCCAACCGTTCAGGGCCTGAAGGTCGAGCCGCACCTCCCGCAGAAGTTCACCGACCTGCACATCGAGCGCGTCTGGCGTGGCACCCGCTACATCGTTGACGTGAAGCGCACCGGCGCTTCGTCGCTCACCGTCGATGGCCAGCCGGTCTCCGGCACCACCATCCCGACCGCCGCTGCCGGCACCAAGGAGGTTCACGCTCAACTGACTATCTAACGACTTATTTTCTTCCTTCTTCATTGGTTGTGGGGCGTGCGCTATTAGTGCACGCCCCACAACCATATTCACTGATATATATGAAAATGATTACAAGAAGAAAAAGTGGGCTCGATGGGTTTCGAACCCACGACCTTTCGCTCCGGAGGCGAACGCTCTATCCGCTGAGCTACGAGCCCATACTTGATCTACTGTACCCCTAACCTCATATTTTCGCGTGTTCCACCAATCACCTATGCCCCGATCCCAGCACATCACATTCATTCTCCAATATGCACGAAATTGCACAATAATCAGCACAATATTGCGGAATTTCGCACATATTGCCAATGGTGTTACTACACTGAGAATATGTCCATTGATATCAAGGGAATTGACGATTTCGAATACGAGCGCAGCTTCTTCGTGCGTGAGATTCCCGAAGAGCTCGTTGAAGACAGCGAGTCGAGTCTTATCATCTCGAGCTACTTCGTGCACGATGACAACTACGCACTGCGCGTGCGCCTGCAATCATCGAGTCTGCATATCGATTTGACTTCGGCAACCGACCCGAAACAAGTACTTGACGAATACCGCGACTCGTTCACTTCCGGCGAGATGGCAGTGAAAGGCCCATCATACGGCGGCACACGCTACGAGGCGAGCCGCGCGATCGACACACGCATCGCCGGCGAGCTGATCGCACGCGGCGGTGACTTGGTGATCAAAAATCGGTACAGCGTGTGGACTGGCGAAGATGGCTGGGTGTTCGACGTGTATGGCGGCGCGAACGCTCCGCTGATTATTGCGAAGGCTGCGCGCAGCATGCCCGTTACGAATCTTGTGATTCCCAAGTTCTGCGTGACTGAGATCACCGATCAGAGCAGATTCAGCAACGACGAGCTCTCTTGGAAGCCATACAACACATGGCAGGAGGATTTCGAACGCGAACTCGCCACTGAAGGCCCGCGTTTCGAGCAGATCTTCGGCCACAATATGCTCAGCTGACCGTCGCTCTGTTCTTCTATTTTGCTGGTGGGGATACAAAACTCGATTACACGCATGTGGACCGATTACAAAAACCGCTATTTTCCAACAAAAATGGCTTCCGACTACCCAGCGCTATAACGGTTTTATATCCCCACCAGCAAATGAGGGCAAAGACAGGTAGGGATGAAGCGATTGCGTACCGAATGTTGGTGCGGGGGTATTTCGCTTACGAGGAGACATTACTGAGCATATACGCACATATCGGTGACGGTTTTCCAACGTTTTTCGATGATTGTACTTGCCAAATGCGTCCTTAATGTCTCCTCGTAAGCGAAATACCCTGCAGCAACGCTCGAAAATTCAGTAGCTGTGGTAGCTGTCAGTACATAAGGGTGGCGAGACGGCGACGGGCACGCATCAGGCGCTCATCGTTCGGCTCAGGGATCAGGAAGTATTCGAGCATGCGCTGACGCACCGGCTCGAGCTGATCGGGATGCGATGCGAGGAAGTCGAGCAGGCGGTCGAATGCGTCTTGAATCTGGCCACCGATCATGTCGACGTCTGCGACGGCGAGCTGTGCGTCGAGATCGTCTGGATTCGCTGCAGCTTTCTCGCGCACCGCACGCACATCGGCCTTGGCAGAACGAGCCAACAGTAGCGCCTTGGCACGCTCACGCTGAGCCAACGTGTCATCAGGCTCGCGCTCGAGCACCTGCTCGTAGGCTGCAGCAGCACCAGCGTAATCGCCCTCTTGCGCCAAACGATGCGCTTCGGCGTGCTCCGGTGGAATCTGCGGCTCGGCAGACTTCTCGCTGCTGTCAGAAGAATCCGAAGAACCGTTCATATATGGCGCAGTGCCGGTCACGCCAGCCTGAGCCGCCACCTGCACAAGTTGCGGAAGCACCTGCTCGGTGATCTGCGTCATCTCTTCGTCGGATGGCATGCCTTGCAGAATCGGCATCGGGCGTCCGCCGATCAACGCGAACAGCGCCGGAGCGCCCTGCACGCCGAACGCCTGGGCGATCTCCGGTTCCGAAGCCACGTCGATGCGAGCCAGTTGCAGCTTGCCGTCCATGCCGTTGATGGCATCGCCAAGCTTCTGAGCCATATCAAACAAGCGGTTGTCGGTCGGCACCCACATGAAGACCACGATCGGATATGTGGCTGAAGATTGCGCCACAGCCTGGAAGTTCTGCTGCGTGACGTCAATAACGTAGCCGCCAGCCGCAGGCGCTCCGCCCTGCTGCCCAGGTTCGGCCTTGACCTGATGCTTCAGCGCTTCAAGATCAACGGCGCCTGCCAACGAAATACCCGGCTTGAAATCACCTTCTGGCATGATGCCCCTTTCCGCATGCAATGCTGCATGCAATCACAATCACAACAAACGAGAAACTAACACATGTGCTCAAGCACCGCCGTCAGCTAGCCAGCCGTGCCGGACAGGTCAGATCGCCTCGACCTTCACAGCCTGTCTCTCAGCGCCAACAGCCGTCACCTTCGCGTTCGACTTCGCAGACGGCACATACAGCGCCACGACGTTCACATAGGTGACGCGCATCGTGCTCGTAGCCTTGCCATCTCCGAACAACGCCTTTTCGGAATCGGAAGCCGGCTGCGATTCACGGCCTTCACCGGCGGTGCGAGTCCACTCGGAATTGATCTGCGCCACCACCAGGTCGCCACCATCGGCGGAACGCATGATGCGAATCTGACCATCCACAGGCGTGAAGGTCTGCGATTGCGTACCCTTGTTGCGCTCCATGCCCTGCTGCACGGTCTGCGACAGCGTGGCGAGTTCCTGACGCAAATAATCGTCGGCGAAATCATTCGCATACTTGCTGTTCGTGCCGTTCTGCAGCACGTCAGCGTATTGTGCGACAGCCTCTTTCGGCGTCATCTTCAAATTCGAGTCGTTGTCGGCACCCATCTGCGCGCCGATCTCCGGCACAGTGAACTTCGGCATCTGCACACCTTGGAACAAGCGTGCGACTCCCCACAGCTTGTAGTTCTGCCGTGCGCTCTCCTGATCGAACACGAGCAAACGCTTCGACTGCTGATCCTCGGTGGTCGTGGTAATCGTGAACACACTGCGTGGCCAGCCGCTATCGGTCGGAATAATAGTCTGCGTAATATCAGTCGGAATCGTCGTCTTCGCATCGAGATTGCCGGTTTTCTGAGCCACGGTAATCTCACTCGTGCGAACGGCGAGCTCGGGGCCCGACATCACTTTGTCAAGTCCGTCGGTCGTCTTCGCATCGTTGCACTTCTGAATGGCCTCCAGAATCTGCGTGCGCATCTTCTTCTCTTGATCCGTCGTCAAATTCGGCGACGCAGACGCCGAAGCCGTCGCCTTCGCTGGTTGCGGCAGCTGACCTTCGCACGCGCCGAGCGTCACGCACATGCACAGCGAAAGAGCTGCGGCACCAAGGGAGACAATCTTTTTACGTGTGTTCATTTAGTCGTTCTCCTTACCGTCAGTGTCGGAAGAAGTGCCAGAAGAAGCATCAGATGAAGTAGTGGAGTTGTTGGCGGAGTCATCCGCGGAATCAGCGGCAGTCTGCGCGGAGTCATCAACACCGACTTCTTGTGCGAAGCGGGCGAAGTAGCTCTGCAGTTCTTCAGGCGAGATCACCGAAGTTGCGGCGGTATCTTGCGTGTTCTGCGCAGAAGTCTCGGTTTCGTTCGCGTTCACGGCGTCGCCCGTGCCCAAGCCAGCGCCAGTATCAGCACCAGCTGCCGAAGTTCTCTCCGCGAGCATATTGCGCGAATGCGGATCGACGATCGTCGGCGTCGACTCGCCCGCTTGCACGCGACCAGTCGCGCCTGCGGAACCGGAGTGACGGCCATGGCGCGCCGCTCCCCTCTTCTTCGACTTGCCGCGCGGCTTCAAAGCGGCCAGCGAACCGGCGAGCGCCTCGCTGATCTTCGGCTCTTCCTTGCGGCGTTCGTGCCGTTCGGCGCGTGCCTTTTCAGCGCGTGCGGATATGCGCTTGCGGCGCGCGCTCATATCCATCGCGAACACCGATGCGCACAGTACCGCGAGAATGGCGCAAAGTCCGCCGCCGAAATACCACGGCAGAGCGAAGTTCGGAATATTGTGACGGGTCCAGTGCAGGTCAATCGTGCCGTCGGAAATTTTCTGACCGAAGTCGACGAGAATAACGGAGGTGTCGGTCGCCTCTTTCAAGTTCAGACTCGCACGGCCCGCGTCACAGCTGACCTGCGACCACATATCGGAGTCTTTGAACGCGACGTCGGCATCGGAGGTCTTCGCCTCACCCTGCGCCTCCTGCATGGAGTGCGAGAGTTCGGTCCAGCTGCTCAGTCCGGTAATGCGTTCGTATGACTGCCCTGCCAGCCAACCAGCCGCGTCTTTTGAAGTGGTCAGTGCCATGCACACGCCGTCGTTGGCGGTGGCACTTGCGCTCGTTGCGGTGACCGTCACCGTTGAGTCAACAAGATCGGCCACACCTTGGTCAATAAGAAGATATTGTGTATTTTCCACCGGCGCAGAGGCCGAGATACTTGGGTTCGGCTTCCAGATAGTCTGGTTGAGCACACCCAACACGATGCATGCGACCGCAAGAAGGCCGAAAATCGGCGTGACAATCCCGCGCATGATCTTCGCATGGCGCGTGGGTTCCTTCTTAACGGGAGCGTCCTTCTTCACAGGAGACTGTTCTCGTTCTTCGTGTACATCTGTCATAACATTTCTTATTCTACAGCGAAAGGCCGATTCACCTAGTTCTCAACGCAGATCTCACACAGATAAATACATGCGCACAGTTACTCTGTGATGTATGCGAAATCTTAAGACAACAGCAATCGGCAAGAAAATTATGCGAGGTGCGGCCGCAGTGTGCGCTGCTGCAACTTGTCTCGCGTTCGCCGCTTGCGGAAACGGCAACTCCTCGTCTACTTCGTCGGCGTCGGCCTCGTCTTCGAGCAGTTCGTCGACCTCTGCGCCCGCGCTCACGGGTGTCAAAGACACTGCCAAAGTCGGAGAGAAACCAGTTATTGAGTTCAAGAAACCGCTCACTGTGACTGACGGCAGCTACGCAGTGCTGCAAAAGGGCGACGGCGCGACGGTGGAAGTTGGCAATCGCGTCTGCGCACAGGGCATGTATGTGAACGCGAAAACCGGCGACGTCACCGGCAGCACGTGGGAGTCCAATAAGATGGACTGCTCCATTGTGATTCCGAAGGAAGGCGAAGAGACCACCGCTCTGATGGGTGCGATGCGCGGGCTCAAGCTCAACTCCACGATTGCGTACGGCGTGAACGATTCCTCTTCGAACTCGTCGTATCTCGTAGTGATGACGCTGAAAACCCAGTCGAAAGACCTGACCAAGGCAACCGGCACGAAAGTGAAGAACATTCCGTCTGATCTGCCGAAGGTGACGAACGCAGCTGACGGCAAACCGTCGATCGACATGAACGGTTACAAAGGCAGCGACAAACTCGTGGCTCAGACGCTCATTGAGGGCACCGGCGAAAAGCTGACTTCTTCGGATTACGCCGTGGTGAAATACACCGGCTGGCTGCTCGACGGCAAGCAGTTCGACTCGTCGTGGGACCGCAACTCCACGTTCGACGTGAACATGCAGGGCGGCGTGATCGAAGGATGGCTCGAAGGACTCAAAGGTCAGAAGGTCGGCTCCGAAGTACTGCTGATTGTGCCGCCGTCGCTCGGCTACGGCAGCACCGAGCAGAACGGAATCCCAGCGAACTCGACGCTCGTCTTCGTAGTCGACATTCTCGCCAAGTACTAATCCGCACATCTGCTACAAAGGGTGATCTGAGATTTCAGATCACCCTTTTGTTATGCGTTTGTTATGCGCAAATGTGTTATATGCAAGTTGCCGTAGCACCGTAAACAACATGCATAAAATCAGTTTCCTAGCAATACACGTTGCCGAAGAACCTTATACAACATGACCAGATTAGAGTTTGCAAACAGACATGTTGTCTAAAGAAGCTAGACAACATGCACATTTCAGTACTCCCCTTGTGCAGGTTGCCGCAAGTTCTTAGACAACATGCCCATATCTGGCACCCTATCTATGCAAGTTGTATAACCAGAACAGACAATATGCACACAAAGCAAGCAGATTCTGCGCATATTGCCGCAAGTTCTTAGACAACATGCACAAAAAGCTCCGCATAATTTGCAAACTGGTAGCTGGGCAAGTTAGAAGAGGCGGAGGGAGCCGTCGTCGGTGCCCTTCATATCGTCATAGTCGAGCAGCAACGTGGTGAAACCGCGGTCTTTGGCGAGCACTTGCGCCTGCGGGGTGATTGTCTGCGCGGCGAAGATGCCTCGCACCGGCGCGAGATGCGGGTCGCGGTTGAGCAGTTCGCAGTAGCGGGTCAGCTGCTCAACGCCGTCGATGCCGCCGTGTCGCTTGATTTCTATCGCCACGTGCGTGCCGTCGGCGTCGATTGCCATGATGTCTACCGGACCAATGGCGGTCGGGTACTCGCGGCGCACGAGTTTCGCACCTTCGCCGATGCGTTCGATCTGCTCTGCGAGGTAGCGCTGCAGGTGATCTTCCACGCCGTCTTTTTCAATCCCGGGTCTTCGCCGAGATCGTAGGATTCGTCACTGTAGATATGCTGCATTGTGATCTCAAGCACATCATTAGTTTTTGTTGCAGTGACGCGCAGAATCTTCTCCGGAACTTCGGTTGCGGGGTCATCGTCCGCGTTATTTGGAGTGATGTCTTTGATTGTGCACGGCGAGAGCATCCAGTTGAGTGGCTTATATGAACCGATTTCAGAGAAGATCAGCACGCTGTTATCTGCTTTGATGAGCAGCACGCGCTTTGCCAGCGGAAGTGTGGCCTGAAGTCGGCCGGTGTATTCGGCACTGCAGTCTGCAACAATGATTCGCATGCCGTTAAGGTTAACTACTCTTCCCGACCTGCGTGCACATGCGACAGTTCGGCTACGCCAAACGACCAATATATATTGATCGGAAAGAGAAAAGAAAAGGGGCGGAAGAATCCGCCCCTTGAAGGTTTTCAGCTCTGCCAGCTGAGGATGACCTAGCTTAGCTAGTTCTCAGCGTGGTCAGCCGACTATGCCGCTTTGCTCAGCCGCTTCCGATTGGTAGGCGATGCTGCGAGCATTCTCAACAACCACGGTGAGCTTGTTCGAATCAAAGGAAATGAAGCCGCCCGTCACTTCGAACGAGCACTTCTTGCCCTCTGGATCGGTGATATCCAGACGACCTTCCTTGATAACCGACAACACCGGCTCATGGCCTGGAAGAATGCCCATGCCACCTGAATAGGCCGGAACGACGACCTGCTTCGCCTGACCGCTCCACACCGGACGTTCGGTGGAAACGATGTTCACTGCAATTGTTGCGCCAGCCATCAGTCACCGTATTCCTTCTGCATCGCGTGCCACTTCTTCTCGAGGTCTTCGATGCCGCCGATGCCGGAGAACGCCTGTTCTGGCACGTTGTCGTACACGCCATCGCAGATGCGGGTGAAGGCTTCGATGGTCTCTTCAGCCGGCACATAGGAGCCCGGAACGCCGGTGAACTTTTCAGCGACGTAGAAGTTCTGACCGAGGAACTGCTCGATCTTACGAGCGCGGTTGACGATGGTCTTATCTTCCTCACCAAGCTCGTCGATACCGATCAGGGCGATGATGTCTTGCAGCTCCTTGTTACGCTGCAGAATCGCCTTGACGCGGTTCGCGCAGTCGTAGTGAGCCTGGCCGACGTAACGCGGATCGAGGATTCGCGAAGTGGAAGCCAGAGGATCCACAGCCGGGTAAATACCACGGGATGCGATGTCACGGGACAGCTCGGTGGTTGCATCCAAGTGGGCGAACGTCGTTGCCGGGGCCGGGTCGGTGTAATCATCAGCAGGCACGTAGATGGCCTGCAGCGAGGTGATCGAATGGCCACGGGTGGAGGTGATGCGCTCCTGCAGAGCACCCATCTCATCGGCGAGGTTCGGCTGGTAGCCCACTGCGGAAGGCATACGACCTAGCAGTGTGGACACCTCGGAACCTGCCTGCGTGAAGCGGAAGATGTTGTCGATGAACAGAAGCACGTCCTGGTTCTGCACGTCACGGAAGTACTCTGCCATCGTCAGAGCGGTCAGCGGCACACGAAGACGGGTGCCAGGCTGCTCATCCATCTGGCCGAAGACCAGTGCGGTCTTCTCGAGCACGCCGGCTTCGTCCATTTCGCCGATCAGATCGTTGCCCTCACGGGTACGCTCACCAACGCCTGCGAACACCGACACGCCGCCGTGGTTCTGTGCCACGCGCTGAATCATTTCCTGAATCAGAACCGTCTTGCCGACGCCTGCACCGCCGAACAGACCGATCTTGCCGCCCTGCACGTATGGCGTGAGCAGATCGATGACCTTGATGCCCGTTTCGAACATCTGGGTCTTTGATTCGAGCTGATCGAATGCCGGTGGGTTGCGGTGGATTGGCCAACGTTCCTTGATCTCGATGTGCTCGCCCGGCTTCTTGTTGAGAATATGACCGGAGACGTCGAACACGTGACCCTTGGTCACATCGCCGACCGGCACCTCGATCGGGCCGCCGGTGTCGTGCACAACAGCGCCACGCACGAGGCCATCGGTAGACTTCAAAGCCACGCAACGAGCGGTGGAATCGCCCAAATGCTGCTCGACTTCGAGGGTGATGATGGCGTCTTTGACTTCGCCTTCCTCTTGCTGACCCATCTGCTTGATTTCAACGGTCAGCGCGTTATAGATATCTGGCATGTGGCCGACAGGGAATTCGACGTCGATAACCGATCCCTGAATACGCGTCACATGACCGACGATTGGCTCCGCGGCCTCATCAGTAGCCGCTGCAGTCTGGTTCTCAGCCATTTCGCGTTCCTACTCTTCCTTTTGTTCAACGCATCGGCGCTGCCGATGATTTCGGTAAGTTCCTGAGTGATCGACGCCTGACGCGAAGCATTGAGCTTGCGGGTCAGATCGTTGATCAGATCTCGCGCGTTCTCGGTGGCGGTATGCATGGCGTTCTGACGGCATGCCACTTCCGAAGCCGCCGCCTCGAACAGGCATTCGTGGATACGCGAACGCACGTATCTCGGCAGCACTGTATTGAGCACTTCATCCAAGCTCGGCTCGAAGGAATACAACGGCCGTACATCTGGAGCGGTGGTCGTGTCGGGAACATTGAGATGAGACTTGTCTTCCTCAATGACTTCCACCGGAAGCATGCGCAGCACGCGCACCTTCTGCACCACCATGTTGATGAACTCGGTGTAGACGATGTAGAGCTCCGAGACGCCACCTTTGTCTGACGGTTTCATATATGCGTCCAACAGTGCGCGAGAGATCGCATCTGCGACTTCGACGCCAGGCTTCTCGGTATCGCCTTCCCAAGACTGCTCGAGCGGACGGTTGCGATAGTGGTAATACGACACACCACGACGACCATACACGAACAGCTGCGGCTTCTTGCCGTCGTTTTCAAGACGGGCAAGCAGATCTTCGGTTTCACGAATAATCGACGAAGTATATGCACCGGCCATACCTCGATCCGCCGTCAGCGCGAGCACGGCGACGTTCGGGTTGCCGTCTCCGCGCTTGACGATCGGATGCGAGATATGGGTGTGCGATACCAAGGTCTGGACGGCATCGAAATCGCATCAGTGTATGGCTTCGAATTCTGCGCCAACTGACGCGCCTGCGCGATGTGCGAAGCTGCGATCATCTCTTGAGCGTTGAAGATCTTCTCCAACGAACTCGTGGAGGCGATCCTGCCTTTTAATGCGAGTTGCGATGCCATAGATTACTTCTTTTCTTGCGCGTTTTCGCCGGCCTTGATCTGCTCCTGATCAACAGGAGTCACGCTCTTCGGCGTCGGCTTCTTGTCGACCAGCGGCTTACCCGCCTTGGTCACATAGGTTTCGCGGAACGCATCCACGGCCTTGTCGAGCGCGGCTTCGGTCTCCGACGTGAAATCGCCGGTGTCGCGAATCGTCTTCAAGATGTCGGTGTTGCGGTCCACATATTCGAGCAGACCGTGCTCGAATGGCAGCACGTCGGCGATTGCGAGATCGTCGAACTTGCCGTGAGTACCTGCCCAGACAGACACGACTTCCTGCTCCATCGAATACGGCGAGAACTGAGGCTGCTTGAGCAGCTCGGTCAGGCGCGCACCACGGTTGAGCTGAGCCTTCGATGCGGCATCCAAATCGGACGCGAACATGGCGAAGGATTCCAGCGAACGGTAGCGTGCCAACGAGATCTTCAGCGTGCCGGAGACCTTCTTCAACGCCTTCGTCTGCGCTGCGCCGCCGACTCGAGACACCGAGATGCCGACGTCGACTGCCGGGCGCTGACCTGCGTTGAACAGGTCGGACTGCAGGAAGATCTGGCCATCGGTGATGGAGATCACGTTCGTAGGAATGTATGCGGAAACGTCGTTTGCCTTGGTTTCAACGATCGGCAGGCCGGTCATCGAGCCGCCGCCCAGATCGTCGGACACTCGCGCACAGCGTTCAAGCAGACGCGAATGCAGGTAGAAAACGTCACCAGGGTACGCTTCACGTCCCGGCGGGCGACGCAGCAGCAGCGAAATCGAACGATACGCCTCTGCCTGCTTCGACAAATCGTCGAACACGATCAGCACATCTTTGCCGTTGTACATCCAGTGCTGGCCGATGGCCGAACCGGTGTATGGCGCGATGTATTTAAAGCCTGCGGAATCGGAAGCCGGGGATGCGACGATGGTCGTGTATTCCATCGCGCCCGCCTCTTCAAGGCTCTGCTTGACGGAGGCGATGGTGGAACCCTTCTGGCCGATTGCCACGTAGATGCAGCGAACCTGCTTCTTCGGGTCGCCGGATTCCCAATTCGTCTTCTGATTGATGATCGTATCGATGGCGATTGCGGTCTTGCCCGTCTGACGATCGCCAATGATCAGCTGACGCTGACCACGACCGATTGGGGTCATTGCGTCAATGGCCTTCAAGCCGGTAGACATTGGCTGGTCGACCGGGTGACGGTGCATCACGTCTGGGGCCTGAGCCTCAAGAATGCGCCTTCCCTCGCTCTTGATCTCTCCAAGACCGTCGATAGGCCTGCCCAGTGGGTCAACCACACGGCCAAGGAACCCGTCGCCGACCGGCACGGAAAGCACTTCGCCAGTACGACGAACTTCCTGACCTTCCTCAATGCCAACGAAATCGCCGAGAATAACCACGCCGATTTCACGAGCGTCAAGGTTGAAGGCCAGGCCAAGAGTGCCATCCTCGAAGGTCAGCAATTCGTTGGCCATGCAACCAGGCAGTCCCGTCACATGCGCGATACCGTCGCCGGCAGTCGCCACATGGCCCACTTCCTGGGTCGGCGTCTCCGACGGCGTATAGGCGTCGACGAAATCATCGAGCGCCTTACGTATCGTGGCGGGATCAATGGTCAATTCTGCCATGATCACTCCTTATTGTTGTGTATACATTCATATGCGCGTAGGGCGAGCTGAACGCTCAGTCTCCCACGCTCGTTTTCACCTTGCGCTGCAGGGTCTCCAGCTGAGCGACAACCGTGTTGTCGGTAACCTCATCGCCAACCTGAATGCGCATTCCGCCGATCACGGTCGGATCGACCACCGAGTGAATATGCACAGGGTGCCCGGTCTTCTTCGCGTAGATCTGGTTGAGCTTCTTGATCTGCTCTTCCGACAGCGGCGAAGCGGTGGTCACGGTGACCATCGACTCACCCATGTGGCGAGAGAACTTGTTGATCAACCACTGCACCGATTCGAGGTAGCGGCGATTACGCGGGTTACGCGTGCAATGCTCGGCAAGGCGCACCGTGATGCGGTCGAAATTCGCCGAATCGATCAGGGCATGCAACAGCTCATAGCGCACGTTCAGCGGGCCTTGATCGTCAGACAGATCCGCACGCACCACCGGCAGGTTCAGCAATGCGGACTGCAACTGTGCCAGCTGAATGGCTACTTCCAACGTCTTACCATCGCAGTCAGCCTGATACATCATGGCGTCAACGGCGAAATCTTCAATGGCGTTGTCGATGTCGCGCGCACGGCTCCAACTGCGGCCGACCAAATCGGTCAGAATATCCATAGTCAGAGGCATCGCCTGATTGCCGATCAACTCGTTGAGCAGTGCCACCTTGTCTTTGGTTGGACGGCCGGGATCGGTGAGTGCACGTTGGATACGGGGGTTGTGATCGAACACATACGTGATGGTGAACAGCTCATTGCCGATCTCCCACGCGTTACTGCCCGACTCACGCAGCTTATTAGCGAACGAATTGCGCGACTCGCGATCCGCTACTCGTGAAGCTTCTCCTCGCATCTGTCACCTCCCTTTCTTGTGCAATGGCACTACTTCTTGCTTTCGTCGCGTTCCATATCGGCAAGCATGTTGTCGATCATCTGCGACTGCACGTCGGTATCTTTGAGCTCGGAACCCAGAATCTTGGTCGCGAGAGTCGTGGCCAGCGAGCCGACCTCTCCCCTCAAATTCACCATGGCCTTCTGCTGCTGGGATTCCAGCGAGCGTTCGGCGTTTGCGGTGATCTGCGCGGCCTCGGATTCGGCGCGGGAGCGAGCGTCCGCAATAATATGCGAAGCCTCTGCGCGCGCGTCATCGCGAATCTTCGAAGCCTCAACGCGCGCCGTGCTCAGCTGCGCCTGATACTTCTTCTTCGCTTCTTCGGCGTCTTTCTGAGCCTGCTCCGCCTTGGCGAGGCCTCCCTCGATCTTGGCGGTGCGCTCATCGAATATGGACTGGAACCTCGGCAGGAAGAACTTGTAGAAGAACGCGGCCACAATAATCAGAATGATCAGTGACCACACGATGTCATAGGTCTCCGGCAGGAACAATTGCACGCCGTCGGCAGCTATGGTCATTTCGCCCTCCTCCTTTCTTGTCCTTGAATGATGTGCTTAGTTCGGCTACGCGATCACTGGAAGATGAACGCAGCGACGAAGCCGAGCAGTGCAAGGACCTCGACGAATGCCAAACCGAGGAACATCAGCGTCTGCAGACGACCACCCAGTTCAGGCTGGCGCGCGGTGCTCTCGATCGTCTTGCCGATCAGGATGCCCAGGCCGATGCCAGGACCAATGGCTGCAAGACCGTAGCCGACGACGTTCAGGTTGCCTGCAACCTCAGCGAGGGTAACGATATCCATTGTTGTTTCCTTTCTGATTATTGCTGGTTCAGCAACAAATATATTTGCCGGCGGTCAGTCGATCTCCGGGTAGCTCATATTGATATATGCCGTGGTGAGAATGGCGAAAATGTATGCCTGCAAGCAGGCAACCAGTACCTCGAACAGATACATGAAGATGCCGGCTGCGAACGTCACGACACCGAACGGCATCATGAACTTGTTCACCACGTCAATCAGGAAATACTGCGTGGCCGAAAGGCACAGCGCAAGAATCAAGTGGCCCGAGACCATGTTCGCAAAAAGTCGAATGGTCAGTGAGAACGGGCGAATAACCAGCAGCTCAAGCAGCTGGATCGGGGAAAGAAGAATGTAGATCGGCCACGGCACACCCTTCGGGAAGAGCTCGTCGCGCAGGAAGTGCCCGAGCCCCTTCTCGCGAATGCCCGCGATCCAATATTGTGCGAAGCACCACATGGCGAACACGAGCGGCAACGTGATCGTTGCGCTGGCCGCAATGTTCATGCCAGGAATCTCACCACACAGATTGAACACGAGCAGTGTGAGGAACACCGTTGTGATCATCGGCACGTAGCGCTTGCCGCGCACCTCGCCCATCACTTGGTAGACGATGTCTTTCTTGACGAACTCGATAACCCATTCAACGGCACCCTGCCAACGCCCCGGAATCAACTTCGCGCGCGCCGCGGTGATGCCGAGCACGAGCAGCATGATGATCGTTGCGAGAATACGCACGAAAATAATGCGGTTGATTGCGAAAGGCGTTCCCTGAAACAGGATCTCGGGAGGAAGGAAGTCATCGATGCTTGGCATTTCCATCGATGACTCGGCAAGCGTCACAGCGCCCGCGGTGAACACATCAACCATTCATGCCTCCTGTATTTCTTCTCTGTTGCCAGTGTAAGCCTTCTCGATGTGACCAATGTGACCGGCGAGTTACCTCACCGACACATCTTGGCACATCCCTTCTTCAAGCGTATGGCCTGTGCACATACAGGATTGTATGGTAGATGGTCGCGCTTTCGCCCAGCGAACAGCCAGTATGTGACCATTCGACTGAGTTCTCGAATTAACTGAACAGTGATTATTAGCCCGATATTGGACAACGTGACCGCGCGCGTACGCGGTTGGCGTTTCGTTTGTGGAGGAAACTTCACAGACGTTGCAAATATTGGGTTTTACAAGCTTCCGCCAAACTGTTTGTCAAATGTTCTGACAAACAGTTTGGCAGCTATGTATTACTTTTTACTGACTTATCTGCGAGCTCATTACTGAACTATTTGCACACTATTTCGCTTCGTAATGCAACCCGTATTCCGCCGTGTCGAACGGCAGGAATCCATCTTCGCGGGGAGCGACCGGCTCGTGCCGAATCGATCGGTCGGTGCCGAGTTTTCCTTCCGCACGAAGTTGCGGAACTTCGGACAAATCATATGGAGTTGTCTGATATACCCAGTTCAGCCAGTTGCGCCACAGCAAGTTCGCGTGCGCGCGCCACGAGAACAGCGGGCTCAACTCGGGATCGTCGTGAGGGAAATAATTTTTCGGGAACGGCACGTTCGTCATTCCCTTCGCCATATCGCGGCGATATTCTTCTGCGAGCGTATTTTTCCCGTATTCCCAGTGACCGAGCGCGAAGACTTCGCTGAAGTCGCGCGTCGCGATGAACCCCGGGCCCGCCTGCGGACCCCACGTGAGCACTTGCAGCGCGGGATTCGCGGCGATGTCGTCTTCGTCCACGCCGGCCAAGCGCGAGTGCGGCTGCAGGCAGATCTCGTCGAAACCGTTCGTCAGGAAGCAGTATTCGTCTTGCAGGAACTGCGGGAACACGCCGAACAGCTTCTGCGGCAAGTCAATTTTATGCACACCGTAGCGGTAATAGAGCGCGCCCATTGCACCCCAGCACATATACATCGTCGAGAACACATGCGTCGACGCCCAGTCGAGAATTCGCTTGAACTCGGGCCAGTAATCCACATCTTCGAATTTGAGATGCTCGACGGGCGCACCGGTGACGATCAAACCGTCGTAATAATTGTTTTCGAACGACTCAAGCGGTTCATAGAACTTGACTAAGTGATCCGCACTCACATGCTTCGACTCGTGCGTCGACGTTTTCATGAAGTCGATTTCCACCTGCAACGGGGACTTCGAGATCAGGCGCAGCAGCTGAGTCTCCGTCTCGATTTTCTTCGGCATGAGATTGAGAATCACCATTTTGAGCGGACGAACGCGCTGGCGCTCAGCCTCGGGCTTCTCAAGTGCGAAGATGCGCTCGGAATCGAGGATCGCGCGCGCGGGCAGGCCGCCTGGAATCTTGATAGGCATGGCACTAGTATGCGCGCCCGGATTGACCTCGGGAGCTGTGGCGCGGCGAGCACTGACTGGCGATCTCGTGACTCCTATATAAGTGTCGCGGGATTACCTCTATCGACACGTATATATATGTGTCATGTGCGAGTGGCGTTAGGCGCGACACGCCGAGTTGACTTTCTTGCTGAGAAGAGTAATTTAGTGAGAGCTGTGCAAAACAGCCGACGCGGGGTGGAGCAGCTCGGTAGCTCGCTGGGCTCATAACCCAGAGGTCCATGGTTCAAATCCATGCCCCGCTACCAATTGAAAGGCTAGGAATCATGTGGTTCCTAGCCTTTTCTCGTTTTCCATTACGTCTTCGCGAGTCGTGGATCTGGACAAATTCTGGACAAATCCACCAAGTGCAATCACACGGAATCAACACGTCAACCTATTGTCCACTGCTTTGAAGGTTGCTGTATCTCTCCCAATCATCTTGCGTAGGATTAGCTAAATGCCCACGCCGATCATTCACCGCAAGTATGGGATCGATCAACACTGAGTACCGATAATGACTACCGTCCTCAGACATAATTCGTTTGTATCGTCGTTCCACATCTTGATCAATATCGATTTTTCTTCTTTCAACTCATCGTAGATACCGCACATCCCAAGAACATTGGTTTCTAGATAATCAAACTTGCTTTGATACATAGCCTTAACCGATATGCCATATCTGTCAGCAGTTTCGGGCAACTTATATCGTGGCCAATTCTCAACAATGTTTCAACTTCGTCAACGTAGTGTTCTAGTTGGGCGGCACGATCGACTTCAATTTCTTGGATAGCGGAGCCGCTAACAGATTGACGAAAGTCACCATCTAGCTCAAAACCGTTTTTTCGTCCAAAATGAATGCACGCAACTGTTTTTCACAATTGCTTGAGGCTTTTTGTCCGGTCGCCCCTCCATTGATTTTTCCCAATCAGCATGCACTGATTGACCATTGCGATAAATCCACCCCATCTTCTTCATTGCCCGTACAGCCGTCACAAAGTCCGGTGCGATTGGAGCAAAGCTAATCAGAGCTCCTTTAATCTCTGCCGAACATATCCAGCCATTCCTTAGCACCCACCATTCCTTATCATCCATAACATCTCGAGCAAGTTCACTCAACGGTTCATGGTCATTCGTCTGCATAGCAGATCCTTGAATACGACGAGGAAACATCATCACACTCTCATTGACAGCATCAATGATGTCACTACTTCTGTCGACGTCTACTATTGCTCGACGCAATCTCCAGTATGGGAGATATTTCTTCAATCGCGGTAAGTCGTATTGCGGATCCCCAAGAATACGCAACACATCATCACCACTTAGCCGAGTTCGACCGGTAAACACATTCTTGGCTTTATCCGCACTGAAGCCCAGTCGGCGTCCAAGTTGTTTGTATGTCATTCCCTGTTTCAGGGCAGATTTCTTTAATGCTTCTACAAGCATTTCAGAATCAATTTGCATAATTCTCCAAATCCTCAAAACGTTGCTATTCCAACAGAAAGCAAAACCTAAAGTGTAAATTCTACACCTTTCTGAATGCATGCTTTCAGACATGCGATTGGATGGAATTACACACGCAAACGCAACGCGGAAAGGAGGTGATGAAATGGCAGACGAACAGACACCACGGCTGCACGCGGAAATCGTGCAGGGTATCAGCAAAGCCGGTAACCGCTACGAGTGTATCGAAGTCCTGCTCGACGGAATGTCGATCGGCAGAATCTTCCCCAGCAAGCTCGAAATGGCCATGATCAAGCAGACCCTCGGCATCTGACATATAGCGCTGGAGGACGTCCGACAACGTCCTCCAGCCACATCCACAATCCAAAACCTTAAGTCCAACCAAGGAGGACAAATGGACGCACTCATCACCTTAGTACATCAACATCCGGCTGCCATTCTTGCAATCGCTTGCGCTATTGCAGTTATCGGGGTCGCAGCATACGTGGTATTCGCTCTACGCAATAGTCTCATGGCATCCGCACTATCTGCTAAGCCGATGTCCCTCACGAAAGAACAGATCAAATGCTGCTCCGTGGAATGGCGCTGGAACCCCTCACGAATCACTTTCACAATTCCAGCCGCTTACACGAGCGACGAGGGAATCAACAAGTGGGCGGACGAAGTAGCTCCACGATTGGGAATGAGATTCCAGCCCACCGAGGTCCGGATCATTCCACGCAAGCTCTTCCAATCAGCGCAATACAAGGTCACCTTCGCAAAACTGAAGGAGCTCCGATAATGCTTCTTAAGAGACAAAATGCCGTTCAACGGTATGAGCTAGGTGCAGAGGTATCGAGGCCAAAGCAAATGGCCTCGATACCCCGCACCGCCCACCTCGCCATCATCGGTGAATCTAATTCCGGCAAGGGCAGTGTCATCGCAAACATCATCAGGCAAGAAGTGGAGGCTGGCGGGGAAGTCTGGTTCATTGATTTGAAATCCGGCATGGAGGCTGAAAACTACGTCTCCGTGCTCGACAACAAAGCGTACTCCCTGCAAGAAGCGAAAGAGCTCCTTTCTGCTTTCAACACGGACGTGGACGCACGAGCCGAACGTTGGCGTGGGCAAGTCCGCACCGTCGATGATCGGCACGAGCGGCACCGCCTGCTCATCATTGATGAGGCCGCCGACCTCATCCGTTCCGGTTCTGACAAGAAGACTTCGGACGCATGCGTGGAGTCCATCAGATCGGCACTGTCTCGATCTAGAGCGTTGAACTGTACCGTGGTCGTAGCCACGCAAAACCCGCGCGTGAGCACTAGTCTGCCCTACCGAAGTCTACTGCTTACCACGTTAGCGTTGCGTCTGAATTCCAAGAGCGAGGCTGTGATGGCCCTTGGCGAGGACGCCGTACAGCGTGGTGCCCGTCCATGGCAGATCAGCTATAACCGCCCAGGCGATGGCTACCTTTGGGATAGCGAATCCAACACGGTGAAGTATATCCACGCGCCGTTCATGACGGATCAGGACATCCACTCACTGCGACGCCCCAGCACCGACGACGAAGCGGGCGAAGCGACAGCGAGAGCCCGCTCACACCCAACGGACAATTTGTGGGGGCTACTACGACGCCCCCACAAGGGATGAGGGATGAGGGACAACATGACTCATCAACGAAAAACAACCAATGAAAAAGGACGATACTGGTGCGGTCTGATCTATCCGGGCGATAGTTGTCCCGACGATTGGGAAAACCGAATGAAGATCAGCGGTCTGGAAATCCTCGTCTCTCCCGTACACGATCAGGACATTGCCGACATCGCCACCGGCGAGTTAAAGAAACCACACAGACATGTGATCGCCATGTGGGCCAACACGACCACGCGTCAGAACGCCGAGCGTTTCTTTGAGCAATTCGGCGGCCCAAAGGTAATCCTGCGACTGGAGAACCCCCGTGGCATGGCTCGATACCTGATCCACATGGATGATCCGGACAAAGCTCCATACAGTCCCGAAGACGTGCTCGAGTTCAACGGTGCGGACTGGAAAAAGATCGCACTGGTTGAAGGCAATCAATCCGACGCCATGTCCATTGTCAAACTGGTGGAGGAAGAGCGCATTCACGGGTATTTCGATCTTCTGAAGGCCTGTGAGGCTGACCACCCCGACCTTCTCGAGTTCGCGACTAAACAAGTCACTTTCTGTCGAGAAGTCATCTGGAGCTACTGGAACTCGTATTTCGCATTGCCTAAGGAGGCACGCCATGGAAAAGCTTGAGCCAGACGTACAGCTCAAATTCCTCGATGTCGCAGCCCTCCAAGCCATATTTGGCGTAGGTCGTTCCAAGGCCCGTCTAATGATGGATGCACTGCCATCAATCCGAGTGGGAAACAAGGACTACATCAGTCAGAAGGCCCTGAACGACTACCTCACCGTCAATGGCGGTATCCCCATCAGCTGGCCCAAACGCCAACGTTAAAAATATCGGCCCGGTTCTTCTCATAGGCAACTAGAAGAGAACTGGGCCTTTCCGTACACGACGATGGGACCAGTTATCCTTAACCACATGAGTGAAACCATCGCCGAGATACGCAACAAAGCTGCTGCCTCCCTCTCTCCGAAACGGCAACAGCAATGGGAACAGTTTCTTACTCCTATGCCAGTTGCCGAACAAGCCGCGAGTCTCTTCACTCACTCTGACAACCCCGTTCACATACTTGATCTTGGCTCCGGTACCGGCATATTAGGAGCCGTAACTGCACGCCAAGCAGCTCCCGGTAGCAGCGTCTTAGCCATCGAACAGGATGCCCAGCTCGCTTCTGCTTCTGAGCTCTCCCTTGCTCAAGTTTGCGATAGAGCAAAAGTTATCAATGCGTCAGTGTTTGATGTTTTACTCGATACCAAATTTGACCGAGTCATCCTCAACCCTCCATACAAAAAGATTCGTCCGATCACCATTCCTACTAGTAGAGGTGATTTGAAAATTACCAACCTCTATGCGGCTTTTCTAGTGATTGCAATTCAGGCGCTTTCCGAAGGCGGAGAATGCGTTGCGATTATTCCCCGTTCGTGGATGAATGGCGCATACTTCAAGGACTTCCGAGGATGGCTCTTCGATGAATGCAGCATTGATGTGATCGCAGTATACGGTTCTCGTCAAGAGCACTTCAAGGACATGTCCATTCTTCAGGAGATCATGCTGCTCAAGGTATCGAAACGTCCGCAAACAAACAGTGTCACTATTTATGGTGATATTACGCCGGCTCATTCATTGGGGTCACAATCATCAGTACAGGCTTCTTTGAATTCGATCACCCTCGGGAAAGACCTCATTCTCTGCATACAACAGCAAGATTCCCGCTTATCCGAATTCAAGTCTTTGGAAGCTCGAGGACTATGGGTTTCGACTGGTAAGTTGGTGTGGTTTCGGAACCGTGATTTATTGTCGGAAGACAAGCCCGTGGACGGATATCCCCTATACTGGTCCGATAATCAAAATGGGCTGAGGACCCAACATCCTATCGAATGTGACCGAAAGCAATGGGTAACCAGTAGCGCAACCGATCGCAATGTCTTGCTTCCGGCTGGCAACTATTGTCTTGTCAATCGGTTCTCAGCCAAAGAGCAGCTTCATCGCATTAATGCTTCGTACCTCAGCAGTGACGTAGAATTTGCAGCCGACAATAAGTTGAATTACATTCATCAGGGCACATCGCGTAGGACAATGCCTCTGGATAGTGATGTCGCACGCGGGTTAACGCTCTGGCTATCCACAACTATCATCGACAACTGGTACCGCCAGATTTCCGGTAGCACCCAAGTCAACGCAACCGATCTACGGCAGCTCCCCTGTCCATCCAAGGAACAGCTTATCCAGCTTTCGCGTCTGCTACCTACTGATATTTACGCAAGCCAAAGCCTGATTGATCAAACGGTTGGAGGTTTATTTTCATGGACAAAAGCCGGCTAATCGCTGATGCCATTGACACATTGCGCGAACTTGGAGTTGGCAAGGACCAACAAAATGAGCGTAGCGCAATGACATTGCTCGCCTTACTTCAGCTCAAGCCCGGAGACAACTGGCAGCAGGCTACCAATCCCATGTTGGGAACCCGCGCCATCATGGATTGGATTAGAGACTACTATGAAGTGGACTACAAACCAAATACCCGTGAAACCATCCGCAGGTTTACGCTCCATCAATTCGTAATCGCCGAATTAGTGGAGGAGAATGCCGATCGACCCGATCGCCCAATCAATTCTCCAAAATGGAACTACCGTATAACAAATGACACGTTGAATATGCTGCTGCATCGCGGCGAGTCCGAATTCGAATTGATTCTTAAGAAATTCCTCGAGCAGTATGAATCCTATCAATCTCTTGCAGAGGAACGGAAGAACATGCCAAAAACACCTGTGATTCTTCCTTCAGGTACTGCTCTGAATCTGTCTCCAAGTGGTCAGTCTCTTCTGATCAAAGCAATGGTGGAGGAAATGCTGCCACGCTTTGCTCCCGGATGCCAAGTCGCTTATATCGACGATACTGACCATAAGCATGGTGCCGTAGACCCCGCATTGCTGGATGAACTCGGAATCAGTCTTAAGGCTCGCGAGAAAGCGCCAGACGTCATCGCTTGGGACGCAAAACGGGGGTGGCTATTCCTCATGGAGGCTGCAAGTACTCACGGCCCGGTTGACGTGACCAGAAAGAATGAACTGCACGAACTGTTCTCCGATCAGTGGGACAAAACCGTATTGGTCTCATGCTTCCCTGATCGCAAGACCATGCAAAAGTACCTCGCCCTACTAGCATGGGAAACCGAAGCATGGTGCGCCGACACACCAGATCATATGATGCACTTCAACGGATCCCGTTTCATGGGACCATACGGAGAGTAGGTCACTAACATTGGCTGCGAAGCAGCTCTCCCATAAAGTCAGCTGCCTTGCGGTCGTTTTCTCCTACCTCCTCAGCATAGATATTCAACGTCGTGTTCAGGCTCTCGTGACCAAGACGGGCTTGTACCGTTTTAGGATCCACGCCTCCGGCAACAAGTAGTGTAGCCTGAGCACGACGAAGCGCATGGAAATTAGGACCGACGTAGCCAGTCTGTTTCACCCTTTCGACTCCGCGCTTATCAACATATCGAGTCTCATTGGCATAGTGCGCCAAACCTTCTTTGACGTAAAATTTTCGACGCCAACGGCTGAAGTTGTCAGGATCCAAGAAGCCGCATAATTCGTTGCTGCATACCGGTGAATCATCTTGCTGTTCAACACTTGCTGCGCTGAACATGTCATGTTGGCGAGCTTTCCACTGTTTCAGAAATTCAACTGTCTGTTTATCGATGGAAATGGTACGTCGAGACTTGGCAGTCTTGGGATCCTTCAGAATCTTCTCCTTGCCGAGCTGTTTGCGTATACGCAGTCGTGCGTTGTCTAGATCCACGTCTTCCCACACCAGCGCCAATGCTTCGCCACGGCGAAGACCTGTGGCCACGCCCAACCAGACAGCCACGATTCGTCCATCCTGCGGCTCTTGCTTGATCTTGTGAACGAACGCTAAGGCTTGCTCCTTGGTGATTCGCGTTTCCCTACGCTTCTGTTGGCTCACCTTTGGACGTTTGATACCTTCCACCGCATCACATGGGTTGCGGTTAATCAGTTCATCCAAGAAAGCCTTGCGCATGATCTGGGATAATTTCATATGGACCTTGTGAATGGCGTCTGGCGAAGCTCCATCCTGTTCCGACATGCGTAAATAGGCATTCTCAATCTGCTGCGAGGTAAGGTCGATTACTCTTATCTCTCCAAGATATTTTTGATTCGGTCAATCTCATGTTGTTCCCGCTCAATAGTGAGTACAGAAACCGTACCGAGAGCCTTGCGATTGGACTGGAACATGTCAGCGTATTCCGCTACCGTCACGTTCTTGCCGGAACGCTCATCCTCGAGTTCCTGCTTGTAGGCAACCATCGCTGCTGTGGCCTCGGCTTTGTTCCCATAGACCTTACGCGACTTTGACCAGTGCCAAGACTTATGTTCATTGTCTGGAGCGAGACGGACACGAATCGAATACTTCCGTCCTCGCTCCAATTCGGTGATCTGTCCGGATGTTTCCCGCTTCGTCATATCGCCTACTCCTTCAACAGTTGGTTCTATGCTACCAAATTTGGACAAATCTGGACACAAATAATCTGGACAAAAGTTGGACAAACTCGCCAATCACAACCAACACGGAACAAACAAAATGCCGTGTTTTAAGCCATTGTCGCACTATATAATAGACAATAACAAACTAGAACAATATGAGAGAACGTGGGCTCATAACCCAGAGGTCCATGGTTCAAATCCATGCCCCGCTACTAATCAGCCAGAAATCCTAACGATTTCTGGCTTTTCTCGTTCTCAGCGCCCCCTCATTTTGCTGGCGGGGATATAAAACTCCCGAGCGGGCATGTACGCGCTTCGCAGAAACCACTATTTTTCAACGAAAACTAATTTCAAATACTTGGCATTACAAGAGTTTTATATCCCTTCCAGCAAAATGAGGGAAAATAATGATGGCGCGACTTACCTCACAGCATATTTTCGTGGTTTCATGGCGGAAGCCAAGCAGATTGCGGGTGTCAACATATGCGCACGTTGTTTCCAGTAGCTAAAATGCACCGATTTGCCGAATATTCGGGTGTATATTGGGTGGCAATTGGCTATATATCTATTCAAGGAGGTCATATGGCTCAGGCTACGAACAACGCACCGTTGGCAGGCATCAAGGTTATTGATTGGACTCAGGTGCAGTCTGGTCCATCGTGCACCCAGATTCTCGCATGGTTGGGCGCTGAAGTGATTAAGCTCGAGAAGGTTCACGGCGGCGATCCGACACGTAACGAAATGAACGATGTCGACGGCTCGTATTCGCTGTACTTCCTGCAGCTCAACGCTAACAAGAAGTCCATCACGCTCGACATGAAGGATCCTGAAGGCAAGAAGATTCTCACCGATCTGCTCAAGGATGCGGATGTGTTCGTTGAGAACATCGGCCCTGGCGACGTTGAAAAGCTCGGCTTCGGCTGGGATGAAGTGCATAAGATCAACCCGAAGCTGATCATGGCATCGCTGAAGGGCTTCAACCAGGGCAGCCGCTTCGAGCATGTGAAGGCATTCGAACCTGTTGCACAGTGCGCAGGCGGCGCAGCCTCCACCACCGGCTGGTGGGATGGCGATAAGAACATTCCTACCCAGTCTGGCGCAGCACTCGGCGATTCCAACACCGGCATGCACCTGACCATCGCTATTCTCGCTGCTCTGATGCAGCGCGAGCACACCGGCGAAGGCGTGTTCGTCTATCAGTCGATGCAGAACGCAGTGCTGAACCTCTGCCGCATCAAGCTTCGTGATCAGCTGATCCTCGATCATCTGCATCAGCTCTCCTACTACGACTGCTACCCGGGCTACAAGTTCGGCAAGGCCATTCCGCGTGCAGCCAACGCCGAAGGTGGCTTGGTGCTCGGCTGGTGCTACCGCGCCAAGGGCTGGGAGACCGATCCGAACGCATACGTGTACATCGTTATTCAGCAGTCTCAGAAGGGCTTCGAGAACTTCTGCAACGCCATGGGCTTCCAAGATTGGCTCACCGACCCGAAGTTCAGCACGCCGAACGCTCGCGATGAGCACAAGGCCGAGGTGTACAAGCGCGTCGAGGAATACACGATGCAGTACGACAAGTACACGCTCACCAAGGAACTCGGTGCCAAGGGCGTTCCGGTTGGCCCAGTGCTCGACTGGAACGAGCTCGAGAACGATCCTGATCTGAACGAAGACGGCACGCTCGTCACCATCGATCAGGGCGACGCTCGCGGCAAGTTCAAGACCATTGGCCTGCCGTTCACGATGAGCAACTACGCTCCGGATTATCAGCGCGCTCCAAAGCTCGGCGAGAACAACGAAGAGATTCTGAAGTCGCTCGGCTACACCGACGACCAGATCGCTGCTCTTAATGCCAAGGGCGTTATCGGCAGCAACGACGGCGTGAAGGCAGACCTCACCGCTGCCGCTCCGCAGGCGTGATAATCGCTTAAGTTGAACCCCTCCTAACAAGGTGTGGGTGACAGTTAGATTACTGTCACCCACACCTTTTCTTTACTTATTCCCGCGCTGTATTCTGCAGATCCGTTCTGTTAACTGTGCACGAAGAGATAGCTTCGACTACACACAGCAGAACGAATCTGTTAACTGCACGCGAAGAGACAACTTCGGCTGCACGCAACAGAAGCAACCTGCTGAATGTGCACAAAGAAACAGTTACGACTGCACTTAACAGCGAGATTCTGTTGAGTGCACACAAGGAAGCGGCTACGGCTGCACCCTGCAGAATGAATCTGTTAACTGCGCGCGAAGAGAGCTCCTTGTGTGCATGCAACAGAAATATTCTGCTGATTGCACGCGAGCAAGTCTGCTGCACTGCACTGAGCAGAATAATCCTGCTGCGCGTGCATAGAGAAACTCACACCGCTACATTCAACAGAGTCATTCTGCTGAATGCACGCGAAGAGATGGCTTCAACTGCACTTAACAGAGTGAATCTGTTAACTGCACGTGAGGAAGCCTGCCCCGCTGCATGGAGCAGAGTAATCCTGCTGAGTGTGCATGAAGAAGCCGACTGTGCTGCATGCAACAGAAACAATCTGCTAAATGCACACGAGGAAAGCCACTCGCACGCACGCAACAGAAACAATCTGCTGACAGTGCACGAAGAGGCAGCTACAACTGCATTCAGCGGAACGAACCTGTTAACTGCACGCGAAGAGAATCTCCCGCGTGCACGCAACAGAAACAATCTGCTAGCTGTGCACGAAGAAACGGCTACAACTGCATTCAACAGAACGAATCTGTTAACTGCACGCGAAGAGGATCCCTCGCGTGCACGCAACAGAA
The DNA here is from genome assembly GCF_009727065.1 of Bifidobacterium canis. GTDB lineage: Bacteria > Actinomycetota > Actinomycetes > Actinomycetales > Bifidobacteriaceae > Bifidobacterium > Bifidobacterium canis. The sequence goes on from NZ_WNLP01000007.1 coordinate 49,998, forward strand.
ATGATCTGTTAACTGCACGCGAGCACGGCAGCAGATTTGCTTGGTGACTCATCTATATATGAGTCACCAAGCGCACTCCAAGCGACACTTATATATTGGTCGCTAGGAGCGAGGGAGAGGCTCGGTGAGGGCTGCGATAACCGATTGAGGAACATGCGATGTGAGGATCGGATCGTGGGCACCCGGCTGCACATCCAAAGCCGGCATGGACGCCAGCGCAGCAGCCCCTTGCCGATTGATCGCCTCCCATGCGAGGTCTTTGCCGACATTGCTCATCTGGGATTCGAGCAGAATCTGTCGGCAGTCCTCGAGCGCACGATTGCTGGCGATGCCCAGCGGCTTGGCGAAACGGATCTCCACAGGCGCGCTTGCGGAAACGGCTGCAACTGTGACGGATAGCGACAACGTGGACTCATCATAGTGCATGGTCGCCACCGCGCTATGCCCATCAACGAACACCTGAAGCGATTGCGCTTGCTCGGCATCAGGCCGTGCCACACCGCGGAACACGATTGTCCAATCGCGTACTGCCGGCACTGCCGCGGCATCTCCTTCCACCGCTGACACCGTGAACACCGTTGCATCCTCGCCCCACTGCTGGCTCAGACGCGTGCGCGCAGTCGCCGGCAGTGCCGCAGACCATTCGCCGGAGTCCTCGATCATCTCGAACTCGCCGCTGCCAGGGAACGCGAGCACACGTAAGCGCGCAGGATTATCCACCGAATTCACGGCAGCGCCATCCTCCAGTATCTGCAAAGGAACAATCGCGCCAGACTGAGCGAACACTGGCGTGCGGTCAAGTCCGCGCCATACTGTCAGGCGTCGCCCGCCAGCGTCGGCGCTCACGTAGCGGCGGCCTTCGAAGAAGTCGTAATACTCCCCCTGCGGCAGCCACAAATCGGCACGCGCGCGTAGCGTATGCGGATCGACGGCGCGCGTGATCGGCGCGACGATCAGCTGCGTGCCGAAATAATATTCGTTCGGATACCAGTACGCAGTAGGCTCGTGTGGCGAGCGCCAATACATCGGCTCGATAAGCGGGCGGTTGCCGAACGCGGCGCGATAATTCATCGTATATACATACGGCAGCAGCTCGTGGCGAAGTCGCAGTGCGCGAATCATCTGCGAGCGCATAGGCTCGGGGAAATTCCACGGTTCTTTGCCGGAGAATGGCGAGTTACTTGAATGCAGACGATTGATCGGGCTGAACACACCGTACTGATACCAGCGCAGCTCGAGCTCGTTATCTCGGTAGCCGAGCATGTGCCCGCCGATGTCGTGACTCCACCAGCCGTAGCCAATATTCGAAGCTGTTGCGGTGAAGCGCGGCTGGAAATCGAGCGATTCCCACGTCATCACCGTGTCTCCCGAGAAACCGATCGGATATCGGTGCGAGCCGGGGCCCGCGTAACGGCTGAATGTGAGCGGCCACGGGCGCGGCTGCTCAGTGTTCGCGGGCACTGTGCTGTGCGCGCTATTCTGCACATTATTTTGCGAGTTATTCTGCGTATTATTGTGCGCACTGACATACGCGTTATTCTGCGCATTCTGCGCGCTGCTTTGCGCGCAATCGCGCGAGTCGAGGTAATGCGTGTGATTGAGCATCCACAGCGGGTCGAGTCCCTTCTGCCGTGTGACGCCGCCCTGCTGCCAGTCCACCCACCAGAAGTCCACGCCCTCGCGCGCCATGCGATGATGCAGGTCAAGGTACGCGTCCATGAAGCGCGGGCTCGACGGGTCGAACATAATCGGTGCCTGCGAATCCGGATCGACGCCCATATTGCGCGCGACGTGCGCGTAGTCGTCTTCGAACGCGCGGATGCCGTCGCGCGGGTGCTCGTTGAGTGTGACGCGCAGTCCCTCGCGGTGCAGTTCGCGCAGGAACTGCCGGTGGTCGGGGAAGAGCTCGCGGTTCCAGCTGTAGCCGGTCCAGCCGGAGCCGAACTTCGGGTCAACATCGGTGATGTGCCAGTCCATGTCGATCACCGACACACTGAACGGGATGCCCACGTTTTTGAAGCGGCGCATGAGTTCGAGATATTCGTTTTGTGAGTAACGGTAGAAGCGGCTCCACCAGTTGCCGAGTGCCCAGCGCGGAATGAGCGGCGTCGGGCCGGTGAGACGGTAGAAGTCGTCGATCGCTTCGGTGAAGCGCAGTCCGTAGCCGAAGAAATAGAGATCTTGGTAGCTGGGGTCGCCGTCACGCTCGCCGACGTGACGTATTCGCGCGCGATCGGCCACGTGCCGAACGGGTTGGGTTCGCCGTTGACTTCGCTGACTTGCGCGAGAATATTACTGCGCGTGTCATCGAGCACAGCCCAGCCGTCGCGCGAAAGGATGCCGTCGCCGAGCGGCACGTCGCCGTCTGCTTCGTCAAGCGTCTGTGTCGTGCCCTTCAAGTTTCCACGTGAAACATCGCCGTAGTGCCACGTGTTGAACTGGCTCGCGGGCACACCTTTCACCACGATGGACAATCCTTCTCTGCTGAGCGGCTGGCCGTCATAGTCGAGCGTGAGCGCGGGCGTTTCGATGCGCACGCCGGAGTTCGCGCCGGCGTGCGCGACCGTCATCTGCACATCGCGGCCGAGGTCGCGGTTGAGTACTGTTTGCGTCGGGCGATCTTCGAATATGCCGCGCTCCGACCACTCGATGCGAATAAGCGAGTCGGTGAGCACGCTGATGCGCCACTGCTCCCCCTGCACGACCTGCGCGCGCGGAGCAACCGGCTTGAGGTGTTCGGTCAGGTGCTGAAAAGACTGATGTTCCATAATCTGCAACTATAGAATGCGACGCGCGCGATCAAATTATATAGATATATAGAACGCGGGTCTGCGTGCGCTTCGGCACAGCAGACCCGCGGATTTTCAATACTTATTAATTATTGAGTATTACTCACTAGCGAACTTTGCAGCTCTGGTTATTTTCCCAGCCCCAGCCGTCACCGTCAGGATCGACGGAAGACGAGGAGCAGTATGGGTAACCGTCTGGGCTCGTGGTGGAACCGGAATTGCCCGAATTACCGGAGTTGCTTGCGACTTTGCAGCTCTGGTTGTTCTCCCAACCCCAGCCGTCACCGTCAGGATCGACCGAAGACGAGGAGCAGATCGGGTAATTGCCATCGCCGGTATTGCCAGTATTGCCGGAGTCACTGCCCGAGTTTCCGGAGTCGCTACCGGTGTTGCCGGAGTTGCTCACGACTTTGCAGGACTGGTTGTTCTCCCAACCCCAGCCATCACCATCGGGGTCAACCGAGGAAGACGAGCACACTGGGTAGCCATCATCGGTTGTGCCAGTATTGCCGGTATTGCCAGTGCCACCAGTGGTATTCACAACCTTGCAGCTCTGGTTGTTCTCCCAACCCCAGCCGTCACCGTCAGGATCGACCGAGGAAGAGGAGCAGATCGGGTAGCCATCGTCAGTCGTATCGCCGCCACCAACGTTTGAGCCGCCGCCGTAAATACCAGCCTTCTCAACGCCGCGCTGCTTCAAGCCATTGGTGCCGTTGATGAACATGTTGCCCCAGCTGGAAAGCGAGCCGGCGTTCCAGTTGTTCACGAGGTCGAGGTATTCCACGCCGTCCGTGTTGCCGCACCACGACCAGGCAAGCAAGCCCACGCCTTTCTCTTTGGTGTAGCTCATGATCGTCGCGGCGTCTGGAATGCCGTCGGAGTGCTTGTTGCCGAACTCGCCCACCATGAGAGGCAGTCCTTGGTTGACGAACGAGTCGATGTACGATTTCACCGTGCTCGCCGAGCTATACACGCCATACATGTGCACGTCGAACAGCACGTTGGAGTCTTGCTGGTAGACACTCTTCGCGTTGTTTTTCATAACGCCCTGCCAGTCCTGCCCCCAGTTCGGGGCGGTGACTACGAGCGTGTGCTTGAAGCCGGCGTCTCGCATCTGCTTGATGGCACTCTTCGTGCCCGCCGTCCACTGCGCAGCGGTGTTGTTGCCGTAGGGCTCATTGCCGAGGTTGATCATGACGTAGTCTTCTTGACCCTTGATGGCACTGCCCACGGACTTCCAGAACTGCACGGCGTCGTCGAGGCTCTTCGCGTCTGCCGCATATTCGGTGTCTCCGTAGCCAGTGGTGTCATGATCTTCAAGGATGCAGACGAGATTGTTCTGCTTACACTGGTTCACGATATTGCTGACTTCGCTCGCGGAGGTCGTGCCATACCGACCTCCCGAGAGCACGACGCGCACGGTGTTCGCGCCGGCGTTCGCGATGTCTGCGATCGAGCTGGTGTGCTCCGGGTACCACTGGTAAGCATGGTTGATTCCCTGTGGAATGAACTGCTTGCCCGCGGAATAGAGCTTGCCTCCCGAAACGTGAAGCGAGTTGTCTGCCGCCTGTGCCGCAGTCGCTGGAACAACGGCAGCCAGTGCCGCTGCGCCAACTATTGCAGCCAGTGTTTTCTTGATATTGATATGCATGAGCCTACTTTCTTCCTTCACTGCATCATTGCAGATGTGCTTCATTGCATGTAATCGGAAATATACTGCTCCGCCATAGAGCATTCCTGATTACATACACAAAATACCACTAAACTTAACCGCTTAACAACTTGGAAATCATAGGATATTGTTAATTTGTAAAACTTAAAGTTTTACTGTATTATGCGCACGGATTTCGAGCAGGCAAGTTGTGTGACCAATCTATATTTGGGCGCAAAAAAGAAAGCTCCGTCGACGAATCGACGGAGCTTATGAAGACTCATGCACGGCAGTCACTGCGCAATATCATTGCGCTAGCGCCTCCGCACGGCAGCGCCTATTTGAGATATCAACCAGACACTGCCGCTACGCTGAGCGGAAACTCAGTGGCAGACGAGCGGGACGAGCCAGATCCACAGCAGGCAGGTGACGGCGAACGCAACCGTGGAGACCGCGGTGGTCGAAGCGCCTTCCTTGACGTAGATGTTGTAGCGGCTCGAGATGATGATGCCGGAGAAGGCCGGAGGCAGTGCCACAGCCATGACGAGCATCGAGAGCTTGTTGACATCGCTGCCCATGCCGAGCAGCAAGCCAACGCCAAGGAACACGGCAGGCGTGAGAATCAAGCGATAGAACGTGTTCCACAGCGTTTCCTTGCCGATCGAGAACTTGACGGTGGAGAGTGCGAGGCCAGCAGCCAGCACTGCGACGCCGGAGTTTGCCTTAGCGATCAGGTCGAAGGTCGGGGCGACGGCGGACGGCACGCGCACACCGAGCAGCACCAGCACGATGGCGAGCAGCGGAGCCCAGCACACAGGCTGCTTGAGCGCGTTGATGAGTGCCTCAAGGTTGCTGTTCTTCTTCTTGCCCATGTTCGAAGACTTCGACACCATGACCTCGGCGTTCTTGTCTTGCTTCGCATCCTTGGCAGGATCAACGGCTTTGTCGTCCTTCGGGTTGACGATGCTCACCTGACCCTTGGAATTGGCGACCGCCTGCTTCGAGAGACGTTCGCGATCCTTGGCCTGACCGACGTTGATGAGGTACATGCCGATTGGAATGGTGACGGCGTTCACCACGATGGAGATGATTGCGATCACGAGGTTCGTGCTCACCGAATCACCATAGATCGGGTCGAGCACGGCGAAACCGAGGAAGCCGATCGTTGGCGAGCCAGCGATCAACGCGCACACTGCAGCTTCCTGAATGCTGCGGTGGAACATCAGGCGGCACAAGTAATAGCTCAGCATGAACATGACGATGATGCCCACGAAACCGAGCACAGTGAGCATGGCGTCTTGCGCGAGCATGGAGCGCGTCGCCTTGACGATGGAGATGAACAGTGCTGCCGGCAATGCGATGTTCAGCACGAGCTTGTTCAAGCCCTGACGCTGGTCGTCGTCGAAGTAGCTAAGTTTTCCACAGATATATCCCAATGCCATGATGACGATGATCGGGACGATATCGTTTACCAAAATTTTGTCATTTTCTTCTCTTACTCAGAAGTATTGAAATAAATCTTCGGATTGGTAGCCGGCAGATTGCGCCGGCTACCAATCTTGCGTAGTGAGTTGATCTCGCGGATCAACTCACATGTGCGCACCCTTGAGGTACGGGTTCGACGTCATCTCAGACGTGGCGAGCGGGCCTACGACTGGCTTCGGGTTGAGGTTGCCGATGTGACCGGATTCCTTGCCTGCATAGTCAGCGAGCTGCACGTGCACGAAGCTCGGCTTGCCGGAGTTGACCGCTTCGCCGACCATCTGCTCGACTTCGGCAGGCGTCGTGGCGTAGTAGCCCTTGCCACCGAAGGCCTCGATCATGCGCTCGTAGTGAGCATCGTGGCTGAGCGTGAGCGGGGACGGATCGCCGTCATTGCCGAGGTTCTCGAAGTCGCCGCGGTAGATGCCGCCGTTGTTGAGCACCACGAACGTGATCGGCAGGTTGTAGCGGCATGCCACTTCGATTTCCATGCCGTCGAAACCGAAGCCGGAATCACCGCCGATGTAGAGCACCTGCTTGCCGGTCGCCACAGCAGCGCCGATCGCATAGCCGACCGCGCAGCCCATGACGCCCCACGTGCCGCAATCGAGGCGGTGGCGAGGCTGGTAGATGTCGATAATGTTGCGGGCATCATCGAGCGTGTTGGCGCCTTCGTTGGCCAGATACATGTCTTTGTGCTGGTCGTAGACCTTCTTGATCGCACCGAGGGCATCGTAGTGGCCCATTGGCACGGTGTTGGAGTTGACGCGGGCGGCGAACTTGGCGTCGTTCTCGGCGGCGTTGGCCTTGAGTGCGTTCAGCCACTCATCGGATGCCTTGACCGACGTCTTGGCGAGGCCGGCGTTGAGCATGGCCATTGCGGACTTGATGTCGCCGACCACCGGGCAGGCGATCGGGCGAGCGTTTTCGATCTCGTTCGGGTCGATTTCAATCTGGATGAACTTGACGTTCGGGTTCCATTCCTTGCCTTCGCCGAAGTTCAGCATCCAGTTGAGGCGTGCGCCCACGAGCAGCACGACGTCGGCGGTGCGAAGCGCAAGGCCACGGCAGCTGGCGGTGCAATGCGGGTCGTCGTCTGGAATGACGCCCTTGGCCATCGACATCGGCTGGAACGGGATGTCGGTCTTCTGCACGAATTCACGCAGTTCGTCTTCGGCCTGCGCGAGAGCAGCACCCTTGCCGACGAGCATCAGCGGGTTCTTGGCTTCAGAGAGGAGCTTGAGCGCTTCATCGATGGAGGCCTGCGCCGGCGGCATAGCCGGAGCCGGCTGGTTGGCGATCCAGAGCTTCTGCTCGGCTTCGTCTTTGTCCATCGTCTGAGCAACGGCATCATCAGGGAAGTCGATGTAGACGGCACCTGGGCGGCCGGAGCACGCCACATGCATCGCACGGGCTACAGCCAGCGGAATGTCTTCGATCTTGTCGATGCGGAACGATTCCTTGCAGAAGTCCTTCGCATAGTTCATCTGGTCAAGGCCCTCGTATTCGCCTTCGTGCATATCGACAACGTGGCGAGACGAGGAGCCACCGATCATGATGACCGGGAAGCCGTTCGTGGTGGCTTCGAGCATCGCGGCAAGGCCGTTGAGGAAGCCAGGGGCAGAAACGGTGAGTGCGACGGCAGGCTTGCCGGTGATGAAGCCTTCGGCGGCTGCGGCGTTGACCGCATCCTCTTCATGGCGCATGCCGATATAGCGAATGCCCATGCCCTGCGCAATACGAGCGAAGTCAGTGACCGGAATGCCAACCACGCCATACATGGTCTTGACACCGCTCTTCAGAAGCGCTTCAGCAAGATAATGAGGAGAATCGGTGAGATTCTGATTTGCGTTTGTAGCAGTTTCGTCAACCATTGCAAACAATCCTCTCTATTAGCTTTTAGCTTTAACAATCACCTTGATGATAGGACCGTTCACATGGGCTTTTTCGACGGGAACGCGCTCAGCGTATTCCTGACTTCACTTTTTGAGCGTACAGTGAAATTGTTATATACGTCTACAACAAATTTCTTACTTTTGCCTAACGTTGTCGTTTCCGACAGATCCGCTCCTTTTCGACCAATATATAGATCGGTCGAGGGGAGACGGCTAAGCGAACTGTATATACATGGGTCACTTGGAGTCGTGCTTGGACCTGGGAGTGTGCTTGGAGGCGAGGCTAGCGACCCACGGGTCGACGATCGTGCGGGTGCGACTCGTCGCATTCTTAAACGCATCAGTGGCGTCCATCACGAAGTCGAACAGATCGGGGTCATGATCGGCGGCGTTCGCCATCGCGCGCGCATGCTGCCTGAGCACGAACTTGCGCCAGCCGGAAGTGAGCAGCAAGTCGATGCTTGCGCCATACATGCCGGTCGGGTAGCCGAACATGAACGATACGGCAACGCCAAGCGCCAGGAACGGCGCCATGCCCCAGCCGAAAATCTCACAACCAAGCAAAAATGCGCTCACCGGGCAACGATTGAACGCCGCGAGGAAGCACAGCGCCCCCACTGCGACGCCAACGTTGGCGCCCATGCCGGTCATCGCGAAGCATGCTCCGCCGAGCAATCCGCCGATGCACAGCGACGGCATGATCTCGCCGCCTTTGAACCAGAATCCCAAGCAGATGAATGTGAGCAATCCTTTGATCGCGAAATCCCAGGAAACGGAAGGTGTCACCAAAATCTCGTTGAGCAAGTCGCCGCCCGAGCCGGTCATCTTCCACCAGCCGAACACACTCACCAAAGTGGCCATCAATAATCCGCCAGCAACCACCCACACGTAGTAATTGTGGAGCAATTGCATGGTGGCGTTCTGCACCAAACGAATGCAGAGCGCGAATATGCTTCCACCGACCGCGCAAACGATGCCGATGATCAAGCATGCGCCCACAGCGCGCCAGTTGAACTCGGGAACGGGAACGGTCACGATCACGTCGCCGATGCCGAAATGGTGGGCTATCGCGAACGCGGTGAAGCAGCCGACGAGCATCGAGAACGAATAGCGCAATCCTTTGAAGCGCATCAGCTCCAGCACGAGCATGCATGAGCCGAGTGGTGCGAAGAACAACGCGGAGAACGTGGCAGCCATGCCGACCGACGCCGCATACGAGTGCATCGTGCGCTCTTCTGCGTCGTGCGAATCGACGCGCAGAATATCGTGCAGCTTAAACGGTTTGGCAATCGTGGATCCCAAACTCGCGCCCATCTGCAAAGCACCGGCCTCTTTACCCACGGAGCCGCCCATCAGCATCGACATGCCGGTGGTCAGGAAGATGCCGGGCGCGAGCAGTGCGCGAATGGCGTGCCCGTGGCGCATTTGCGCGATAACCGACTCGGTGGTCTCCCCCAGCGGAATCTTCCACATCTTGTAAATGAGCAATTCGAGCAATCCGGCGACTGGCAGCAGCCAGATCAGCCATGTGTGTGCGAGAAAAATCTTGCGCATCGCACCAACGAACAGGCACAGCAGAATGGAAGCCGCCGCACCGACCACGCCGCAGACCAGCGCAAACAGCAAATGTTTGAAAATCTCCGGCCAGTCGAAACGGTGGGCTTTTGCCGGCTGCTCAGCGGGGTCGCTATGCGCAGCGAGCGCAGTGGGCTCAGCGTGCACGCCGTGCGTGGCGGATGTAGCGGGCGTGGTGTGAGCGTTAGACGTAGTGCGTTCAGCGCGATCAACGTGTTCGGTGGGTTCGGTGCGCTTGCGTTGCCTCTGCGCCTGCGAATCCGGCGATGTTGTGCTACTCATGCCTGCGCTCACTTCTTCCCACAACCAATCTTCGTCTGCATCTACCGGCATTCTACGCACGTTGACTTGCGTGGAAGAACGCTGCCAGCAAATTCAGCCCGCTGCGAGTGCGCAAGACTCACTTGGTGGAGTGGCGCGCGTGACGCGGACGACGCATCACCACCACGTAGGCTCCCGCCAGCAAACCTGCGGCGAGCAATGCCCAGATGATGTATGAGCCCGTTTCCGGCATACCCGGCGCATTCCACACGTAGTTGGTGAACACCGGAGGCTTCGCTGCATCAGCAGAGCCGCTGGCATCACCGTAGGTCACCGCGGACTTCAGCACACCAGTGCCGTCGTCAGTCACCGCAACCGTGACCGTCGCCAGATGCGAATCGTACGAGATTCCCGTCTTCTTGGTCTGCGCTTCCTTGATCTTGTAGGTGTGCGTGCCCGTCTTCGTGTAGTTGAGCTGTGGGAAGGTGATCGAACCGTCTGCCAAGTTGGACGCGGTTCCGACGCTGTTCCAATTGGTTCCGCTGCAATCGCCGTCAGCCGTCACTTCGCACATCGAGAACTCATACTCGCCCTTCTTCAACGTGGAGGGATCGGTGGTTCCCGCATGGAACAGCTGCTTCGTCGCTTGCACCATAGCGGTCGTTGGCGATGGCGCATACGTGTTCGTCGCCGTCACGTTCACCGTGTCGTTCGCGTTCAACGTGCCTTCCGATGGCGTGATTCCTTGCAAACTATAGCCCTGCGGAAGATTCTGCTCTTCGATGTGGTAGGTGGTTCCTGCATCGAGATTCTCGAAGGTCGCCGTCTGGTTTGCGTTCAACGACAGCGTTGCCACGTTGTTCGTGAAGGTAACGCTTTTCGCCGTACCGTTGATGAGCACTGTGTGGCTGCCGCTTATAGGCGTGCCGTCAGGAGATCCCAACGTCACCGCAAATGTGAACGCCGTGTTGCTCTTCGGATGCAGCCCGCTGTCGGTGCTCGACGCCGGCACTACCTTCTTCAGCGTCAGCGTCGCCGGCTTACTGGTGTTGCGGAACACCGTGCTGCCCGACAGCTGGCTGGTGGCATACAGTTTGCCGTCCGACGTTTCCTGCACATTGACGGTGACCGTACGCTCCGCTGTGTCGTATTTGACAGTCGTATTATTAGAATCTTCCACTTCCTTGATCAGATACGTGTGCGTGCCTTTATCTGCTTCGGCATAGTTGAGTTTGAATTCAATCGCCGCAGCGGTGTTCTTCACCGTCTGCACAATATTGCCCGTAGACGAGTCGACTAGATTGAATGTGAACTGTTGGCTCGGCACATTTCCGTCCATCAGTTTGGTGAGATGGAATACGATGCTCGTTTTCTTTGCACTCGGCTCGTATTGGTTCAAGAATGTGGTCGTTTGGACTTCACTTGGACTGATGCTGCCGTTTTCACCACTTTCGCTCACCTGAGTCCAACCTGGCAGAGTACCTGATCCCGGCGTGACGCTCGGGTCGCTCGACGAACCGACTGCTTCCCACTGCGCATACAGTGTGTATTTTATAGTATCGTCAGACTGCTGAGACGTTGGACGAGTGTACTGAGATCCCGCTGTCATCAAAGGATTACTCGTCGCGTTAACAGCGCCCGGCTGCGTCGTCCAGCCCGTGAACTTGTAGCCGAAATGAAAGAACATGCTGTAAGGCAGGGTGATGGTATTGGGGTCTGACGCGATTGCCGTCACCGGGTCTTGACTGCCCGAACCGCCGTTAGCGTTAAAGTTCACAGTGAATGGAACGATGTACGGCACATAGACCATACCCTGACTGTTATTCACAGCAAGCTTCGCCCAACTCGTCTGCTTCGTTGGCAGGGTTTTAGGCGTATCGATGAACGGTGACATCACACGCTGGAAGAAGCTGGCATTGGCTGTGACAAAAGCTGCGCCGCCCTTACTCCCAGCAGGTACACCGATTTTGTTCATCTTCAAGTTCGAAGAGCCCCAGAACATAAACTGGAAGCTTGTTACCTTACTGACATCCCAGTGAGCCATTGCAGACGTATCGGTGAGTTTCGTGCAGTTGTAAAACATTTCGGACATATTCGTCACCGAGGCGGTGTTCCAGTTTTGCAAACCCGAAATATTAGTGAGCTGTGAATCAACCTTGTACATCTCGAACATGTATGACATATCAGTCACTTTAGAGGTGTCCCAGTTACTCAAAGCATCTACATTGGTGATTTTCGGGCAAGAGTAGAACATCATGTGAATAGAAGTCACCTTTGATGTGTCCCACCTCTTCAATGGAGTCAAATCAGCAAGCGAAGCACAGCTACTGAACATACCCTCCATATTCGTAACATTGGCAGTATTCCAATTACTCAATGGAGTCAAATCAGTGATCGATGTGCCTGCAAATAAGCTCTCCATGTTCATGACTGCAGATGTGTCCCATTTCCCCAATCCTGAAATATCTGAAAGCTTACTGTTTGCGAAGGCGTTCGTCATATCAGTCACCGTGTGTGTGTCCCAGTTTGCCAAGGAATTCGCATTGGTGAGACCGCATTTTTGGAATGCCCAATACATGTTCTGCACCTTGCTAGTGTTCCAACTCCTTATGGGAGATAAGTCGCTCAATGATGTGCAACCTGAGAATATGCTTTGCATGCTGGTTAACTCAGAAGTATCCCAATGTGATAGACCACTGATATCCGTCAGATTCGAACAACCTGAAAATAGAGATTGCTGAGAACCCATAAGCTTAATGGTTCCTTGCGTCACTACTTTTTGATCTTGACATCGTTGCCATTCTTTAGCCACGGTGGAGTGTAATCCACAGCATCACCTATCGTGCCAACACTGCCGTTAAGCGGTTCAACATGCAAAGTGCCGTCTGCATCAATCTTCCACTCGACGCTCGTGCCAGTCTTAGTAGTCCAGGAAGTATAGCCAGCATCAAGCACTGCCACTGTGGTGGCTGTAGTGCTCGGCGTCTCCACGGCGGAGTGCACCTGCGGCGTGGTGTTCTCCACCACTTGACTCGTCTGCGGCTCGCCCGCATTTCCTGTGTTCACACTCGTGTAACGGGTCAACCATTGACTGGCAGACATTGGAATGCCTGGCATCATCACAGTCAAGCCCAAGAGCACGCTTACAATCGCTCTCAACATGATGATTCACCCTTTCTTTACTCGGAGACTTCGCTGACCATGTATGTGGTGCCGCCCGGCAGACCATCTATTTGCAGGTAGCCCATAGCCGGAACTGCGAATTTGACGATGCCGCCCTTCGAGTCCACCTTCGCTGTCTGAGTGCTTTCGGTGTAGCCGTTGGAGTGCAGATCTGTGGCAGTGGCGCTCGTCCACTTTGGCGTATAGACTTTGGCCGTTATCGTCGTAGGCAACGTGCCGCCTTGCGGAGGCATGAGCGCGATCTCCACAGGGAAGATCTGGTTGCGTTGCTTCACCGTGGCTGGGTCGTCTATGATCGTCTTTTCGATCTTCAGGCTGCCATTGCCAGCGACGTTCTTCCACACCATCGGCGTATCAAACGGGCTGGTGCCGGAGGCCACGCTGAAGTCTTGCTTGACGTTGAGCGTGCCATCGCCGTTGTCGGTTATCGTCGCCGTCACCTTCTGCACATGGCCGTCCCACACGACCTTCGTATCGCCATCATCCTTCTTTTCCGAGATGTAGTAGGTGTAGGTGGTAGGAGTGCTGGTGGCAGACACATCTTGTTCGGTGAACTTCACCGGTTTGAACACGGCTTCGGTTGCCGTCACGCTCTTGCTGGCGGTCTTGGCTGTGGTTGCCTCCATGCAATTCTTGGCATTGGCATCACCATATGGTGCATCCTTGCACAGTTCGAACGTGAACTGGCGCTGGCTCAGGTCTCCGCCGACGAACACCTTCGTGGCCTTGAGACTCATCTCGCCCTTCGCATGGTATTCGTTGTTGAACTGTGGAACCAGCGTGGTGCTGCCATCGACCTTCGCCGCGGAAGCCTTCGTTGCCGTTTCATCGGCGTCGGTCAGTGCAGCTCCCTGGGTGCCGTCCGCGTTCGCGTGATAGTAGGTAGGGGTTGCCGTGATCGTGCCGTCGCCCATATCTTTGACATCGACGTTGACGTAGAACACCGTCTTGTCGTAGGTATAGCCGCCGACGTGCAGATCGCGCTCGACAATCTTGTAGGTGTGGGGCTTGCCTACATCGACGTTCGTGTAGCCGATCTTCGAGAACTTCACACTGCCATCGGCATCGTTGTATGCGGCACGAACCACGTTGCCCGCGGTGTCTTGCACCTCGAACTGGAACTGGTTCATTCGCATCGCGTGCCCAGTCAAAGTCTTCTTGGCTTCCAACTGCACGGAGCCGACGGTCTTGTAGACGTTATCTACCGATGCGGCAGCCGTCTGCGTCTTGCTGGAGCGCACTGTGCCGGTCATGTTGGTAGAGGTGCCAACGGTGAAGCCGTCACTGCCGTCTTCAGTCCATTCGTAGTCGTACGACGATGCAACCTTGTGCACGGTGATCGTCTCGCCTTCATAGAGCGAGACCTTGCCGCCGTTGGCGATCGTGCCGGTGTCGGCCAGATCGGTGTCGAGATCGTTCTTGTTCGTTCTCGTCCAGCTGTAGGTTCCGGCGTCATATTGCCAGATCGCCGCGCCGTTGGAGTCTGTACCGACCTTCTTGCGCAGGGTCAGCATGAACGTGAACTTCTTGTTCTTCGACTCCTTGGTGGCGGTTGTGTCGGTGATGCTCTTCGTCAACGAAATGTCGCCATACGGGTAATACTCGTTCGTCACATTGATGGTGCTGGTGTCGTTGCCGTTCGCATCCGTGACCACTGCCGGGTCGCTTGTAGAAGGCACGTACCCTTCGGTGTAGTCCTCTTCAACCGTGTAGGTGTAGTCCTTGGTTTCATTGCCGTCCCTGTAGTGCTTCGGCAGTCCAGTGAACGAATACTTCCAGTTGCCGGAGGTGTCGGAGGTGACCAGTTGGCTTTGAATGCGCTTGCCATTCTGCTTCAGCCACAACTTGACCACGCTTGGGCGCTGTTGCGGGTTGTCGCCGCTCCACGTCTTCGAACCAGCTACATCAACCGTTGCAGGCGTGTGCTTGTTGATGGCCGCCACGTCCATTGTCCCGCCGTTCATCGTGATCGAAGGCGTGTAGGTGTAGCCGTTCGGCGTGTTGGTTTCAGCAACCGTGTACGTGTATGGAGCACCCTGGGCATCAGTGCGAGGCAGATACGAGAACGTGTGCGTCCAGTCGTTGCTGGCACTCAGTTCGACGGGATCACCATACGCCTTGCCGTTCTGCATCAACTGCACGGTAACGCTGCCGGTGCGCAGACCATCGCGGTTATTGTCGTCGTCCCACTGCTTCTTCACCACCACGTTATAAGGTTCAAGACCAACCTTCGTGTAGTCCTGATGAATGTAGTGGTTGACCGGATCGCCGGTAGACGCTTGCTCGGTGGACGACATGTAGACGTTGTTGTATGCGTGTGCCTTCTGGTCGATGGCGGTTTTCGCCGTATCTCCCTCCGGTGCCTTCATGCGCAGCGTGACCTGCAAGCCGTCGTTCGCCGCGAGCACGTAGTCGCTGCCATCCGCCTTCTTCGAGCAGTCGATGGCGATTGCCTTGACAGTGGATGGGTCAGCAGGCAACGTTGTGGTCCACACCGACGTATCGTGCAGATTCGGGATGCTGTTCGTTGAACCGTCAACCTTGTATTGGGTCAGGTCGACGTGCTTCAGCGCGTAATACACCACAGGCGCAATGCCCTTTGCCTGCAATGCGGCGGTGTCAACGCCGAGGAACGATCCATACCACTGCGCATCGCCGTGATCGGCTTTGTCGGCAGTGGGCTGGTACGCCTCGATGTCGTCGTAGAACACGATGTTCTTCGTCTCGCTGTCGTTGCCGTTCTCCATGCGCAAGCGGTACTTGTATGCGCCACCTGTCGGCACAGTGATGCTATTGGCATCAAGACCAGTGCCCCACTTGCCATCGGTATCGCTCGACACGTCCTTCTGCAAACCGGCGAGCGCATACGTGCGCGCATGCGTCACAGTGCTTGCCGCCGCATACACGGTCGGCTTCGCCGCATCCGCGTTGTCATCGAGATTCGTCATCAGGTCTTCAACGCCGGAAACCGCATCTGGCGTGTATTGGTTCTTGTATTTGCGGGCGCTCTGATCCGTGGAGTTGTAGGGCTTGTAGTCCTTACCTACGGCATCGGGCTCTGCGATCAACCCTGGCACTGTGCCCCACACCTTCGAATTCGAGGCATAGGCGATGTTGTTCGTGAGCGTGAGCGAAATGTCTTTGATCTCGTTCCACGTGTAAATGCCCTTGAAGGTGATGGAATGCTTGGTGCCGTATTTGCCCGTATACACACCCGAACCAACGCTTGAGCCGAACTTGACCGGCGTCGTGTTGTTGTTGACGCGCACGATCAGCATGGTTCTGCCAGAGCCACGCCAATTGTCGACAGTCGTGTAAGACGCCATGCCATCGGCGGTGATGCTCGACGGATCCACGCGGAAGCCGAGCGGCAGCAGGTCGTAATATGTGCCTGACACATCTTTGCCCAGCGTGCCGTTGTTCACCACCGTGTTGTAGTCGTCAGCGCTGATCTGGTTGCTGACCGAATACACGTTCGCCGTGTATTTGATCTGCACCTGGCGTGCAGCCTTGTCTGCATCCGTTTGTGCAAGCTGTTCGCCGTCCTTGGTCATCCACACGCTTTGTGCGGCGGAAGACAGGCGGTCGACGCCCGCGGAATCAGGGTCGCCGTTGGCATCGGTCACCGTCGATTTGCCGTTAATATCTTCACTGCCTTTGGCGTCTTGGTGATACACCTGTGCGGTCACCGGCTTGCCATCGGCATCCTTCTCCTGCTGGGTGACGTCTTCTGTGGCAGTGTTGCGCACATCAGTGTATTCAGACGTATCTGAATTACTCATCAGCTTCTTCACCGCAGACTGTATAGTGCTCGACGAGCCGTGCAATGCCAGCGTTGGAATCACACCGACGGTGATGCCCGCGGCTGCGGTGGAATAGGTCACCTTCCAATGCGTTATGTTCTGCGAAGTCGGGAATGTAATAATGTCACCATTCACAGTGGCATCATTGGCAGCGGTGATCGTCGGCGTACTCGAAAGGCCCTTGCCGTTCCACGTCACCTTGGCATATTCCACCCAGTTTCCGGTGTCAGTCTTGCCATAGAACGTTTCGTCAGGCTCCGCGATCGACGAGTCATACGCATATCCCCAATATGTGCCGTGCACATTGTTCACCTGCTGGTACGACTGCATATATGGAACCAGCACGCGCAGCTGCGTGAACTTGTAGTCGGCGCCGGTCAGTGCTGTGCCGCCCGCCGAACTCTGCTCGTTGAAATACACGCCGTCGTCGGTGTTCGTGAAGTCGAGCGCGCTCTTGCCGAACACGCTGGCATCATTGGTCGGGCAGGCGCCAGGAAGCCACTTCTTGCCGCTCTTCACCGCGGGATTGTGCGAACTGCACGTCCACGGATATGGGTAGTTCTCAGCGTTCACGCTGTAGGTCAGATTGACATCGTCGCCTTGCGCAAGCGTGTTCAGCGCGTACGGGTACAAGCCCACATGCTTGCTATCGTACGGATCCGTCATCTGCACCTTGGCTTCTTTGACCGGATCGTAGTCGTTGTAGACGCGCTTGCCGTTGTCGTAGTGGTAATCCGTGCGCCACAGCGACGCACCGGCGCCGGTGGAGTCAACGCCCCACTTGTGCACCCTGAAGTGCCCGACCGGCACATACCACGGGTAGGCACGGTACGTGTCTGTCGCACTGGCACTCACTGGGCTGCTCGTCGTAGCGCTGTCTGCCTGCGTCAGTGTGTAGCTGACGGTGTTCTTCAACTGCTTGGTGAGCAGCTGATTCTTATCAGATATTTGCCCTTCCTGTGGTTGGAATTCAGACTTTGGGTATGCCACATACACGTGATAATAAAAATTATTACCATCATTCACATAGGTGTATTTCGCACTGTCTTTTGTGTATGGCGTGCCGTCAGAGATCACACCGGTCGCGGTCATCGTGCCGTCTGAGTTGAACGTGGCGTTCGGCACATCAGTGCCAACCACAATGCCGTTCACATATTTCTCAGTACTGCCCGGCACTGTCTCGTCTTTCGAAGGAGTGTCGGTGATGCTGAGATTGAAGTATTGATTACCGGAAACGTAGGCATAGATGTACCAATCGACGTAGTAGTAGTCAGCTGCGCTCTTTCCGCTCGGGAAACGAGTAGTGAGCTTCTTCAGCCCCTCAGGCTCGCTCGTGTAGATGCCAGCGCTGCGCTTGGTGACTGACTTCACCGTCTCGCTCGTGTTCACCTTCGCGTTGATGGTATTACTCGTTTTCCTGAGCGTATTGCCCTTGCTCGTGGTCACGTTGAGAATCGCGCCGAAATCTGCCGACGTTTGCCCGGAAACCAGCTCGGAGGGAACCACGTTGTCGAAATACACGTCAAAATAACCCTGATAACCAGCGGGAAGCGTCTGCGTGTTCGACACTATGATCTTGTTATCCACACGCTTGTAGGTCATCACTGCATCTTGAGACGGATCCTCTGGCACCGACATGTCGATATTGCCTTCGTCTTTGCCGAAACGATCCTTAAAAATATTGAGTGGAATGGTGATCTGCAGATCGCCGGGATTGTAGCTGTTCTGACCAGACACGCTGAAACTCACGCGCGCGCCGAACGACATGGCAGTATTGCTTGTTGGCGTTTGCTCATTCGTCTGCTGATCGGTGTCGAGCCACTTCACCGTAAGCTTTTCAATGGTCGTGCCGTCGAGCGTCGACGCGGAATCAGAAGATCCACTCAAGTCGAGCTTGCCTACGTTCTTGTCGGTGCTGAGCACCGTGTTGAGCAGATTGCCGATAACTGGCACGCTGCTGTAACGCTGATTCGCCAGCTCCTTCGACTGCGTTGGCGTGTAGCTAGACACGACGCCGCTTTTCGACGTTGCCGCTTGCGTGAGCGCCTTCGCCTGCGCGCTTAGCTGGTCTTCCGTCACAACGTTGTTCTTCTGCGACGTGCTTGCGGAGGTCGTTGCAGAAGATGCAGTGGACTTCGCTTGCGCAGAGGTGGCTGTCAACGTTGAATCAGCCGCCTTCAACGGAGAGTCGACCGTCATCGGCAGCGTTGCGGCGAACGCGGTGGTTGGCAACAGCATCGCCAACGCCGCGATGACCGCAACAATGACTGCAAGAACTCGATTGAGCTTATGCATGGTGGACTTCTTTCTTCTCAACGTTCTCTGCGCGCTGCGCATGCTGTGGCTGCTGTGCCCGCTGCGCATGTTGTGCATGCTGTGCTGCTTGCGCTGCCTGCGCGCGACGGCGGCGCTTGACTACGTGAATAATGACGGCGAGAATGACTGCCAAGATCAACACGATGATCATGGCGATCAACGCGATGAGCTTCACATCGCGAACCTGGCTGATAGGAGGAGCCGGATGCGGGGTTGACACGCGCTGCGCGGTGACGATCAGGCGACGCGTGTTCACGCCGATCGGCGTGCAGGTCATCAAACTGATGCGCGCCGAACCCGCTTTGTTCGGAGCCGGAATATCGCTGCGCGTGTCTGCGCTCGCCACTTTGCGTTGCGCTTCAAACACCGACGCCGCTTGCTCCGGCTTCACCGTGACGATATTCACCACTTGGTAGGCTTGGGTGGAGCCGAACACGTTAACGTAAATAAAGCCCCCGTTTTTGAGTTCCGAGAGCCTGGAGAACAACAACCCTTGCACACCGCCCGAATGTGCTGCGATGGCAGACAACGTACCATTCTGGCCAACAGGTAACGCCGTGCCATACACATGGCCGGCACCCCTGTCGAGCGCGTCATCGAGCGTGGTGTGATACACGGGAACTGTCACCGATATAGACGGAATCGATATCGTGGCCATCACCGTGCCGCCCGTGCTCAAATACGTGCTGTCAAGCGACTCCAACGGCTGGTTCTCGTCGTTGCGCATATCAGCCGGAATCGCTCCCCCAAAGCGACTCGGCAACGAATTGTTGTATTGCACCGCTTCATCAAACATCTTCTTGCGATCAGGGCTCGGCCACTGCTGCGTTTGCGCTTGCGCATGAGCCGCGGATTCACGGACTGCGTGATCGTTGACGATGATGAAATAGACGGATGTGGCGAGCAGGAGGGAACCGATCACATAGAGCACCCAACTCACGATGGTGATCGCACGTGCGACCTTCAACCGTGACGTCAACGCTGCACGATGCTGGGCTGCCGTCACAGAGACTGCGGCACTCATGCTGATTCCCTCCTCTCTGCCAAATAGGTATTGATAGTGATTAATAGTGATTGTGATCTGATCTGCATGCCGAGCTACAGCGCTTCGGCATGCAGATCAGATCATCGGGTTAGCGCCGATGCGCTATCAGGCGGTAGCGCCCTTGCGCATCTTGCGACCAACATAACCGAGAGCCACAGCCAGTGCGATGACCGCTGCGCCACCCAGCAGAATCCATGTGATCTGACCACCGGTCTTAGGCAGGTCAGACACGTTCTTCGTATTCAAAACGGTGATCGTGCCGTTGTCGAACGTGTTATCGGCAGCAGCAGAGGTTGCACTCAACGTAGCGGTTTTATCGACAAACTTATTGAACTCGCCAGCATCTACTGCGATATTGACACCGCTCTTGTCTTTCACCACATTGCCGTTTTCATCCTTTGTGATTTGCGGAGTCAGCGTCACAGTGAACGTCACAGGATTGGAACCAAGCACGTATCCCTTAGGGGCTTCGGTTTCCTTGAAGGTGTATGTAATTGCTTTATCGTTATCTGCGGCCAAGCCAGCGATGGTCACAGGCTGGGCCCCATCAGCGGTCTTATAGTCCAGAGTGATCGTGTCAAGAGCCTTATCATAGCCCGCTGCACCCGCCTTGACCACCGAATATGTCGAACCATCAGCAGACTTAGCGAACTTGATCTTGGTGGGTTCTGCACTCGCGTCGGCACCAGGAACAGTGACTTGGAACTTTGCGCCACTCAGCAACGTCTTTGGAGCATTGAGATCAGCCTTCTGCATGTCGAGCTTGACGCTGTAGAGCTTGACCTTATCGGTCACCGTGCCCTTGTCTTCTTCAACATTCGGGTTGTTCGAGAAGTCGAGCTGAACATCGTTCTCGGTGTTCTTCAACGAGTCCTTAGCATCAGGAGTCAGTGCTGTGATCACGCCGTCATAGGTGAGCTTGATCCTCTGACCTTGATACTTGAGGATGGCATTCTCCGTCTTGTTGTTGCCATCAGCATCTTTCACTGGCTGACCGCTGTCGTCAAGCACAGTTGCCGATGGGTTCAACGACACAATGAAGTCGTTAGTATCATCCGCTGTATCAGTGTTCTCGGAGAACGCGTAATCATATGCCGGAACTTTGGTATAGGTAGAACCATCCGTCGAAGCTTCCAAACTGAAATTATTCAGTCCCGTCACCTTGCCACTTGTGTCCTTGGTGAACGGTTCAATGTTGTCAGTTGGATTATCAGTGATTTTGAATTCCTTTGGAATCCACGTCTTATCGTCCGTTGTCGTGTGATCCGCTTGATAGTTTTGATAGTTCGGCACATTCGTGTTGATGGTGAATGTACGCTTCGTGCCGATCTGAATCAGCTGCTCAGGGTGCGAAACGGTCTTCTGAATTTCGACTTTCTCAGCCTTGAGGTTCAACTTTCCAAGGTCATATGTGACGGCACTATCACCAGTGCCGCTCTTGATCTGCGTGCACATCGTGCCATCAACGCTGACTGGAGTGCCAACGATCATGGCGTGCGAAATCGTTTCACTGGACTTGCCGTCAGCAGACTGTTTTACAGGATCCTTGGTCTCATCGTTATCATTCTCGACGATAAGATACAGACCTTCAGAGCCATCTGGAATATCCAGCGTGACTTCACTGTCTTCGGCAGTGGCGGTAGCGGTTGGGGTGGCAGAGCTCAACTGCGTCTTCATTGACTCAGCGAACTTACGGAGTTCGTTGGAATTGACTTGCGTGTTGCCATACACGTCAGTTCCACTGCCGTACATGTAATGGCAGATGAACTGCAGCCTGTTCATGTTTGCCGCAGCACCAGTGAAAGTTACCTTGTCGCCGGATACCGTCATCAAGTCTTTGAGCCCGGTCGGATACGCTGCGATCAATGCCTTGTCGAGCATGGCATCAGTTATGCCATTTACTTTTCTCCGTAATCCAGATCGTAACTGGTGATAACACCGTCTTTCCCTTCGACGTCCTTGTACTTACCCAGTTGGTAAGCCTTGAACGTACGACCCTTGACGGTTGGTGCGATCAGATTTTGGCTACCCCCCCCCGGAGCACTAATTGTTATATCGTTCGTCGTGGGAGTCGTAGCGTCCGTGCCGCTGGCTTCATCAGCGAAAGCGACGGTCGCGCCAATCATCGACATTGATGCTAAGAACGCTATGCCAGCCGCTCCAACGGCCTTTATTTTCGATTGCATAATCTTCTCTTTTCATTGATCGGTGATTCACCAGTGAGGTATGCGCACACCGGCAAACCAGAGAAGGCGCATCGGCGCGGATGGCGTTGTGCACGCCGGAGCGGTTATTTTTCCGTCGAACAGTTCTGTTTTTGCACGGTAACTGTTTCCGTGATTCCCCAATTCCTTCTCACATTTTTCAGCCTAGTCTTTTTAAAAATAAAAAATCTAGAAAATGTTTTGAAATTTTTCAATGCGACAAAGCTGGGTCTTTTGACCATCTCAGGATTGCCATCGTTCAATCTTCTGCGATCGATAATTTCTTTCTTAAAATTTTTGGCAATATGCGCTAGCGAACAACGCCGACGCCGCGCCGATGCGCGGGAAGGCTAGTCCGGCAACCGCTCCAGCAATCGAGCCAGCTGCAACGAGAACAGCAACAATAACCGTTTGTCACTCGGTTTTCAGGTCTCCATGCCATGCAATACGCATGTTGTTCTCTCAGCTCAAATATTCGAAAATCATATTTTTTGACTTATCTGACAGCTCAATTATATTGACGGCAAACTTGACAACCACTAAATTCGAGACTCACTCAATAACGAATTTCGTTGAGCCCACAGAACTTTTCAGCGGTTATGCTTTACCATTAGCAAGCTTGCCAATGAGTGCTGCACCAGCAGCGGCACAACCATATTTCTACCGCTCACACGCCACTGTCTACACACCCTTGAACGCACGGTCTAGTTCACACTAACCCCAAGCCCACTCTGCCTAGACATCTACATATCAGCAGACCAGACAGCACCAGCCATCCTATTTACCTCTAGTTTGCTGGCGGGGATATAAAACTCGATTGCATGCATATATATGGGTTTCAAAAACCGCTATTTTCCAACGAAAAAGAGTTGGCAATACTGTGCACTTAGGAAGTTTTATATCCCCGCCAGCAAACTAGCGGCGTGAGTGCGGCGGAGAGGAGGCATTGGGAGCGCGATGCTTGACATGCAACGCGGCTTCTTGCCGTGCGGCTCTGAATGGTGGCGCGAAACGATAGATCAGCAGACCCAGTAGCGCTGTGAGCGCCATGAGGATGAACGCCCACTGCCGGATTTTCGTCAAATCTTTATCGGATTGGCCGGGATTTGGGGCTGGCGGCATCGGCACTCGCACGCCGGAAACGAGCAGGCGCTGCGTGTTGACGCCAAAAGGTGTGCATGTCATCAGCGTCAAACGATCCTCGCCTTTTTCTATGCGCAACTTGCTGGTGTCGGTCGGTTCAATCACCGTGATGCGATCGATGCGATATGCCAGTGTGCGCCCAAACACCTTCTCATACATGTAGTCGCCGATGCGCAGCTCGTCCAAGCGCGTGAACATCTCAGCTTGGGCAAGACCTCGATGGCCGGTCAGCACTGTGTGCGCAGAACCTCCGGCTGCCCTCCCGCGCCTACCGGCAACGAGGTGCCATACAGATGCCCTGCGCCGCGACTCAGCGAGATTTTCGATGTGCCGTGCAGAATCGGCATATCCACGGATATCTTCGGGATCACCACCGACCCCATCAGCCCCTCGCCAGCATTGAGCAAGCCCATGTATTCCTCATCTTGGTCAGAGCGCACATCTTCGCCAGCATTCACTGGCGTATCTGTGAACGGGTCATAGGATTCACCGAGCGTGGGCTGCCCTTGCTGCGCGAGTTTGGCGTTGTATTCTTCGGCGGCTTGCAATGCCTTCCGCGATTTTTCCTCTGGCCATGCCGCCACGATGTCTTCCACCGCTTGCGCTTGCCGAGCTGAATCATATGCTGCCTTGAGTTGCATCGCCCACGGCACGGCCAGCAAACTCAACGCGACCAGGCACAGTATCACGCCAAACGCGATCGTCAACCGTGCTTGCAGTTTTTCATCGACCGTGCCATATGCGTTCCTCATGCTCTATTCAATAAGCTGTCTGCACGCGAACTCGCGCAAAATGGGGTCTTCACAAATACCAGCGTATTCGAGAAGACCCCATATGCAGATCAATGTTTGGTCAGACGCTATTTGTTCATGCGACGCCCGCGCACAACGAACACGGCGCCAACTGCGGCAATCACAACGGCGAGAATCGCAAGAATGCGCATTGTCGTCGCACCGGTGAGCGGCAGCTGCGTGTAGGTCTTCGCATTCGCCACCGTAGCGATGCTGATGTCGCTGGTTGTATCGGTACCCAGCGTCACTTGGTCACCGTGCGAGCCGTCGGTAAGTTTCGCAGCGGTACCCTGTGAATTGCCACTGGAATCCTTGCCGAACGCTGGCAACGTGTTGTCGCCCCAATGCCCGTCAGGGTACGGATACAGTGCTTGGCTGACACTGCTCTGCGTTTTATCACGCACATAATCGGCGCTAATGAATACCGAGAAGTTGATTTTCTGCAGATCAGCATCAAGGTAGTCCTTCGGGGCCTTGACTTCGCTGACGTGGTACGTTCCGGCTTTCAGGCCAGACACTGCGACATTACCATCGGCATCGGTGACAAAGAAACCAACCCCATTCGTGGAATCACTGATGGTGAGCGTATTGCCATCGGCACTGAGCTTGTTCGCGGCACCCTGAGCGATCTCGTGGTTGGTTGTGCCGGTGTCGCTGATGATGTTGTTCTCATCGGTTTTCACAATGAACTTGCCATCGGAGTTCTTGGCAATGCTGTAGCTCTTGGCTTGCGCTTCGGTGCCATACAGCCATGCACCGCTTGCATCTTTGCAGATGAGGTATTTGCCGGCATGCGCATTTGTGCCCGATCCAACATGGTCGCCAGTGAGCCCACCATCAGCTTGCACGGTGAACATAGCGCCTTGCAGAGTCTTGGACGAGTCTTTGGTATCGACCTTGTGCAAGTTGAACTGGAATGTGTACACTTCGGTTTCGCCACCCGGGATCTTCGTGGCAAGACTGTTGTCGGAAGGATCGTTCGAGAACGTCAGTGAAGACTTGTTCTTGTTTCCCTGAGGGCGCGCCGAAGTGGAGATCAGCGCGTTCTGGTTCAAACGGCATTGCACAATCACGACGACCTTCTGATTCGCCGGAATCTCATCAGTGGAGGTAGCACGCGTGGAACCTACAGCCTTATTCACGTAGCGCTTCAGATCGACGGTCACGGTCTTGCCGCCTGCGTAATCGCCAGCGACATCTACATTGTTCGACACATTCACGTCGTAATCACTGGAAGCGTTCAGCGTCTTGTCAAGCGTCCACGAAACAACGCCTTCCGGACTCGAATGTCTCGTATACAGCTGCACGGATTTGACCGCAACAAAGTCTAATCCCCTGCTCATTGTGTCGGAGATCGCGTATTGACGAGTCTTTTTGGCATTCAGCATGGTCGGGTCGAACTGATACCCCGTGAAGTCCGGCGTTTGCGAGAGCAACTCATAGTCGACGAGATCGCCAACAGCGTATGACGAATTGTCGTTCGGCGCGTATGCACCATCGTCGGCGTTATTTGGCGTCGGCTTGTCAACCTGCCCCACGACCTGCTTTCCAATAGGAAGCACATTGTTCTTCAATGTCACTTGACCAAGCGGGGATGCAGCCGTCTCACCTACTGCCTGCAACTGGCTGAGCACCGTCCCATCGCTTGTGGTCACTGTCGATGGCACGAGAATCGGCGTGGACAGCGACTCGCGACCGGCGATGGTCGATTCATCGGTTTTATCGAGCAACAGCCAGTAACCCGGAGCGACTGTGTTATTACCGTTTTCATGACTTTGAAGTTGTCGCCTGCGCTCTCCAGCTGCGTCACCGTGAGGTTACCGAGCTGCTTGGAAACCTCTTCAGCGAACGTGCGCAAAAGACTCGGGTGGCCGGTGAAATATTCAGCCACATAGCCCATTGGGTTATTGCGCCTCAACGGATCTGTTGTGGATAGCTCGTTACCATACAGCGACAACGAATATTGTGGTATCTGCTTGCTCAGGTCGGTAATGCCGGTATTCTCACTGCTCACAGCATTCTTCACCGTGTCGCTGTTCAACGCACCGGCAATGGCGTCTTGATAGCTCGGGTTGAGCGTGGTCGTTTGCGTGGTTTTCAACCGGTAGCCGGTCATCGTTATGCCGCTTGCCGTCACCTGATCGAAGCTGGCGAGGCGATAGCCCCATAATGTGTGCTTGACATCGCTGCCCGATGACGTGGATATCGTGATCGAGCCGGAGGTATTATCTGTTTTCAACGTTACGGTAGCAGCACTGGCAGGTATCGCACCCACTGCTATGCAGCTGAGTGCGAGCGCAATGCCGCCCCCTGCTGCGATTACTTTATTTTTAAACTCATCTTCGACGCTCCTTTTGAGTGTGTGCCAGCGTTGTACCGGCACTACATCAGCCGAACACGTATTCAACGAACTCAGCCTTATGCGAGGGTTGCTTATCTGTATATTTTCACCCCAACACTTATTTAGTCTAATGGAAATTTTTGTATTATATTGCTACTCTGTTGGAATAAAACGATGCAGTATTTACAGATCTATGCATATTTACCTATACACACATCAGCATTTTTCAAACACTCAAATATCTGTGAACCAGCTGCTTACAAAATTTTCTTAAATTGCATAGCACAGATATTCAAAAGATTTCATGAACTATCAGCAACTATACGAAACGACGCCATAGAAAAATCGAGATGTGTGCTTCGAACACCGGTATCGGAAACACACATCTCGATTCATACCGCCAGCCTGTGCAATTGTCAGCCTGTGCGGTTGAGTTACTCGCACACTATCGTTTGCAACGAGAGCGGCGCGACGCGACGAGCACGATGACGAGCCCAACGCCAATGCACACAGCAGCCAGCAGTGCAGCTACGCCTATCTGCGAGCCGGTGGCAGCGGTTTCATGTGGATCAGTTGCGGCAGGCTCGTCTATTCGCACTGTCTGGCTTTCGGAGTTCAGATCTTCGTGCTGCGCAACCAGCGTGCCGTCTTCACTGCTCAGATATTCGAATGCCACAATCGTTGACTTGCCGTCAAGCTCGGCGGCGTTGACGGTGAATTCGACGGTCACCGAACCTTCGGATTGTTCGGCGACAAATTCCGTCGAACCGCCGGAACTGTTCACCGGATTCCCGTCGCCGTCGACGAGTTTGCCGGTTAGACTGTAGTGCTCCCCTACCGTCAGCCCGCTGTATGCAACGGCGTCTATGAGCGTTGTCTGCTCGCCGCGTTTGATCGTTTTCTCACCCTGCTCACCGGCGAGTGTGGTGCCGATCGCCGGATAGCTGACCGTCTGCCCGTCATCGTGAATGTCGGCATGCACGGCGACCAGCTGCGACTCGGCGTAGAGCCGTTCGAACGCCACCGTCTGCACATTCTCAAGTTCGCGGCTGAGTTCCGCACTGAACTCGAGTTTGATCTGCCCAGACTCCTCTTCGGCAACGAACTGAGCAGTGGTTGTCACCGCGTTGCCGCGCTTATCTGTGAGCGCCCCGCCGTCACTGCCGTCGGCGTTCCTGATATGCAGTTCGCCGCGCACTTCGTAGTTCGTCCCTGGCTGCACGCCGGTGTAGGCGACGACATCGGTTTGTTTGAGCGCGATGGAATGTGCGCCGGTGTGCGTGTGTGTGCTGGCATCGCTTGCTTGCGTGGCGATGCCGACGATGCGCACGCTTTGCCCGTCGTCGTCGATGTCGGCGTGTGCGGCGAACACGGCGCTGTTTTTATGGAGTTCTTCGAATGCAACCACTGTTGCTCCGGCGAGGGATTCGCTGGGTTCAAAGAGGAACGTCATTGTGACCGTTCCGTTCGGCTGCGTCGGCGTGAACGTGAGAGAGGCGCGCACTTCGTCGCCGTTGACGTCGTGGATTATTCCCCCGTCTTCCGATTCCCCGCTTTCCGCTGTGGTTCTGTGGTGCAGCTCGCCATTCATCGTGTATTCCTTGCCCGGCTGCAGATTCTCATATGCCACTTCGTCGCTGACGCTCACCACTCCCTTAGCAGCTTCTGCTTCGTCGCTGACGCTGGAGCTGGCTTGGGTGTGGATTTGTGGGAAACTCACTTGTTGTGCACCGTCTGAGGCGTCGTTGTGAACAACCATGACGTTGCCGTTCTCATCGGTTATCGTGCGGAATGCGACGACTGTTTTGCCGGCGAGCGCCTCGGCGTTCGCGATGGTGAACGTGAGTTTGGCTGTGCCGCCGTTCGGGTTCTTCACCGTCAGGGGTTTCGACACCGTGACGAGAGGCGCTCCCACTGTTTCCCCGTTGTTCACGACGTAGAGCGCTCCCATGTCGGAGTAGTCGCCGGGCGTAAGACCCCAGTAGTCGGCTGTGTCGGTGAGTTCGACCGTGCCGGTGGCGGGAGCGGTTTTGCCACCGCTGTTGCCGTCGCCATCGAATGCGTCGGCTCCTGCGCCGTGGTATGCCAAGCGAGTGGTTATACCGATGGTTTCGTTGTCGAGCGTGCCATAGTCGAGGTCGATGCCGGTGCCGTCGTGGTTGATCGACCCATCGGCGTTCTTCGAGTATTCCTTGGCGCTAACCGTCACTGAAATCATGCGATGATCGTCGTTGGCTCCGGGCGTGGGCAGTTCGGTGAGCTGGTAGTCATCGTATGGCAGGGCACGCAATGCGTCGTTCACGCTGGCATTGCGCGCTTGACCGTCTCGCGTCACTCGGTAGGTGTTCGCACCCGTCCATTCCACGCTCTGGCTTGCACTGTTCGGCCCGATGCCAGTGAACCAGATCCCCGCCTGCGGGTCGAGTTTCGACGCATCTCGCACGGTGTAGCTGCCGTCTGCGTTTTTGACCACTGCACCGTTGGTATTCGGGCTGTCTGGGTCATTCGCATTCGTGTTGTGCGTGTGGGGTCGGCAGCCGGTGGTGTCGGAGTTCCCATTGAACGGGGTTTCACATGATTTCGTGTGCAACGAACCGTTGGTGTCGGAGACGATGACATGGGTTTCGCCGGTGGTTTTTGAGGTCAGTTGCCATGCGATCACGCCCATGCGTTGCATCGTGTTCGCGTCTTTTTCGTGAAATGCAGGTCGGAGCGCTGCACTTGGTTCATGGCCGCATCATCGCCGGCTATCGTCATGAACTGGTCATCCTCCGCCGAACCTATCGTGATGGTTTGCGACCAGTGGCGTGATTCGGTGTCGCGCAGATAGCCGTCGGGTGCCACCGTTTCACGCACCTCGTAGCTGCCGGGAGGCAGTTCGCTGATGCCGGTTCGTGCCACGATTGCCTTGCTGCCATTCGGGTTTCCCTGCGCGTCAACCACGTTGCCGTAGTGCGCCGAAAGCGTTTTCACCACTTGACCCGGCTCATAGGAAGCATCGTTGACCACGACCGCGCCGGTGGAACGGTTCACGATCTCGAAGCCCGTTCCGTTCAGGCTCGCCGCGCCCAGAGGCGTGCCCAACGTTGTTTCTCGATCGGTTTTGACCACCTGCACGCCACCGCGCGTGGCTTTCGGCACCGACCGTGCAAACAGCATTCGCTGCAGACCGCCGCCGCCAGCCTGCGTGTAGAACACCGCTTCGTATTCATCGCGGTCGGAGGCCCGTTGCGCTTTGTTCGCCAGATCCCATGCCAACCCGATCATCGTGTAGGGTGCGAAATTCGTTTGGCCGCCACTTGAATAGACGCCTCCGGCGACCTTATGCCCGTCGCTCACCGAGACGGCGCTCGTGGCGCTCGTCGTACCGTTGCCGCCTTGCACGCGCACTTGCCCCGCCGCAATCCAGATGGCCAGCTGGGTCACGGCACGGGCATCCGGGTCATCCAAGCTTTTCGCATACGGCTGTTGGCTTCCCGCGCGCTGTGATTGCGGGTATCCGTTCGCCGCGATCCATGCCACAGCGCCCTTTTGCGCAACATCGGATTTGCGGTATTCCACGGTGTTGGGATTCGTCGCATACTTGAACGGATGCGCCCCTGTGCCATCGTGCACCACCTGTATGTTCGTGGATTCCGACCATTCGCCGGGTGCATCTTTGTCAACATCCATGCAATATGCCGCCGTGTCTCGGAAATATTCGTTCGCCTGGTTCAATTGTGCGTTGCTGAACGTTGGAATGGTCGGGTTGGCGGTGTCGAAACCGCCGAAACCGCCACGGAACGCCTGTGCATCCGTGCTGTCGAGATTGCCGTTGCTCACTGTAACGCCGAAATACATGCGGTCAGGAAAATTTCGTTCCACCGCCTGCGCACTCGGCACAGCGGCCGGTGCATTCAGCGCGGTTACGGCGGTCAATGCGCCCAGTCCAATCGCAACACACGCAGCGACTGTGGTTCTGCCTACGCGCGCAGCACGAGCAATATGCCCGCGTATCGTCGAAGAGAAGGTCGAATGTGAGTCAGTTGTGCCAGTCATCATAAGCCTTTCACATATGGGGATTATCGGTGAAATCCGTTGTATTGACATGCGTTTCAGAGGTATTCGGCGCAGAAAGTTCAGTCACATATTGCGCAGCGCGGCACCGGCGACCCAGCAATGCGACGCCGAGCGCAAAGATCACAGTGCACGCCAGCGCAGCGGCTGCGATGCCGACGCCCGTGCGGGCGAGCGAGTGTGCGCGCGGCGGTGACACGACTACCGCGGCAGCGTTGCCCTCATCGTCGTGAGAGTCTGGAGACGGTGTAATTTCAGCAGTATCCTCAGTGCCTATCTCGTCATCTTCCGCAGTGTCTTCGTCAGTGTTTTCGTCAGTGGGCTGCTCGGGTTCTTCGTCGAGCTCCGGCAGGCGTACCGTATGCGTTTCCGTGGGCTCGAGAAAATCACTCACCCAGTCGCCCAGCATCAGCTGTTGCACAGAAGGCGATTGGTCGCTCCGCTCCACCGCCCACACCCATGTACCGAGTTCGCGACCTTCGGCAGTCGTTTCCGGCACTCGGTACGGCGTGCCGTCCGCGTTCCTCGCCTGCACCCGTTGCTGTTGGCCGCTGTGCGAGAACGTGGCTGTGGCGAATGCGTGCGGGGTGAATCCCCAGCGTTGCAATCTCGCGATGAAATCGCGCGCCAGCTCGCCGGTTTCAGCAGTGATGCGCGAGTCGAGCATCGCGTTCGGTATGTCGGCGAAATACCAGCCGGTTGCGTGAACATTGGCGTTGTTCGGCCAATAATTGTTCTCCCCTTCGGTGAGCACCGTCACGTCGTCGGTCACGGTGTCTCCAATATTCACTATTTCCGGCACTGTTTGCGTCACCAGCGACGGTGAGAACAGCGTATGCACGTCGAACTGCTCGAGCTCGCTTTCCACGGTGATCGGTTCAGACAAGCGTATGAAATCCTGCGCACTGGTCACGTGATCCAACCCTTGCACCTGCATCGCGGCGCGCACGCGCACATTGCCCTCGTCTGTCGCGCGCCAGCCGAATTCGAGCGCCGTGCCATCGGTGACGCCGGTTTTGCGTTGCGTACCGTCGGTGAATACGGCGTCGCCTTCGAGTTCGAGTTCGTATTCGGTGCCGCTCGTCGGAGCGCCGTCGATGTTCGTGATGTCGAGGTGCACGATTCCGGCGCGCTTGCCATCCGTGTATGTGATGCGCGTCGCGATATCGGTGGGAACGGCTGCGCGTGCAAGGGTGTAGAGTTCTTCTGCCTTGGTGATCGCCGCCGGGTAGAACCTCTGCACGGAGTCGCGCACCGACGACCAGCCGTATTCGCCGTCGCTCGTGTCGAGCGCCTCGTGCACGATGTATGCGAGCGCCGGCTGCATATATTCGAGATTGCTCGTGTATTGGTATTGGCGCAGCAGTTCTCCGAGCGTGCGCGTCAGCACGCTGTCGGGCATCGCTTCGACCGACCGAATGCTGTAGTCCGTAGCGATATTCTGCTCGATGCAGTAATATCTTCGCCCCTGACTGTCGTAGCCCACCGGCCCGAACTCCATAAATTTATCGATGTGCAAAAATGAACTACGTCTATGCCCGGCGGCTCAGTGATATACGCGTCTTCTGCAGCCATCGCCGGCGCGGGCGCGCATATCAGCGCGAGCGCGGCGAACATGCTGAGTATTATGCGCGCGATGCGACGCGCTAGTATGCGGCATGTTTGTGTGCGTTGCAGTATTGCGCGCACTGATGTTTTGCGTGCGGTTTTCTCAGTGCTGGTTTTCCGAGTGGTTCTCTTCATATATTGCCCTTTCTGCCGGGTGCTTCGCAGTGATGCTCACCGCGAAGCGACGACCGCCCCTGTGCGGTTTGGTCAGCTTCGCATATCGGCAGCGTGCGAGCCAGCGAAATCGGGCACTGTGGTCGGAGGACGAATGAAAAACGCGTCACTGTGGAAAACTTGGGTCGTTTTGTGTTGAATAATTCAGCAACAGATCCACGATGTGGACGAATATGCGAACATTTTTGGCCTATGCGCGATGCCGTAACGTGAGCGACGAAAAATTCCATACAATGAACAGGTATGGAAGCACAACAGAAAGAAAATACCGCAAAAAGGCGACGCGTACGCGCAAGCCTCGCACCGCCAGGCAAACCTCCAAGCTCCCCACGTTCGTGGGTGAAGCCCCCGCAACGCCGATTCCGGTGAAGGAAGCCGGTCAATTCGGACGCATCAATATTCTGAATTTCAAGCCGACCGCCGAAGACGGCGTGTATGCGGCGCGCGTGGAAATCGGCGAGCAGTTCACCGTCTCCGCGCAGGTGTTCATGGAAGGGCGCGCGAAGGTCGGGGCGACCGCCGTTCTCAAGAATCCACGCGGACGCATCATGGCACGCGTGCCGATGCAGGTGGAGAACGCCGGACTCGACCTTTACACGGTGAACCTGCAGGCCGGCGAGCATTCCACACTGGCTCCGTGGGATGAGGGCTTCGACGACGTGAAGAAGCAGCTCGGCAACTGGAAGGTGGCCATTGAGGGCTGGGAAGATTCCTACGGCGCATGGCTGCACGACGCACGCATCAAGGTCGATGTGGATTCCGACGTGGAGAACACGCTGACCAGCGGCGCGGAGATGCTCGGGCGTTGGGCCGGCACTCGCGACTCGAATCTGGACGCCGCCCAGCGCAAGACGCTGCGCGATGCCGCGAAGCAGATGATGGACACCACGCTCGACGCCAAGACGCGCTTGGGCTTTGCCGACAACGCCGAGATCGAGGCGCTGCATGAATCGAACCCGCTGCGCGATGGCCTCACGCAGAGCGCCGACCACGTGTTCCACGTGGAGCGCCCGAAGTCGAGCTTCGCTGCATGGTATCAGTTCTTCCCACGCTCCGAAGGCGCATACATCGACGAGAACGGCAAAAAGGTGCAGGGCAACTTCCACACCGCCGTCAGCGGCTTGGAGCGCGCGAAGGCCGAAGGCTTCAACATCGTGTACCTGCCACCGATCTTCCCGATCGGCGTGACGAACCGCAAGGGCCCTGACGGTGCGTTGCACGCAGGCCCTGACGACCCGGGTTCGCCGTTCGGCATCGGCAGCGAGCTTGGCGGCCACGACACCGTTGATCCGCTGCTCGGCACGATGGACGATTTCAAGGCGTTCTGCCAGCGCGCACATGAGCTTGGGCTTGAAGTGGCGCTCGACTTCGCGTTGCAGTGCTCCCCCGACCACCCGTGGGTCAAGGAGCATCCGAACTGGTTCCGCACGAAGCCCGACGGGTCGATCGCCTATGCCGAGAACCCGCCGAAGAAGTATCAAGACATCTACCCGATCGACTTCGACAACGATCTCGAAGGCATCGAGCATGAAGTCGAACGCATCATGAACCTGTGGATCGATGCGGGCGTCACGATCTTCCGCGTCGACAACCCGCACACCAAGCCGGTTCGCTTCTGGCAAGACGTGCTCGCCGCCGTCACGAAGAAGCACCCGGAAGTGCTCTTCCTCGCCGAGGCGTTCACGCGCCCAGCCATGGTGCGCGCCCTGAGCTATGCCGGTTTCACGCAGTCGCACTGCTACTTCCCGTGGCGCAACACGAGGGAGGAGCTCGAGCAGTTCCTGCAGGAGACGAACGGCGAAGGCGGCTTCTACCAGCACAACACGTTCTGGCCAACCACGCCGGATATTCTGACGGCCTATGTGCGTGACGGCGGCGTTGCCGCGCACGCCATTCGCGCTGTGCTCGCCGCACTCGGCTCCCCGAGCTGGGGCATCTACAACGGCTACGAGCTCATCGAGAACAGCCAGCGCAGCGACGCCGAAGAGCAGTCGCAGAACGAGAAGTTCGAGATCAAGGTGCGTGATTGGAGCGCTGCCGACAAGATCGGCATCTCCGAACTGCTCACCTCGCTCAACGACATCCGTTCGAAGCATGTGGCGACCACCAGCTATCACAATCTGACCATCCTGCCGAGCGCCAACGGCAACGTGCTCGCGTTCGCCCGTCAGACCGATGCGCAGTTCACCCCTGATGGGAAGACCGACACGCTCATCGTCGTCGTCAACCTCGATCCGTTCAATCAGCAGCAGTCGTCGATTCACGTCGATGCGGAAGCACTTGGTCTGCCGACCGACCACCCGTACCACGTCAAGGATCAGCTGACCGGCCGCGAATACGATTGGAGCTGGGACAACTTCGTGTCGCTCGCACCATGGGCCGATGTCGCACACGTGTTCCACGTGGAACTCGATGACGATGCCGACGCTGACAGCGACGAGGCGAACGAGTAATACCTCACGTCAATACCGCATATGTTCCGTGCATGTGGGCGGTGAAGCCGGCAAGTCCACACAGCGAGTTGCGCCGCTCACATGCATGGAAAGCGGTATGGTGTATTCGATAGATATTCATATATTTTCAACAAAAGGAGAATAACCATGGCAGAAACCTTCAACGTCGTCGTGGAAATCCCGCGCGGTTCCAAGAACAAGTATGAAGTGGATCAGGAGACCGGCCGCGTCTTCCTCGACCGCACGCTGTTCACCGCAATGGGTTACCCGGATGACTACGGCTACATCGATGGCACGCTCGGCGAAGACGGCGATCCGCTTGACGCGCTCGTGATGCTGACCGACTCCGTGTTCCCGGGCTGCGTCGTCAAGTGCCGCGCAGTCGGCCTGTATCACATGGTCGACGAAGAGGGCGGCGACGACAAGGTGCTGTGCGTGCCGGACGACGTTCGCTATGACGACATCAAGGATATCGATGACGTCTCCAAGTACCACAAGGCGGAAATCAAGCACTTCTTCGAGCAATACAAGGCTCTGGAGCCGGGCAAGGAAGTCATGCCAGGTGACTTCTTCGCCGATGCCGCGACCGCCGAAAAGGAGATCAAGGAATCCGTCGAGCGTCTCGCCAACTCCAAGTGATGCGACGTTGGGAAATCCGCTAGAGGATTTCCCAACATATAGCCGTTAGGGTGTTGGGCGCCTGAACCACAGGCACCCAACACCCTTTCTTTTGCTCTGTTATTTTGCTGGTGGGGATATGAAACCCTTCCAGCCTCGAATAGTCACAACCCATTTTCGTTGAAAAATAGCGGTTTTCCAAAACGGCATACAAGCGGGTACACGAGTTTTATATCCCCACCAGCAAAATAAGAACGACGAAGGAGAGACCACACAAACGGCTGGATAACGGAAACAGTAGGCGGCGGAAAACCGTCGAGCGGGAAGCTTCAGACGGTGAGGGTCATCTGCACGATCAGCGTGGCGAGCGCCACAAGCCCGCCGGTGATCATAACCGGCATCATCGCAAAACCGAACCATGGAGCCTGCGCACCCTCGAGCGGCTGCGCATCGCGGTACCACAGGCGATCCATGAAGCCCAGCACCACGGCGAACGCAACCACGGCGATCACGCACAGCAGCCACACCCACAGCTGCCCGTTCGCGTTCTCGGTCTTGCTCACATTGAAGCCTTGAAGCAGCATCGGCAGGAAGCACCAGCCGCTGCACAGCACCGTGCAAGCGCCATCCATAATCATGTGTGAAAGTTGCACAATCAGGTTGCTTCTATCGAGGCGAGCCATCTGGCGTCCGAACGACACAACCACAAGAGTCACCAGCAGCGCACCCGCGCCGGCGAACCAAGCGCTCACGGCAAGCGTGCCCGGTGAGGCGACGATCGCCTCTTTCGGCGGAGCCATGCCGAACACCAGCTCGCCCAACAGCGGAGTCGATGCGAAGATCATGCCCAGAAGTCCCAGAATCACGCCAATCACGCGCCCTGGAATCCCGTCGCGAAGCGGTGTGAAGAACGCGAACAGCATCACGAGCAGCCCGACGGCGAAGCTCATCAGCGAAGACGTCGCCGATGATGCGGCGTTGCTGCCGGGGATGCAGGCGAGCGCCACCAGAATCGCATACATGCCGACCTGCGCCCAGCCCGCGCGCGAGAACGGGATGACCGGTGCCACACGCCTGTAGTCCAAACCCTGCGTGACCACTTCAGTCTGCGTAGTTTGCGCGGACTGTGCGCCCTGCACACTCTGCGCGCCTGCGCGGGAGCGTTCATCGAGCCGCCTGCGTCATGCTGCATCGTGTCACCCATACTCTCATCCTTCACTCGTCGATCCGCGCGATCATCGCACACGCCTCACATCTCGCGCGCACTGTGCGCGAGCGGCAAAGCATCAATAATCCTCGATATCGAGCACTCACCCTGAGCGCTATCTGAGCAATAGCAATACCCGCATAATATAGTAATCGCAGCATCTGCCACCGATCAAATCTGCCGCGCTTTCCGCGCACGATCTTTGCGCGAGTTCCATAATCGGTTTCTCATCGCGGAACGCGGGTCTCGTTTCTTCTCTCGTTCGGCTACACTGACAGCTAAACCGTGTTTGTTTGCCTTGTGTCTCGGTCGCGATCTCGGTTGAACAGCGCCGACGGAGGCAGGCAGTCCATAGGAGAGGAACGGGAACGTGACGGATCTGACTTTGATGACATTCTCCACTGACCCGACCACTGTGCTGCCTTCGCTCACCCTGCTCTCCCACCGTGTGCGCGTACTGCCGATGGATGCGTCGAGTTTGGTGCGCATGCCCGAAAATACAATACTTCTGCTTGATGCGCGCGATGATCTCGCCTCCGCGAAAACGCTGTGCCGCCTGCTGCATGCGTCGGGACTGTCGACTCCGATCGTGCTGATTCTCACCGAGGGTGGGTTCACCGTGGTCAACGGCGAGTGGGGGGTCAGCGATGTGATCGTCAACACCGCCTCCCCTGCCGAGGTTGAGGGGCGTTTGAAACTGGTCACCGAGCGAGTGATCACATATAACGCGGCGCCGAACTCCGCACCGAGCCAAGGTGCCGAAGATGAGGACGGGCTCATTCGTTCCGGCGATCTCGTGGTTGATACGAACGGGTATACGGCGAGTTTGCGTGGCGTGCCGATCGACTTGGCATACAAGGAGTTCGAACTGCTCAAATACCTGGTGCAGCATCCTGGCCGCGTGTTCACGCGCGCGCAGCTGCTGCAAGAGGTGTGGGGATACGACTATTACGGCGGCACGCGCACGGTGGACGTGCACGTGCGTCGCCTACGCGCGAAACTCGGCGGAGAATACGAGCATCTGATCGGCACTGTGCGCAACGTCGGCTACCGCTTCGACCCGCCCGAGGAAGACGAGGCAGAGCATTCCGCGCGCGAAGCCGCCGAAGACGACGAGCACAATGCGCGCGGCGCGGCAGAAAAGTAACTGGCGGAAATAGCCGGCAGAGAAATACTTTGCGCTCCCGAGTTCACCGTGTATCGTCGGCATCGGAACGAGGGAGGATCATGACCGCCGAAAGCAACACTGCGCGCGTCAAGCGCATGCATAGGGAATATGCCAAACTGTGCACGTTCATTCCCACCGTGAAGTGTCAGCTCAATTTTTCGACGCCGTTCGAACTGCTGATCGCGACGATCCTGAGCGCGCAGACCACCGATAAACGCGTCAATTCGATCACGCCCGAACTGTTCGACGAATACGGCACGCCTGAAAAGCTCGCAGATGCGCGGCTCGAAGATGTGGAGAGTATTATTCGCCCGCTCGGCTTCTACCATGTGAAAGCCGAGCATATTATCTCTGTGTCGCAGCAGTTGATGGAGCGGTTCGGCGGTACGGTGCCGAATGATATGAAAGATTTGACCTCCCTGCCTGGGGTGGGGCGCAAAACCGCGAACGTGGTGCTCGGCAACGCGTTCGGCGTGCCCGGATTCCCCGTAGACACGCATGTGATTCGCGTGACCGCGCGACTGCACTGGCGCGATGATTGGATGAAACCCGATGCGTCGCCCGAGAAAATCGAGAAAGACATCACCGCCTGCTTCCCGAAAAGCGAGTGGACCGACTTGTCGCACCGACTCATCATTTTCGGGCGCAACGTGTGCCGTGCACGCGACCCCGAGTGCGAGAACTGCCCGCTGAAAGACGACTGCCCGAGCGCCGACTTCTTCTTGCAACGCGCAGCTGACAAGCAGGCGGAGCGTGCGCGCAAACGCAGGACCAGCTCGGCGCGCAAGTGATCCGCGCCTTCTTTGCGACCATTTTGCATTGCAAACGTTGGCGCAAGGCATTTTCGCTTACGAGGCGACATTAAGAGCTAGTCCGGTAAGTACGATCGCCGGAAATCGTTGGAAAACCGTCACCGATATGCACGTATATGTTCAGTAATGTCGCCTCGTAAGCGAAATACCCCACACCACCATTCAGCACGCGATTAGCAAGCTGCTAAGTAGAGCTCAGGATATTGTGGGGAGCATGGCAGAACACAGCACACGGAACAGCGGCGGCTCGCAGAGCAAGCATCCTGCGCGCCCGTGGATCGTCTTTCTCGTCATCGTCGCCGTGCTCGCAACCGCGGCCGGCGCGGGGTGGGCGTTCCTACGCAACGACGGCGGCTTCATCGAGGAACTGCGCGGCGGCAAGAACTATTCCGTCGGACTGCTCAACGAGCCCACGAGCATCGACGTGCGCACCAATTCGGAGCGCGCGGTGGAACAGGCGCTCGTCGGCAACGTCTACCAAACACTCGTCACGTTCAACAGCGAGCGCGCGATCAGCGCGAATATCGCCGCGCGCTGGACTCAATCGACCGATGGCCTGCGCTACACGTTCCAGCTGCGCGACGGCGTGACATTCTCCGATGGCACCGCGCTCACCGCGAACAGCGTGGTCGCGTCGCTGCAGCAGACGATTTCGAACAACTACGTCGGAGCCAGCGATCTGACGAATATTTCGAAAGTCGAAAACGTCGGTGATTCGGCTGTGGCGATCACGTTGTCGGCGCCGAATCCGCGTTTGCTGGAAACACTCGCCGGGCGCGCCGGCATCATTTACAACACGAATGCGGCGAACGCCGATTTCACGAAGCATTCCTATGGTTCCGGCCCGTTTGAAGTCAGCAGTGTCAGCAAAGGCGAGATCAAGCTCACGCGCAACGAGCATTATTGGCAGTCCAAGCCGAGCGCCGCGAGCGTGACACTCAAATATTTCACCGACGAGTCGAAGATGGCGAGCGAGCTGGAGAACGGCGATCTCGACGTGGCGTTGCCGAAGTCGTCGAATATTGCGCAGCAACTGGGCAAATCGCAGTCACTCACCGTAACCGACGGCTACAGCACGCGCAAAACCCTGCTCGCGTTCAACAACAAGCAGGAGAGCCCGTTCTCCGACGAGCAGGTGCGCAAATTCACGCGCTACGCGATCAACGCGGCAGATATTGCGAAGAACACCGCCGACGCGAAGGCTCAGCTGAGCGGGCCGATCTCGCAGTTGCAGCCTGGGTACACGGATCTCAACTCGCTGTTCCCGTTCGACCTGAACAAAGCCACCTATATGCGTAACTATTTCTACGCCGATTATTTCAAGCAGTTCACGCTGCTCACCGACGACGCGCATAAGCAGCTCGGGCAGACGCTCGTCGATCAAATCAGCGCGATCCCGATGCCCATCTCGCTGGAGGTGGTGGATTCCGCCACGCTCGCCAAGCGTGTGGATGCCGGCGATTACACATGCGCGTTGATCGACATGGACGACCCGCACGATTACACGCGGTTCGTGGACGGCAGCGCCATGTTCGGGTATGTGGACGGCGCCGCGCAGGAGCAGTACCGCAAGGCGCTCGCGCAAACCGATTTCAAGAGTTACCAAGAACAGCTGCGTGAGTTCGACCGGATTGTGAGCGAAAACGCGGCGAGCGCGTGGCTCTACACGGGCAAGGATTACGTGGCCGCGCAAAAGTCGGTGCACGTGCCGTCCGCCGATCTGGTGAGCTGGCGTCTGCCTCTCGATCAGATCAAATAATCAGTAATATTGATAATTAATATTTAGTATTAGTAATATTAATTATTAGTATTTGAGAATTATTTATTATTACTATCTGTCACTTGAGCGGCGAGAGAGCGCGTAAATTGTTGTCAGAGTAGCTTTTTAGACTTCTGTGTATGACAGATAGCGAAGATTACTCAATCAACGCCAATCTCACCGCACTCCCCGACCGCGTGGGTGTAGACGGCCTTGAAGCCAAGTGGCGCAAGGTCTGGGATGAGGATGGCACATATACATTCCATGATCCGGGCGAGCGCAAAGCCGTCTACTCCATCGATACGCCGCCGCCGACGGTCTCCGGTCATCTTCACGTTGGTCACGTGTTCTCGTACACGCACACCGACATCATCGCGCGCTACAAGCGCATGAACGGGTACGAGGTGCTCTACCCGATGGGTTGGGACGACAACGGCCTGCCGACCGAGCGCCGCGTGCAGAACTACTACGGCGTGCGCGTCGACACGTCGCTGAAGTACGACCCCGATTTCAAGCCGCCGTTCGAAGGAACGGAAGGCAAGAAGATCCAGGCCAAAGACCAGGTGCCGATTTCGCGCCGCAACTTCGTGGAGCTGTGCGAGAAGCTGACCGCGCAAGACGAGAAGCAGTTCGAGGAACTGTGGCGTCAGCTGGGCCTGTCGATCGACTGGTCGCAGACGTACCACACGATCGGCGAGCATCCGCAGCGCGTGGCACAGAAGGCGTTCCTGCGCAATCTCGCGCGCGGCGAAGCGTACCAGAAGGACGCGCCGGGTCTGTGGGACGTGACGTTCCAAACCGCCGTCGCTCAGGCCGAGCTTGAGTCGCGCGAATACCCCGGCTTCTACCACCGCATCGCGTTCCACTTGGAAGACGGCGGCGAACCGATCTACATCGAGACGACGCGCCCGGAGCTACTGCCGGCGTGCGTGGCGTTGATCGCGAACCCGGACGACGACCGCTACAAGCCGTATTTCGGCAAGATGGTCACCTCCCCGCTGTTCAACGTGAAGGTTCCCGTTCTGGCGCATCCGGCCGCCGAGATGGACAAGGGCGCCGGCATCGCCATGTGCTGCACGTTCGGCGACGTGACCGACGTCGAATGGTGGCGCGACCTGCATCTGCCGACGCGTTCGATCATCCAGCGCAACGGCCGCATCGTCATGGACACGCCGGACTGGATCCAAGACGCCAAGGGACGCGAATACTTCGAGGGCATCGCAGGCAAGACCACGTTCTCCGCCCGCAAGCAGATCGTGGAGGATCTGCAGGCCACCGGCGAGATGGAAGGCGACCCGAAGCCGACCACGCGTATGACGAACTTCTACGAGAAGGGCGACAAGCCGCTCGAAATCGTCACCTCACGCCAGTGGTACCTCGAAAACGGCGGCACGAACAAGGCTCTGAACGCCGAGCTGATCGAGCGCGGCAAGGAGCTCAACTTCCACCCCGACTTCATGCGCGTGCGCTACGAGAACTGGGTGCATGGCCTGAACGGTGACTGGCTGATCTCCCGCCAACGCTTCTTCGGCGTGCCGTTCCCGCTGTGGTACCCGCTCGACGCCGATGGCAATCCGGACTACGACAATCCGCTGACCCCTTCGGAAGACCGCCTGCCGATCGACCCGACGATCGATGTGCCGGAAGGCTACAGCGAGGATCAGCGCGACCAGCCGAACGGCTTCATGGCCGAGCCAGACATCATGGACACCTGGGCCACGTCGTCGCTCACCCCGCAGATCGTGACGAAGTGGGCCGAACCGGGCGAAGAGAACGAGAAGTTCTTCAAGTCCACGTTCCCGATGGACTTGCGCCCGCAGGGTCAAGACATCATTCGCACCTGGCTGTTCAGCACCATCGACCGCGCCGACCTCGAGAACCATTGCCTGCCGTGGGCTAACGCCACGCTGTCGGGCTGGATTCTCGACCCCGACCACAAGAAGATGTCGAAGTCGAAGGGCAACGTGGTCGTGCCGAACAAGCCGATCGAACAGTTCGGCGCGGATGCCGTGCGCTACTGGGCCGCTTCCGCCCGCTTGGGTCTCGATGCCACGTACGACGAAGGTCAGATGAAGATCGGCCGTCGCTTGGCCATCAAGCTGCTCAACGCCACGAAGTTCGCTCTGGCGATCGGCCGTGAAGACGAGAACCATCACGTGGGCGAAGCCGCGACCGCTTCGTGGGATCCGAAAGACGTCACCGAGCCGCTCGACCGTGCCGCAATGGCCAAGATGGCTCGCGTGGTGATGGAGGCCACCGAATCGCTCGAAAACTACGAGCATTCGAAGGCTCTGGAAACCATCGAGGACTTCTTCTGGCAGTTCTGCGACGACTACATCGAACTCGTCAAGAACCGCGCCTACGGCACCGCCG
Source organism: Bifidobacterium canis (assembly GCF_009727065.1). Taxonomy (GTDB): domain Bacteria; phylum Actinomycetota; class Actinomycetes; order Actinomycetales; family Bifidobacteriaceae; genus Bifidobacterium; species Bifidobacterium canis. Next base: position 92,705 of record NZ_WNLP01000007.1, read on the forward strand.
AAGCCACCGGCCACACGCCTACGCCGCAGGCCATCAAGTCTGCGCGCACCACGCTGGGCTTGGGTCTCGACGCATTCGCCCGCCTGCTCGCCCCGTTCCTGCCCTACACCACTGAAGAGGTGTGGAGCTGGATGCATGCCGGCGAGGGCTCGGTGCATCATGCGCCATGGCCGAAGCCGATCACCTATGCTTCGGCAGCGTTCAAGGCCTCCCCTGAGTTGCTGACGCAGGCTGGTTCGGCACTGGCTGCGCTGCGTGGCATCAAGTCGAAGGCGAAAGTCTCGATGAAGACGCCGATTCTTTCGGTGATGCTCAATGTGAATGACGAGATTCGCGATGTGCTCACGCCTGCGTTGAACGACATCGCCGAAGCCGCTCGCGTCACCGGCAAGATCTCCTTGCAGCGCGCCAGCGACCTGATGGCGAAGTACGCGCGTCCGAAGGGCGACGAGTCCGGTGAGGCCTCCGATGCAGCCGCCGACAACGCGAACGTCGAAGAGACGATCGTCGTTGCCGAAAGCGAGCTCGGCGAGCCTCCGGCCAAGAAGCCAAAGAACAAGTAGTTCGCGCTACTACCATTCATATGAAAGTGGTGGGCGGCATCCATTGGATGCCGCCCACCACTTTTTTGATCCTAGCTATTGGTCGAAAGGGCTTGCACAAGCTGAGGATGCACGATGGTGCCGGAGGCGTCGACCAAACCAAAATCCAGCGCCTTATAGTTCCACAACGCGCGCCCAAATCCCATGGAATCGGAGATCTGCCAAAAATCAGCCAGCCATTTGACCGTCTCCTCGGGCGGCGCAGTATCAATAACACCGTATTCACCGCAATACAGCCGTTGCCCTGAATACTCGACGAAATCAGCGGCATCGGCGAGCAGCCGCTCCATCAGCGCGCGATCATTGCGCGTCTCGTCGGCCGTGAGCGAGTGCTTGGAAAGCCACTGCGGGTGCGCGCGCAAATACTCGCCGAACGCCGAAATATCGCCCGGATAGGTGATCGTCTGCCCGAAATCGCGCAGTTCCTCACTGAAATGAGCCTTCTGGTGTGTGAACACCTGCGGGTCATAGTAATGGAACGTATACATGACGTGCGAGTCGTCGAGCAAATCCAACTGATTCAAATAGTTGACGCTGTTCTGATGGTTGGATCCGATGAGAATCATGCGATCATTGTCTACACTGCGTATCACGCGCACAGCCTGCTTGTAAAGCAAGCGCCAGCTGTATGCGGTGGCGTCGCTGATTTCGTTGAACAGTTCAAACATCAGCATCTCGCCCGGGTAATCGCGAAAACGCGTCGCGAACCAGCGCCAGAAGCGTAGGAAACGCCATTGTATGCGCGAATCGGTTAACAGCGGAATAGGTCGCTGCATCTGCCCATATTCGTTGCCTTCGAAATCGTGCAGATCAAATATCACCGCCATGCCGCGGCTCGCGCACCAGTCAAGGCAGCGATCGAGCGCGGCAATGACCTGAGCGGGAAGTGTGGCGTCAGCGGCGAGAAGCGAACGCCCATCTATCGGCACGCGCACGTGGTCGAAACCCCAATCGTGAATGCGCTGAATGTCTTCTTCGCGAATGAACGAGAGGAAGTGTTCGTCGCGCTGCTGTGGTGTGAGCGGGTGCGATCCAGTGAAATCATATTGCGCGAGCCAGCCACCAAGGTTGATGCCGTGGTGGTAGAGCCGTGTTGTGTTGTGAGCCATATGCGTCACCCTTTCACCGCAGAGTCTACGGTGCCTTGAATAAAGTAGCGTTGCAGGAACAGATACATGATGATCATCGGCAGTGTGGCGATGCATGCGGCGGCAGCCGCGCCATTGAGATTGTTCGCGCCGCCTGACGAGAAGTATTGCGAGATCGTCAGTGTGAGTGTGTACATGCTCGGTTTCTGCAGAATGTAGAGCGCGTACCCGTATTCATTCCACATTCCCACGCCGTTGAGAATCACTATTGTGGCGATGGCGGGCTTCATTTGCGGCAAAATGACGTGGAAGAACACTTGGAGGGTGTTGCAGCCGTCGATTTGCGCCGCCTCGTCGAGTGAGCGCGGAATCGTGGTGATGAATTTCGTGAAGAAATAGATCGGCATCGGCAATCCGAATGCCGCCGAGACGATGATCATGCCCCAGAACGTGGATGTGGCGTGCAACGACACGAGCGTGGAGTAGACGCCCACCAGAATGCTCAACGGCGGGATCATCATGACGCCCATCATGACGGCGTTGATCAGCTTGTTGAACCGCGAACGGTGGCGTGCCAGCGGGTATGCGGCCATGCAGCCGAGCACCACTTCGATGAGCACGGTGAACACGGTGATGACCAGCGTGTTGATGAGCGCGCGGACGATGCTGCCCTCCTGGAACAGCTGTGCGAAGTTGCCCCAAAACAGTTCTTTTGGCGGGGAGAGTCTCGAAGAGCTGTCGGTCATGCTTTTGAACGCCATGTTCAGCATGACATACAACGGCATGCAGTAGATGACGACGAGCACGACGCTCAGCACATACTTCCATATATTGCGCGGGTTGAATCGACGGTGCTGCATGCTAGGCCTCCAGTTCCCGTGTGGCGAACAGATGATTGAAGATGCCGGCGACCAGCACGATGAGCAGGAACGTGGCGATGCCCACCGCAGCCGAGTAGCCTGCGCGCTGCGCGTTGAAATACTGGTTCGAGATGTAGGTGGAGAGGGAGTTCGTGGCGAAGCCCGGGCCGCCTCCGGTCAGCGCCATGATCACGTCGAACAATTTGAGCCCACCGATCAGGTTCATCACCACGGCGGTCGCCATCGCAGGCGTGATCAATGGAAGTGTGATGCTCCAGAAGCAGCGCAATGTGCCGGCGCCATCGATGCGTGCCGCTTCGTAATACGTGGTGGGAATGCTTTGCAAGCCGGCCATGTAGATGACCATGCTGATTCCCGCGTATTGCCAGATGTTGATCGCTGTGATGATGAGCACGGCACGCCAGCGTTGCGCCATGAAATCGACCGGAGCGGCGCCGAACCAGCCGAGAATCTCGTTGAAGATGCCGCCGTCGTATTGCACGAAGTAATAGATGATATAGCCCATGATCAAGCCGGAGATCATCACCGGCAGGTAGATGAACGTGCGCACGATGGAATGCCCTCTGAATCTGGAGTTCAGGAACAGTGCGAACAGCAGCCCCAGCACATTCTGGAAGAACGCCGAGCCAAAGCCGTAGATCAATGTGTTGATGAACGCCGTGCGCAGGTTCGGGTCGTGCAGCATCGACACGTAGTTCGCGAATCCGACCGCGTGCATTGTCTGCGAATATCCGTTCCAATTGGTGAACGACAAGTGAATGGCCTGCGCGAATGGGTATGCGACGAACAGCAGCATCAGCACGAGCGCGGGCACGTAGAACAAGTTGATGCGAGACTTACGCAATGTGCGTAGTGTTTTGCTCATTTTTCGGTTCCTTTCGTGATCGGGCGACCGTTTGCCGGTCGCCCGTTATCACTGTCTTGTGCTCGACTCAGCGAGAGAACTTCTGCTGATAGGTGCGGGCGAGCACCTGCACGCTTTCGTCGACGCCCTTCGCGCCAGGTGAAGTGAAGATGTCGGTGAAACTGTTCGTCAGATCGTCCCACATGCCATTGGGCAGATATGCGCGGTCGAACAATGGGATATATTCGAGATCGTCTCCGAACATTTTCTTAGTTTCCGACAGGCATTTCGCGACGTAATCGCTGTCGTTCTTGACATTGCTCAACGCGGGCACGTCGCCTGACACCGTGGCGATACGCGAATCGATCTTCGGTTGAGCGAGATAAGTGAGCAGTGCTTTCGCCTTATCGGACACTTTGGAATCTTTCCAAACGCCAAAGCACATGCCCTCGCCCATACTCAGCGAATTCTTGCCTCCCTGCTGGGCTGCCGGAGCGGAAAGTATGCCCAAATCGGCGTCGGGAGTGTAGGAGCGCGCCTGCGTGATGTTGTTGCTGCCGCCGAACATCATCGCGGCGCTGCCCTGCCCCAGTTTCTTCACACCGGCGTCGTTGTCTGCGGTCAACAGATCGACATTGAAGAAACCGTTCGCGTTCCACTTCGACACCATCTGAGAAATCGGGGTCCAGTATTTCGTGAAATCAAACGTGCCGTCTTTGAGCGCTTTCGCCTGATTGTTCTTCACCGAGGAATTCGTGAGCATGGTCGGCGGAATCGCCTCGGCGAGCTGTGCCACATCGCCGGACTTGTTGCCGATGAAGATGGGCGTGACTCCCTTGCTCTTGATTTTGGCGCACGCGTCTTCGAAATCGTCCCATGTGCGGATCTTCGCCGCGTCGACGCCGGCGTTGCGGAACACCGTGCGGTTGTAGACGATCGTGTTGATCGACATTGTGAGCGGCGCAACATACACGTTGCCCGAATCATCGGTGATGACCGGTTTGATCGCCTCGTCGATGTTGGACGCCCACGACTGGTCGTTCAACGGGGTCAAATATTCCTTGTAGCGTTCCAAGCTCCACCCGTGCGTTTCGAAAACGTCCGGCATATCTCGCGACGCCATGCGCGTTTTCATCACGGTTTCGTATTGGTCTCCCGGCGAGATGACCTGCACCTGCACGCCCGACTCTTTCGTGTATGCGGCCAGTATGTTCTTCAGTTCCGTCAGACGATCACCCGTCCACGTCGTCATCAGCTCCACATGGTCGCCTTCCGAGCTGTTCGAGCCAGAGGAACATGCTGCCATCGTCGAGCCAAGCAATGCCACGCACGCCAGCGAAGCCACGATTTTTGACGTTCTCATATTGAACCTTTCTCCTGAAGTTTTCTCAACATCATTGTTTTCGAAAACGTTTTCGTAAGATATAATAACACTACTGAAAATATTTAACAAAACGTTTTCGTAATAGGCGTGTCAGTAAGGCGGAGACGCACAGCGCGCACGGCGAACGGCGCCCAAGAGGAGCACTTCGTCTATCATCGAGAGTGCAACATCACGGAAGAATCGGGGCCACCACCATGACTTCAATCAAAGACATCGCGCAGGCCTGCGGCATCTCCGTCGCGACAGTGAGCAAAGCACTGCGCGGCTACAGCGACGTCAGCAGCGAAACGCGCGAAAAAGTCAAGGCGATGGCCGACCGACTCGGCTATGTGCCGGATTCGATCGCCCAGACGATGCGCACCAACGCCACGCGCAATCTCGGCGTCGTGTTCATCGACGAGGCGGGCAGCGGCCTGCGGCACGAATACTTCTCATCGTTGTTGGAAAGTTTCAAGCGAACCGTCGAAAAACAGGGGTACGACATCACGCTGATTTCCAGCAACACCGAGGGCGCACCTTGGCATTCGCTGCTCACGCACTGCCAATATCGCCGCTGCGACGGCGTGCTGATCGCGTGCGTAGACTTCACCAATCCGCAGGTCACGGAACTGGCGAACAGCGACATTCCGATCATCACCATCGACTACCAGTTCCCCGATTCGCCGGCGATTTTCAGCGACAATCGGCACGATATGAAAACGCTCACCGACTATGTGATCTCGCGCGGGCACCGCAATATCGCGTTCATCCACGGTGAGCGCACGCAGGTGACCGAGGAACGCATCGCCGGCTTCACCGACGCATGCAGCGAGCACGGCATCGAGGTGCCGCCGAGCAATCTGCTCGAAGCCGAGTTCCACAACCCCGAACAAAGCGAGCGGGCGACGCAGTTGCTGCTCTCGCTCGCGCAACCGCCGACCTGCATCATGTATCCAGACGACTACTCCGCGATCTGCGTGAGTAGTATTCTGCGTCAGCGCGGCGTGCACATCCCCGAACAGCTGAGCATCGTCGGCTATGACGGCATCATGATGTCGCGCATCATCTACCCCACACTCACCACGATGCGGCAGAACGCCTTCGACATCGGGCAGCTGGCGGCGGAGAAACTCATCGGAGAAATCGAGGGGACGGCAAGCGACGAGCAGACGGCGACCATCGTGCGCGGCAGCCTCTACCCCGGCGAAACCGTGCGCAGCCTCTAGCCTGTCAGCTCGCCTTGCTTTCCCACCGACCTATATATGAGTCATTTGGACGCCGTTTCCGACCAATATATATGGCCAAAAAACGGCGCTCTTTTGAACCGTATTTATATCGGTCACGAGAACACAAGAGCACGGAAATTGAAAAAGTCAAGTCAAGCCATAGCTTCACAGCAAACATTCAGAAAATAATTCAACAAATATTTATATTGTGTTTAATAAAGCGAATTATTTTCTACCAGCGATACTGCCGAGCGAGCGAATAAAAAGCACAAAGTGAACGAATTTGTCGAGCTGAAAAACAAAGCAAATGCAACGATGAGTCACTTTTTACTGATAGTTCCGCAAGATCTGCGGGGAAAAATTTCAACTTACAACAATTTTCAATAAAAAGCGTGCAAAAATTCTGTTCGCGGAGAGGCTAAATACCTGTGCATAAAAGATGCCGTAGTTCTATTATCAAACATGAAAATTGTTTCGACCTCTGAGAACAAAGACAAGGAAATAAACACCATGCACGCATCAATTGAGAACCGCCATGTCGAAGGCCGTGCTCTTGATGAAAAAGACAATATCATTCTCGATATTCTTGAGCACAACGGCCGTGCAACCTTGGCGCAACTCGCAGAAGCAGCATCCCTTTCCATTTCTGCCACGCAATCTCGTGTGCAGAAACTCGAACGAAACGGGATCATCGTTGGGTATCGAGCGATCATCCACTACCCAGAGCAGACCGCGGGAGCAATCCACGCGTTCGTCTCGGTGACACCGCTCGAATACAATCCGGAACAAAACATTCCCAAGCAGCTCGAGGAAATCGAAGGCATTGACTCGTGCGACGCCGTGTCGGGCAGCCAGGTATATGTGCTGACGGTCACCGTGCCGTCTGTGCCGCAGCTCGAGGATCTGGTCACGCGCATTCACCGCATCGTCCCATCGAACGTGGAGACGACGATGGTTCTGCACCGCTACTTCCCGAAGTAAACCACTGCCCGAAGTATGCGGTAATTCCGCGCTAGCCCGCGCAACTGTGCATCCGAGGCGTTTCGAGAGTACGCGCTTTGCTCACATGGCGGTAGCATGTTGACGCTACTGTAGAAATATGAGCGAAGAGCGTACTGAACGAAACGCCTCGGAGTCTAATGAGACAGTGATCGACTCCGAAGGCAACTGGCAAGACGAGAACACGAAAACCATCGTCAAGAAAATCACTGTGCTGCGCCAGTCCATCGACAATGTAGACATGGCGATCATCGCGCTACTCGCAGAACGCTTCAAATACACGTCTTCGGTGGGTGTGCTCAAAGCGCAGGCCGGTTTCGCGCCCGCGGATTACCAGCGCGAGAATCAGCAGATGGAACGTTTGCAACGCATCGCCAAAGAAGCCGGGCTCGACCCACAGATCGCCGAGGAATACCGCGAATTCGTGGTCACCGAAGCGAAGAAACGGCACAAGCGCATCGCTGAAACCGGCGAAGACCCGGGCGTGCTCGATATTTTCGCTTGATATTTTCGTTAGATACACGGCAACACCGCACACTGAGCAATTCACCAATTCACATCAAAAATAAAAGAAATCTCTGTATGAAATCGTCACCACTACGCGCCGCCGTCACCGCGGGCATCGCCGCACTTGCCGCTCTCTCACTGGGCGTCAGCGCGGGCACTACCATACGCGCGAATCTTCCGGAGCAAACGAGTGTTGGCGATCTCAGCTCGCAGTATGAGGGAGATAATCTTTTTCTGGTGAAAGACTCCGACGCGCGCTCACGCCGCATGTATGTCGTGCCCGCGTCGAACGCGCAGGCCAAAAGTTCGCATATATTACTCGACGGCGCGCTGCCGTGGTCGTTCACCGCGAGCTACACGCTCGACGGGCCAGATGTGACCGCGGAGAAGATCAATGGAGCCAGCGGGCTCGTGGGCGTGCACGTGAACGCGAAAACAAACGACTGGATCGCGCAGAACGTGCAGCAGTTTGCTAGTAGTATGCGCCTGTTCGTGTTCTTCTCGATGCCGGCGCAAGCGGTCAGCGACGTGTCGGCAGACAGCAATGTGGCTGTTGTGCGCGACGGCAACACGATTTATGCCGGCGCGAGTGCTGCGCCGGGCTCGACGCTCGACTTCCACGTGTATGCCGAAGCGAAGAATTTTTCGATGAGTCCGCTCGTGCTCGTCGCGCTGCCGAAATCTGCGGCGAGCACGTATGCGAATGAGTTGCGCGAGCTGGCGAGCCAGTCGGCGCAACTCATCAACACGGTGACCGGAGAGAATGCCGACGATGCGAACGCGAAACTGATCGCCGAGCTCACGCAGTTGCGTGATCATGAGCGCGAACTTGCCGACGCGCAGATCAAGGAAACGGACGCCGCACATAAGAAGGCATTCCATGACTATATGAGCGCGTATGTGGGCTCATATACGACGCATTTGAGCGGTTCCGTCGGCAATTCCACACAATTGACCGCGTTGATGGGAACGGCGGGCGAATTGAGCGGGGATACGCCGGTCGCCAAGGCGGTGACGAATCTCGCTTCGGCGGTGAACGCGCGCAGTGACGCCTACCAGCACATCGGCGCGGCGAATGAAGTGGATTGGATTATTCGCCGCATTCGTCAGCAGGGCACGCAAGGGTTGACTTCAGAACTTGCGCAGCGCGCCGGCACGAACTCGCGTGAGGGGACGAGCGGTTACTCCGCCGGGCAGAAACAGTTGTCGTCTGCGATGATTCCGTATTCGATGGCATATACCGATGCGTATACGGCCAATCTCAACACGTTGACCGGCGGTGACGTGAGCAAAGCGCAGGGCGCGGCACAAGAGGCCATCGCGAAGACCGACAGTCAATTCGATTCGAATCAGACGCTCAAAGACGATCAGGCGAAGGTCGACGCTGCGATGGAGTCGCTCGCGCTGGCTCGCGAACATACCGGCGCGGCGAGTGCCGACAGGCAGATTTCGTTGCGTTTCGCCACGCAATTCGCTGATTCCGGCGAGAATTCTTCGACGAACTCGTTCGGCGCCACGGCGATGTCGGAGCAGACGTATCGTGACTGGTGCGCGCATTCGATCGGTGGCATGATCGAGCAGAATCGTGACAAGGCGATTGCGAAGGCGCGCACCGATGAGCAGCAGAAGCAGTCCGCTGATGGCGGGTCTCAGGATTCACTGGTTGTGGCTTCGAACAACGATGCCTCTGCCGATGTGAACAAGTTCGCCGGTTCCGCAGCTGCCGGACTTGGCGTAAAAAGCGTTGGTGGCAGTTCGAGCGACAGCTCATCTTCACAGTCAAGCGATACGACGTCTCGCATTCCTGAAAGCGAGCGTTTGGCCACGCAGCTCGGCGTCTCCGACTTGGCGAGCAATCTGATTCTGCACGCGAACCCGTCCGAGATTCTCGGCGAAACGGTGCAGATTGGGCAGGCGCAGGCGTTGCTCGAGCATGGTGCGACGATGTGCACGAATGGTGGCACACTGGCGAAGGAAGTCGACTCGGATGCGGCGAACCATTGGCCCGATCTGCGCATCGTCATCGTCAACCAATAGATCTTATTGTGCTGGTGGGGATATAAAACCTCTTACGCACTCAGATACCTGGTTGGGAAAACCGCTATTTTCCAACGAAAAATGGTTTTCGATATCTGGTGCTGTGAAGGTTTTATATCCCCACCAGCGAAATGGGCAACGAAATAGTTGCTAGTTGTTGCCGTTGTTCAGCGAGTTATTCCCCTGCTGAACGATGGCCTTCAGGAAGTCGTTGTTCGTCATCGTCTTCTTCAAACGCGGAACAAGCGTCTGATATGCCTGCTCCGGTTCCAAACCGCCGAGCAGACGGCGCAGACTGTAGATGACCGGCAGTTCCTGCGGATTCGTGATAAGCTCTTCACGGCGCGTGCCCGAAGCGTTGATGTCGACGGCCGGGAACATGCGCTTGTCGGCAAGCTCACGGCTCAAGCGAAGCTCCATGTTGCCAGTGCCCTTGAACTCTTCGAAGATCACCTCGTCCATCTTCGAACCGGTTTCCACCAGAGCAGACGAGATGATCGTCAGCGAGCCACCGTTCTCGATGTTGCGCGCGGCACCGAAGAACTTCTTCGGCGGGTAGAGCGCCTGCGCATCCACACCACCCGACAGAATGCGGCCGGAAGCCGGAGCTGCGATGTTGTAGGCGCGAGCCAGGCGAGTCATCGAATCGAGCAGCACCACCACATCCTGGCCGAGCTCCACGAGACGCTTGGCGCGCTCGATGGCGAGTTCCGCGACGATCGTGTGGTCGGAGGCCGGACGGTCGAAGGTCGACGAAATGATCTCGCCCTTGACCGTGCGCTCCATGTCGGTCACCTCTTCAGGGCGTTCGTCGACGAGCACGACCATCAGATGCACTTCCGGATTGTTCACGGTGATCGCGTTCGCGATGTTCTGCAACGTGATCGTCTTACCGGCCTTAGGAGGCGACACGATCAGACCACGCTGACCCTTGCCGATAGGCGACACGATGTCGATCAGGCGTCCGATCAGGCGGTTCGGCGTCGTTTCCATGCGCAGACGCTCGTCTGGGTACAGTGGCGTCAGCTTGCTGAAGCTCGGGCGATCCTGAGCCTCTTCAACGCTCAATCCGTTGATCAGGAAGATCGACTGCAGCGGCATGAACTTCTGGCGCTGGTTACGGCGGTCGCCCTCATGCGGGGCACGAGTGTAGCCGCGCACGGCGTCGCCCTTGCGCAGGCCGTACTTCTTGATCTGCCCCATCGACACATAGATGTCGTTCGGTCCAGGCAGGTAGCCGGACGTGCGGATGAACGCATAAGAGTCGAGCACGTCTACGATGCCACCGACTTCGACGAGATCTTCGGTGTTGTCGCGATTGTCACGAGTATTGCGGTCGTCGTTGCGTCCGCGACGTTCGTTGGCATTGTCGTTACGATCATTACGATCATTGCGTTCGTTACGATCATCACGATCCGCACGATTACGGCGATGCGGGCGATCCTCATGCTCGTTGCGATCGTTGCGAGATGCACGTTCATTGCGGTCATTGGAGCGATCGTTATGATCACCGCGCTCGTTGCGATCGTTACGTTCGTTGCGACGCGGACGGCGATGTGTACGCTCCTCGGGCTCCTCGGCATCAGCTTTGAGCGGCAGCGACGAAAGAATATCGTCGAGCTCCTGCTTCGTCTCGTCATCGCCAGCGGTCTTCGCCGCTTCACGGCGACGCAGCGGCAACGGCTCGTTGAGCACACGGCGACGTCCACGCACATGCTCGCCGCGCTCCGGCAGCGGCAGTGAATCCAGCAGTTCCGCAGTATCAGCGGTCTTCTTCTCAGTCTTACCGGCAGTCTCGCGCTCCGGCTCACTCTGACGATGCTTTCCGCGAACACGACGGGTGCGAATCTGCGTCATCTCTTCTTCAGCAGGAAGCGCGGCGTATTCCTTGCTCTCACCATCCGACTTCTCTTCAGCGGTCTGAGCTTGTGCGGTCTTGGTGTGCGCTGCCTTTGCGCGCACGGTTCTCTTCGGTTTGACAGCATTGTCTGCAGCAGTGTCAGTTGCCTGCGTGAGAGGAGCCTGATTGGTGCGCGCAGTCTCAATCGCAGTCACCAATTCGCCTTTGCGCATCCCCGAAACTCCGCGCAGACCCATCTGCTTGGCGAGTTCCTTGAGCTCAGGCAGCTTCATTTCAGTTAGATTTGGGCTATCGGCCACTTTGACTTACCTTCCCTAGGCCACACGCATACTGGCGCTTTGTGGCAGAAAAAGAATATTGAACCGCTCAATGGCGTTCAGATGATTCATATGATTTGAATACAAAACACAAGGTACATCACCATCGCGACGAAATGCGAAGCGCGCGCCCACGATATGAATATCGTAAGCGCGCGCTTCGCATACAATCTGTTTGTTTTTATGCTCTACTTGGTCTCATGATATGCCTTGTCGGTGTTCACTGACCACACATTGTTCTTCGACGTCTTGTGCGTGCGAATATTATCGACCGCCTCGATCGCCGTGGCCATCGAATGATCCATGTTGTTGTAGCGGTGCTGGCCGTTACGACCCACGCAATAGAGGTTGCCAAAGGAGTCGAGGTATTCGATGAGCTCCGGCATCTGATCATAAGTGTCGAAGTAGGCAGGGTATGCCTTCTTCACGCGTTCGCGGTGAGAATCGATCACGTCGTCGGGGCCTGAGATCACGCCCATGCGAGTCATTTCGTGAATGGCGAACTTCGTGGCGTCTTCATCGCTCATGTTCCAGAACGCGTCACCTTCTTCACAGAAGTACTCCAAACCGATCCACACCGTGTTGTCAACGTCTTTGACGAGGTACGGGCTCCAGTTGTTGAAGATCTGCAGGCGACCGACCTTGTAGCCGGGGTCCTGCACGTAGATCCAGCAATCCGGCACGATAGGCGGGTTGCCGAGCGTTGGAATATCGGTGGTGTTCTTGAGCTTCAGGTGCTTGACAAGCAGACCAACGGTCACGAAGTCACGGTATGGCAGTCCCTCGGCGATCTCTTTCATGTCGCTCGGAGCCGGTTGCTTCTCCGTGTCCATTGCCTCAACCAGATCCTTGACCGGCATCGACGAGATGAACTGATCCGCTTCCAGCGTCTCCTCAGTGCCGTCCGAATGCTTGACGAGCACCGATGCGATCTGGCCATCGTCACCGCGATTGACGCCGACCACTTTTGCGCCGGTGACCACCTTGACGCCCTTGGCCTTGCAGTTGTCTTTCACCGTCTCCCACAGCTGCCCTGGGCCGAGCTTCGGGTACCAGAACTCTTCGATCAGCGAAGTCTCCACCTCGCTGTTGTCGCGCTTCTTCGGCAGCATCTTCTGCACGGCGTTCTTCAACACACCCATGATCGAGAGGCCCTTGACGCGCTGCGAACCCCAGTCGGCGGAGATGACCGACGGGTGGCGGCCCCACAGCTTCTCGGTGTAGCCTTCGAAGAACATCGAATAGAGCTTGCGGCCGAAACGGTTGATGTAGAAGTTCTCGAGATTATCTTCCGGCAGCTTGTGCACCATCGACTTGAGGTACGAGAAGCCGGCCTGAATGGTGAGCTTCGGCCCCATCGCCTTCAGCGTGTTCGCCGACAACGAGATCGGGTAGTCGAGGAAGTGCTTGTTCCAGTAGATGCGCGACACACGATGGCGCTTGAGCATCACCTTGTCGGTTTGCTCCGGATCCGGTCCGCCCGGCGTCAGCTCATGGGCGTCCTCGCGGCCAAGCTTCTTGTCATCATACGATGGAGCACCCTGCAACGGCAGCGTGTCTTCCCACCACTGCATGATGCGGTCGTCTTTCGAGAAGAAACGGTGGCCGCCGATATCCATGCGATTACCGTTGTGCTTCACGGTGCGCGCGATGCCGCCGAACTCTTCGGTCTCCTCGAGAACCGTCACATTGTATGCGTTCGATCCGTCTTTGACCAGTTCCCAAGCGGCAGTCAGGCCCGCAGGGCCAGCACCGATAATAACAACTGATTCCGGTTCGTTTGTAGACACGATGAGAATCTCCTTATGTGGAATACCGGGATGCCAGAACGCTTCATGCGCCGGCCAATGCATATACAGTATGCAGTGCTATATCGAATTTTATATGCCACTAGTCTACCGACTGCCGTGACTTATGTTCATCGACGAACAATCGGTAATGGGTGACATTGTTATTGCATATCGTCAGGAATGTCGATGTCTGTTTGCTGCACTTCCTCGACGTTCACATCTTTGAATGTCACAATGCGCACATTCTTGACGAAGCGACTGGAACGGTATACGTCCCACACCCATGCGTCGGAAAGCTGCACGTCGAAATACACGTCCTGCCCTGCCGAACGCACGTTGAAATCGACTTTGTTCGCCAAATAAAAACGGCGTTCGGTCTCAACCACGTACTTGAACAGTTTGATCACATCACGGTATTCGCGATACAGCGACAGCTCGGCATCGGTCTCGTAGTTATCTAGATCTTCTGCGCTCATGCTTGTGCGTTACTCTTCTTTCGAATCGTCGGACGTGTCGCGCGAAGTCATGCGGTCATGCCCGAGACGACGCCACCAAGCCTTCTTCGACTGGTTGCGCTCCTCGTTGTTGTATGGCCACGAATTATTCTCGCTGTCTACGTTGTCTTGTGCGATGCGAGCCGAATCGGAGCGAATCTTGTCTGCCATCGATGCGTCCGCATTGCTGTGTTTGCCGTCATCCTGCTGATGTTCTTTGGCGTCTCCCGTCAACGGCTGCTTGCGGATAGCCACCGAATGCTGATGTAGCAGCAGCGCCTTCTCCATGCCAGGATTCGTGATGATCGCATGCATGCCGAAGGCGTCCATCGCCTGCACCGGGTCATATTCGTCAGCCAACGTGTCAAGCACATTGAGATCTTGGTATTTGTTGTTGTGATTGTCCCACAACGCATCGCGAGACGTGCCCGAGAGCACGAATCCGAGCGACTGATACACCGAGAACGAACGCGTGTTCTTTTCGGGAACGGCGACCCAGATGCGGTGCAAACCGAGGCCTTCTGGCTCGTCGGCGAAACCGTAGGTCATCACGCGAGGCATTGCGTCACGCGAGTACCCGCGTCCGCGGAACTCCTTGCCAAGAATCACTTGGATGCGTGCGGAGCGAGCCCAGCCGTCAACGTCAATCAAGAAGATCATGCCGATGAACTCAGTGGCGTTGTTGCGATTCACCGGCTCGTCATCATGGCCTTCAGGCACAGTGAGCATCGACCAGGCAATGGTACGGCGAGATTCCGGATCCCCCACACCGGAATCGGATGCTTCGATGCCCTCACTCCATGCCTGCGAACGACGCACCCATGCATGCACGGCTGCGCGTTCGGCGACGCGATCCTTGCCGGTGATGCCGGAAGCGTTCACGTAGGCGTCCAGTTGATCCATTGCCGGCAGATCATTTGGCGACGCCGGGCGCAAATACACCATTTCTCCCAAGATCTCGGGAATCGAAATACGCGATGGCAATTCACGTGAGCGTGCGGTTTCGTCCCCCGACTTTCCGTCCACTACAGTTGTCATGTCCATTCCTGTCTGTGATGACGGGGCTCGTCCCCCATCTTTCAACCTATATATGCTACCTTAGCTCGCCTATCTTTTCAACGCACTCGACCGTAAGTATGAGCTTTGTGTATGCATGGCATTCAGCCTGCTCTTTTACTGTCAACCACGCAGGTACTCGTGCGAAAAGATCGGGTGAAGCGCGCAAAGGAGGGCGGCGCAGACATCTGCAACCGCCCTCCTTGAGCCATATAGCGAACTATGCGCCGAGCATCAGCCCTTGATCTTCTCCATGACGATCTTCGTGACCGCCTTGGCATCGGCCTGGCCCTTCGTAGCGCGCATCACAGCACCGATGATTGCACCCATCGGCTTCATGTTGCCGCTCTTGAGCTTCTCCACGACGTCTGGGTTCGCAGCCATTGCCTCGTCAACGGCGGTCTGAAGCATACCGTCATCGGAAACGACCTTGAAGCCGTGCTTCTCGACGATCTCGGCAGGCGTGCCTTCGCCCTTGAGCACGAGCGCGACGGTCTGCTTGGCGAGCTTGTCGTTGAGCTTGCCGTCGGCGATGAGCTTCTCGACGTCAGCGACTTCCTGCGGCGTGACCGGCAGCTCTTCCAGCGAGATGCCTTGGTTGTTCGCTTCACGCGACAGCTCACCGAGCCACCACTTCTTCGCGCCGGCAGGCGTTGCACCGAGCTTGACAGTCTCCTCGATCAGATCGAGGGCGTCGGCGTTGATCACGTCACGCATCTCGACATCGCTGAACTTCCACTCGTCCTTCAGGCGGTTGCGGCGTTCACGTGGCATCTCCGGCATCTCGGCCTTCATCTTCTCGATGCGGTCGTTCGTGATGTGCAGCATCACGAGATCGGGATCCGGGAAGTAGCGGTAGTCATCGGCGTCGGACTTCACACGACCGCCAGCGGTCGCCTGTGCAGCCTCGTCCCAGTGACGGGTCTCCTGCAGAATCTCACCGCCATCATCCAGAATGGCGGCCTGACGACGAATCTCATACTGAATCGTGCGCTCGATGCCACGGAACGAGTTCACGTTCTTCGTCTCAGAACGCGTGCCGAACGGATCGGACGGGTCACGGCGCAGCGACACGTTCACGTCGGCGCGCATATTGCCCTGCTCCATGCGAGCATGCGAAATGTTCAGCGCACGCACGATGTCGCGGATGGCGCGCATGTATGCGCCAGCGATTTCCGGACCGCGATCGCCAACGCCGGTGATCGGCTTCGTGACGATCTCGATCAGCGGAACGCCTGCACGGTTGTAGTCGACGAGCGAGTGGTCGGCGCCTTCGATGCGGCCGTCGGCACCGCCGACGTGCGTGTTCTTGCCGGCGTCATCCTCGATGTGGGCGCGCTCGATCGGCACACGGAAAATCGTGCCGTCTTCGAGCTCGACGTCGAGGTAGCCCTCGCCATTCGTCGGCTTGTCGTACTGCGAGATCTGGTAGTCACGCGGCATATCTGGGTAGAAGTAGTTCTTACGCGCGAACTGGCTCCACTCGTTGATCTGGCAGTGCAACGCCAAACCGAGCTTGATCGCATAATCAACCGCGGTCTCGTTGATCACCGGTAGCGAGCCAGGCAAGCCGAGGCTCACTGGGGTGAGCTCGGTGTTCGGTTCAGCGCCGAACGAGATCGGAGCCGGGCAGAACAGCTTCGTGCGAGTGCTCAGCTCAACATGGGTTTCCAAGCCGATAACGGGATCGAATTCCTTGACGGCTTCGGAATATTTCATCAACTTTTCAGCCATAATATCTGTTTTCCTCCGCTATCAGTTGTTCAGGGAATCGAGCCATGGCGTCTTGAGCGACTGCCAGATCGGGCCGTTCCACTCGTCTTGCAACGCCGCTTCGAGAGCTGCTGCCGGCTTATACATCACTTCGTCACGCTGCTGTGGGGCGATGAACTGGATGCCAGTCGGCAGGCCGTCGTCGGAGAGACCGGACGGGATGCTCATGGCGGGGACGCCGGCGAGGTTCGCCGGGATGGTGGCGATATCGTTCATATACATCGCCAGCGGGTCGTCCATCTTCTCACCGAACTTGAATGCGGTGCTCGGGCTGGTCGGGGAGATCAGCACGTCTGCCTGTTCGAACGCCTTCTTGAAGTCGTCGATGATGAGCGTGCGCACCTTCTGTGCGGAGCCGTACCAAGCATCGTAGTAGCCTGCGGACAGCGCATAAGTGCCGAGAATGATGCGGCGCTTGACTTCGTCGCCGAATCCGGCCTCACGCGTGTAGGCCATCATGTTCGCCGCGGTCTGAGCCACATCTGCCGGCGGCATGACGCGCAAACCGTAGCGCATGCCGTCATAACGAGCCAGATTCGAGCTGACCTCGGACGGCATGATGATGTAGTAAGCGCCGAGTGCGTACTTGAAGTGCGGGCAGGAGACCTTGACGACCTCAGCACCCATCTCCTCGAGCTTCTTGACGGCTTCATTGAAGCGGGCTTCAACGCCGGGCTGGTAGCCTTCGCCACCGAGCTCCTCGACCAAGCCGACCTTCATGCCTTTGAGGTCACGGTTCATGCCTTCGCGAGCAGCCTTGACCATCGGGCGCGGGCCTTCCGGAATCGACGTGGAGTCACGCTTGTCGTGGCCACCGATGATCTCTTGCAGCAGTGCGGAATCGAGCACGGTGCGAGACACAGGGCCGATCTGGTCGAGCGAGGAGGCCATGGCGATCGCGCCGAAACGAGAAACACCGCCATAGGTTGGCTTGACGCCGACCGTGCCGGTCAAGGCACCCGGCTGGCGAATCGAGCCACCGGTATCGGTACCGAGTGCAAGCGGGGCTTCGAAGGAGCCGACCGCAGCTGCGGAACCGCCACCGGAACCACCTGGAACGCGCTCGGCATCCCATGGGTTCGACGTGTGCTGGAATGCGGAGTGCTCGGTGGATGAACCTTGTGCAAATTCGTCGAGATTCGTCTTGCCGAGCAGCGGCATGTGGGCGGCCTTGAGCTTCTCGATCACAGTGGCGTCGTATGGCGGCACCCAGCCTTCGAGAATGCGGGAGGCTGCTGTGGTCTCAATGCCCTTGGTGACGATCATGTCTTTGATAGCAATCGGTACGCCGGCGAGTTCAGGCAGTTCGGCCTTCTCGTCGTCGCTCAGATTGTCGAAAGCATCGGCCTGTTCGAGAGCGGTTTCGCCGGCGACTTTCAGGAATGCCTTGATGGTGGGTTCGGCTGCGTCGATGACTTCGAGCTCGGCGTTCACGAGGTCGCGGCTCGACACTTCTTTCTTGCGCAGCAGTTCGGCCATCTGCACGGCAGACAGCTTGACCAGTTCGTTCGTATCGGTCATATCACTCCTCCCCCAGGATTCGAGGCGCCACGAACATGCCGTCTTCGGCAAGAGGCGCGCCAGACAACGCTTCGGCCTGCGTCAGCGGAGTGGCCGGAACATCCGGGCGCAAATAGGCCTCAAGCGGCACTGGGTTTGCGGTCGGAGGAACGTCTTCGGTGGCGACTTCCTGAACGGAGTTGATAGCGTCGGCAATAACATTGAGCTCACTCTGCATGCGGGTGATTTCCTCATCGGTGAGCGCAATTCGGGCAAGATCGCCCAAATGGATTATTTCTTCGCGTGTGAATGTAGGCATGGCTTCAACTATACGAACCAATTGTGACGAGATGAACTAAGCTAAAATCTGTTGCATGTTACTGAGGGTAGCTCTCTACCCGTGGACTACATATTATGCAAACATGAGGAAACACTGATATGGGTGGGAGAAGATAGTGCTTTCTCCCACCCATATCAGCGGATCAATTATTTATTCATAGCATCGGATCTCAAAATGCGATGATGTTTATCTCCATTAGTGGAATGCAACATAATGTGAACTTTGTCTGACAACACTGGCTCCTCTAAGCGCAGCCAGTAATTTCTCATATAGTTATCCCGTACAGAGACCTCTTTGACTATCTTTTCTTTATCGAAAAATTGCACCGTGAAATCTTTCACCAGTGTGCTTTGCACACGCTTTTCTTGCAAAGCCATACGACTGGTTAACAAACTCGGCATAATTTCACGTGACAGATTCGAATCAAAGCGGATATTCAATTCTCGTATAGAAGCAGCTCGTGAAAGATCCAGATCGATCCATTCTTCGCCATCAGTGGCAGATTCCCAGTAGTTCAATTTATCCGCTACTGTTCGTGCAGTACCATTGATAACAGCAGATGCGGCGGTTCTACTACTTGTCGAGCTTGACGCGCTCACCGTGGCGGAACGAGCAAGATCGAGAGGATCCTCGTTGATGACTCGCGGTATATACAAATCCTCTTTCAAAGCCTCTTGTTGTAGTTCTTGAATCTTGCGTTTTCCCACCTTCCTCGGTGTCAGACTGTATCGTTCAGCGAGCCACGTCGCGAGTCCAATCGCTTGTCCGATCACTGAACATGTACCCATCACTCTCGTGGAACCGAAGGCGATATGGGTGGTGCTAATAAGCCTGCCGCCGAGAAATAGGTTATCGATATTCCTGGAATATAGGCATCGATATGGAATCTGATATACATCTTTGAATTTATAGTATGTCGTTGGATCATCAGATGAAGCAGCTATGCCGCCGACTGCATGGAGATCCATGGGCCAGCCTCCGTAGGCTATTGCATCGCCAAACGAAGTATTCTCGAGAATGTCGTTCGCCGTTAGGGTGTAATCGCCAATGAATCTTCTAGATTCTCGCTTCCCCGGTAGGAAGCCAATCCAGTGCATAGTTACTCGCTCCATGATCTCCATCATTTTGATGTGATCCCAGATTCCGAGTGCCACTTTCAGCAGCTCATCGCGAATATTTTCCGCATCTGAAATGGTATCAAGGCCATCACTTCCACCCAGTTCGATCCACCAATACCCTGCTGTAATATCTGAATGGTCTCTTCCGGCGAGATCACTTTCATGATATGTGTATGCCCAAC
This sequence comes from Bifidobacterium canis, assembly GCF_009727065.1. Classification (GTDB taxonomy): domain Bacteria; phylum Actinomycetota; class Actinomycetes; order Actinomycetales; family Bifidobacteriaceae; genus Bifidobacterium; species Bifidobacterium canis. The sequence goes on from NZ_WNLP01000007.1 coordinate 112,683, forward strand.
TTGGCTTAGTGAATGGCACAGGATGACCCATATCTTTTGCCGTGAACTGTATACTGCTACCCATTGTGTGATTGTCAGCTTTTTCGGAGCATATGGCTCATGAAATTCCGATTCAGCCTCTCGACCGCTACGGTATTCGGCACCAACCAATGCTCCTAGCGTTCCATCGCCTGTAGCATCTACAAAGTAATCGCCATAGAACCTATACTGTTTTCATTAGTCAGTTGATCCACATCAACAAACTCGATCCGGTCATTAGTTCTGCTGGCGTTCACCATTTGCGCATTGAGATACAGATCCAGATTGCTCTGATAATGGGCTTTCTCCCATAGAATCAAATCAAACACTTCGAATGAGTTTGCTGGATTCCGATATTTATTCTCCAACAACATCTCTTCTAGGATGCCTGTTTCTCGAGCATTGGGGCGTTGCGCATGATTATCCGCTCCGCAGATGTGCATGCGTATCTCGGAGCTCGCGTTCCCTCCTAGAACCGGGCGGTTCTGTATCAATGCTGTTTTCAGTCCTTTGCGCGCTGCCGTAATAGCCGCAATAGTTCCAGACATGCCACCACCGACAACGACTAATTGATAATGCAATTCTGTAATACGCATTAGATCATCCCTTGACGCTGCCAGCCGTAAGGCCGGAGATGATATAGCGCTGGCATAGACCGTATACCAATAGGAGTGGAACCAGCGATAGCACACTTGCTGCAAGAATCAATTGGTCTTGGGAAACACCTGCATCGTCTACGAAGCTCAACAGGCCCAATGGCAGCGTGAATTTCTCTTTATCGTTCAGGAAGATAAGTGGCTGCTCATATTCATTCCACTTCCAGATAAAAGTCAGAATAGACAGTGTTGCGATTATAGGTTTGGCCAAAGGCATCATAATCTTTGAGAAGATCTGTATCTCGCTGGCGCCATCTACACGTGCGGATTCAATGATTTCGTCGGGAATTTTCGAGAAGTATTGCCGCACGAGGAAGATCCCCAGCGGGGTTGTTAGCTTCGGCAATATCAGCGACCATAGCGTGTTGTAAATGCCTACCGCTTTAAACATCAGGAACTGCGGAACCATAATAATCTGGAATGGAACCATCATGGTGCCCAGCACCAATATGAACAGTATGTTCTTGCCAGGGAATTGATACTTTGCAAATGCATACCCTGCTACTGCCGACGTAAACACTTGGAAAGTACACGATATAGCGGCAACAATCACGGAATTTAACGTATACCGCATGAATGGCGGATCTGTACGGCTGAGCACTGTCTTGTAATTATCTAAAGAAAAATGCCCCGAGAAGAAGTTGACCGATCCTTGATAGATGTCCGACAGACTTTTGAACGATGACGTAATCATCCAGATAAACGGGACGATGAATAATAGAGCCAACGCAAATATCAATATCGTGGCAATAATTTTGCTGAAATGCGAAGATTGTCTCTTCATGGTAAAACACCTCTAAGTTGTACGACGTTGTACGACTGTGACTAATCGAATGTTTTAAATATCTTTAGTAATGCACCCACTTCTTTTGCCCGCGCATTTGGATAATCGTGATGATGAACACAATGAGCATCAGGAACCACAAAATGGCGGAGGCCAATCCCATTTGATTTTGGGCAAAGCCAACTTTATACATGAAGTATGTAAGCACTGACGTAGAGTTGTTAGGTCCTCCTTGAGTCATGATCTGCACATTCGCAAAGACCTCGAAAGATGCAATCACATCAGTTACCACCAGGAAGAATGTCGTTGGAGACACCAACGGCACCGAGATGGAGAAGAACTGCCTCACAGCTGATGCACCATCAACTTTTGCAGCTTCATACAGCGATTGATCAATACCCTGCAACCCTCCAATGAACAACACAATGTTGTAGCCAAGCTGCGTCCATATCGCCATAATCATAAGAGCGATCAAAGCCGTTTTATCGCTGGCCAGCCATAAGGGTGGATTCTCAATGCCGATCTTACGTAGCACATCATTGATGATGCCGTTTTGCGGATTGTACATCATCATCCACACCAGCGACATGGCTGAAGCGCTGCCGATATATGGCAGGAAGAACATAGCACGTGCAAGCCCTCTGGCATACACGGCTCTGTTGATGATCTCCGCCAATATCAAGGAGACAATGATGAGTACAGGAACGGTCACCACTGTATAGATGATGTTGTTTTTGAACGAAATCCAAAATACTGGATCTTTGAACATGTTTATGTAGTTCTTCAAACCAATAAACTTGGATCCCCAGAAGCCCTTGAACAGGTTGAAGTCCATGAATGAGATAATCAGCGAGTAGAGCAATGGCAGATAGATGAAAATCGAATTGATGATCACCACCGGCACTGTGAACAGATACCCGCAAAAACGCTCCTGCGCCTGAATACTCTTTTGTCGTTTACCCCTATGGGGCTTGCGCATAGTTTTTGCAGCACTCATCTTTATGCCTCAGTTCTTTGCGAGTTCATCTTCGAACCGCTTAGTGAGACTAGCGATATATTGATCGAAGTTCTTAGAATTGAGATAGTAGTTTTGCTCTTCCTCGGTCTCAATCGTGGTCAAAGAACCGCGTCCTTTGAATTGGGTGGAGATGATGTAGCGTTGATCCATGCCTAGGACTTCTTTTTAAAGGAATCGACGTCATACAACGTATCTGCCTTATCGCTCAACACCGCGGAAACCATGGCATCATCTGAGACTTGGCCATCCAGCACGGGGAGCTTCCCCATCTTCGTGTAGTCTTCGGCACCATCCGTCAGCACATATTCGATGAACTTATATGCTTCCTGCGGATGCTTGGACTTTGAGCTGATCTGCAACCAGTTGTTAGCCTCCGTGTTGTATTCACCACTATGCACACCCTCCATGTTGATTTTGGCAATGGCGCAAATGCGAGCTTGAAATTACGCGGATACTGTTCGACGTTATTCAACGCGCTGCGAGACATCCATGGCGAATAGAAAGCCATAAGCGCATCGCCCGTGAGCAACAGCTGTGATTCGTAGTTAAAGATCTTTCTGGCCATCACTTGGCTGAATGGATATGCACTCTTCTGCTTATAGACCATGTCATAGTAATTCTTTTTAATTGTCCAGCCTTTATCGCTGAAGTTGGGTGCGCCATCCTTGGTGTATTCTGCATCACCGCCGTAAATCTGCTTTTCGATGTTATGCCAGACTCCGGCTAGGCCATATACGGTCTTGCCGTTTTCTTCATGGGTAGCCTTTTTGGCTATTTCCATGAAATCGTCCCAAGTCCAATCATCGGGAATGGTTATGCCCATTTCATCCAGCTTGTCTTTGTTGTAAACAATGCTGAATGACTCCATTGAAGTCGGGATGCCATAATATTTGCCCTCGTAAGCAAGATTGAAATCTTTGACTTTATCGACGAGCCCAGAAGAGTCCACGGTGGAGAGATCTAACGGAATTCCAGATTTGGCTCTCCTCTCAAAATCTGCTGGGGTATAGGTGAAGAACATGTCGATGGAATCATCAGCCATCAAAGCTGTATCCAACTTGGCGTTACCTGTCGGATCGTTGGTAAAGCGAGTGTATTTGACTTTGACGTTGGGATTCTTTTTCTCGAACCCTTCAATGACTTTGTTGAATCCTTGATCTGCTTGGACTCCTCCCCAGATCGAGAGTTCAACAGGTCCGTCCGACGCGCCCGTTGAACCGCATGCCGTAAAGGCCAGAGTGCTGGCAAGAGCCACTACCGCCGAAATGAATTTGGTGGATTTACGCATTGTATTCTCCCTGCGAATCTTCCGACATACATCGTTGTATGTCATGTGCTAATCAAATTTGTTGATAATTATTGAACTGTGGATTCCATATTTGATTTATTGCGATATCCCTCCTTTGAAGTTCAAGCGACAGAATGGCGCATCAAACCGTAACACCTTGAAGCTCCAATGAATGCTGTATATCGCGAACATCCAGTTTGTTGGGATTAATGTTGTTTTTGCCGCAATAGCTGCGGCGGTGCCTGCTGCTTGGCCGATATTGACGCAAATAGGCATGACACGACAACTTGAATTCGCCTTGTGAGTGGCAGAGATATTGCGTCCTGCCAGCAATAAACCATTGCACCCAACCGGCACTAAACATCCGTATGGAATGGTGTACCCTTTTGGCTGAGCGAACAGTTTCTGCACGCCCTCTTTGTCCAGACCGCTACCATCCAGATTGTGGATGTCAAAATTAAAGTGCGCCTTAGTCACAACCCAGTCGTCAAAAACCCTTGCAGATAGAATATCTTCTGCGGTGAGAGTTTCCATGCATTGGAAATGGCGCGTTTCGCGCACACCGATAACAGATGCAGTACTGATCACATAGCAGTGTTCGAATCCAGGAACATATTCTCGCAAAAATTCAACAATCGGTTCTATTTGCTTGCGGCAAGCAATAGTCGCTCTTGTCAAATCATCTGGATTCGTCCCATCAACGTCAATGCAATTGGTCATATTGCATGTCACTATCCCCGGAAGCGTACTGCGGTACAGCAACACATGGCCTGCGGGATACGGAAGGTGTTCCCGGCCAAGAGTTTGTAGGTCACCTTTCGGCACTTTGAAAGTTTCTTCAAAGCTACCAGGGAACACTGCTCTATCAGTATCTACTCCAGCAACTTTGAACATCAGTGTCAGGGGCTGCATCTTCCCGTCATCTTCACGACCCTTGACGTATGGGACACCGGCCTTGGCAGCTATATCGCCATCTCCTGTGCAATCGATAACAACTTTTGCAGTGAATCCTTGCAATCCCGCTTTGCTGTAGCCAATGACGCCACGAATCTGATTCCCATCAAGAATCACATCATCTGAGAAAGTGTACAGGCGCAAATGCACTCCGGCTTCCTCTAGCATCTCCAGCAAAACAGTTTTCAGTTTTTCAGGATTGATAAGAGTTGGGCTCCGGCCATCGGAATCATCGGCTCTTTCCAAGATCTCTTCATAGAGCCCACCTTGAGTGTCACCTGTCCAATGGCTCATAAGACCTGTAGTGGCAACGCCACCTACATCCCCAGTTTGTTCAAGGAGCATAACTGAAGCCCCGTTCCTAGCAGCGCTAATGGCAGCCCCTATGCCGGCGGGTCCTGCACCTACCACAAGGACGTCACCCGACCATGCAATCGGAACATCTTGAGAAAAGATATTACAGTTTTCATATCATCCTGATTTCCACATTGAAATCAGCCTTTTGACTTAAGCTGATACTGCAATTATATTGTTTTTAGCAAGTAGTGAGCCGTTCGATTCGCCGTAGAACCGACCAAGAACTTCAGGAATTTGCTCATATGGATCAGGTAGTTAGTTTTTCACCACAAGCATTCACGAATCCGGAACGATTTTATATTTCGTCCATTGGAATCACCTATCCGGAAAAGAACTATTACAGGTCGCGCAGAGAAACCGTTGAATATAGTTTCGCGTTCATCATCTCCGGAAAAGGGTACTTCGACATTGACGGCGGTCAACGGGTGACGGTGAATGCTGGCGATACCACCATTCTTCCTGCGGGTATTTCATATAAGGCATGGTCAGACCAAGAAAACCCTCAATATAAAATATGGATGGCCGTAGGCGGCAGTCTCTGCAATGCCCTGTACAGCAGCTATGGACTAGGTCCTAACATCAGTTTTCAATATCCAAGAACAGGCACGCTGCTCCATAGGCTATACGATGAATGCCACACCAACCGCGGCAATCCTGAATATCTTGCGGTACGAGGTGCATTATTTATGCACGAACTTTTCGCTTCAATAGCCTTGAATGAAACAGTAGATAACAGCACTCAATACAGGTATGCTAGAGCGGCAAAGAATTTTATCGATCAGAATCTAACGAAGCACATTTCCATGGAAATGGTGGCTCATGACGTCGGCATATCCATTTCACATCTCAATAGAACCTTTACCGCGAAATATGGCATCACTCCTGCTGCATATTATCTGCAATGCCGCATCGACATGGCACAGGCACTATTACTTCATACCGATATCCCGATCAAAAAATAGCGCAACAGCTTGGTTTCAGCAGTGAGCGCTATTTTTCCGACTGCTTCCAGCGGAAGTGCGGTACCTGCCCTAGGAAATATCGATCGACTCATATTGGCTAATAACAGCAGTCTCATTGACCTGCAATCATCAGGCAACTTTGCAATGCCAGAAATTCCACCTACACCAAGTCCAGCCTCTGCAACTTCCCCCAATGACGCGGAGCCACCGAATGGACGCTCACTGGATTGCGGCGTGCTGGGAGATCCATGCATGCATGGAGACGGCTGCAGCTGCACCGGCGTTGATGGAACGCACTGAACCGAATTGGCTGATGTAGACCACGTCGTCGGCTAATTCGAGTGCCCTACTGGAAAGCCCCGGACCTTCAGCACCGAACAGCAGCAGGCACCGCTCCGGAAAACGATAGGTTTCCATTGGCACAGCGCCGTCGATGATGTCCATTGCGATTATTTTGGCGCCTGTGGCCATGCGTAGGTCATGGCGTGCATAGATCAGTTCCTGGTTGGCTTGTTCAGCGTCGATCTCGCCAGCTTGCAACTTCGCTTCGATGCTATGCACTCTGTTTCGGCGTTGCGCTGTTCCTGTGCGATGCGCTCATGCCAATCATCGACGCATTCTTGAATCGTGGCGTGATTGACGACGTGCTGGTAGAGTTCGGTCATCAATGCGCCTTTGCGATTCCATTTATGTGGTCCGACGATGTGCACGCGGTTGGCTGTGAACGCATTGGCGGTACGCACCATGGAACCGATGTTGAAATCGTGAGTCCAGTTCTCGATCGCCACTTCGAATGGATGACGGCCACGTTCGTCGAGATCCGCTTTGATGGCTTCAACCGTCCAATACCGGTAGCGATCGAGCACGTTGCGTTGATCACCCTCATCAAGCAGGGTCTGGTCGAAGCGCGCATCATCTGGCCTTGGCGCATCGGGGTGCTCCTGTTCCCAAGGCCTGACGCCTATCGGCCGGAACACGGGTTCATCGGAGGCTTGCGCTCTCACATCGATTGGATTCGGTTCATGCATGGCTTCAGCTTACCTGCAACGCGCACATTGTATGCCGCAATACCAGTTGCGCACTAGTGCAGTTCGGATTCATGGAAGACTTCGATGAACGGCAGCTCGGATTCAGTGCCTTTGACCGGATCCACCACTCTGATGGTCGGGTCGGTCATGTCGACGCCACCGATAAGCGACGCTACAGCGACCACTTGAGCGCCCTGTGCTTCGATGATGCCGAAATCGAGGCTCAACTCGTTTCCGTTGCGCAAGGTGACGAGCGACGATGTTTGCACATACGATTTCTGCGACAGCCATGCGTCCAGCAATAACACGCGCTTGCCTGCAATGGAGGGTCCTTTGATTGCGGGATACACGAAATCCATCACGAACCCGTTGAGGTCTTCGCCTCGCGATGCGGCGGCCTGCATCATCGAGCACACCATCGGCACTGCCGCGGCGGTCAATGCACCGACAGCATCGAAGTCATCCACCGAATATCCCTGCTCCTCACAGGTATCGAGCAGCATATGCCCGATCAGGGAAGCACCGTGGGAATCGAATGTCACGTCGAACAGTTCGGAGAATGGTCGATCTGCCATGTGTGCCTGCAGCATCGTTTTGAGTTGCTCACGCGGCTCCATCGCCGCGAAATCAACTGCGGAATCGGTGTTCTGCTTGGCGACCGGCTTGCCGGTCTTACGGAATCCTTGTGCGTCGCTCATGCTTTCACACTATCTTCAGACCCAGATAGTTCAGGAGCCGTCAAGTCTCGAATATCACCTTGCTCCGACTCGATGTAGTTCACCTGGTCGATCACCTTGTTCGCATCGATGCGTTGGAGTTTGCGCGCCGATGGCAGCACGCGGGTTTCCAACGTGCCGACGAACTGATTGTATGCACCGACCGTCTTCGTGATTTGCTTGCCCAATGCCGTCGCACGCTCGCCCAATATGGCGAATCGTTCATAGATTTCACGTGAAACATCGAACAGCTGTTTCGCATCGTCGGTCAACGATTGCTGCTGCCACGCATAGGCGATCGATTTCAGCACGGCCCACAGCGTCACGGGAGACGTCAATGCCACTTTGCGCGCGAACGCGTCATCGAGAAGCATCGGGTCGGTTTCGAGTGCCGCCTGCAGCAGCGCCTCGTTCGGAATGAACGCGATCACAAAATCGGGAGCCTCGTCGAACGCTTTCCAATAGGCTTTATCTGACAACGCGCGCACATGTTCGCGTAGAGCCTTCGCATGTGCCTGCAACAATTGAGCGCGCTGATGCAGTTCGGCGTCACTGGCGCCGTCGGGGATCTGGCATGCGCGTTGATAATCGGCATATGGCGCCTTCGCGTCGATCGGTATCGACTTGCCACCGGGCAGATGCACCACCATATCTGGCCTCAGCTGATTGCCATTGGCGTCAGACACCACCACCTGCGTATCGAAATCGATATGCGCGGTGAGCCCTGCCGATTCCACGATGTTACGCAGCTGCGCCTCTCCCCACGCGCCACGCACCTTGTTGTTGCTCAACGCGGCCGACAGCGCATTCGTCTGCTTATCGAGACGCAACTGCTGCTCACCGAGCCCACGAAGCTGTTGACCGAGCGCTCCCATCTCCTGCTTGCGCCCTTCTTCGATCTGCTGCACTTTGTGCTGCAACATATCGAGATTGCGTTGCACCGGAGCAAGCGCCTGCAACACTTCGTTACGCTCACCCTGACTGGCCTGCGCGCGCAATCGCTCCGTCTGCTGAGTCTGCTCAAGCTGCGACTTCACATACGCGAGTTGTTCGCGAGCGCCTTCGAGCTGTGCTTCGGCTTGCGTCGCGCGGAGTTGCTGGTGCTCCGCTTCCTGCCGCAACCGTTCGACATCACGCGCGTTGAACTGCCCCGTGGGAGCGCCAGCGTGCGACTTGCCCACGAAGAAGCCGGCGACGGCGGCCAACACAGCCACAATCACTAGAACCACAATGCCTACAGCAGTACTTTCGAACATATGTTCTAGTGAAGCCGAAATCGTGCAGGTTGTCAAATACCCAGCATTTCGCGCGCCATCAACTGCTCCGCGTACAGTTATATGAGTATGTGTCGAATCCGAGCATGGGAGCGATATGACACTCAATCCGTTCATCGCAGTGGTCTGCGTGGTTGTGGCAACCATTCTCACCATCGCACTCGTTCGCTTCTTCTTTGGTGAAGACACCAAAACTCAGGGCGAGCAACTCTTTCACCAATCCGCGCATAAAGACGGCGAGCCCACATCTGCCGGCGACACGTTACGCACACGTCGCACCGATACCGCCGAAGACATTCAGATTCTGCATAAGCAAATGCTGGTCGGCGCCATACTCACGCTGATCGTGGTGATTCCGATCATCATCCATGCATTCGCGCCTCATTGCCCGCTCGGCCCGCTCATCAACCCGTGGTGGCAGGCGATCATGATCACCCCGTGATGTTCTACAGCGGCTACCCAGTGCACGTCGATGGCTGGTCATCGATACGCGACCGCCACCCAAACATCAATTCGCTTGCGTCGATAGGCACGATCGCCGCATACGCATATGGCTTGCTGATCTGCTTTGCCGGCGATATTTTCCCCGAGCCACTGCGCACATCGTATTTCGCCGTCGTCGGCATCGTGATCACGCTCATTCTGCTGGCACGACTCGTGTCCGACATGTATTTGCCTGCAAAACCGGCTTTCCCGATGCAGATGTGGGTGGATCGCTTCAGCCGCGTGTTCGTGCCGGTCATCATTGCGATTTCGATGTGGACGTTCGTCATCTGGCTGCTCTTCGCCAAGCAGCCGTCGCTTCCGGTTGCGCTGCTGACCAGCATCAGCGTGCTGATCATCGCCTGCCCGTGCGCGTTGGGCTGGTCGGCGCCGCTCGCCGCAGTGTTTGCAAACGAGAACGCCGGCAAGCGTGGCATCACTATCCACACGTTCGGCTCACTGCAGATTGCCCAGCATGTGACAGATGTGCTCTACACCGAAACGGTGATGCCGTTGTGCCAGCGTGACATTCAGCAATTGCAGCGCAATGGCGTTTCAACATCCGTCATCAACACGAAAGACATCGAGGGCAGTATCGAGGCCATCGGCGCATGTCGTCAATTGACGACCTCGCTCGGCCAGCATCCGGTGGTCGCATTCGTCGACGATGGCACCAGCGACCAGAGCATTCGCGACGCTGCGGATATCTCATTCGTATTGCAGACCAGCAGCAGCGCGGAACCACGCGCAGACGTCGTGGTCACCGAGGAGTCCGGTACGTTCGTGAGCAATCTGCGCAACCTGTCTCATGCCATGATGCTCAACATCAAAGAGAATCTGGTGTGGGTGTTCGCGTTCAACATCATCGGCATTCCGATCGCAGCCGGCATCCTCTACCCCTTCACATCATGGCTGCTCGACCCGTCATTCGCGGCGATCGCCATGATTCTGAGTTCGTTGGCGGTTCTGCTCAATTCGCTGCGCCTGCGCCGCTACGATCCATCGCGTGATCTGAAGCCTCACGCAGCAACGAACAGTTGATCACCAGCATCTCAATAATTGCGGAACGCAGAAATAAGAACAGGTATTTCTACCCGTTGCTGCCGCTGCTCGTGATTCCGTTCGTGTATAGATACCGGTTGGCTGACACGAGCACCGGTACGAGCACCAGGTAATTCAAGTAATTATTTGCTTAGATAACACAAGTGGGTGGCGCGAAATACTTCGCGCCACCCACTTGCATAGATGGTATGCGCAGATCAGCAGATCAACCGCGCAACGGAACGACCAGATATCAGTCGTTCTGCTTGTCACCGTCGACCTTGACCTCGGAATCCTCTGGATTCGGGTCGCCGTCCATCGGGTTGGTCTTGTGGTCAGACAGCTCCAAGTGTTCGCCACCGGTGTGGTCGACGAGCACGGTATCGCCATCGTGCACCTTGCCTGCCAACAGCATGCGTGCCAGCTGGTCGCCAACCTCGGTCTGCACCAAGCGACGCAGCGGACGTGCACCGTATGCCGGATCGTAGCCGGTGTCCGCGAGCCATTCGCGAGCGGATTCGGTCACGTCGAGCGTGATGCGGCGATCGGTGAGGCGAGACGCCACCTGCTGAACCTGCAGGTCGACGATCTTGCCGAGTTCCTTGCGAGTCAACGGGTGGAAGATCACCATGTCGTCGAGGCGGTTGAGGAACTCAGGGCGGAACTCCGAGTGCACGGCTGCCATGACGGCCTTGCGCTTGTCTTCCTCGCTCATATCTGGGTCAACCAGGAACTGCGAACCGAGGTTCGACGTCATGATCAGAATCGTGTTCTTGAAGTCGACGGTACGACCCTGACCATCGGTCAGACGGCCATCGTCGAGCACCTGAAGCAGGATGTCGAAGACTTCAGGGTTCGCCTTCTCCACCTCGTCGAACAGCACCACCGAATATGGGCGACGACGAACGGCTTCAGTGAGCTGGCCGCCCTCTTCGTATCCGACGTAGCCAGGAGCCGCGCCGATCAAGCGAGAGACGGAGGCCTTCTCCATGTATTCGCTCATGTCGATGCGAATCATGGCCTTCTCGTCGTCGAACAGGAATTCGGCGAGCGCCTTGGCGAGCTCGGTCTTGCCGACGCCGGTCGGACCCATGAACAGGAACGAACCGGTCGGGCGATTCGGGTCAGACAGTCCTGCACGCGAACGACGCACTGCGTCGGAGACCGCACGCACGGCTTCAGGCTGGCCGATCACACGCTTGTTGAGGTAATCCTCCATGTTGAGCAGCTTCTCGTTTTCGCCTTGCATCAGGCGGCCAACAGGAATGCCGGTCCATTCGGAGACAATACCTGCAACGGAATCGGCGTCCACATGGTCGGGAACCATCGGCTCCTCCTCATGGGCGACGTCGGCTTCCTTCTCGGCCTCGTGCTCGGCTGTTGCGAGCTCCTTCTGAATGGCAGGAATCTCACCGTAGAGAATGCGGCTGGCGCGAGCCAAGTCGCCTTCACGGGTGGCCTTGTCGGCTTCCACACGCTTCTCGTCGAGCTGTGCGCGCAGATCGCCAACCTTGTTGTGGCCTTCCTTTTCGGCGTTCCAACGAGCGTTCAAACCAGCGAGCTTTTCGCGGGTGTCAGCCAGTTCACTCTGCAGCTTGGCCAGACGATCCTTCGAAGCGGGATCTTCAGCCTTCTTCAGCTGCATCTCTTCCATTTCAAGACGCGTCACCTTGCGCTGCAGTTCATCGATCTCCTCAGGCTGCGAGTCGAGCTCCATACGCAGATGGGCAGCCGCCTCATCAACCAGGTCGATGGCCTTGTCAGGCAGCTGACGTCCGGTGATGTAGCGGTTCGACAGCGTTGCCGCCGCCACCAGCGCATCATCGCCGATTGTCACCTTGTGGTGTGCCTCATAACGCTGCTTCAGGCCACGCAGAATCGCGATCGTGTCTTCCACACTCGGCTCACCGACGAACACCTGCTGGAAACGACGCTCCAGAGCCGGGTCCTTCTCGATGTTCTCACGGTATTCGTCAAGCGTCGTGGCACCGATCAGGCGAAGTTCGCCACGTGCCAGCATCGGCTTGAGCATGTTGCCGGCGTCCATCGAACCTTCGGCGGCACCTGCGCCGACGATCGTGTGGATCTCGTCGATGAACGTGATGATCTGCCCGTCGGACTTCTTGATCTCGTCGAGCACGCTCTTCAGGCGCTCTTCGAATTCGCCACGGTACTTCGAGCCTGCCACCATCGAACCCAGATCAAGCGAGATCAGACGCTTGTTCTGCAATGTGGTCGGCACGTCGCCTGCCACGATGCGCTCTGCCAGGCCTTCTACGACGGCGGTCTTGCCGACGCCAGGCTCACCAATGAGCACCGGGTTGTTCTTCGTGCGGCGGCTCAGAATCTGAATCACACGACGAATCTCCTGATCACGGCCGATCACCGGGTCGAGCTTGCCTTCGCGGGCGCGCTCGGTCAGGTCGGTGGAATACTTCTCCAGAGCCTTGTATGAGGCTTCGGCATCAGGGCTCGTCACCTTGGCGCCACCGCGCACGTTCGGGATCGCGGCACGCACTTTGTCTGCGGTGATGCCGTTGCTCTCCAGAATCTTGGCGGCATCGTTCGGCTGCGCGTCGAGAATGCCGAGCAGCAGATGCTCGGTGGAGACGTATTCGTCTCCCATGTCTTTCATTTCCTTACCGGCGTCGGCAAGTGCGGCGGACAGCTGGCGGCTGGCCTGCGCTTGCGTGGTCGACGAGCCGGATGCGCTCGGCAACGCGACGAGTGCGTTGCGCACCGCCGCTCCCACTGTCTGCACATTCGCTCCGACGGCTTCGATAAGACCGCCGATCACGCCGTTCTGCTGACGCAGCAGCGAGTCAAGCAGATGCAGCGGCTCGACTTGCGGATTTCCCGCGGCAGATGCGCTTTGAATCGCATCTCCCAAGGCCTCTTGGGCCAACGTTGTAAATTTCTGTTCCATATCATCCTCCATGCTTCACCTCGCTGGTATTTGCCGGCGGCTCAGCGCGCGGCAGACGAGGTGAATTCGTTTGTCTGATATTGTCAACAACAGTGCGTCGCAGTTATTCCCAAAACTTGAGTGAATCTGACTCAAGTTTTATTTTCCGCAGCTCGCTGCCCGTACAGTGCCATTGTTGCTCACAAACAGAAGAAGGCTGTGCGCATTATGCGCACAGCCTTCTCAGCTTTCTTCAAGGAAACAGTGATTACTTGCTCATGTTCGCTCAGTCAGCCGGCGAATCCGCGACGATCACATTGCGCAGATCACCGATTCCTTTGACGTGCACGATCGCCTCATCACCCGGCTTCAATGTGCCGGACGCGTTCGGCGTACCGGTCATGATCACGTCGCCCGGCAGTAATGTCGAGAAACTGGAGATGCCTGCGATCTGCTCGGCGATGCCGTGAATAAGATTCGTCGTAGTACCCGATGCCGCCGGCACATCCTCACCGTTAAGCGTGAACGAAATCTGCGCGTCACGCCAATCGAACTCGTCTTTCGTCACGATCCACGGGCCGAGCGGGCACGACGTGTCGAAGCCCTTCGCGCGCGTCCACATCGGGTCGGAACCCTGAAGATCGCGCAGCGTCACATCGTTGACGCAGGTGAAGCCGAGCACATAATCCATCGCATGCTCCACCGGCACGTTCTTGGCGATGCGGCCAATCACCACGGCCACTTCGGGCTCGAAATTCATGTCGTGCGAATACGACGGGTATACGATCGGGTCATCTGGGCCGATAACCGAAGTCGAGGGCTTCGTGAAAATAACCATCTCGCTCGGAGCATGCGCTTCGGGAGACTGATTGTGTTCGTGCATGAACTCGGCGTGCGCCTCATAGTTCTTCGCCAAGCCATACACTTTCGACGGAATCACCGGTGCGAGCAAGCGAACGCCGTCATCGTCGAGCGCCACGCGCTCACCGGTCGGGCTCACCTGCTGCAGCAGTGGGTGGCCGTCGAGAACAACCAGGTAATCTTTGCCGTCAGTCTTGTCTTGCTGAACGAAGGCATACTGCGGCGTGTCATTGCGTGAAAAACGTGCGAGTCTCATATCTCACAGTCTACGCGCGGCTCACCGACGCCGTTACTTGAAGTCTCGCTCACCGAAAATCGACGTGCCGACGCGCACGATCGTCGCGCCTTCTGCAATCGCATATTCCAAATCGCCGCTCATGCCCATCGACAGTTCGCGGCACGTTTTCGTGCCGGGCAGCCCGAGTTGCTGAATCTGCTCGCGCAGCGAGCGCAGATGAGCGTAGCCCGCACGAATCGTCTTCTCATCGTCAACGTGTGCGCCAACGGTCATCAATCCTTGCAATTCCAAGCCTTCCAGCTGTGCGATCTGCTCTGCCAGCTCGAGCGCCTGCTCGGGGTCGCAACCGGATTTGCTCGCTTCGCCGGACTCGTTGACCTCGAGGAACACGCCGATCTCACGGCCGCGCACTGCGCAGCGGTGTGCGATTTTCTGCGCCAAATCAAGCGAATCCACCGATTCGATCGTGTTGACCGTGGTCAGGATCTTGCTGATTTTGTTGCTCTGCAACTGACCGATTAAGTGGAATGGAATGAACGGAGCCTCTTTCATGTCTTCCGGCTCTGCATATTCGGGATCGGGGTCAACGGTCACATCGAAGTCGTGGCCGCCGATCACATAACCACGCTGCCTGCACTGGTAGCGCAAACCGTCATTTTTGCGACGACCTCCTGTGGGCGATTCTCGCCGATCAGGCGAATGCCAGCGTCGATCGCAGCCATGATCTCGCCAACGTCACGAGTTTTCGTAGCGGCGAGCAATGTCACGTCGCCAGCCGGACGCCCAGCACGTTCCTCAGCCGTGGCGATGCGGTCGAGCACGCGGTGCACGCCATCGCGAATCTGCGTCTCACGCGCGCTGTCGATGGTTTCGTTGGCCAAATCCTTATGATCCATATACGCAGTCATCACTCATCACATCCCGTACCCTGCAAGCGTTTTCCTCTTTCGCCACAATAGCGCATGTCACATGCGCTTGTCACGTGGAAGATCACCACGCGCGCTGAATCCGAACAACTCACTGCACGCTTCCAAGCACCAGGTATATTGGTCGAACGCAACGCGGCTACAGCGAGCGCAGCACATCAGCGACATCCGCAGGCACCGACACGTCAGCAATGTGCTGTTTCACCGCGCGCCACGAGAACAATTGCAACGCCTCCTGTGCGCTCATCGGCACCGGCTTGCCCGGGCGCGCGGCAAAAACACCTTCACCATTGAGATCATCTGCGCTTTGCATACCAGCTATGTGCCGCAACTCAGATCCCCCGCTGAACTCACGCTCATCGCTCGCCTGCGTTTCCCCGCACAGTCCCAGCAGCCACGCGCAATACCCGATTATCTGCTCCGGTTTCACGCCCTGCGCGCGCAACACACCCAAGTCAAGAGAACGCTCGCGCTTGGCGAGGCGCACGCCCGCAGCATTGTCGACGAGCGGCAGATGCGCATACTGCGGCACGGCAGACGGCAGATCACGCTCCCCCACACCGCAGTCGAGCAACTGCTCGCGCAACCAAATCTGCAACGCGGTGGAGCGCAGCAGATCGCGCCCGCGCACAATATCACTCACACCCATCAGCAGATCATCCACCGTGACCACGAACTGATACGAATACAAGCCATCCGACCGACGCATAATCGTATCGCCTATCTCACGCCCAATATCAAACGACTGCGCTCCAAACACACGGTCATCGAACTCGATAAGACTCCCCGCCCTTCCAGCCGGAGGCACTGCGAGACGGAACGAATGCCGCTTGCCGTCCGCGAGTCTGCGCGCCACTTCCTGCGGATCATTCTCCAGCAGACGGCGGCACGTGCCCGGGTAGACGAAGAAACGGTCGCCCTCCTGCGGCGCGCTCGCCGCGCGAATATCCGCGCGCGAGCAGAAACACGGGTAAATAAGCGCGTCACCAAGTCCGCCGCGCTCGCGCAGGCGGCGGAATATCTCGTCATAGACATCGATGCGCGCGCTTTGATACACGGGCTCGCCGTCCCAGTCGAGTCCGAGCCAGTGCAGATCGTCCATGATCCAGCGGTCGGCATCGGGCAATACGCGCGGCTTGTCGATGTCTTCCATGCGCAGCACCATGCGCTCGCCGCGCGCGCGTGCCGACAGCCACGCTGCGAGCATCGCGTACGCGTTGCCCAAATGCATGCGTCCAGAAGGCGTTGGCGCGAACCGTCCGGTCATCTCTGCTCCCTAAATGTGTTATTCCGAGACTGCACGCAGCAAACCCTAGATGCCCTGCGTGCGCACGATCTCACGGTATGGCTCTGCTTGCTGCGCGATGATGCCGTCGATGGCGTGCATGCCGAGCAGTTCGACCGGAGCTTTGTCGTCGGTCAGCACAGTGCCGCCGTTCGCCGCCACGCTCACGTCACGGAAATCGGGGTCTACGCGCCGCACCACGCGGTCGAGCGACGACGTGCCTTCCCGCACCTCAGTCAGGCTCTCCTCCAACGTCGGTGTGCCGGATTCCACGTTCTTGGCGAACAGTTCGCGGTTCGTCGTGTCGGGCACATCCGCAGTCACCATGTTACGAGAGCCGAACACCGCGGCGATCGTGTCGGTCAACGCCTCGTTGATCGAGCCCTGCCCGTCGGAGATCATGTTCATGTTGACCACCATCACTCCGCCCGGAGCCAAGTGTTTGCGCACCATCGTGAAGAACTCGCGCGAACTCATCTGGAACGGGATCGTGATGTCTTGATATGCGTCAACCATAATCACGTCGAACTTCTCGTGGCTGGCGGCGAGCCAAGCGCGACCGTCATAGGTCGCCACATCGATGTCGGCCGGTTCGCCGAAGTACTTGCCGGCGAGCTGCGTGATCTTCTGATCAATCTCCACGCCGGTCACTTTCATGTTCGGGCAGTATTTGCGCAGCTCGCGCGCATATGTGCCAGTGCCCATGCCCAGAATGAGCGCGGAATCCTGCTTTTCGGCGAGCGCGGAAGCAGCCAGCGCGGTGTCGTAATACATGCCGGTCAGCCCGTCGTTCTTCATCGTGACCGACTGCACGCCGAACAGCACGTTCGTCGACAGAATCGTGCGGTCAGGCAGATCCTGCACCTGCAAATAGTTATACATAGACTCGCCTTCGTATGCGAGCGTGGAGCGGTTCGCCCAAAACGCGAAGCCGGTCATCGGCGAGAACACGCAGGAGACCACGAACAGCACCACCGACACCGCGCAAGCGATTCTGTGCACGTGCGCGGAGAGGAAGTAGACGAGCGGCAGCAGAAGCAGCACGCCAGCGAAAATGAGGAATGTGATGAACGTGCCGACTGCGGGAATCGTCACAAATGTGGGCAGGAACGTGCCCAGAATCGAGCCAATCGTATTGCATGCAGACAGGCGGCCGACCACCGATGCGTTGTCTTCCAGCGAATCCGTCGCGAATTTGTTGAGTCCCGGCGTCACCGTGCCGAGCAGGAACAGCGGCGGCACGAATATCACGATGCAACTGACGAACGCGGCGATCACCAGGAAATTTGTAGACACCGCCACAATGAGCAGTCCAGAGACCAGCATCACAATGTATTTGCCGACAAGCGGCACGAGTGCGAGCCACACGCCGGCGATGAGCACGCGCATATACAGTTTGTCGGGGTCTGGGTTCTTGTCTGCCCAGCGCCCACCGAACACAGCGCCCAAGGCGAGCGCGATCATGATCGTACCGATGATGATCGTCCACACGACCTGCGAGCTCGAGAAATACGGCGCAAGCAGACGCTGCGCGCCGAGCTCCGCCGCCATAACCGCCATGCCCGACGCGAACTCGGTGATATACAGAAACACTTTTGATTTGAGAATGGGGCGAACTTTGCCCTCATCCGCGCGAATCTTCATCTGACTCCCTCAACTGCCACGTCCACGATGACACAATGCATCTTTGCTACCTATTGCAATCTATTGCATTGACTTGTTGTGACTATAGCGGGCGGGCTCAGCGCGCGCAACCGGCACGCAACTACGCGCTGTATCTGCACGCGGAACTACGCCGTGTATGACGTCCACAGTTCCTTGTCGAGCGGCCACGCGTTCGGCACGCAGCCGCGCAGATCCATCGACTGTTCCTGCATCAGCGGCGCTGCCTTGCCCGTTCCCTCGCACACGTTCTCGTTATCGACGTGCCCGAGCATATGCCCGACCTCGTGATTGATCACCATCGTGCGATATTGCGACAACGTGTGCCCACCGGCCAACCAGTGCTCGACGCCGGAATCCCAACGCGTTTTGTTGATGATCACGTTCACGCCGACGCGGCAACTGTATTCTGTGGAGCAGCCCGAAGAATACTCCGGCAATTTACTCGCCTCGGCAAGCGTGACGGTGAACTCGCACGCGTTCGCGTCATTGGTCTGCTCGAACACGACGCCGGCTTTCGGCCACCCCTGCGCGTTGTTGAGCACGCGAAATACCGTGTTGTCAAATCCTTCCACGCTACCCACGTTGCCATTCGTCGCCACGCAATACTGCAATGTCACCGGTTCGTGACCGTTATCTTGAGCGGCTTTCTTCGCCTGTTCGAGTATTTGCGTGCGCTGCGAGTCGCTTATCGACGCCTCGAGCGCGGCGATTTCCTTGGCATCCTGCTCTGCTGGAGTTTGCGTTTTCTCAGATTTCTCAGTTTTCTCAGATTGTGCTTCTGATTTTTGTGACTCGCTAGTTTTCGCTGACTCAGCCGTTTTCTTCGCAGACGCGGACGCCGTTGGCGCACTAGTCGCAGAACTGTTCTGTTGCGCGGGGAATAATGCGTGCGATTCACCGATCACACTCAGCGTTACGGCTACAATCCACAGCACTGCGATAACAGCGACTTTGATACGCCGAAAGATATACACGCGCCGAGGAATCGGCTTCTTTCTGCGCGGGGTTTGCCGCGGATTCGACGTAGTCATAGAGTTCAGTATAAATTACTCTCCCCCACCGAGCCCACCGCTATCCAAACTAGAGAATAATTCATTCCGGAGAATTATTCTCCACCTGAGACCCTTCTAACCCACACAAACATACCCTACGGAGAATTATTCTCTCATCGAGGCGGCTCTCAGTTAGAGAATAATTCTCCGGAATGGATAAATCTCCCAAGTGATGGAAATATGAAATTGGCGGGTTCGCGCACACATAGGTTGCGCGAACCCGCCAAAAGTACTCAGATAACTCAGATGGCGAACAGCACGTGGAACAGCCAGCAGCCGATGATGCCGCCGATGATCGGCGCGATGACCGGAATCCATGCCTCATTCCAGCGCGAGGAACCCTTGTGCGGAATCGGCAGAATCGAGTGCAGCACACGCGGCATCAGATCGCGGGCGGGGTTGAGACCAGGGCCGGTCGGGCCGCCCAGCGAGCAGACGAGACCCCACACGATGAAGCCGACGACGATGGAGGCGGAGGCGTAGTTCTGGCTTCCCCACTGCAGTTCGAGGCAGCAGAGCGCACCGAGCACGAGAATCATCGTGCCGAATAGCTCGTTGACGAAATAGTTGCGGCGCGTGGCGTACGCGTCGGTGGTGCAGAACGTGGAGAGAATCGCCTCGGCGCTTTCGGTTTCTTTGTAGTGCGGGTAGTAGCACGCGTACACAATCAGCTGGCCGACTGCCGCGCCGAGAATCTGCGCGATGATGTATGGCAGCACTTGCGACCACGGGAACATGCCGTTGGCCGCCTGCGCGATCGTCATCGCCGGGTTGATGTGCGCGCCGGAGACTCCGCCGAACATGAGCACTGGGAACATGACGCCGAAGCCGTAGCCCATCGCGATGTTCAGCCAGCCGGCGTTGTGGCCTTTGGTATTTTTGAGTTCGACGTTGGCTACAGCGCCGTTGCCGAAGATCATCAGTATGGCGGTGCCGACGAATTCGGCCGCCAGTTTGGTAAACAGTGAGTATTCCACCGAAATAATCCTTTGTCTTCTTCTCTGGATTGCTCAACAGCGCGGAAAATAAGTAATGAATACCAGCAATTAATTGCGTTGTGAGCGAATTTCAGTGTACGACTAGGACTGGTCTCACTGCCCATATAGTTATGCGACCAATTTATATATTGGTCGCATATAAACAAATAGAAGATAGAAGAGTGGCGCTTACTCTTTTGCTACTCTTTGCCGACGCGCGGATCTTTGACCCAGCCCACCGAAACGAGAATGAGCACGGAGGCGAGCAGCAGATCAGACAAGCTCACCGCGGCCGCCTGCGGCATCGAGCCGAGCGTGAACAGTCCGCAGCGCACGGCGAGGAACAGCCACGCCAGCGCATACACCACAACAGACACGATTTTGAATCCGTTCGAAAACAGGCGTTCCACATAGAGGAACGCAGCCACCCACAGGCCGATCAGCACCCAGAGAACCCACAGCCACACGGTCTGCGTCTCCGGCAACGCCAACATGCCGCCACCCAAGGCAATGACCACCAGTGCGAAAATCATCCATTCGACTGCATACCGCTTCATATTCTTCCTCCCGAAGTGCGCAATGCCACGCAGAGCGCCGCTAACAATGCTGACATTGGCACATTCTTGCACATGACGCTCATATTTGCATGCCCATACCACAAGAATTCACACGAAACATTAGATTCAGACTCGAACGCCGGCCAATATTCGCGACCGCGCGCCGCACGTTGAGCACTATGCCCGAAAAATACTCCAAGAAATACTCGAAGAAAACAAAAACCCGCGATGTTGTGCAACGCGAGCTTCATTCAATCTGCCGTAAGAACGGCTACAAACATTCAGTTATTCAAAAATTGAGTTTATTCGATCAGTCTCGATTGGTTGGGTCCGAAGAATTGTGTTGCGTCATCTGCGCGTTCTCCATCATCAATTTATCGAGCGCCGTGGTCGTGGACTCCCAAGTGTTGAACATATTCGCCTCCTTCCGTGCCGCCATGCCGATGTCTTGTGACATCTCACACAACAAACTTGTAAACTGGTTCTTCCAATATATGCGTTCGCTTCTATAACTTTTCTCTCTCAGCGATGTTTTATTCGACACTTCTTGCACATTGATCGCTTTTGCATGTGTGATAAAATCACTACGAATTATTGGAATTATGCGCATTCCCAGTTATGCCAACGGGTACTGTCGCTGTTTCACCCTGTTTGACTATGCGCAAATATATTTGCACTATTGTGTTATTTTTTTTATCTATTTTTTTCAGATAAAAA
>NZ_WNLP01000008.1 GCF_009727065.1 Bifidobacterium canis
TTTCGTGTTTTCCGGGTTTGGCGTGTGGTGGGGCTGGCGCCAAGGTGGCGGGCCGCCCGGTGGGGCGGGGGACGCATTGGTGTGCATGTTCTGTTGGTTTGCGGCATGCGAGGTGCAGTGGGTATGGATGGTTTGGCGTGTGGGATGGCGGCGGTGGGCCGTGAGGTGCGTGAACGGATCATGTCGTCTGACCCGGCTGGGTTGGGTGTGGTGGAACGTCGGGTGCGTGCCCGGTTGGATGCGATGAGTGTGCAATGGTGGCATGGGGTGACGATTGTGCGGTATGCACCGATGTGGGGCGCGGTGCGCTATCGCGTGTTCGCCGGGGAGTGGACCGCGGAGCAGATTGTGTTCGACGGCAAGGCGCGTGAGTTGGGTGCGGTGCGTTGCCGTTCGGAACACAACCATCGTGCCGCATGGTATGGGGTGGATGCGTTTGACTGGTCGTTCACCGCGGAGGAGGCGTTGCGCAAACTGTTGTTCACCATCACGGGGCGTCGTGCGCGGATCAGTTGAGGGTATGGCTGTGCAATGTCGGATGGGGGACCGGTCCGCCTAGCAGTGTGATGAGGGGTGTGGGGTCCACACGGATCAATGTTGGGTCGGTCCGGTCGAAGGACAGTCGCCCGGATTGTTCCAGTTTGCATATGTAATTGCGGGTGCAGTGCAACAACTGGCATGCCTCCCGCAGCGTCGGTTTGTGGTCGAGCGTGATGTGGTCGGCCAATGGTTCGGTCAGGTACCGGTTGAGGCTGTGCGTGGTGATCAACGTCAACCGTTTCGATGGGTGGAGTTTTTCAACCGCAGGTTGTAGATGTTGCGTTCGCTCATGTTGAGCAGGCGCGCCGCTTCGCTGACGCGATGGGTGCGGGGATACCGATGCGTGATGTGTGTCATGCCCCTACTGATGCGACAAGAACACACGTTGATGGTGGATCAGGTTGTGCGATGACGGGAAACCTTGCCGGTAAGATAGACACCTGTGAGGCACCGGAATGTGCGCGCGAATACGGAACCATTGTGGTTACAGGGTTTGTGAGGGATGTAATCCAATACCTACATCACCCACTCATAAAAAACGGCGTGACCTTCGGGTTACGCCGTTCTTTTGTTGTGGTTTGCTTGGGGTTCGAGGCGTGTCGCAATCTGGTGTGTTCGGCGTGTCGCCGGCGTGTTGGAGACCGGATAATAGTCGGTTTCGGAAACCGGATGCTGTGTTTGAGTCACCATTTCGGTCACCAGCACCGCAGCCGAATACGCCTTTGGAGCATACGTCCACACGCCGAACGGGCACACTCTATTGTGTGAAGAGTAAGCGTACGCAGCTGTTTACACAGGCAAACGTTCACCTAGCCAACACAGCATCGTTTGCATACAATGAACGACGATGAAAACCGCAGCGACAACGGGAAGGCTGAAGATGGATGTCACAAGACAGCGGGTCGCACTTGTAGACAATGATCCGCTCACCCTGAATTTACTGGTGCAACGGCTGCCGCATTGGGTGCCGGGAACCGAGATCAGCTGGTACTCCGATTCCGGCAACGCGGCCATACATGATTTCCGTGAACTCAAATCCGCTCCTGACGTGCTTCTGCTCGACATGTCTTTGAAAGAACACGAAAACGGTGTGAACGTATGCCGCAGCATCCGCCGTGAGAACGGAACGACATGGATCTTCGGCATGACCTCCTATCGACTCGACCACTACGCACAGGATCTTGCCGAGGCCGGCGCACAGGGCATCATACCGAAATCCGAGAAAAAGATGCTGGCGATGGCGCTCATCGCCGCCAGAAACAAGAAAACTTACAATCCGCTCGGAACCAACGCCATCGTGTTCGACACGCCCGAGGAAGCACACGAACGCCTGCTCGCCGAGCAGCCGCACATGCCACCTCGTCTGAGCCCGCAGGAGCAGCAGATATTCGACCTGCTGTCTCGTGGTTTCGACTATGCCGCCATCGCGCAGAAACTCGGCGTCACGCAGTCTTCGGTGCGCACGCAGACGCATAGGGCGGTCAAAAACTGGGAGCCAACACGTTGGCTCACGCATTGGTTCTTTGGGTGATGCAAGATGAGCACGACGACTGAGCAAACGCAACGGTGGAATCGCGACCCTCTTGTTCTCTGGAGCCTAGGTGTCGCGGTTCTGCTGTATTGCGTCTGCTCGGTCATCGACACGTTCTGGACCAATGACCCGTGGAGCATCACGCTCAGCGCCATCATCCTCACACTCACACTGCTCATTCTCACCGGCAAGAAAACGTTCATAGTGCTCAGCGTCGTGGCTTCATGCGTCGCCGACGAACTCTCCAACATCGCCGGGTTGGAAATAATCTGCATACTGTTCAGCGCACTTCTGATCTGGGGATACATCGAGAAGAAGATCGCGCAATCACTGGCGCTGCCTCTCGTCGCCTTCGCCCTGCTCGAGTTCTTCTACTGTTTCAGGCACGGTTGGAGGGATTCGAATCTCAATGGCGTCATTCTCTACTTACTGCTGTGCCTCATTCCCTGGATAGTTGGCAAACTGATTCTGCGCAAGAACACCGAGAAGGAAGTCATCCGCCTACAGATGGAGCTGCACGCCACCGAGCAGGCGCTTGCCCAGAAGAACAGGGACGCCGAGCTCGCGAAGATGCTGCATGATTCGATCACGAACGATCTTTCGCTCGTCATGCTGATGACCGACGATCCGGAGGAGGCGCTCACTTCGGAAGATGTCACGCGTATACATGGACTGTCGGGGGAGGCGTTGCGAAAAGTGCACGTCGCCATCCGCTCGCTCACCGATGATTCCGATGACTCCGATGCGCTGACGCCGGCGACGTGCACATGCGCGAACATACGCAATCTGTGCCGAGAGAATGACTCCCAACTCGCCGCGATCGGATATCAGGGGAGCGCAGTGATCTCCGGCGACGATTCGACGGTGGTGAGTCACGAGTGCCTTGACTTGGTTCAGGAACTCTACGCGAACATTCTGCGGCACGCCACTGCCGAGAACGCCACCTATGATTTCGCGATCAAGGCGACACCAAAAGGCGTGCGCATCATGCAGTCGAACGAATGCTCCGGGCACGACCGCAAGGGAATCGCTCCTGGCGGCAGCGGTCTGCTTCTGCACGCTAAGGCCATCGATGCCCTCGGCGGCACGGTCAAAACGTCGATTGTGGATGGACTCTGGATTGCCAATGCATGGATTCCCGCCCCACATAAAGCAACACGAAGCTGAAGCTAGAATACCGACAGGCAAGTGACAATAGTGCATATGACCACAAGCGCCAACATGCTGCCGCCACTTAGCGCAGTTTTCAACGTCATTTCACCCGGCTGGACTCGCAGAATAGAGGCAATTGTCTTGCGATTCACAAACACAAGCACCACTGCGAGCGCCATGATTGCGATCAACACGATCTGCACGACAGCATAGGCGACGGCAACTATGCATCTGACGACTTTTGTACACAAACGACTACATGCAGAAAAACATAGGGTTGATGAACCATGCAAACAGGCGGCAATTGCCCTATGGGATGCACGCGCGTAGACATGTGACTACAGATAATCGCTGACAGCATGCCAAACGAACTCACCCACATACAATGTGTTTTTAAGGGTAGAAGACCTACGGAGAGGATCCGCATGGAACACAGAACAGCGACCGTCGCCCTTGTAGACAATGATCCGCTCACCCTGAGCCTGTTGGTGCAACGACTGCCGCAATGGGTTCCGGGAATACGCATCATCTGGCACACCGATTCCGGTAGCAAAGCACTGCATAATTGCGCTGAACCGGAGTCCTGCCCGGATATTCTGTTGCTTGACATGTCATTGAAAGAGCATGAGAACGGCGTGCAGGTGTGCCGTTCGATACGCCGACTGAACGATTCCATGTGGATTCTCGGCATGACATCATACAGTCTTCGCCACTATGCCAGAGATCTGGCCGCCGCTGGCGCACAGGGCATCGTCTCCAAAGGAGATTTGAAGATGCTCGCATTCGCCATCAATTCAGCACGGCACAAGCACCTATTCAATCCGCTAACCGAGGACATTCCTTTCAAACTACCCGAAGAAGCACACCAAGAGATTGCATCTCTTGACGACAGTGACTCAAAGCCCCGTCTGAGCCCGCAGGAGGAGCGTATCTTCGACCTACTCTCCAAAGGGTACGATTATGCAGCTGTGGCAAAAGAATTCAACATCGCCCCGTCCTCGGTACGCACGCAAGCACATCGCGCTGTAAAGAAACTTGGAGCAAATACGCTGGCACACGCTCTGGTTTTATGGGTGACTCAGCATAATGAAGATTAGCCAACTCAAAAACCTGATGCTGTAATCCTATGGAGCGTCTCCATCACTTTTATCGTGTATTGGGTCGCCGCATTTTTCTCTTCATTCTGGAGAATGGGTTCCCCTAGCGCCGAACTCACAGTTGCACTTTCGCTCCTGCTCTTATGCACTCTAACCGGAAAAGAAGAGTTTATTATTATCTGCGCGATACTGCCGTGCATGCTCGAAGAGCAGATCCTATTCCCTGGAGTGTGCATAGTATGCACATTATTCTGCTCGCTTTTTCTTTGGGGATATTTGGAGAGGCGAAATAGAATAACCGCTCTTCTCCCTGTTACTTCTTTTTTATATTAACAATCAGATATTATTTTTCAATAGTTTTGCACTCGGATATGGATTTACTGGAGTAATCGTTTATTTTCTATGCTGTTTTACTCCATGGATCTTAGGAAGACTACTCCTACAGAAAAACATTGAGAGAGAAACGTAAAAGTTGCGCATGCAACTGCAGGAAAGTGAACGACAGCTGCAACAGAAGAAGAAAGATGAGGCATTAGCTCAAATGCTTCATGACTCAATAACCGGCGACCTATCGCTGATTATGCTTGCAGCCAGTGGGCCAGAGCAGACCGACAAAGACAAGGATCTAATACTCTCGCTGTCGCAGGAGGCTTTGCGTAAAACCCATGCAGTCATCGAGCTACTTGAAGAAAACCGCCACCAAACGGAGACGCCCGCTCTCTGCCATGGTTCAGACATACGGAATCTCTGCTGCGAAAAAGATGCTCAGATGCAACAAATCGGTCACACAGGGGAAGCACACGTCATCGGAGACCAGAACATTCCCGTCAACGATGAATGCATGCAACTGATACAAGAGTTGTATGCCAACATACTCAGACATTGCAGAAACAGCACATACACCTTCGCAATAAAAATATCAGAAGAAGGTGTGAGCATCACGCAAACGAATACCTGCAACGATGAGCTTCAACTGCAAACACACGGTGGCAAAGATTGGAGCTCCACCGAAAACCATCGAAGGACTTGGCGGACGTTTTACCGCAGCACGAGTCGAGGACTCATGGACTGTCAGCGCCTGGATTCCCTCATCCGTTCCCACACGATTAGCACCGGCAGAGTAAGACATTACACATTTTCTCTCACTCACATCCACTGCCCGTCAAAGCGAACAGCAAGGCGGCGCCGGTACACATTCGCCTACAAAACTGCCTTTTCCGTACATCGCGCAGCATTCTCTCACCAAGATGTAAGTAACGGCACACAACTGCCGCATAGAACTTTACCGAAGGAGAGAATCATGAGCACAAAGAAAAGCTACGATACGTTGCAGGCGACGCCTGCAACGATAGCGATCATGTGGTGGACGTTCTCCATCATTGCAGTAGAGGGATGGCCAGTAGTCACGATTGCGTGCTTCCTCATCGCGATGTATCTCACCGTTCACTACTTTCGCAACGGTGCGCCAAAACTATAACGCCATACACCAGCATTGGCATCAAGCTCGGCATTGTGCTTAATGTCATCGGCACTCTACTCTTGTTTGCCCTCGCATACATGAGTTGAGTCGTGCTCTATCACGTCTGGTTGTCGAAGTTCAACAATAAGTCGATCTTCGACAGTCAGACTTTCTATATCTAAATAAGAAACTCTTTATTCTCTTAAACCTAAGAACGCAAGTGCTGAGAAATATGAGAAAACCATCTCTTCGTTGCTGACAACTTGTTATTCTATGAGAGAAATCTCGTAGAAGGGTGTTTGCAATGCAGCAAGTACATGTGAGAAGAATAAAGAAGAAGTGGGTTGCGGTTATCAGCCTACTCGTCGGAGGATTGCTCGGCGTCTTTGTTGTTACAGGCATCTGGTCAATGTTCCCCAGCACCATGCCGCCATTCTTGCAAAAGAACGCAGAATCAACGAACACGCAGGTGATACGCGCTCTGGAACGAACAGAAGAGGTGTCACTGGTCAGACTCGGCGTCACCGGCATCGCCTCGCAAGAGAACAATAGCCATCTGTTCAATATCGAGATTCCGGGGTCGAACAGAACGAAGTTCATTCAATACACGTTTGACGCCAAGCTTGGCTTCGAAGGCAAGGACGTGACGATAGAGAAAACAGGCGATAGCACGTACACGATCACCGTTCCGGAATTCAAATTCATCGGCTACGACAATCCCGAATACAGGGTGGCGGTCGAGAACAACGGGATGCTGAGCTTCGGCACGGCACAGATTGATTCCACGGAAATGATCAATGAGATCATCAATAACGACACGAAAGCCGAATACATCAAATCAAATCAGGATCTGCTGAAAGATCAAGCGAAACTGTTCTACACGTCGATCATCATGAGCATCGACCCCGATGTGAAGCTGACTTTCGAATATAAGTGACACAAAGCGAAGCAGCGGGTGCGGATCGAAGAATG
The DNA here is from genome assembly GCF_009727065.1 of Bifidobacterium canis. Classification (GTDB taxonomy): domain Bacteria; phylum Actinomycetota; class Actinomycetes; order Actinomycetales; family Bifidobacteriaceae; genus Bifidobacterium; species Bifidobacterium canis. Next base: position 6,752 of record NZ_WNLP01000008.1, read on the forward strand.
ATCCGCACCCGCTGCTTTATTCCAGCGTCTTTCCATCAGATAATCGGTCTGGCGGTCATCGCCCACGTAGAAATCATGCTGGCCGGTGCGAGTGAAACCGAACCTCTTGTAGAACGCTTGCGCGGCATCGTTGTGCTCCCACACGCCGAGCCAGATGCGCGTCTTTCCAAGTTGGCGAGCCTGATCCATCGCCGTGTTCATAAGCAGGGTGCCGATGCCGTGCCGTTTGAACTCGCGCAGAATATAGATGCGCTGCACCTCGAGTGCGTCATCGCCCATCTCTTCGGTCTGTGCTCGGCCGACGTTGACTTTCATGTAGCCGGCCGGTGTGCCATCGACGGTCACCAGAAAGAACGTCGAATCAGGGTCGTTGATCTGCTCGGCAAGCACATCGCGGTTGTAGTCACGTTCCAGAAAATCGCGCATATCCTGCTCGGTGTTGCTTGCCGCGAACGTCTCGGTGAACGTGCGAATGCTCAGGTCACGAATGACGTCGACATCAGTGGTGCGCTGCACTTGAACGGGCATGACAATCTCCTCACTACAGTTATCACAGAGTGCTTCTGCCTACACAATATATAACGAGTCGACAGGGGAGCGGGCAGCGAACAAAGTGACGTTCGGAACGTTGTGCGCATGCGACACACCGAAGTTGCGTAACCCACACCTTCTGATAGACTCGTGATTCGTGCTCAGCGAGAAGCTGCAAGCATCTGCGGACATAGCTTAGTTGGTAAAGCGCGACCTTGCCAAGGTCGAGACCGCGGGTTCGAATCCCGTTGTCCGCTCTCTTGTTCTTCGTTTTCTTTTTACTTCAATTTATTTCAATTTCGTTGGTATGCAAGCGTTTGCCATACGTATCTCTCTCAACTGTCTCACCTTCTCTTTCCTACAGTGGAACCGCGGCGAGGTTGTCTGCGCTCAACCTTAAGTTTGACACGTAACTCAAACAGTCCAGGTCTGCACCTTGTAACGCGGACCCAGATAGAAAAGGACGAATACCATGGCAGAAGCAAACATCTCCATCACAGTCAACGGCGAACAGAGGGAGGTGGAAGCAAGCCAGACCGGTGTCGACCTGTTCGCGGACGACAAGAACATCATCGCAGTGCGTCTCAACGGCGAACCCCGTGACCTCTACACGCCGCTTCATGACGGCGACAAAGTGGAATCCATCGCGCTCGATTCGGAAGACGGCATCGCCATCATGCGTCATTCCGCAACGCACGTCATGGCACAGGCCGTGCAGGAAGTGCGCCCGGACGCCAAACTCGGCATCGGACCGGTGATCGAGAACGGGTTCTACTACGACTTCGACGTCGACGAACCGTTCACGCCGGAAGATCTCAAGACGATCGAAAAGCACATGCAGCGCATCATCAAGTCGTCGCAGCGCTTCCAGCGTCGCGTGGTCTCCGAGGAGGAGGCGCTCAAGGAGGAAGCCGATCAGCCATACAAGATCGAGCTGATCAAAGACAAGGAAGATGCGCTCGAGACCGAGGCCGCCGTCGACATCAGCCACAAAGAGCTGAGCATGTACGACAACATTGACCGTGAAGGCAATGTCGTGTGGTCGGACTTGTGCCGCGGACCGCACCTGCCGAACACCCGCTACATCAAGGCGTTCAAGCTGGAGCGCGCCGCCGCCGCATATTGGAAGGGCTCCGAAGCAAACCCGATGCTGCAGCGCATCTACGGCGTGGCATTCCCGACGAAGGAAGAGCTCAAGGCATACCAGACCCGCATGGAGGAGGCCGCCAAGCGCGACCACCGCAAGCTCGGTCAGGAAATGGATCTGTTCTCCTTCCCGGATGAGATCGGCCCAGGTCTGGCCGTGTTCCACCCGAAGGGTGCGGCGATCATCAACGCGATGGAAGACTATTCGCGTGAAATGCACCGCAGGAACCACTACAGCTTCGTGCAGACCCCGCACATCACCAAGGGTGGCCTCTACGAGACCTCCGGCCATCTGCAGTGGTACAAGGACGGCATGTATCCGCCGATGCACCTCGACGAGGAGAAAGACGAGAACGGCAACATCGTCAAGCAGGGCTTCGACTACTACCTGAAGCCGATGAACTGCCCGATGCACAACCTCATCTTCAAGTCGCGCCAGCGCTCCTACCGTGAGCTGCCGCTGCGCCTCTTCGAGTTCGGCACCGTGTACCGTTACGAGAAGTCCGGCGTCGTGCACGGCCTGACCCGTGTGCGTGGCCTGACTCAAGACGATTCGCACATCTACTGCACGCGTGACCAGATGAAGGACGAGCTCAAGAACCTGCTCAACTTCGTGCTGAAGGTGCTCAAGGACTACGGTCTCAACGACTTCTACCTGGAGCTGTCTACCAAGGATGAGCACAAGTTCGTCGGCTCCGACGAGATCTGGGAGGAGGCGACCAACACACTCGCCGAGGTCGCACAGGAGTCCGGTCTGGAGCTCGTGGCCGACCCGGGTGGCGCCGCATTCTACGGCCCGAAGATCTCGGTGCAGGCACGCGACGCGATCGGCCGCACCTGGCAGGTGTCGACGATCCAGCTCGACTTCAACCTGCCGGAGCGCTTCCAGCTCGAATACATTGCGCCGGACGGCTCTCATCAGCGTCCGGTGATGATTCACCGTGCGCTCTTCGGCTCGATCGAACGCTTCTTCGCGATTCTGCTCGAGCACTACGCCGGTGCGTTCCCGGTGTGGCTTGCCCCGGTGCAGGCTCTGGGCGTTCCGGTCGCCGAGGAGTTCGAACCGCATCTGCACAAGTTCATGGATTCTCTCGAAGAGGATCTCGTGCGCGTGGAGACCGACAATTCCGATGATCGTTTCGGCAAGAAGATTCGCAACGCGTCGAAGTCGAAGGTGCCATACATCATCATCGCCGGTGAAGAGGATATGAACAACAATGCCGTGAGCTTCCGCTTCCGTGACGGCAGCCAACTCAACGGCGTGCCGGTCGACCAGGCGAAGGCTTGGATTCTCGAGACCATCAAGAAGCGCGTTCAGGTGAACAGCGCCGAGGATTTCAAGAAGGCCACCGGTCAGATTCTCGACGACGTGGAAGTCAACACTTCCGACACCGACGCCGAGTGATCTCTCGATGAGAAGGACGGGAACACCCACTCGTGTTCCCGTCCTTCTTTTCCGCGCAGACGCAGCTTGAACGGCTGCATATGTGGAAACGTCGTGACACGATCACATGATTTATCTCGATCGTTTCCTATTCTCTTATGATGTACATTCATCAACACACTGGGGCAGAACATGCTGGAAAAGCTTCGACCATGGTTTAAGCATCTCATCGAACCGATCGCACGCGGATTGGCGAAGATGGGTTTGACCGCGAACGCCGTCACCATCATAGGCGCGGTGGGCACGACCATCGTCGGCATCGCGACCGGCATCACCGGCTGGATGTTCTGGGGCGCGCTTGTGCTCGCCGTTCTCGTGGTGTTCGATTCACTCGACGGTTCAGTGGCCGCGATCACCACGGGCGGCACCAAGTTCGGCGCATTCCTCGATTCCACGCTCGACCGCATCGCCGATTGGGCGGTGCTGTTGGGGTGCATCATCTATTTCTTCATGCGCAACAGTTCGGCTCTGCTCGAGCAGCAGCGTTATGACTGGATCTGCGTGAGCGGCATGGCGCTGGCGTTGTATTCGATCATGACGTCGTTCGTCACCTCCTACGCGCGCGCCCGCGCCGAATCGGTCGGCTATGAAGCGAAGAACGGCATCGCCACACGTTCCGACAGGCTCACCATTATTCTGGTCGGCATGGCGATCTGCGGCTTGGTCAACGACCCACTCTGGCTCATGATTGACATGGCCGTGCTCGCGGTGCTGGGAACGATCACCGTGTTCCAGCGCATGCATGAAGTGCACGTCGCCATGCGCGCGAACGGCGACGCCGGCGCAGTGCGCGCAGCCTGAACTATCTGAATAATCTTCTATATTTCATACACTTCACCCCGCGAGGCGCGATGTTCGACAAACTGATGGTGTGGTTGGCGAAGCACCCACGCGTTCTTCCCGAACGCGTGGTGCGTGGCCTGTTTCTCGCAGCGGCGGATGGCGCTTGGCTTATCCGCGCGAAATCGGTGCGTCAGCTTGAGCGAAACCTATCGCACGTGCTTGCGTGGGAAAAACAGAATTCAGACGAATCTTCCGCGCACACCGTATCTCACAAAGAGCTCCGCGCGCTGTCTCGCAAGGGGATGCGTTCCTATTTCACCTATTTTTCCGAGGCGATGAGCGTTGGCGCGCGTTCCGAAGAGGAACTGCGCGCGCGTATTCGCGGCGCTGGCGAAGGATTGCTCGCAATACAGAAGCAGACTGACGAGCATGGAGCCAATGGTTCCGCGCCGATCGCCATGGGGCATCAGGGCAATTGGGATTACGACGGTTTCTGGGCGCAATTCGAGGTGGCTCCCGTCACCACCGTTGCGGAGCGTCTGGCAAATGAGGCGATGCTCCGCACATTCGTGAACATTCGCGAAGAGCTCGGCATGACGATTTTCCTGACCGGCACTCCGCATCTCACCGAACAGCTCGAAGATGTGTTACGCGAGCCGCACACGATCGTTCCGCTGCTTGCGGACAGAGATCTGAGTCGTCATGGCGAATTCGTGCACGCGTTCGGCTCGATGATTCGCGTGGCGAGAGGACCGGCGACGATCGCCTTCGACACTGGGCTGCCGTTGTTCGTCGTGAACACCTACCGCGAGAAACTGTCTCGCGAACAGCACAGAAAAGCGAAGACCCCATACGGGTACGTCTGCGAGATCAGCGGTCCGATCGACGTGGAGCAATACCGTTCACTGCCGCGGGAGGAAGCCATCCATGAGATCTCCCAACGTTGGGTTGATATCTGGGCGCGCGGCATCGCGGCGCACCCGCAGGATTGGCATATGCTGCAACCCATCTTCGCCGAGGATCTCGATCTGACACGACTCAAAGACGTTCCACCGGAAGTCAAAGCTCAATTGCAGCAGTTCATGTGAGCGCATTCGTTTACGCTGGTCTTCACAAAGTCCAGCTTGTCAAGCAAGATGCCATATATGCCATCGTTTGACATGAATACAGCCGATTCATCGCAGCGGCACCATTCGCAGAAGCGGAGTAGCAAACTGCGCGTGGGCATCATCTGCCCATATTCGTTCGAAACGCCGGGGGGCGTGCAGAACCATATTCGAGACTTCGCGCAGCAGCTGCGTGCACGCGGGTACGACGTGCAGGTGTTCGCGCCGGGGCGCCGCACGGCGGACATGCCGAACTATGTGCAGACGAACAACTCATCGTTCGCGATTCCATACAACGGTTCATGGGCGCACCTGAGTTATTTTTCACCGCAGGGTACGTCACGCGCAAATGGGTTCGACGCGGGCATTTCGACATTCTGCACTTGCACGAGCCCGAAACGCCGTCGCTGAGCCACAAGCCGCTGGTCATGCGCGATGCGCCGCCAATGGTGGCCACATTCCATGCTTCGATCGACCCGTATCCACGCGCGTTGCGCCTGTTCACCAAATACCTGCGCAAATATCTCGTGCCGCTCAAGGAGGCTATCTTCGTCTCGGAAGCCGCGCAGCGAACGGCTGCGCACTATCTGCCGGACGGCGTCGCCGTGCACACCATTCCCAACGGCATCAACAGGGCGTTCTATGCGAATGCGGAACCAAATCCGGCGTGGCAAGGCACGCAGGATGCGCCGACGATCGGCTTCCTCGGGCGCATGGGGGAGGAGCGTAAGGGATTCTCCGTGTTCGCCCAAGCCGCGCAGATAGTTCACCAGCGTTACCCGAACGCGCGGTTCCTCGTCGCAGGCGACGGGCAGGAGGAAGGCGAGAAGATTCTCGACTCGCTCGGCGCAAGCGAACAGTTGAAGGAACGATTCGAATTCCTCGGGCGCATCAGCGACGATGACAAGGCGCGGTTCTATGCCGCGTTGAGCATGTATGTCGCGCCGCAGACCGGAGGGGAGAGCTTCGGCATCGTGCTGGCGGAAGCCATGGCGGCCGGCTGCCCAACGGTGGCGTCGAACCTCGACGCGTTCCGCTCGGTCACCGAGCAGGGAGAAAGCGCGGCGTTGTTCGTCAACCGCGATGCGCAGGATTGCGCACGTCGAATATGCGAACTCATCGAGAACCCGTCACGGCGCAAAACCTTGTCGGAAGCGGGGTTGCGCCGTTCACGAGATTTCGACTGGAACACCGTCGTCGACGAGGTTCTGCAGGTTTATGCAAAAGCGTTGTCATAGAAACGCTGTAAAATCAACACGTTCTAAGAATCCGCAATCTGTGTAGGAGCAATATGTCAGGCCATTCCAAATGGGCGACCACCAAGCACAAGAAGGCCGCCATCGACGCCAAGCGCGGCAAGTTGTTCGCCAAGCTCATCAAGAACATCGAAATCGCTGCCCGTCAGGGTGGTGGCGATCCTGATGGCAATCCGTCGCTGTACGACGCCATCTACAAGGCCAAGAAGGCCTCCATGCCAGCCGACAACATCAAGCGTGCCGTCAAGCGCGGCTCTGGTGAGGAAGCCGGTGGCGCAAACTACGAAGACATCGTGTACGAAGGCTATGCGCCTGCAGGCGTCGGTCTCATCATCGAATGCTTGACCGACAACCGCAACCGTGCTGCCGCCGACGTTCGTTCCACCCTCGGCAAGGGCGGTGGCTCTCTGGCCACCAACGGTGCCGTGAGCTTCAACTTCGAGCGCAAGGGCGAGATCGTCGTGCCGTCTGAAGGCATCGATTTCGACGATCTGTTCGAAAAGGCAGCCGAGGCAGGTGCCGAAGATGTGATCGACGATGGTGAAGCATACACGATCGTCACCGATCCGTCCGATCTCACCGCCGTTCGCAAGGTGCTGCAGGATGACGGAATCGACTACGATTCCGCTGATCTGGTGATGCGCCCGAAGAACGAGATCGAACTTGATCTCGACGATGCCCGCAAGGTCTCCAAGCTCATCGACAACCTCGATGACCTCGATGACGTGCAGAACATCTACAGCAACTGGACCGCGTCGGATGACGTGCTTGCCCAGTTGGACGAGGAGTAAGATCCATTGATCATACTTGGCGTTGACCCCGGGCTCACACGCTGCGGGGTCGGCGTGATAGAAGCCGGCGCATATCGCCGGCTTTCGTTTATTCACGTCGACGTCGTGCGTTCCGACCCCCATGAATCACAAGATCTTCGCCTGTTGAAGATCTACAACGGTTTGTGCGCGAAAATAGACGAGTTCGCTCCCGACACCGTTTCCATCGAACGCGTGTTCGCGCAAGAGAACCGCAACACCGTTCTCGGCACCGCGCAGGCGGCGGGAATGGCGATGCTGGCCGCCGCGCAACGCAACATTCCAGTGGCATTGCACACACCAACCGAGTCGAAAATGGCGATCACCGGCAACGGCAAGGCCGAGAAGATTCAGGTGGAACGCATGGTGGCACGCATTCTGAGCCTCAACACCCTGCCGAAACCGGCTGACGCGGCGGATGCGCTGGCCATCGCCATCTGCCATGCGCTCCGACCGCAAGGAGCGTTGGAGGGCGGGGAGCGCGAGCAGCATCTGACGGCCGCGCAACGCCAATGGGCGCAAGCCTCCCAGCATGCCGCACACGGGCGAGGCGTCCGCAGAGGAATGTAAACTGACGAACAAATGTTCGATTCCTGTTTGAGGAGAACGTCATGATCGGAATGCTCAGGGGCCACATCGAATCGGTTGACACCACCACCGCGCTGGTCAATGTGCACGACGTCGGTTTTGAATTGCGCATGCCCGCGAACGATCTGGCCACCATGCACGCAGGTCAAGAGACGACGATCTACACGTCGATGAGCGTCTCGCAAGACGCGATCACCCTCTTCGGGTTCCTCGACGCCCATTCCAAGCGCATGTTCCTTCAACTGCAGAAGGTCAGCGGCATCGGCCCCAAGGTGGCGTTGTCGCTGCTGTCCACACTCACTCCCGACGATCTGGCGCAGGCCATTCACGATGGCGACGACAAAGCGCTGTCACGTGCCCCGGGGCTCGGCAAAAAGGCGCACAGAAAATCATTCTCGAGCTCAAAGGATCCATCAATGTGGAGGACATCGAGGGATCCAAGGCTCAGGCCACACGGCATAGTCCCGCTGATAAGGGTGTCGAGCAGGTGGTGGAAGGTCTCATGTCGCTCGGCTGGCACCAATCGGATGCGCAGGAGGCTGTTGAGAACGTGATCGCAGCCAACGAAATCGAAACACCGTTGAGCACCGAGCAAGTGCCGCAGGTGCTCAAACTGGCATTGACGTCATTGGATCGAGGCAGGTAAAGCATGGCCATAGCGAACATGGAACCAATGGAGTATTCGGGTACGAACAATCTCGATGCCACAGACGAATCGTTGCGCATGGTGTCTGCCACGCCGGTCGGCAACGAACCGATCAGCGACGAGGAGCTGCGTCCCCATGTGCTCGAAGGCTTCATAGGCCAACCCAGGCTCAAGGCGCAGCTGCAACTGTTCCTCGACGCCGCTCGCAAACGCGATGTGGCACCCGATCACATTCTGATGGCTGGCCCTCCTGGATTGGGCAAGACGACGCTGGCGATGATCGTGGCGAACGAGCTCGGCGTGCCGATCCGCGTCACATCGGGCCCAGCCATCCAGCATGCCGGTGACCTGGCTTCGATTCTCAGCTCGCTCGACGTGGGCGAAGTGCTGTTCATCGACGAGATCCATCGACTGCCACGAGCCGCCGAAGAGCTCCTCTACATCGCAATGGAGGATTTCCGCGTCGACGTGATGGTGGGCAAGGGGCCTGGAGCGTCTTCCATCCCATTGACATTGCCGCGTTTCACCGTCATCGGCGCCACGACGCGTGAAGGCATGTTGCCGTCTCCGTTGCGCGCACGCTTCGGCTTCACCGCACATCTCGATTTCTACCCGCATGAGGAACTCGAAAAGCTCATCGAACGTTCCGCCTCGGTGCTTGGGCTTCCTCTTGACGAGGGGGCGGCGCAGCAACTGTCGTTGCGTTCGCGAGGCACGCCGCGTATCGCGAACCGTTTGTTGAGGCGTGTACGCGACTGGGCTGTTGTGCACGATCTCGAACGCGTCAGCGCCGAAGACGTCAAGCAGGCGCTTGCCCTGTATCAAATCGATTCCGAGGGGCTCGACCGTCTCGACATCGCCGTGCTCAACGCCATCGTCAGGCAGTTCAACGGCGGACCCGTCGGCTTGAACAACCTTGCCGCCATGGTTGGCGAGGAAGCGGAAACGGTGGAGACGGTATGCGAGCCTTATCTGGTGCGCGAGGGCTTCATGGTGCGTACGCCGAAGGGCCGCGTGGCCACTGCGAAAGCGTGGGAGCATTTGGGCCTCAAACCGGCTCAAGACAGCCCAAATGATGTCAGTAAGTTATTCTAAGCTGGACTTTCCGTGGGCCGTTTGTGGGCCCCTCAAACCGTTTAAGGAGTTTCCCTTATGGAATATATGATGCTCATCATCCTGATCGTCATGATGGCTGTGATGATGTTCTACTCGTCCCGTAAGGCGAAGAAGCAGCAGCAGGAACGTCAGGCGTTCCGCACAAGCCTCACCCCGGGAACCGAAGTCATCACCATCGGCGGACTGATCGGCAAGGTTGTCGAAGTCGATGAGCAGTACGAGGAGATCGTTCTCGATTCCGAAGGCTCCCTTCTTCGCTTCAGCCTGCAGTCCATCAGCAAGGCCTATGTGCGCCCTGCATATGTGAGCGACGACGAGGTTGATGAGAACGGCAATCCGCTCGACACGGATTCGCCGGCTCAGATTCAATCCGACGATTCCACCGAAACGGAATCCGGCAACGACGATTCCGAAACCGTCGTTGAAGAGACCACGGTCGTGGAGTCCGAAGAACCATCCGACGAAACAAACAACAAGTAAACTGTTCGCGTCACTACATCTATAACCGCCCGACAACGAAGGTGACCATGTCACAAACCGACATCACACAGGCTGATATTCGATGCATCTCTCAAGACGATGCTCAATATTTGATTTCACTGATTCGCACGATTCCCGATTTTCCGAAAAAGGAATTCTGTTCCGTGACTTTATGCCGGTTTTCGCCGACGCACGCGGCATGCAGATCCTGATTGACGCATTGATCAAGGCGCTGCCGGTCGATGCAGATCAGTTCGATTCGATCGCGGGATTGGAAGCACGCGGATTCCTGTTCGGCCCTGCCATGGCGGCGCGCCTCAACAAGGGGTTCATCGCCATCCGCAAGGCCGGCAAGCTTCCGCCGCCGGTGCATTCGTGCAGCTATGCGCTCGAATATGGCACTGCGACACTCGAGATCGAGGATTGTGCAGTGAAGCCCGGTGAGCGTGTGCTCATTGTCGACGATCTCATTGCCACAGGCGGTTCCGCGGCAGCGGCCTGCGATCTCATCAAGTCAGTTGGCGGTGAGATCGCGGGCTACAGCTTCGTCATGGAGCTTGACGGTCTCAACGGTCGCAAGGCCCTTGGCGACTATCCAACAAGTTCTTTGCTGCAAATGCCGGCATGACAGGCATAACAACAGGATTGGTGTGAAGAGGAAACATGGATCTTTACGAATATCAGGCACGTCAGCTGCTTGAGGAGCAGGGCATCGACGTTCCGAAAGCCGTTTTCGCCCAGAATTCCCATGAGGTGGCCGAAGCTGCGGAGGTCATCGGCTACCCTGTCGTCATCAAGGCACAGGTCAAGATCGGGCACCGTGGGCAGGCTGGTGGTGTGCGCATCGCGCATAACCGCGACGAAGCCATTCTCGTGGCCGAAGATATTCTGCCCATGACCATTCACGGTCACAAGGTCAGTGGCGTTCTGGTCACCGAAGCCAAGAACATCCTGCACGAATACTACGTGTCGATCTCCGTCGACCGTTCCTCCCGTGATTTCGATGTGCTCGCCACCGCGAACGGTGGCACCGAAGTCGAGGAGGTTGCCAAGCAGCATCCGGAATCCGTCAAGCGTCTGCACATCAGCGCATTGGAGGATTTCGATCTCGACGCTGCCACGAAGATGGCTGAAAGCATCGGCTTCTACCACGCCGACTCGAATCAGGCCGCGCAAATCCTGTTGAACATGTGGCGTTGCTTCAAAGAGAACGATGCAACGCTCGTTGAAATCAATCCTCTCGCCAAAATCGGTGATCCCGATGATGAGGATTCCAAAACGTTGTGTGCTCTCGACGCGAAGATCTCGCTCGACAACAACGCTGCGTTCCGCCACGATGGCTGGAAGCGATTCGCGGATCCGATCGTTCCCGACCCGTTCGAGCAACGAGCGCGTGAGCACAATCTGCACTACGTGCATCTGCGTGGCGAGGTAGGCGTGATCGGCAATGGTGCCGGTCTGGTGATGAGTTCGCTTGATGCGGTTGCGTTCGCAGGCGAAGATCAGGGCACAGGCGTGAAAGCCGCAAACTTCCTCGACATCGGTGGTGGAGCATCCGCCCAGGTGATGAGCGAAAGCCTTGAAATCATTCTTTCCGACCCACAGGTCGAATCGGTGCTCATCAACGTGTATGGCGGCATCACCTCATGCGAGCAGGTGGCTCTCGGCATCCTCGAAGCCATCGACCAGCTGGGCGCCTCCAAGCCCATCGTGGTTCGCTTTGACGGCAACAAGGCGGCCGAAGGCCTGCAGATTCTGGCCGATGCGAACACCCCGAACATTCATGTGTGCAAGACCATGGGCGAGGCCGCTGCATTGGCGGCACGACTCGGCGCTCACGGCAAGGAGGAACAGCAGTGAACGTGTTCATCGAAGACAACGCGCCGGTCATCGTGCAAGGCATCACCGGCCATCAGGGCATGACCCATACGGCTCGTATGCTCAAGGCCGGCACCAATATCGTCGGCGGCGTCAATCCGCGTAAGGCGGGGGAGACTCTTCAGTTCGAAGATGCGGAAGGCAATACCGTCAACGTCCCGGTATTCGCCACCTGCCAGGAAGCCAAGGATGCGACTGGGGCACAGGCTTCCGTCGTGTTCGTGCCTCCGAAATTCGCCAAGGACGCGGTTGTTGAAGCCGTCGAAGCGCTGTTCGAAGTCGTCGTGGTCATCACGGAAGGCATTCCCGTCGCGGATTCTGCATATTTCGTGGAGCTCGCATTGCGCAAGGGTGTTCGCATTGTCGGCCCGAACTGCCCTGGACTACTGACGTTACCTGAAACTGCGGATTCCAATGGGGTCAATCTGGGCATCATTCCCGACGGCATCGTGTCTCGTGGACCGCTGGGACTCGTGTCGAAGTCCGGCACGCTCACATACCAGATGATGGAAGAGCTCTCCGACATCGGTTTCACCGCTTGCTTGGGTGCTGGTGGAGATCCGATTGTGGGCACCACTTTGCTTGAAGCGCTTCAGGCGTTCGAAGCGGACCCGAAGACCAAGGCCGTGATGCTCATCGGCGAAATCGGCGGCAATGCCGAGCAGGATGCCGCACGATGGGCTGCGGAACATATGACGAAGCCGATTGTGGCATATATCGCCGGTTTCACCGCTCCTGAAGGCAAGCAGATGGGTCATGCTGGCGCCATTGTGTCTGGCGGCAAGGGCACTGCGCAAGACAAGAAGGATGCTCTCGAAGCGGTTGGCATCAAGGTGGGCAGAACACCTTCCGCCGCTGCGGAGCTCATGCGTGAGGTGCTTGCCTCTCAAGCATGATGAAACGAATCACGCCCTGGCTAAAAGGAATCGTCGCACCGCTGATCGCCATGCTGATCTTCGCGGTTCCCATCGGAGTATTCATGGCGTTGGCCTTGCTGGTCTTCGCCATGGAGGAGGGCGGCGAAACGATGTCTTCGCTCGCCCTCCCGCTCACACGAGTTATTGTGCTGCTCAGCCAGGGCGTTGGCATGCACGCCGGCGCCATAGTGCTGTCGATAACACCGCTGTTGTTGACATGCCTGATGATCCTGCTGATCCGTGCCGTCTACAGCAGGTTCTCCACTGATCTTCCCGCTTACATCGTTGGCGTGATCGTCTGGATGTTGCTGTGCATCTGGTGCGGGCAGGAACAGCAGATCAAAATACTCGATTCCAACATGATGATCGCGTGCAAATCCGCGATCGTATTCACATTGGGGTTCGCGTGGCGAGCACTTCCCGATTCCGAGATTGCGCACAGGGCGATCGAATATTGCCGCGACCACATCTCCGCACCAGTTCGGTCGAGCATTCGAGTCGGCATCAGACTCGCCATTCGCACTCTCGCCGTTATGCTCACATGCGGTTTGTTGACGCTTATCAGCTGGATATGCCTCGATCATGCCAATATGCGTGCGATGTTCGAAGCCTTGCAGATGAATCTCGGTTCGCAGATTCTCATGTGCGTCATCGCCTTGGCTTGGCTGCCCAACCTGTGTTTGTGGGCCATGTCGTGGCTGTTCAGCGGGGGATTCCACATCGGTGAAGCGGCGACGTATTCATTGTGGTCGAAGCAGATTCATGAGCTGCCGCAACTTCCTATCTTCGGTTTGTTCCCGAATCCTGTCGACAATGCGAACATTCGCCTCTGCCTGATGGCGATTCCGATTATCATCGGTTTCGTGCTCGGTTTGCTGACGCTGCTGCTGCACCGTGGATTCCATCTGCGTGGAATCGACCCGCAGCAGCCGGTAGATTGGCGAAACATGCTGCTGAGCTTCGCGTACCCCGTAGGCTCGTTCTGCATCACCGCAGCGCTGATCTCTTTGCTGAGCAGCCTGCTGTATTGGATCAGCGACGGCGCATTGGGCACCGGACGTTTGGCACATGTCGGCGTTGATGTTATGCAGTCGTCGAACGTGACGGCACGTCCATGTGCCATTGGGTTGGGTCTTGCATGGATCTGCGCGATCGTGATCGCAGCCGTTCGTTCGCTGATACGCATGATATTGGCAAACCGCAAGCCGCTAGAGACTTCGTCGACCGAGGAACCAGCCGATTCCGAAGACGATGAACATGAACACAAGGAAACCCCACACACTCCGCGAGTGGTGAATTCCACTCCACGAGAGAAGGAGATGCAAGGTGACGACTAATCGACCAATACGGAGGGCACTGGTCTCCGTATTCCACAAAGAAGGCATCGAAGTGCTCGCAAAGGCGTTCATCGACGCCGGCACGGAGGTGGTATCTACGGGTTCCACTTGCAAGAAACTCGCGGAACTCGGCGTGCACGTCACCGAGGTATCTGACGTGACCGGATTCCCCGAATGCCTCGATGGTCGAGTCAAGACGCTTGACCCGCATATTCACGCCGGCATTCTCGCCGACATGACGAACGCAGACCACGCTCGTCAGCTTCAGGAATTCGGCATCAAGCCGTTCGATCTCGTCGTCGTCAACCTGTATCCGTTCGCAGACACCGTGCGTTCGGGTGCTTCGGAGGCCGACATCATCGAAAAATCGATATCGGCGGCCCATCCATGGTTCGTGGCGCCGCGAAGAACAGCGCCACCGTCGCCGTGGTGACGGATCCGAACGATTATGCTCTCGTTGCACAGCGCGTGGAAAACGGGCAGGGATTCTCTCTGGAGGAGCGTCGCTGGCTCGCAGCCAAGGCATTCGCCCATACTGCGGCATATGATGCCACGATCAACGAGTGGACGAGCGCGCACTGGCCGAAGCCGGCAACCGTGGAGACTGCAGCGGAACAGGGTGAGCAGGATCCGGTGGAGCAGGCTCAGCTGAACAAGTTCCCGGCGCAATACACCCGTTCATGGGATCGTGCGCACATTCTGCGTTACGGCGAGAATCCGCATCAGGACGCTGCGCTGTTTGTGGATCCACTCAATCCACGTGGTTTCGCCGACGCAGAGCAGCTCGGCGGCAAGCCGATGAGCTACAACAACTACGTTGATGCCGATGCCGCATGGCGTGCGGTGTGGGACTTCGCTCCGCAGATCGCCGTGGCCGTCGTCAAGCACAACAACCCTTGCGGGCTTGCCGTTGGCACCACCGTTGCCGAAGCACACAAGAAAGCCCATGCCTGCGACCCGATGAGTGCATATGGCGGCGTCATCGCAGCGAACACCACGGTGACGTTGGAGATGGCCGAAAACGTTCGTCCGATCTTCACCGAGGTCATCGTCGCACCAGACTATGAGCCTGAAGCGTTGGCGCTTCTGCAGGCCAAGAAGAAGAATCTGCGCATTCTCAAGGTGGCTGAGCCGCCGAAGGCGAAATATCAGTTCCGCCAGATCGATGGCGGTCTGCTCGTTCAGTCCACCGATCTGATCGATGCGCCGGGTGACAATCCGAATGCCTGGAAGCTCGTGGCGGGTGAGGCCGCTGACGAGAAGACGCTCAAGGATCTTGAATTCGCTTGGCGTGCCATTCGTTGCGTCAAGTCGAACGCCATTCTGATCGCCGACGATCTTGCCACAGTCGGCATCGGCATGGGGCAGGTCAATCGTGTCGATTCGGCGCATCTCGCGGTCGACCGCGCGAACACGCTTGCCGATGGCCGCAATCGCACGCAGGGTGCCGTCGCCGCATCCGACGCCTTCTTCCCGTTCGCCGATGGCGCTGAGATTCTGATCAACGCCGGTGTTCGAGCCATCGTTCAGCCGGGCGGCTCCATTCGCGACGAAGAAGTGTTCGAAGCGGCTCGCAAGGCCAATGTGACGATGTATGTGACGGGGACGCGTCACTTCTTCCACTGACATGCGCGTTTCGTCAATCGGCGACAATGGTTGACGAAGCAAATATCTTCAGATATATAAGAGGCGTGGTCGATGAACATCCAACTTGAGATGTTCGCCGGCCACGCCTCTTACGTATCGGCTTGGGCGTCGCATTCGCGTGTCAGTATGCGTACCGGATCGTTGAACCGCGAGTAAGGTAGACTGTGAGCGGTACGGAACAGTAAGAGGAGTTCTCGCAGCTATGAACAGCCATCACCCATATGTGTCTGAAAGCCATGAAGGCAAGCCCTGGTTCGAATGGAGCATAGCGGGCTGTGTGGTTGTGTCGACCGTTCTGGCGGCGTTCGGATATACGATGGCCGCCACAGCCATACTTGCTGCGGCGGCCATCGTATCCGGTGCCATTCGCTTGATTCTGCGTGATCGCAGTCCGTGGAAGGTCCGGTCTGTTGCCTTCGATGCCATATGTGGCATCGGGTTGGGAATCAGCTTACTTGGTCTCTTCCTGAGCGTCCTCTTCCTCAACCACTGAATAGTTCGCATCAGCCTGTTCGCCGGTCAGCGGAACATCTTCGCTCGCATCGTCAGGAACAACGGCTTCGGTTTCCTCAACCATGGCGGCTTCGGCAACATCCGCATCAGCCGGAGCCTTCGGTGCGCCAAGCAGCTGAGCGACGATGACCACCAGTGCGACGATGGCCGCGGCGAGAATCGACGTGACCCAGAACACCCACAGCTGCTGCAGCGGCTGCTGGGTGAGACCCTGATTCTGTGCGAAGATGGCGATGCCGGTGGCACGCGCGGGGTTGATGGAGGCACCGGTCACCGGGAAGGCGATCGCTGCGCCCGCGGCATAGGAGACGCCCATGATGGCGGCGTAACGGGAAGTAACGGTGCCATGCTTCTTCATGGAGACCATCGCGGCGGAGATGACGATGATGGAAGCGATCAACTCAACGATGATCGCGACGGTGACGCTGAACGTCAATCCCAACTGGTTCAGCGACTGATACAGCGACGAACCCTTGTCGTAGCCGTTGACGACCATGGCGTACCACTGGCTTGCGGCAACGCTTTCCGAAGTTGGCAGCACGAGCTTGAGCAGGCCGCCGGCGGCGATTGCGCCAACCACCTGGGCGATGATGTAAAGAATGCCGTCAAGCACCTTGGTGTTCGAAGTGAGCATAGCGGCGACGGTGATGGCTGGATTGAACTGTGCTCCGGAGATCTTGGCGAAAATGGCGGTGACGGCGGCATAGACGACGCCGGTGCCGATGGTGATGAAAGCGAGATTCACATTGTAGAACGCGGATCCGAACGTGCACATCATGTAGATGGCGAAGCAAATGAGCAGGCTGCCGGCGAACTCAGAGAGCACGCGAGCCCACAGGCCATGCTTCTCTTGCTGCGGCTCGGTACTTGTAGTAGTAATCGTATCGGTCATATCTTTCCTTTATTTCTATCAGGCGCAAAGCGTTTTGCGACCGTTTGCAATAATACTCATATGCCGGTGCAAGCTCAGCGGAAGTCTTGACGAAGTATGTGGTGTCCCGTATATTAAGACAGTTATAGAAACGGCCACGTTGGGAGAACGATGCCACATATTTACAGTCAAGCCAGAAAACAATATGAGAACGACGGCGAGGGAATTCGCCTGCAGAAACTTCTGGCACAAGCAGGATTTGGGTCGCGCCGCAAATGTGAGGAAATGATCACCGACGGACGCGTCGAGGTAGACGGCGAGCTGGTCACCGAGTTGGGCACGCGAGTCGATCCGAAGCACCAGCAGGTGCGCGTCGACGGTTCTCGAATTCGACTGAACCCGCGTCACATCACCTTGGCGTTGAACAAGCCGCGCAAGGTGCTCAGCACGATGGATGATCCGAAGGGACGTTACACGCTTCGCGACATCGTCGGCGACAAATACGACCGCATTTTCCACATGGGACGTCTCGACTACGATTCCGAGGGTCTTATTCTGATGACCAACGACGGCGAATTGAGCCAGCATGTGATGCACCCGAAATACGAGGTTGAGAAAACGTATATCGCCACGCTCGAGGGGCATATGAGCGGCACTGTCTGCCGTCGACTGATTCGTACCGGCGTGCAGCTTGACGATGGTTGGATCAAGCTCGACCATTGCTCGATCATCGATTCCAACCGTGAGCAGACCATTGTGAAGGTCGTGCTGCATTCCGGTCGCAACCGCATCGTCCGCCGCATCTTCGGCGCCATCGGCTTCCCCGTGAAGCGTCTTGTTCGCACGCAGATCGGCCCGATCAAGCTCGGTGACCTCAAATCAGGTTCCTACCGCATCCTGTCGCAGACCGAAGTCCGCGCATTGTCGAAAGAGGTGGGTCTGTGATTCGCGTTGCCATCGATGGTCCCGCTGGTGTGGGCAAGTCCTCGTCGGCGAAAGCGCTGGCCGATTATTTCTCGTTCGCCTACCTCGACACGGGTGCCATGTATCGCGCGTGCACCTGGTGGTGCATGCAGCATGGCATTGATCTCGATGCCGAGCATGTTGATGAGCAGCAGGTGACCGAGGCGGTGGGCGAGTTCTTCACCGACGGTCATTTCAACATTAGCGTCGACCCGAAGAATCCGGGAGTGTTCGCCGATGATGCGGATATCAGCGAGCAGATCCGCTCTGAAGAGGTTTCGTCGCACGTGTCGCGTCTCGCGGCGATTCTGCCGGTGCGCAACGTGCTCATTGCCGCACAGCGCGCCTACATCAACGAGCAGAATGCCGATGACTCGTTCAGCGAGGGGCGAGGCGTTGTCGCCGAAGGTCGTGACATCACCGATGTCGTCGCACCCGACGCCGAGGTGCGCATTCTGCTCACCGCCCGCGAGGAAGTGCGTCAGGCACGCCGTAACAAGCAGGAGCAGTCTGGGGCTGCTGGAGCCGATGACGTTGCGAAACGCGATGCCGCGGACTCCAAGGTCACGCATTTCGAGCAGGCTGCCGACGGCGTGACGACGATCGACAATTCCGATTTGACGTTCACCGAGACGCTTGACCTGATGATCGGTCTTGTTGATGATGCGATCGAGGAGCAGGAATACAAGCGCTACGTCGCGAATCTCGAAGGCTACGACCTCGATGAGGGCGATGAGAACCTGATCGACGGATCCGCCTTCGTGGACGCGGAGGATGAGAATCGCCGCAAGGCCGTTGGCGTGCTCGCGGTTGTCGGACGCCCGAATGTCGGCAAATCCACCTTGGTCAACCGTATTCTCGGCCGTCGTGCGGCAGTGGTCGAAGACACCCCGGGTGTGACCCGCGATCGCGTGAGCTATGACGCGGAATGGGCCGGCACCGATTTCAAGTTGGTCGACACCGGCGGGTGGGAAGCCGATGTCGAAGGCATCGACTCCGCCATCGCGTCGCAAGCCCAGATCGCCGTTGAACTTGCCGACGCCGTCATCTTCGTGGTTGACGGCCAGACCGGTCTCACGCAAACCGATGAGCGTATCGTGCGCATGTTGCGCTCGGCTGGCAAGCCGGTGACGGTGGCGGTCAACAAGATCGATGATCAGATCAGCGAATACATGGCCGCCGAGTTCTGGAAACTCGGCTTGGGAGAGCCATACCCCATTTCCGCCATGCATGGCAGGGGAGTGGGTGATCTTCTCGATCAGGCTGTAAACGAGATGCGTCACGCGGAAAAGACCTCGGGATTCCTCACGCCAACGCATCTGCGCAGGGTCGCTCTCGTCGGCCGTCCAAACGTCGGCAAGTCTTCATTGCTCAACCAGCTTGCGCATTCCGAACGCGCCGTCGTCAACGATTTGGCCGGTACCACGCGTGATCCGGTCGACGAGATCGTGAACATCGATGGGGAAGACTATCTGTTCATCGACACGGCCGGCATCAAGCGCCGTCAGCACAAGCTGTCTGGTGCGGAATACTATTCGTCGCTGCGCACGCAGGCGGCCATCGAACGCTCCGAATTGGCGCTCGTGCTGTTCGACGCGTCCGTTCCGATCTCCGATCAGGATCTCAAGGTGATGAGCACGGCTGTCGATGCCGGACGTGCCGTGGTGCTTGTGTTCAACAAGTGGGATCTGATGGATGAGTTCGACCGTCAGCGCATGGAGCGTCTGTGGAAAACCGAATTCGACCGTGTGACGTGGGCGCAGCGCGTGAACCTGTCTGCCAAGACCGGCTGGCATACGAACCGCCTGTCGCGTGCGATGACGCAGGCTCTGGAGTCGTGGGACAAGCGTATTCCGACCGGCAAGTTGAACGCGTTCCTCGGCAAGATCCAGGCTGCCCACCCGCATCCGGTGCGTGGAGGCAAACAGCCGCACATCCTGTTCGCGACGCAGGCGTCGACGAGACCTCCTCGTTTCGTGATCTTCGCAACCGGCTTCCTTGAGCACGGTTATCGCAGGTTCATCGAACGCTCGTTGCGTGAGGAATTCGGTTTCGAAGGTTCGCCTATTCAGATTTCGGTGAACATTCGCGAGAAGAAGCGCCGCAAATAATCTGACAGCGGAGGTCGGGAAGTTGTGCATGCAGTGCGCATTTGCTACTTTCCCGACCTCATGCTACATTAGTGACTTGCTGTTCGCAGCGATCGGGCCATAGCGCAGCTTGGTAGCGCACTTGACTGGGGGTCAAGGGGTCGCGGGTTCAAATCCCGCTGGCCCGACGATCTAAAGGCTGAAATCATAAAGGTTTCAGCCTTTTTATTTTTCAATAAAAATGAAAATATGAATCTTTTTAACGTTCTGGCTGCTGTGAAGATGCATATTCGCGAAAAACGATTACACTCGAGAGAGTTGCATTGGACTCGATTCCATAGATGAGAAAGGGTTTGGCACCATGACCGACGCCTTCGAACGTACTGCGCGCAAAATGCGTGAGCATGGTCTTAGCGACACAGCGATCGCTCAGTTCGAACACCTGTATGAGGTCTGGCAGAACGAAGACGGCAATACCTGGATCCGTGAGGAAGACATCGAACCAGTTCAGGGAATCCCTAATTTCGCGCAGATCTACGAGACGATCAATCACGATAAAGCCGTTGATGCGTTTGCGAAAACGGCGTTCCTGAAGCTCAACGGAGGTTTGGGAACCTCAATGGGGTTGGATTGCGCCAAATCTTTGCTGCCGGTGCGTCGTCACAAGGCGAGGCCGATGCGCTTCATCGACATCATCCTCGGGCAGGTGGAGACGGCGCGCACACGATTGGGCGTGGAGCTGCCGTTGACGTTCATGAACTCCTTCCGCACGTCCGCGGACACGATGAAGGTGCTTTCGAACGACAAGCATTTCCAGCAGGATGAGATCCCGATGGAGATCATTCAGCATGTGGAGCCGAAGATCGACTTGGAGACGGGTGAGGCCGTGTCTTGCCCGAACAACCCTGATCTGGAATGGTGCCCGCCGGGGCATGGCGACCTGTATTCGACGCTGTGGGAGTCCGGTCTGCTCGACACGCTTGAGGAGCATGGTTTCAAATATCTGTTCATCTCGAATTCCGACAATCTCGGCGCACGCCCGTCGCGCACTTTGGCACAGCATTTCGAGAACACCGGCGCCCCGTTCATGATCGAGGTGTCGAAGCGCACCGAAGCGGATCGCAAGGGCGGCCATATCGTTCGCGACAAGGTGACGGGCAGGCTGATGCTCCGCGAGATGACCCAGGTGGCGCCAGAAGACGCCGAAGAAGCAAAGAACATCAAGAAGCACCCGTATTTCAATACGAACAACATCTGGGTGCGCATCGACGCTTTGCGCGAAAAGCTGGCGCAATACAACGGCGTGCTGCCGTTGCCTGTCATTCGCAACTACAAGACGGTGGATCCGACGGATCCAGACTCGACGAAGGTGCTTCAGCTGGAAACGGCGATGGGCGCCGCGGTGAACTTGTTCAACGGCGCGATCTGCGTTGAGGTGGATCGCATGCGTTTCCTGCCGGTGAAAACGACCGACGACCTGTTCATCATGCGTTCGGATCGCTTCCATCTGACCGACCAATACGAGATGGAAGACGGCAACTACATCTTCCCGAACGTGCAGCTCGACACCAGGTTCTACAAGAACATCCATGACTTCGACGAACGATTCCCGTACGGCGTGCCGTCATTGGCGGCCGCGGCTTCGGTGACCGTCGAGGGGGATTGGACGTTCGGCAGGGACGTGAATCTTTATGGCGCGGCCGAGCTTCACGATGAGGGCGCCCGAGTTATGTGCCCAACGGTGAGTTTGTCGGACCACAGGGCATCGAACCGGACGAATGGCTGTAAGATTGTTCGCAGAATAAGAAAAACGGTCTTTTCGGTGTTTCTGTTACAGAATCCGAAAAAGACCACTATGATTGAACAAGTGGCATAGAAATATGCTCAGTTTGATTTAAACGGTAACGATACGTGAGGACTAATGGCTGAGGGTAGTAATGGCAGGCGTCGCTTCTCGGATAAGTGGGGCAAGCACGAGCTTGATGTGCTGGCGGTGTTGTCTTCCGCTTTCCCGCAATGGCTCACTTCCCGCCAGATCGCCCAGCGTGTAAAGGCATACGCTGATTCCTACGGTGAACTGGCTGATCAGGCCGCAAAGGCCGCATTCGCAAAGCAATTCCAGCGAGATCGCGCTAAATTGGCGGCCATGGGAATCGCCATCGAATCCAGACAGCCGGAGTATTCTTCGAAATCCGAAGGTCAGGACTTCGCCTCGTACCGACTGCAACTGGGTGATGAACCCCGCATCCGCTTGAAGTTCCGTCAGGAAGACATGCCGGTGCTCGCCGCCGCGAACTATCTGGCGCGTTCGATGTCGATGTCGTCGGCGCCGGCTCCGCAACCGCAGCATGTGTCGCGCACCGCGCCGCGTGTGCCGCAAACGCCGATCCCCGGCTTGGGTCTTGATTCAATCGCCCCTGGTCTCGGCACGCAGCACATTCCCGAGAACCTCGTCAAAGAGGTCGATTCGCGTCGTTTCGCCGCCACGCTTTCGGTGAACGGCGAGAACCTCAACGTCGCGTATTCCGACACCGACGATCTGGTGATGTTCGTACTGGAGCACCCGAACACGTCGATCGTCAACCCGCAGGAGGCTGTCGACGCGTTCCGCCGCCGCCTGAACGCCGCTATCGACTTCCAGTTGGCCGATGACTCCGCGAACATGTCGAGCGCCAAGGTCGCGGCTCATGATCTCGCTTCCGAGGAGGAAGACGAAGAGGCTGAGAACTCGTCCGGCAAAGGGCATAAGAAGAACTCGTTACAGACGGGCAGTGAGGTGGATCGCCGCCTGCGCCTGATGCTGTTCCTGTCGGCACACATGGGTGAGGAATACTCGTTGTCTGAGCTCGCCGTGCGTTTCATCGGCGTGCCGAAGAACGACGACGAGCGCAAGAAATACATTCAGACCATCCACAAAGACATCAACACGTTGACCACGGTTTCCGATGACGGCGAGATGGCAGGCAGCCAGTTCTTCGACATCGACTGGTCCCTTCTGGAATCGGAGGGGATCGTCTGCGCGACCAACTCGCTGGGGCTCGAACGTCTGGCAGGCATTTCGCCGCAATACATGAGCATGCTCACCGCTTCGGTGAACTATCTCGCACATGCGCCGTTGCTGCCGTCGGAGGAGCGCAGGCAGGCTCTGGATCTGTATGAGCGTCTGCACCAGTATGTTGAACCGGGATCCACGCCATGGCTCAGTCTCACCGGCTACGAGGTGGAGCCACGTTCGTTCTCCATCGTCAAGAAGGCCATCGCCGAGCATTCGCTGCTTGACATGAAATACACCGATGGTTCCGGCCAGGTTCGCGAACGTCTCGTCGCCCCGTCGAAGATCTACGTTGACGAAGGCGTCTACTACGTGGCATTGTGGACCGATGTGGAAGATGTTGCGCCTGAGAAGCTGCATGGCATCGTGCACAAAGACATGACGATCAACAAGGAGACCGGCGAACCGAGGATCTGGCAGATTCTGCGCATCTCTCGCATTGAGGAAGCCCAGATCGTCGAACCGACGAAACCGTTGGAGATTCCCGACGTCTCCGTCAGCGACCTGCGCAAGTGGAGCATCGACACGTCCACGGCCGCGGCGTTCATCACCGATCAGCCGCATCTCGAGTTCATCCGCACGCTGGCTGACGCCGAAGTGGAACCATACGGCGAAGGCGAGAAGGTCAGGCTGTTCATTCAGTCCGACTCTTGGTTCGTGGCATTCTGCATCGCACATGCCCGCCATATTCTTGCCGTGGCGCCAGAAACTCTGAGAACGATGATCGTCGCTCGCGCAAAGCGTGAATTGAGCATGCTCGATTCCGAAGCCGCCGCGCAATCTCACGACGCACATCACGAACGCTGATTCGACTGGAAGAGGGTCGTTGCTATGCCATGGTGGATTTGGTTGATTCTTGCGTTGGCGATGCTTGCCGTGCTCATCGCAGGCGTTGTATATGTGATCATGCACGGTTTACGCGCCCTGCAACTTGTGCAGCAGGTCGGCGAAGAGGTTTCCGACCGCATGGGGCAGATGAACGTCGGCGAAACTTCATCTCGTTCCCCTCAGCGTCCGATTTTCACCGAACCGTTGCAGGTTGCAGCCGATCGCTATGCCGAAGCGCATGCCCAGGTGGATGTGCACAAGCGCAAGAAGCAGGAACGCCACATGCGCATTTGGCGTCGCTGGGCGCAGTTCAACAAGTAGCCTAGATACAATCACAACATAATGGCAAAACGAAATAAGCATAAGAAGAGCACAACCGACATACAGAACGACGATCCGGAGACGTTGAGTCCCGCGCAGCGCTATCAGGCATTTCAGGAGGTTCGGCGCAAACGCAGTTCCGCGGCTGCGAAGTTCGCTGATCTGATGCCGTTCGAACTCGACCAGTTCCAGCAAGACGCCAATGAAGCATTGGAAGAGGGGTCCAATGTGCTGGTCGCGGCACCCACGGCGCCGGAAAACCGTTGTCGCTGATTTTGCCATCTATTTGGCTCAACAGCGCAATGTCAAAGCATTCTACACAACGCCAATCAAAGCGTTGAGCAACCAGAAATACCATGATCTCGTCGAAACCTATGGCGCAGACAAGGTCGGGTTGCTCACCGGAGACACGTCGATCAATTCGGAAGCCGACATCGTAGTGATGACGACGGAAGTGCTGCGCAACATGCTGTATGAGCATTCGACGACGCTGAGCGCTCTGCGATACGTGGTTCTCGACGAAGTGCATTACCTGGCCGACCGGTTCCGAGGGCCGGTGTGGGAAGAAGTCATCATTCATCTGCCGAGCAGCGTTCGCATCGTCGGACTCTCGGCAACGGTGTCGAACGTCGAGGATTTCGCCGACTGGATTGCCTCGGTGCGCGGCGAAACGAAGCTTATCGTGTCGGAGCACCGTCCGGTGCCGCTGGACCAATATGTGCTCGTGCAGAAGGATCCACGCACCGAACCTGAGCTGTTCGACTTGTATCGGCGCAACGATATGGGCGAGCAGACCACGAAGACGAACTTGCGTTTGGTCAACCGCTTGGAAGAACTCGACCGCATGGAGTTGAAACGCGCCAAGAAGGATTCTCGTTTCAACGATGATCGGCACAGGCATGGCAGGGGAGGACGCCCGCAGCGTGTACGCAAGGTCGACCGTTACCAGCCTCGCCGCTGGGCTGTGGTCGATGAGCTCAACTTCTTGAAGATGCTGCCGGCGATCTATTTCGTGTTCTCGCGAAACGGTTGCGACGAGGCTGTGGAGCAGTGCCTGAACGCCGGTCTGCGCCTCACAACCGACGATGAGGCGAAACGCATTCGCATGATCGTCGATGAGATGATCGAAGGGCAGTTGACCCGTGAGGATCTGCGCACCTTGCATTTCTCGCAGTTCCGGTATGCGCTTGAAGAGGGGTTCGCCGCGCATCATGCCGGCATGATCGCATTGTTCAAGCAGATCGTCGAGCGGCTGTTCGAAGAGGGACTCATCAAAGTCGTGTTCGCCACTGAAACGTTGGCGTTGGGCATCAACATGCCTGCTCGCAGCGTCGTGGTGGAGAAGCTCGAGAAATACAATGGCACCGGCATCGTGCCATTGACACCGGGGGAGTACACGCAGCTCACCGGCCGTGCCGGGCGACGTGGCATCGATACGATCGGCAATGCGATCGTTGCCGATCATCGTGGGTTCAAACCCGAAACCGCGGTGGCGCTTTCCAGCAAGCGCGTATACCCATTGCATTCGAGCTTCCAAGCCACGTTCAACATGGCGGTGAATCTGCTCAATTCGAGTGATTACGAAACCGCAAGAGATACGCTTGACCATTCCTTCGCGCAATGGGAGGCGAACGAATCGGCATGGCAGATCGAAGCCAACATCGATACGTTACGCAAGGCGTTGCGCGGCTATGAGGATGCCATGCGCATGGATGAGGGCGACATGACCGATCTGCTGCGCATTCGCATGAAGCTCAGCGACCTGCAGAAAAACGAGCGCCGCCGTCTCAAGCATGAGGTGTTCGCATCGAATGCCGACCGTTCGCGAGCATTCCGCAGGCTTGACGCTCAAATAGCGGCTCTTAAGGAGCAGGAGGCGAATCACCCCTGCAAGAAGTCTCCAGATTTCAACCATATGATGAAGTGGGGGCATCGTTGGATGCGTGAGAGTCGCGAGCTTGAGCGGCTTGAGCATCGTTACGAATCCCGCACCGGTTCGGTGGCTCGCCAGTTCGACAGGATCTGCGATATTCTTGCAATGCTGGGCTACTTGGATCGCACTGATAGCGACGGCCACCGCGACTACCAGCTGACCGAACACGGGCAATTGCTGCGTCGCCTGTACAACGAGCGTGATCTCGTGCTAGCACAGGCCATCACTCACGGCGTGTTCGACGATCTCGATGCACCGCAGTTCGCCGCGATCATATCGTCGTTGCTGTATGAGCCGCGTCGCGGTGAAGGCGGCGAGCCACGCCGATACCCGGGAGGCCCGCAAGGAGCTGTCATCCAGGCCGCAAACGAGCTTCGCGACATGGATGAGCAGGTGTTGACGCTGTGCGAAGCCAATGGACTCGAAAACTACTTGCAGCCGCTTGATTTCGGTATCGTCGATCTCATCTATGACTGGGCATATGGCGATTCCCTCTCGCAAGTGCTCTCGAATAGCGAGATGACCGGCGGAGACTTTGTGCGCACCACCAAACGCATCGCCGACGTGCTGCAGCAGATCGCCGTCGCCGAACCCTATCTGGGGGAGAACGGTGAACAGCTGGCGGATGTGGCTCGCGAGGCGTATGAGCGGGTGAACCGCGGCATCGTCGCATATTCCGGCGTCGACTGAGCGAAAAGTGTGCAGCAGGAGAGTGGCAGCACCGGAATAAAGCCCACGTCCGAGCTGTTTTGTAGCTTGGAACTACTTGAGAATGAGGAGGAAACATGGCTGAACGCAGTCTGCGTGGCATGAGCATTGGCGCGAAATCTTTGGAGTCCGACGACAATGTGGATTTCGCCGCGCGCATTGAAGTGGCCTACGTGTGCCCGAAGGGGCATCGCACGATTCTTCCGTTCGCCGAAACCGCCGACATTCCTAATGAATGGGAGTGCCGTTGCGGAGCGACCGCGCATAAGGAGAACGAGGAAGACGCGGAAGCCGACGAGATCACCAAACCGACTCGTACGCATTGGGACATGCTGTTGGAGCGCCGCAGTGAAGAAGA
This sequence comes from Bifidobacterium canis, assembly GCF_009727065.1. GTDB lineage: Bacteria > Actinomycetota > Actinomycetes > Actinomycetales > Bifidobacteriaceae > Bifidobacterium > Bifidobacterium canis. The sequence continues at coordinate 34,073 of NZ_WNLP01000008.1, forward strand.
GCTCGCGGCTCTGCTTGAGAAGCGCCTGAAGATGCATCACGACGGATGGATTCCCGATTACGAGTGAAATTCTTGAACCTGACATCACGAAGCACGTTATGTCAGGTTCTTTTATTGTGACCCATTGAACTGTTGAGGATACTATGACACAATCAGCGAAGAAGATCGTTTTGCTCGACCTTGACGGCACGTTGACCGAATCAGGCCCCGGCATCATCGCCTGTGTGGTCAAGGCGTTCCAAGCCGTGGGCGTGCCAGTCCCAGATGAAGCCGCGTTGCAGCGTTTCATCGGACCTGCGATCGTGGATTCGATGAAGCTCAATCACATTCCGCCGGAGAAGCTCGACGAAGCGGTGCGCGTGTATCGCCATTACTATGGTGAGGCTGCCGTGTTCGACGATCCGAATTACCCGGGACAGAAAGTTCCAGGTCGTTTCGTGAACTCAATGTATGAGGGCATTCCTCAGCAACTGCGCAAGATGCGCGACATGGGATTCTACTTGGCTGTCTGCACTGCGAAACCCGAATATCAGGCGATTCCGATCTGCGAACATTTCCGTCTGAGCGATCTGGTGGACGGCATCTACGGTGCGAGCAAAGACAATTCGCGCATCACCAAAGCAGCTGTGATCACGTATGCGCTCGATAAAATCGGTTTTGACGAAGCCGCTGGAGACAAGGCGCTGATGGTCGGCGACCGTTGGACCGACGTCGATGGCGCCAAAGACAACGGACTGGATTGCTTGGGTTGCGGCTGGGGCTACGCAGAGCCGAACGAGTTGCGCGAACACGGTGCTGTACGCGTGATTCCGTTTGTCAGCGAACTCGCCGAAGCTGTTGACGAATACTTCAACGCGCAGTAATAACAACGCAGAGTAATAACTGCATACTATTCGCAGATACAAATTACAAACACTGCATTTGAGGCTGGATACCAAACATGAGTATTGGTATCCAGCCTCACTTATATCCATATCTCTTTTATCCGATAATGTACGTTATGTCAGATTACATATCTGCGGTACTTCCCCAAATAAGAATTACCGCAGATATATCGTGTCGTTGATATCTAGATAACAGCCGATCGCTTTCCCCGCGTTACGCGCAAGCCGACGGCATACATGCCCATGCCGATACCCAACATGGCGACGACAATAAGCACGGCGACCCACGGGCTCGAGATCAATAATTGATAAATATTTCCCGAGAATGTTGAAAAAGTTGTCAAGCCGCCGCAAAAACCTGTGGTAAGCAGTTTTGAAATATTTTTCGAGGGCTGCCTTTTTCTATTATTCCGGTAAATAATCCCATTAATAAACAGCCAAGGCAGTTAATTATCAGTATTGATACAGCATCGATTGCGAAATTATTGATACCGGCTTCCAATAGATATCTGCAGACCGCGCCGATCGCACAGCCGATGCCCACGGCGAGTAGTTCCATTGCGATCCCTCCTCTATGCAAGTCCTCGTGTCACGGCGAATCCGGCGGCGACCAGTGCGACTCCAAGCGCAACGCTGCCGAGCCAATACACCCACGCACGCGTTGGATGCTTGCCGTCGAACAGTGCATACACTTCCGATGTGAACGTGGAGAACGTCGTCAATCCCCCGCAGAATCCCGTTACAATCAGCGCCTTCCACGGAGCGCCCAACATGCCAAGTCCTGTCAGCGCAAGCATGATGCCCAGTATGAACGATCCGGCGAGGTTGACGGCCAATGTGCCATAGGGAATACGCGCCTCACTGCGGTTGAGCCAGCTTGACACCGCGGAACGCGTGCAGCCTCCCGCGAAACCGCCGACAGCCACGCACAGAATATTTACCCAAGTCATATGAGTTTGGATTCACCTTCGTTTTTGTCGTCATCAGTCAATGGCGCTATGTTCTTAGGCTCGAATTTCACTGCCCTACGCGCCTGCAGATACATGAGCGTCAGCTCGGCAAACACCAGAACGATCGCGATAATCGCGGATGGCCAGCCAAGCTTCTCATACAAACCTCGTGAATGCGCACTGATCGAGCTCTTATTCGCAAGATACAGGAAATACGGGAGCGCCAGCAATATGAACGTTGCGAAATGCCCGATGATCACCGACCAGCGCACGGGTTTAACCACAACGTCATCGTGCCCGTAGTGGCTGCAATACACGGTGACGGCGCACACGGCCAATGCGCATGCAGCGCCGATGATCCACAGAATCGCAGGCAAAGCATTCATTTCCACTCTCCAAAAATTGTGTATGCGAACGGTATGTACAAACGTTCGTTATTGGGCGATGTCGAAGATGTCTAACGGAACGTCATCATAACTGTGCTCCTCCACTGTGCCATGCAACAGCGCGGGGTGCAATCTGGCGTTGCTGCCGGTGGCATGTGCCGCCATGATGTTTTCGACGGGAATCGTCTGCGAAAGCAGCGTGCGTGAATGCTGCTTGAGTTTGATAGCTCGCTCCCCCGCCAAAACGTGATCCACCTGATTCCACAATGCGCCCACCGATACCACGAATACAGCTGAACCAGCCGCCAGAAAATCCGCCAAAGCCGTGTTGTCGCCGCACTCCTGCACAGTGTCGCCATCACACAGAATCGTCACATGCTTCAACGCCTCCTCACCATATGGGGCGAGGAACTCCACGGCCTTCGTCACATTGTGCAAGCTGACGCCGAGATCGAGCAGTTTCTTCGCCACGGCCAGCGAAACGATGTCGCAGAACGAATACAGACGACGCGAACCAGAACCATGCGATGGTGTGATCGACGGTTCCACAATATGCTTGCGTGCCCAGTAATCAAGCTGCCTGTAAGTGATGCCGGCAGCCTTCGACGCTGATGCCCCACGGTACCCGCAATCCGGGCCGGGCTCACTGAGATCGGGGAACAACTCTCCCTGCACCATCGTGTCGTCGACATCGAGCAATGGTACGTCAACATAAGGCGAAAGATCGTCTGCCGACGTCTTTCGCCATACCTGACCATTGGTTGCCGACGAGTCGCACATATGCACTTCTTATGGTTCGCAAAACAGGGCGAACGCTAAATCCTCAGATATTGCGCACAGCGCTGTTGGTGAAATAGATCAAACGGAATTTACCGATCATGATCTCATCACCGTTCTTCAACGTCTGTTGATCCACGCGCTGACGATTGACATAAGTACCGTTCAGGCTACCGGCATCAACCACCGTATATGAGCCGTTCTCACGACGGAACACGGCATGCTGGCGAGACACGGTGGAATCGTCGAGCAGAATGTCTGCTCGCGGATCACGACCAACGGTCACCTCATCTTCATCGAGAAGATACCGTGAGCCGGAGAGCGCGCCTCGTGTTGCGATGAGCAGCGCCGTGTTGTCTGCCAAACGGGAGATGGTTTGCAGATCTTCCTGCGTCAACGGGCGCTCGCCACTGGTGGTTACAGGAATCTGGATGGCAGGCATGCCGATGATGGTGGTTTCGCCTGCGCTTGGAATTGGATCAGTCATAGTGCTTATTCTACAGTCTTTGCGTACTTATAGTCGGGTAATGATTGAGTTTGCGTGATTTTTACATCATCTGAGGTCTCCACGTCTACCGTGGCACCGTATTTCACAGTGAGCCGTGACCCCACGCCACCGGCAAGGTTCACGGCGTTCTGCAGATTGTTCTTATCGCCGATCGCCTTGACCACATACGGTGGGTTGAGTGCCGTCCCATCGCAGATCAAACCATCGTCACCTTGTGAGATGTATGTGGAGGTGACGACGCGCACATCGTTGATCGCGATGACTTCGGCACCGCCGTTGCGCAGCTCTTCGATGAGGTTGAACATCGTCGCCGCATCGATCTGGGCTTTGCTGCCACGAGAGATATGCACGATGATCCCCTGCCCTTCGGCTGGGAGTCGACCGGAAAGGATGCCGCTGGATTCCTCGTTCTCTTTGGCGATGCGGCTGGCCTCCGCCTCTTTGTCGGCTGCTTGCTGAAGCGATGTGAGCTGCCTGCTGAGCTCCGTGCGGCGTTCCTCCAAACGCTGCACCTGCGTGCTGGTCTCACTGAGCATGCGCGTCAGCTCGGCCTCGGTCATCGTCTCATAGGTCATATCGGTGTTGTTGACCTGCACAACATAGCCGAACGACAGCAATGCGCATAGCGCCGCCACCAATAAGCTGGTGAGCAGCCGTGTGCGCAGTGAGCGGGCTTGGCTGGAAAGCTCCTTCTTCGGCTTGGTCTTCTTGACCACGGGGAAGGCACCGGTTTTGAGTTGATCGTTACGCGCATCCTTTTTTGCTGAGAGAGAATGCGCTTCACATGGCTGCCACCCTCGGTGTGCCCCGATCCCGAAGGCGATGATGGCATCCCATCGGGCGTTGTTTCGTTGTTGTGCTCTTCGCTCATCGTCACCCCTGGAAGATGAATCGACGGATCGCCGAGACGTTCGAGAAGATTCGGATGCCGAGCACGACGATGACCGCAGTGGAAAGCTGCGAGCCGACACCGAGCTGGTTACCGAGCAGCACGAGAAGCGCCGCTGTAATCACGTTCGAGAAGAACGAAATCACGAACACCTTGTCGGAGAAGCTACGCTCGAAATATGCGCGTGCTGCGCCCAGCAGCGCGTCCAAGGCGGCGACCACCATGATCGGCAGATATGGTTGGAGCCACACGGGAATATCAGGCTTCACGAACAGGCCGACGACAACGCCGATGATCAAACCAAGCACCGCAGCCATTTACTTACATCTCCTTCGCATATGAAACCTGACCGACCGAAGCGGCTTTGAGCTGTATTGAATTCTCTTTGCTGATCTGCAATGTCATGCCAGCATCCTTGAATTCCTTGTACAACGTCGGTAACGCCTTCTGCCCCATTTTATCGGCTAACTCACGTTTATTGCCTATAGCCTGAATTTTATACGGGCTGGAGACCGGCGTCGTGCCGACGAGAATCGAATTGCCCGCCGTGCGTATCGAGGTCTGCACACCCAGGCGATTGTCGTTGATCGACACCGCTTCGGCTCCGGACTGCCACATCAGCGATACGAGCAGCTGCAGATCGGTGTCGGTGACCACGCGCAGACGGTTCGTGCTTTTTCGCGTGGGAGCGAGCCGTCCTGGGCATCGCTGTTGGTGACCATCGGATCGGCGATTGTGAGAATGATGCCTTCGCCTTCCACTGCCGTGGAACCGGCGACCATGTCGTTTTGCTGAACTTCCTGCTCCACTTGCGAAGGCAGTGCGGATTTCGACTGTTTCTCCACCTGTGTGCGTAAATCTGAAATCTGCTTCTCGAGATCATCGATCTGCTTGTTTTCCGCTTCCAATTGCGAGGCGAGCTGTTGACGAACCTGTTTGCGCGGATCGGTGTTAAGCAGGCGCACGAACAGGCATCCGGCGAATCCGACTGCAATGCAGATGATGAGCACGACGATTCGCGTGCCCCAGTACGCTACTTTCGAATCCGGTTTCGTCGTCAACCGTGAATCGGAATACAGCACGTCGACGGGCCGGTTCACCAGATCGTCGATGAGACGCAGTGAATCGTCATAGTGCTTGCTACGGCGTCGAGCCGACATCGGAGCACCGCCCGGTGGTTGCGCATGCTGCGAATCAAGTTGCACATACGCCGACGAGAAAACGGCACGACGACGTGCCGGTGGATCTTCCGAACTCACCGGATACACGGGAGGCATGCCGTTGTTGAAGGTCACGAGTGCACTAGTCCTTGTTCGTATTGCTTCGCGCGTCTCGAATCAGACGGACGCCCTGCTGCATGTAGAGCACGCCTGCAAGCCAATACAGCGCGATACCCCAGATCGCACAGGCAATCGACAGGTAATGCAGTGTCTCGAACACTGGCATATTGCGTTCGACGTCGGCAACCATGAGACCGACTATCGAGATCATCAGCACTGCGGTGCCCGTTTTGCCGACGAAGTGAACAGGCAACGGACCATAGTCGTATTGCGCAAGAACCAAGGTCAGTATGCCCATCGTCGCATCACGCAATGCCACGAGGATGAGCATCCACCAAGGCACCACATGGCAGATGCCCAAGGCGAGAATGGAGCAGAGAATCAGCAGTCTGTCGGCAATCGGATCAAGAAGCTGACCTATTTTGCTCACTTGGTTGAACCGTCGCGCAATCAGACCATCGAGGCCGTCGGATGAGAACGAGATGGCGAGCACGATCAACGCGGCGATCATGTTGTGCTTGGTGATCAACCATGCGATGACCGGGATTGACGCGATGCGAAGAAAACTGATGAAATTCGGAATCGTGAAAATGACGTCACGAGGTTCCGGACTATATCTTCTGCTGAATTTCTCGGTGATTTTCATGGGCGTTTGGAGCGCCTCACATTCGTGTTGCTTGAATGGCGGTCACGATGATGCCGCGCGCTCCCACCTCATACAGCTGATCCATCAGCTGGTTCACTTTGGCTTTGGGAACCATGACTCGCACCGCGGCCCACTGCTTGTCGTGCAATGGGGAAATCGTCGGGCTTTCGAAACCGGGGGTGATCTGCACCGCGGCAGAGATCTTCTCAACCGGAATGTCGAAGTCCATCAGCACATATCGTTTCGCCGTGAGTACGCCTTGCAACCTGCGCTGCAAACGCTGCAAACGTTCGTCTTGGGCATCGAGACGCGGCGAGCGGATGAGCACCGCCTCGGAGTGGACGATCGGATCGCCGAAGATGCGCAGGCCGGCATTGCGCAACGTGGTGCCTGTAGACACGACGTCTGCAATGAGATCGGCGACGCCGAGCTGTACTGACGATTCGACCGCGCCATCGAGATGGATGGGCTGCGCATGAATGCCGTGTTCGGTCAGGTAGTCGTTCACCAACTTGTCGAACGATGTGCCGACACGCTTGCCTTCGATATCTTCAAGCGTGCTGATGGGACTGTCGGCAGGCGCTGCGAAACGGAAGGTGGAGCCGCCGAAGCCGAGGTTCATGACTTCCTGGGCGTCAGTGCCTGAATTGAGCAGCAGATCGTGCCCCGTGACGCCGACGTCGATCGTGCCCATGCCCACATACACCGCGATGTCGAGCGGGCGCAGGTAGAACAGTTCCACATCGTTATCAGGGTCTTCCACCACGAGCTGTCGTGGATTGCTTCGCAACGTGTAACCGGCTTCCGACAGCATGTTCCATGCGGGTTCCGAAAGCATTCCCTTGTTCGGGACGGCGATTCTGAGCATGTTTCCTCCAACTTCTTCTCTTCCATCCGCCTGCAGCGATGGCATTCGCAATATGCCATTCTCCGAACATGCTGTCTGGAGAATGGCATTGGCCTCCGGTCAGGTTCAGAGGTTCTTGTAGATGTCGTCGAGCGTGATGCCTCGATCGATCATCATGACCTGCAGATGGTAGATGAGCTGGCTCATCTCTTCAGCGGTACGTTCCGCTCCCTCATATTCGGCTGCGATCCACGTCTCGCCTGCTTCTTCGACTATTTTTTGCCGATGAAGTGGGTGCCTTTCTCAAGTTCCTGAACGGTGAGCGATCCCGGCGTCTTGTCTGCGGCTTTTCGGAGAGCTCTGCGAACAACGACTCGAATGTCTTCATAAGTGTTTCCTTGTATACGTATGCCTTGTGGTTGGCACTGGTCTCCTGACTTGCGGAGCGTGCTTGTCAAGACTTCTGATCAGTCCCTGTACGCCGCTGCTGCGGTGTCGCGAATGTCGTTGATGGCCTTGGCCGGATCTTCGGCACCATACACGGCCGAGCCTGCGACGAGAATGTTCGCTCCCGCTTCGGCCACCGTGGCCGCCGTCTTCGGGCTGACACCGCCATCGACTTGAATGTTGGTCTTGAGGCCACGACGAGTGATCTCGTTGCGGAGACGACGAACCTTGCCCATCTGGTTCGAGAGGAACTTCTGGCCACCGAAGCCAGGTTCGACGGTCATGATGAGAATCGTGTCGAATTCCTCGAGAATGTCGAAAATCGGTTCCACCGGTTCAGCTGGGCGAACGGCGAACCATGCTTCGCAGCCCATGCTGTGCAGCTGGCGAGCCAGACGCACAGGGGCATGCGTCGCACCCATGTGGAATGTGACGGAATGCGCACCAAGTTCCGCGTATCCGGGAGCCCAACGATCGGGATCTTCGATCATCAGATGAACGTCGACCGGCAGGTCCGTGACTTCGCAGATGCGCTTGACCACTGGTTCGCCGATCGTCAGGTTTGGCACGAAATGATGATCCATCACGTCGACGTGAACCATGTCTGCATTGGAGATGCGTTCGAGATCACGCTCGAGATTGCAGAAATCGGCGGACAAAATGCTTGGTGCGATTTGAATTTCCATGTTTTCCATTCTAAATAAGGTAATCGACTATTAGCGTTGCTGATAACTCGCGAGTGACGTTCGACACACTGTTTCGGGCGTGGGTCTCTATTCGCTTTTCTGTTCCTTGCGTTCCTCAAGCTCGGTTTCGGTACGCAGTTTTTCGGCGAGCAACTGCGTGGATTGGCCGAATCGTTGGATGAGGATGAACGCGACGGCTCCGAGAATGAACACGATGATCGAGACCCAAACGTTGACGCGGAGCCCGAGGATCTGATGGGAGAAGTCGATGCGCAGCATTTCGATCCATGTGCGTCCGAGCGTGTACCACATGACGTACAGCGCGAACAACGATCCTGCCTTGAGCCTGGTGATGAGCTTGTGACCAATCCAGATGATCAGTGCGGCACCGATCAGATTCCAGATCATCTCATAGAGGAAGGTTGGGTGGAACAGAGTGCCGGTCGGGCAGGTGGCACCGTCGTAGCACATCTCGGCATTGCCGATGGCGCTCCCCTGCGTGTTGAGTTTCAATCCCCATGGCAGCGTGGTTGGCTTGCCATAGAGCTCTTGGTTGAACCAATTGCCAAGACGGCCGATGGCCTGGGCGACGAGCAGAGCCGGAGCGATCGAGTCGGCGAGCAATGCCATCGGGTAGTGCTTGTGGCGGCACCAGGCCCATGCTCCCAACGCGCCGAGGAAGATGGCGCCCCATATGCCGAGCCCGCCGTTCCAGATGCGGAAGATCTCAACCCAGTCGCCGTTCGGGCCGAAGAATCGCTCCGGCGTGGTGATGACATGGTAGAGGCGTGCTCCGATGATGCCGCATGGCACGGCGACGATGGCCGTGTCGAGAATCTGGTCGAACGTGCCACCGAGTTTCTTCCATCGTTCGCTGGTGATCCATACCGCGACGATGATGCCCAGCAGCATCGTCAGTGCGTAGATGTGAATAGTCAGTGATCCGATGTGGAATTGCGAGATGGTCGGAGACGGAATGTATGCGAGTGTCATCATACGTCGAATGGTACTGTGCTCAAGCGATAACGAGCGCATTCATGCTGACATAGGCGTTCGAACATGACGTCTGGGGCGGCATAAGGATCCTTATGCCGCCCAGACGTCATGTGTTGTCTATACTTGTACAGCCGTTATTGCCGAGCGTTGTGAATGCCTTCGGCGAGCTCCGCAGCCTTTGCCGCTAGAGCCTTCAGACCTTCATCGGCATTCTTGGCCTGCCCGCTGTCGTCGAGCAATGTGTGTACCAAAGCGGAGCCGACGATCACGCCATCGGCGTATTGGCCTACGGTGTGACCCTGCTCGGCGGTTGACACGCCGATGCCGACGCACACGTTTTCGGCGCCAGCCGCACGGGTGCGTGCCACGAGCTTTTCCGGTGATGCATTGAGGGTGGCTCGTTCGCCGGTCACGCCCATGCGTGCAGCCGCATACACGAACCCGCGGGCGTTCTGCGCCACGACGCGCAGGCGTTCATCGGTTGAATCAGGAGAGACCAAGAAGATGCGATCCAATCCGTGCCGGTCGGATGCTTCTATCCATTCGCCGGCTTCGTCGGGGATCAGGTCTGGTGTGATGAGTCCGGCGCCACCGGCGTTCGCGAAGTCCGTGGCGAAACGTTCGACGCCGTAATGGTAGATGAGGTTCCAGTAGCTCATGATGAGCGGCACTCCCCCGGCGTTGGCCACCGTTTCCACGGCCTTGAACACGTTCGAGATGCTTTCGCCGGCATTCAAGGCGATCTGGCTCGCCGCCTGGATCACAGGACCGTCCATCACCGGGTCGGAATACGGCAAGCCGATCTCGACGATGTCGGCACCGTTTTCGACCAGTGTGCGGAATGCGTCAAGGGAGAGTTGCGGGGTGGGGAATCCATAGGGCAGATAGCCGATGAAAGCCGGCTTGTTCGCGGCCTTGAACCGTGTGAACAGTTCCTCGCACGGGCTTGGACGGTGGCTGATGCCGAGCGGCTGTCCGCTTGGCGTGGTGGTGTTCTCACTCATTGAAACTTGTCTCCTCAGTCTTCTCACGCATTGTTTCCCTGGGCGCCGTTGGCTTCCAACGCCGCAGCCTGCTCGTCGGTCAGGTATCCGAACCATTTGCCAGCGGTGTTCATGTCTTTGTCTCCACGACCGGAGATGTTGATGATCATGACCGGATGCTCATAGCCCTTGTCCTTGAGATCAAGCGCGGCTTTATATGCGCCGGCGATGGCGTGAGAGCTCTCGATGGCCGGAATGATGCCTTCGGTTTCGCACATGTCTTTGAATGCGCTCATCGCCTCGTCATCGGTGGCCCACGAGTAGTTCACACGACCGATGTCTTTGAGCCATGCATGCTCCGGCCCGACGGACGCGTAGTCAAGACCAGCGGAAATCGAATAGGTGTCGAGAGTCTGGCCTTCGGCGTTTTCCAACAGGTAGCTCTTGGTTCCTTGGAACATGCCCAGCTGGCCGGTTCCCGGCGCGAAGCGAATGGCGTGTTCGCCGGATTGTGGCCCGTGGCCGCCGGCTTCGTAGCCATACAGGTTCACTCGTGGATCGTCGAGGAACGCATTCATGATGCCGATGGCGTTGGAACCGCCACCCACGCATGCGCAGATCGCATCAGGATGGTCGATGCCATACCAATCCTGCAACTGCTCCTTGGCTTCTTCGCCGATCACTTTCTGGAAGTCACGCACCATTTCAGGGAACGGGTGCGGGCCCGCCACTGTGCCAAGCAAATAGTGCGTGGTCTCCACGTTGGTGACCCAATCGCGCAGTGCCTCGTTGATGGCGTCTTTGAGAATGCGGTCGCCGAGTGTGACCTCAACGACCTCGGCACCCAGCATGCGCATACGCGCCACGTTCAACGCCTGACGACGCGCGTCGATCTGCCCCATGTAGATGCGGCATTTCAGACCCATCATCGCGCAGACCGTGGCGGTGGCCACGCCATGCTGCCCGGCACCGGTTTCCGCGATCACGCGGGTTTTGCCCATGCGCTTGACGAGCAGCGCCTGACCGATCGCATTGTTGATCTTATGCGCACCGGTGTGGTTGAGATCCTCACGCTTCAGGAACACGCGGGCGTCCACGCCGGTGCGTTCCTTGAGACGCTGCGCGAATCGCGGGGCTTGTGTCAACGGCGATGGGCGTCCGACATATTGCTTGTTGAGTCGTGCAAGCTCCTTATGGAACTGTGGGTCCTTCTTCGCATCATCGTAGACGCGTTCCAATTCATCGAGCGCGCTGATGAGTGCCTCCGGCACGTAGCGACCGCCGAACTGCCCGTAGTATGGGCCGTGATGTTCACTCAGTGGCGTTTCTTCTGACGCTTTCACTCGTTTACCTGCCTTTACCAAACGTTCTACTGCCAATTGCGGGTCGGAAGCTGTGGCCACGCCTTCGCCTACCAGAACCGCGTCGGCTCCTGCTCGGGCATAGTCCTCCACTTCCACGGCGCCGAATACTCCGGATTCGGCGACTTTGATCACATCTTCGGGAAGATCGTCTGCGAGTTCGCTGTATTTGTTCACGTCTACCCGCAGATTCTTCAGATTGCGCGCGTTGATGCCGATCACTCGCGCACCGGCGGCTATTGCCCGGTTGATTTCCTCACGCGTGTGGGTTTCCACCAATGCGGTCATGCCGAGCTCGTGTGTCAATGAGAGCAGATGTTCCAATTGTTCATCTCCCAAAGCGGCCACGATGAGCAGAATGATGTCTGCGCCGTGGGCGCGAGCCTCCCAGATCTGATAGTCGTTGGTGATGAAATCCTTGCGCAGCACCGGAATACTCACTGCGGTACGCACGGCGTCGAGATCTGCGAGCGATCCCAGGAACCTGCGACCTTCGGTCAGCACCGAAATCGCACTGGCGCCTCCGCGCTCGTATTCGCGTGCAAGGGCTGCTGGATCATCAATGTCGATCAAATGCCCTTTTGACGGCGATGCGCGCTTGATTTCGGCGATCACCGGAACCGCACTGGTTGAACGAAACCATCGTTTTGCGTCAATCGGGGCGGGAGCCGCAGCGGCCATCGCTTTGAGCTCATCCAATGGCACTTCGCGTTCGCGGGTCTGTTGATCTTCCATCGCGCCCGCTACCAGTTCGTCTAAAACCGACATGGTCCTCCTTTGTGACGATGGCTTCACAAACACTGTAAGTGAGACGCCGGAAGTAACTGGCGCAACGTCCTTATTGTGAGCATGTCTACATACCACTGTCTATTTGCCGACGCGACGAAGAACCGTTAATTATCCCCTACGTGGAAAAACTCATTGCCGTTTGAGCAACGGTGGTCTAATGGAAACGTAATGAAAAACGTTGAGAAAGGAAGCTGTTATGGCAGAGTTCATTAAGCACGAAGAAGAAAAGCACGAAGTTCACGAAGCAGAGCGTGACGAGAAGCGCGCCGAGCGCGCCGAAGAGCATGCCGCTAAGGTCATTTCGGAAGAAGAGGCCAAGGTCGCCAAGGCTGCCGGAGATTCAGCCGACAAGCTGTTCAAGGTCGAGCAAGAGGCCGACGACAAGATGGATAAGGCTGAGGGCAAGGCGGAGCGTCTCGAAGACAAGGCCACCGAAGATCAGGTGGAGCTCAACGAGAAGTTCGGTCGTCAGCTCGGCTGAGATGTTCTGAAACGAATATTCGATTCCCAGTGACGGGGTGCGAAATCGCACCCCGTTTTTTATACCGGTCTCTCCTATGCCTCACCGCAGATTCGCGATGCACAGCACAGGTTGTGCATCACACGCTGCGCCATGTATCGCGCAGGAAACGCGCCGAACGCATCATATCGTCTCGTTGATCGGGCACGTCGAAGTGTTCGATCGCCAGAACGTCATCGTATCCACTGGTTTTCAGTTGTCTCAGTATTGCAGTCTCCGGCATAACGCCAGTGCCTGCGGCGACGCTATCGCCGTGCGCATTGCGATCTTTGCAGTGTACATGCGACACGTATGCACTCAGGGAACGGTATGCATTCAAGTCATCTTCATCGAATGTGATGAAATTGCCCATGTCGAAGCACATGCGAAGTCCGGGAATCCGATCGAAATGCCAGAGCAACCCGTTGATGTTGGAGATCGTTGACTTCTTATCGTCGAAATCTTCGATCGTCACGCATACGCCGTGTTCTTTGCCGCGCTGCACAGCGTAACGCAATCCTTCGCACATGCGTTGCGCGGCGGCATTCGAATCAAGAAAATCGTTCAATGCCGTGCGATCGTGAACGAGCGGCGCCATAGTCGCGGCATCTGTATCGTCGAGAAAACCGGGAACGACCAGGGTTTTCGCGCCGAGAGTTTGAGCGAGTGCGATATGTGCGTCAAGATGTGCGCGTTCGTCGGCGTTCGGCAGGTCATAGAACTCGTACAGGCAGCTCACCGCAAGTCCAGCGTTATGCAGCATTTCCAATACGTTGCTTTCGGCGGCCAGCGTGTAGTTGAGTTCCACACAGTCGATTCCAGTCTGCTTCACCTCGTCAAGCAATTGTTCGACTGCTATGCCCGTCTGCTCGTGCGCTTGGCGAATATGATCATAGAACACGGAGATTCTCATCACAACGCCTCGCATTCCAATGTTTGGCGAGCACTGACCGCGGGCGCGCAGAACCGCACAGCATTGGTAATGATGCGCTGAATATCAGGGTTGTGGTAGATCGGGTATTCCTCGTGCCCGGGCTGGAAATAGAAGATCTTGCCCAACCCGCGTGTGAACGTGCAGCCGCTTCTGAACACCTGGCCGCCGGAGAACCAACCGGCGAACACCACGTCATCCGGCTTGGGAATGTCAAAATATTCACCGTACATCTCTTCTTCCGGCAGTTCAATCATGCTCGGAACGCCTTGCGCGATCGGATGCGTCGGGCCTATGCACCACAGTTTCTCCGTCTGTGAATGCTTCCATTTCAACGTCATCGACGTGCCCATCAGTCGTTTCATGATCTTCGAGAAATGTGCGGAGTGCAGCGCGACGAGCCCCATGCCGGAGAGCACCGCCTGCTGCACGCGTTCGGCAACCTCGTCTGAGAACTCGTCTTGCAACGCATGGCTCCAGAACACGAGCACGTCGGTGTTGTCGAGCACCGTCTGCGTCAAACCATGCTCGGGTTCGTCGAATGTGGCGGTGCGAATCTCAAGATCCGGTTGCGTGCCAAGGAACTTGGCGATGCACATGTGAATACCGTCCGGGTAGATCGCCCGTATGCCCTCGTATTCACGTTCATGTTTGAACTCATTCCACACGGTCACTCGTATCATCGGCGTTCCTCCGTTCACGCGACGTTGCATGTTCGACCACCTGTCGGCATATTCATCGGTCAATATTGTAGCGGCACGCAGTATGCGGATCGACGAAGAAACGCGCCGGTATACAATGACACATACTAGTTAGTTGCGGTTAGCACTCGTGGAATGGAGCGAAATATGGTCGGAACGGCACAGCGGCAGGCTCTGCGAACTCTGCCGAAAGCGGAGTTGCACCTGCATATCGAGGGGACGCTGGAACCTGAACTGGCCATGAAACTGGCGCAGCGCAACAACATTGACCTGCCATGGCACACGGTGGAAGAGCTCGAACGCGAATACCAGTTCGAGAACCTGCAATCATTCCTCGACCTCTACTATCAGCTGATGCAAACGTTGCGAACAGCAGATGATTTTCGCGATCTCATGCTTGCGTATCTCGAACGCGCGCATAACAACGGCGTCATGCACGCGGAGATCTTCTTCGACCCCCAAGTGCACGTGTTCACCAACCACCTCGACTACAACACCGTGCTCGACGGCTTGCGTGAGGGGATGCGCATCGGGCGGGAACGCTATGGCATCAGCGGAGGTCTCATTCTGAGCATTGTCCGAGACATGAGCCTTGAGTCGGCGAACGCGATTCTCGACATGGCCGAACCGCGTAAAATGAGATTCTCGGCATCGGCTTGGATTCCGCGGAAGTGGGCTACCCTCCCGAACTATTTGCCGACCAGTTCGAACGTGCACGTTCGTTCGGCTGGCATGCGGTCGCACATGCCGGCGAAGAGGGGCCGGCGGACTATATTCGCCAAGCGCTCGATCTTCTGCGCGCCGAACGCATCGATCACGGCACGCATCTGCTCGACGACACCGAGTTGATGGAGCGCGTGGCACGTGACGGCATCGCACTCACCTGCTGCCCGCTGTCTAACTTGAGACTTCAGGTGATCAACTCGATGAATGAGCACCCAATCGCCCGATTCATGCGGGAGGGCGTGACCTGCACCGTCAATTCAGACGATCCCGCTTATTTCGGCGGATATGTGGCCGCGAACTACGAGGCGCTCGCCGAGACTCGCCTGTCGATGGAGCAGCTGGTCGCGCTCGCAGGCAATTCCATCGATGCTTCGTTCGCCGATGACGCGCGAAAAACTACGATGCGCGCGCAGCTTGACTCCTGGCGTACCGCGCATGGCTTCTAGAGATTTCTAGAGGTACTGCATTCAATATTGATCGGGTGGGTCGCTCACGTGCACGATGCGTAACTGTGAACGACCCGCCCGATTATGCGTATGTTCTACTTCTGCCGCAGCGTTAAATACGCTTGAGCTGCGCGGCTATCTTGATCGCTTCCACGCTGGCACGTGCTTTGTTACGGCTCTCCTGATACTCGTTCTCCGGAATCGAATCGAGTACCAAACCGGCACCGGCTTGGACGCTGGCTTCATGGTCGCGGATGAATGCGGTGCGGATGGCTATGGCCATATCCATGTTGCCTGAGAAATCGAAGTAACCGACGGTGCCACCGTAGATGCCGCGGTCGGCAGGCTCGAGTTGGTCGATGATCTCGATCGCCTTCGGTTTCGGCGCACCCGACAGCGTGCCCGCCGGGAACGCCGACGTGAACACGTCCATGACCGACAACCCTGGATTGACTTCGCCGGTGACCGTCGAGCACAGGTGCATGATGTGGCTATAGCGCAGCACATCCATGAGCGACACCACTTCCACCGTCTCCGGTCGGCACACGCGGCTCAGATCGTTGCGCGCCAAGTCGACGAGCATAATGTGCTCGCTGCGTTCCTTCGGGTCTGCAAGCAGTTCACGACACAGTTTCTCGTCTTCCTCGGGCGTTGCCCCGCGTGGCCGAGATCCGGCGATCGGGAAGCTCATTGCATGGCCATCGTCCACTTTGATGAGTGTTTCCGGGCTTGAACCGATCACATTGAAATCACGGCCCTGCGCATCGGTGAGCGTCATGAAATACATGTATGGGCTCGGGTTAAGCGTGCGCAGCACACGGTACACATCGAACGGATCCGCAGGCGAATCGATGTCGAGGCGTTGCGAAATGACCACTTGGAACACGTCACCGTCGATGACATGCTGGCGAGAACGCTCCACCGATTGCTCGAACACTTCCTTTGACGTGCGGAAACGCAGTTCCGGCTGGCTGACCGACGGGTCGAGCACGTTGACGCGGAACTCCCCAGCCGTAGGCGTCGCCGACTTGCGCTCCATCTCGTTTACGCGGGCCACCGCTTCGTTGTAGGCCTCATCGGCACGAGTCGGCTTGTCGTCGACATTCACAGCATTCGCGATCAGCCATACGGAGCCGGAAGCATGATCGACAACGGCAATGTCAGTGGCCAAAGCGAGCACCAGTTCCGGCTGACCCGTTTCATCTGGGGCATTAGCTGGGAGTTTCGGCTCCCAATGGCGAATGGCATCCCAGCCGACGGTGCCGACGAGACCACTGGTCAGATTCGGCAACCCATCCACTTTCGGAGATTTGAGCAGGTCAAGCGTCGCACGCGCGACATCCATGACGTCACCGTGCTCCGGCACTCCGGCAGGGACGCGGCCAAGCCAATCAGCTTGCCCATTGTTCGAGCGGAGCTGGGCCATCGAGTTGACGCCGATGAAGCTGTATCGGCTCCATGTGCCGTTCGTCTCTGCGGATTCAAGAATGAATGTTCCCGAGCGGTGACCCGCAAGGCGTTCATACAGGCCGACCGGTGTCAGCGAATCTGCGAGGATGCGGCGCACGATCGGCACGATGCGGTAGCCTTGCGCGGCGAGCTCATGGAATTCCTCACGACTCGGCCAGGTCTGACCCCAAGAAAGTTTCGTGACGTTCGCGCTCATTGCTGCTCCTCCACATTCTTCTCTCGGTATCCAACGGTCACAGGCAACGAACCACCTTCATCGAAGCATGATCTCTTGCCGGTGTGGCAGGCGGCTCCCACTTGGTCGACTTCCACGAGAATAGCATCACCGTCGCAATCGAGATTCAGAGCCTTGACATATTGCACATGGCCGGACGTGTCGCCTTTGCGCCAATATTCCTGACGGGATCGTGACCAGAAAGTGACTCGCCCCTCGGTCAGCGTGCGTCGCAACGCCTCATCGTTCATGTAGCCGACCATCAGCACTTCCTTCGTGTCGAACTGCTGGATGACGGCGGCCACCAAACCCTTGTCGTCGTATTTGAGTCGCGCTTTGATGCGCGGGTCCAACGTCGTCGAATTATCGTATTCCACTGCTTCGTTGCTCATTGATGCTCCAAAACTGTTGCTGTTCCTCACATAGGTTAGCAAACGCTCTCTTATGACCGATTCGCTTCAGCGAACCGTATATCCCGCCTGACGCAATGCGTTCTTGACTTCGGCGATCGAAACCTTGCCGAAATGGAAAATCGATGCGGCGAGCACTGCATCGGCGCCGGCGGCGACGGCTGGCGGGAAGTCCTCGGCTTTGCCGGCTCCACCGGAGGCGATGATCGGAATGGAGACTTCTCGGCGCATCGCGCTGATCATCTCCAGATCGAAGCCCTGCTGGGTGCCATCGGCATCCATGGAATTGAGTAGGATCTCGCCTGCGCCTAATTCCTCGGCTCGTTTCGCCCACCACAATGCGTCGATGCCTGTGGACTTGCGGCCACCCATCGTGGTCACTTCGAAGCCGGATTGTGTGTGATGCTCCCCCTGCTCACGTCGTGCATCCACGCTCAGCACGAGCACTTGATTGCCGAATCGCTCGGAAACGCGACTGATCAATGTCGGATCATTGATGGCCGCTGTATTCACGCTCACCTTGTCGGCGCCGCAACGCAGCAACGAATCCACGTCATCTGGCGTGCGCACTCCCCCTCCGACGGTGAGCGGAATGAACACCTGTTCCGCAGTGCGATTCACGACGTCGATCATCGTCCCACGATGTGAGCTGGATGCTGTGACGTCGAGGAAGGTGAGCTCATCGGCGCCTTGGCGATAGTATTCGGCGGCCAATTCCACGGGATCGCCGGCATCCTTGAGGTTCTCGAAATGGACGCCTTTGACCACACGCCCCGCATCGACATCCAGGCAAGGAATAACACGCACCGCCAATGACATTGACATCTCCATTCGATTGCACACACATGGTTCTACGGATGGTTTCCAGCGTACCGATTCCCTGTTACAACGCGCCTCACATCGCCCCAACCGTTCGCATCGTGATATGCCGAATACGCATGATCGCCACAAATATGCAGGCTCGGTGGACACGCATCAATGCGCCCATATCTATTATCAATCACCTACAGGCGTAGCAGATATATGTAAGAATCCTCGTGCGGGAACTCGTAGTGGAACGGGAGTTCGTCTTTGCCGATGCGGACGAAACCGGCGCGTTCATAGAATCTATGCGAGGCGGTGGCAACCGTCGGCGTGTCAAGCAGCACGGTCGTGAATCCGCCGTTCTGCAGAGTTTGCAATATCTGCTCATATAGTGCGAGCCCTAGTTTTTTACTGCGCCAGTCGGAACGCACGAAGAACTTTTTGAGCACGGCGTTGCCGTTTCCGTAATTCATGAACGCCAGCCTCCCCACCACGTCGCCGTTGTCGACGGCGATCAGGAATTCACCGCCGTTGCGCTCATAGTACTTCGGTATATCCAGCAAATCCGGTTGTTCGGCAAGAGACAGATCGATCTTCGCCTCATCATTCTGAATATGCAGAATCAAATCGATTATCTGCTGCTTGTATTGCTCCTGATACGGCATGATCTGCACGGTTACAGCCTCCTTGTTCGTCTGTATCCAGAATAACTGTCGGTTGCCGATAATTGCCGCACAATCTTTTCAATAATGTTTGATGCGAACTAGTCAGCACCTCTTCTTACGCACCGCGAAGACGACGATTGCGGCGACAAGACATGCAACCATGTATATAAGCACAATCGACAAATATGGCCAGATATTCGCGAAGTTGCCGGAGATGGCCATCTCCGTGGCTTGGGCGGCATTGTAGAACGGCAATGCTTTGGCAACCGTCTGAAACACGGATCCCATGATCTCAAGCGGAATGGTGAGTCCAGATAGAATGAACGAGACTGTGGTGAGCATGGCACCGCAGACGCCGCCGACGGATTTGTCGCTCATCACTGTACCGCACAGTAGTCCGACGCCTATGTACATCAAAGCAGTCAGCAGAACAATGACCACAGCGAGCAGTACACGTATAGTGATGCGGAATCCGAAGAAGCCCGCACATAGGTATGTAGCAGCCGATTGAATTACCGAAACGACGAGCATGGGCAGCGTGTAACCCATGATGAAGTCAACGGCAGTCATCGGAGAAGCGAACAATCGATTCAAGAATGTGGATGTACGGTCTTTAGCTATCAGCATGCCCGCGAACAGAGAAAGAAACACAGGCGCATAGGAAGCGATGGCCGCTGCCATCTGAGTCATATCAATTTGCGTGGCACCGGGGATCTTCCCTACCTGCTTGTAGATGAGAGATAACACCCAAAGCATCATCACCGGGAATATGAATCCGAAGAACAGGTTCACAGGGTCACGCAATACCTCTTTCATGGTGCGTACGGAGAAAATGTTGATTCTGCGCAGACTCATCGTGTTCCTTCCGTCAATGTGATGAACGCGTCTTCGAGCGTGTTTTTGCCACTTTTCTTCTTCAATTCGTCAAGAGTGCCCGAAGCAACGATATGCCCAGACACCATGATGGCGATCCTATCGGCCAATGTTTCTACCTCCTCAAGGTAATGTGTGGTGAGCAACATGGTCACCTTGCCTTTGAGCCCTTCGATCACTTTCCAAAGGTCACAACGTGCGAATACATCCAGTCCAACAGTCGGCTCATCGAGGAACAAGATTTGTGGATTTGTGATAAGACCCATTGCAATGCTCAACCGCCGTTGCATTCCTCCCGACAGGGTTTGCGCTCGCTGGCTGGCAACTTGTTGCAGCTCGAACTCCTGCATCATGTGTTTTGCGTTCGATTTCGCTTCGTTATTCGATTGCCCGTATATGCTTGCAATGAATTCGAGGTTCTCGCGCACGGTCAGGTTTGCTGCCACCGCTGTTTCCTGTGGCGACAGATTGATGCGCGGTTTGATATGCTGCATGTCGGCGCTGACCGATCTGCCAAGCAGATACGCATCTCCGGAACTTGGTCGTTCAAGACCCGTGAGCATGGAAATCGTAGTGGTTTTACCTGCTCCGTTGACTCCGAGAAGAGCGAAGATCTCCCCTTGATCAACATCGAAATCGATATGATCCACAGCAGTTATTGACCCATATTTTTGGTGAGCCCCGTTGCCCGTATTGCTTTCATCTCATTCTCCCTTTGATTTTTCTGTTGCACGGTCCTTCAACGCAAGGAACATCGACGACACGGATTCTTCAATGAACCGTTGATCCCATTCGATGTATTTGGTGGCGATCATGGACGCGATACCATGCACATATACCCACATCTGCAAGTGGAAACGAGTGGCAGATTCAAGATCCAATCCGAGTTGCGCCGCGATCATCTTGATGATTGGCTGCACTTGATCGCTCATATGCGCTCTCTGCTCATCGCTTTGATCATGCATGAATAACATTTTGAATAGCTCAGGCTCATCTTTGGCAAAGTAAATGTACGCCATTCCACTAGCCATGTACGGCGGATACTCTGATGACGTCATGGCACGTCTGATGCGCTCCGTATATTCAGCAGCCGCAGCTTCCCACACAGACTGTTGCACATCCTCCATATTTGTAAATAAGCCAAAGATCGGTTTGACCGAGGAGTTCAACGCCGATGCAAGAGAACGGGCAGTAAGGGCATCCATACCATGCTTGCGTACAATCCCCATTGCAGCGTTAATGACTTGCTCTCGAGTAAATCGGGGTGTTCTGGGCATAGTCACCTCCAATAATGCAACACCATAGTATAAAATAACATATGTTGCGCAACACTTGTTACCATATAACTACTGTCAATGAAAGTCAAATAACTAATCAAAATGGGACGTCAACCAGTTGACGTCCCATACACAGTTGATATTGAAATTAATCAGACGTTCTTTGCCGCGAGCTGCCCGCAGGCACCGTCGATGTCTTGGCCTCGCGTGTCACGCAACGTGGCGGTTATGCCAGCCTCGTGGAGGATGTCGAGGAAACGCTCCTCATCTTCAGGTTTTGACGCCGTCCATTTCGAGCCCTCGATCGGGTTGAGTGGAATGGGGTTGACGTGCGCCCAATTGTCTCCGTAATGGTTGAGCTTGTTGGCCAGCTGGCGGGCGTGGATCTCCTGATCGTTGATGCCGCGCATCAACGCATATTCGATGCTCACGCGGCGTTTGGAAGCCAAGTAGTAGTCATGCGCGGCGTCGAGCACCTCGTCGACGTTGAACCGCTTGTTCATGGGAACGAGTTCGTCGCGCAGCTCATTGTTCGGCGCGTGCAGCGACACCGCCAAGCGCACCGGAATGCCCTCTTGCGTGAGCTTGCGGATGCCTGGCACAACACCGACGGTGGAAACGGTGATGTTGCGCGCGGAGATGCCGAACCCCTCGGGAGGCATTGCGCTGATCTGTTTGACGGCGCTGATGAGCGCACGATAGTTGCCCATCGGCTCCCCCATGCCCATGAACACGACGTTACTCAAGCGTCCCGGCCCACCGGCTACTTTGCCGTCCTGCATCATCTTCGCAGCCACGCGCACCTGTTCGAGAATCTCGCCGGTAGACATGTTGCGAGTCAAACCAAGTTTGCCCGTCGCACAGAACGGGCAGCCCATGCCGCAGCCCACCTGACTGGAGATGCACAGGGTGGCGCGGTTCGGGTAGCGCATCAGCACCGATTCGATCTTCGCGTTGTCGAACAGGTTCCACAGCGTTTTGATGGTCATGCCGTCGTCGGCGACCTGATGCGTCACCTCGGTGATCAGCGTCGGGAAGAATTCCTCAGCCACCTGCTGACGTGCAGATGCAGGGAAATCGGTGAAATCGTTCGCGTTCACATCGAAGTGGCCGTAGTAATGGTTGGCGAGCTGCTTGACGCGGAACTTCGGCAGTCCAAGTTCCTGTGCCTTTGCGATGCGTTCATCTACGCTCATGTCGGTGAAATGGATTGGCGGTTTGCCGCGGCGCGCATGATCCTTGGCAAGCACATCGCGGAATGCTCCGGTACGCCCACCTTCGGTGATGCCTGATTCAACGGATTCTTGCGTGGAAATATTCTTATCTGTCATTGTTGTGATGGGATACGTGTTTACAAATACTCAGATTTTACAAGCCGGTCGCCCACAGTAGCACGCACACGAACGGGGCACACATCAGAATCGAGTCGACTCGATCGAGAATACCACCATGGCCTTTGAGCAGATGGCCCATGTCTTTGATGCCCATGTCTCGCTTCAGCATCGACGCGCACAGGTCACCATATGTGCCGACGATACCGATGATAATGCCGAGCAGGAGTGGCACCCACCACCGAGTTGCCCACAAAGCGGCGTCATACGTGCAAGCGAACACCACATATGCGCCTGCGACAGCAAACAGAATGGAGCCAAGTAATCCCTCCACGGACTTTTTCGGAGAGATTCTCGGGCTCAGCTTGTGTTTGCCGAACATCATGCCTGCGAACAAGCCGCCTGTGTCGCTCAGTGCCGGCATGAACACGACGAGAATGGCGTGAGCGAAATAATGGTCATTGAATGTGAGCGGCATGATGATGCACGACGCCAGCAGTGGAATATACAGTACGGTGAACATGGCGACAGCCACTTGTGTCAGGCGACTGTGGCTCTCCCCTCGTCTATCGACTGTTCCCGGTGCGGTCTGCATTTTCCTATCGAGCTGCTTTTCGATTCGTTTGCCATGCCAGAGTTGCAGTGTCGCGCTGATGGCAACGGCTACAAGCGAAAAGCAGATGCAAACGGCCATAGCGACAACATGCCGTGGGAAGAAATATACGGCGCATAATGTGATCGTCGAACAGATCCAGAGCGTCACCAGTGGAATATGCAGGTTGATAACGGCCAGATCAACGCGCAGTTCCCAGAGTGCGAGAATCATGAATACGACAACGAGGGCTACAAACAGCACAGGGCTGATCCATAGGCACAGCAGTATGACGGCGATCAAAGCAACGGCGGTTCCGACCGCCTGCGGCATGTTGCGTCCGGCTTTCTTGTTGATAGCATCGATCGCTTCGTCGGCCTTGACTTCCATGTCGTGCTGCGATTGTGAATTCATCATGGTCCTTACATCGTGTGTGACAATGCGCGTCGTATTGCAAAATGAATGGGCAATGGCATGCGTGCAGATGCGTTTGCCATTGCCCAATTGATCATGCGAGGCGTCAGACCTCCATGATCTCCTTCTGCTTGGTTTCAAGCAACGAATCCAGTTCATCGGTGACGTTCTTGGTCACCTTGTCGAGTTCCTTGAGCAGACGATCGCCTTCGTCTTCACCCATTTCGCCATCTTTGATGGCCTTGTCGATGGTTTCCTTCGTCTTACGACGAATGTTGCGCACTGCGACCTTGCCGTCTTCGGCCTTGGCTTTGGCCAGCTTGACGTATTCCTTACGACGGTCTTCGGTCAGTTCCGGCATGGTCAGCAAAATGGTGGAACCATTGCGGCGTGGGCTGGCTCCCAGATCGGAATCGCGCAGCGCCTTTTCAACGGCGTTGGCCTGCGATGGGTCGAACGGAGACACGGAGAGTGTACGTGGCTCAGGAACGCCGATGGTGGCGACATGCTTGAGCGGCGTTGGTGCGCCGTAGTATTCGACGACGATGCCATTGAGCAGTGCTGGATTCGCACGACCAGTGCGAATGCCTGCGAAGTTCTCCTTCGTCGATTCGACGGACTTGAGCATCTGTGCTTTGGACTGTTCTACAAGATTGGCCATATTGTTTTCTCCTCAGATATTCACCTTGGAATACCTACTTGTGTATGAATCGGATTCGAGGGCAGGCGTCTACGCGAGCGTCGAATCACCGTTGGATACCAGTGTACCGATGGAATCGCCCAACAATGCTTTGGTCACATTGCCTTCACCTTCCAAACCGAACACACGAATGGTCTGGTTGTTGTCACGGGCCATCGCCATCGCGGAGGCGTCCATGACTGCGAGGTTGTCGATGAGAGCACGCTTGTAGCTCAGAGTTTCGAAACGTTCGGCGGTCGGATCTTTACGTGGATCAGCGGTGTATACGCCGTCAACGCCGTTCTTGCCCATCAACACTTCGTCGCAATGGATCTCCAGTGAGCGTTGAATGGAAACCGTATCCGTCGAGAAGTATGGCATGCCCGCGCCTGCGCCGAAGATGACGACACGCCCTTTTTCAAGATGACGGATTGCTTTCAGTGGAATGTATGGTTCAGCGACCTGACCCATAGTGATGGCGGTCTGTACGCGCGTCGCCTGACCGGCCTGTTCCAAGAAGTCCTGCAATGCGAGGCAGTTCATCACTGTGCCGAGCATACCCATGTAGTCGCCGCGGGAACGGTCGATGCCGGCTTCCTGCAATTCAGCTCCACGGAAGAAATTGCCGCCACCCGTCACGATGGCAACCTGCACACCCTGTTGAACAGCTGGAACGATTTCGCCTGCAATGCGACGGATCGTCGCCGTATCTACGCCGACCTTGCCGTTGCCGAACGCCTCTCCGGAGAGTTTCAGCAGTACTCTGCGCGGTTGCGCCGCGTTCTCTTCAAGTGCCATATCTGCCTTTCCATTGTTCATCAATGCTTGCAGTTCCACCGTGTATAGGTTATCTGTGCACAACGACACGAACCGACGCATGTGTTCGTATTCTTCGAATTTCCGGCGATGCATCTTGTGTCACTCCACAATAACGAAAACGCGTGAATCACAAACCGAATGTTCGGTTGCGATTCACGCGTCAGTGTTCACCAGTCAGCTCGCAATCAAGCTATGCGACTACGTGAATATGCGATGTGTGAGAATCAGGCGTCCGCTTCAGGAGCCTTGCCGACCTCGAGGCGGGCGAAGGCCAGAGCCTGGCCGCCGACTTCCTTGAACAGGTCGCCGATCGTCTTCGACGGATCCTTGACGTAGGCCTGCTCGAGCAGCACGTTCTCCTTGAAGAAGGCGTTCAGACGGCCTTCGACGATCTTAGGAACGATCTTCTCCGGCTTGCCTTCAGCCAGGGACTTCTCGGTGGCAACGCGACGTTCGGTTTCGACGATGTCTGCTGGAACGTCATCGCGGGTGAGCCACTTCGGATCCATTGCGGAGATCTGCAGGGCGGCTTCGTGAGCGACCTGGGAGCCTGCTTCATCGGTCGCGATCATGGCGACGATGCTCGGAGGAAGTTCTGCGGACTTCTTGTGCGCGTAGATCTCGACCTTCGGGCCTTCGATCTTGGCGAACTGACCGACCTTGACGTGCTCGCCGAACAGTGCGGCGGCTTCTTCAACGTCTTCCTTCACAGTGCCTTCAGCGGACGGTGCTGCGAGAACGCTGTCGATGTCATCGGCATTCGCCTTGACCGCATTGGCGAGCACGGTGTCTGCGAAGTCGACGAACTTCGGGGTCTTCGCCACGAAGTCGGTTTCGGAATTGAGCTCGATCGCGTAACCGGTCTGACCGTTGGCGGAATCGATGACGGTGGAGGCGATGGTGCCTTCCTGAGCCTTACGGCCTTCACGCTTGCCAGCGGCCGCGATGCCCTTGGTGCGAATGATTTCCTTGGCACGTGCGACGTCGCCGTCGGCCTCGGTGAGCGCCTTCTTGACGTCCATCATGCCGGCGCCGGTCTCTTCACGGACCTGCTTGATCAAAGCTGCAGTGATTGCTGCCATTGATGTTCTCCTTGTTGTTTTTGAAAAGTATGCGTGGCGTGGAGCCGATGCTTTGGGCGTTCGACTCCACGCACGTTCATGGAACCTGTGGGCTCCGAAGGGCTCACTTGGCCTCTTCTTCTGCCTTTGCGACGGATTCCTGGTTCTGGGCGTCGGCGCGGGCTGCTTCGGAGGAAGCGCCTGCTTCTTCGTCGGCCTTCTTCACCGCGTTTTCGGTGACAACGGCGTTCTCGCGAAGGGTGTTCTTCTCATCCTTCGCGAGCAGCTCCTTCTCCCAAGCTGCCATAGGCTGCTCGGAGTCGTTGCCCTCTGCCTTGGCGGCGTTGCCGGAACGCTCCAGAAGACCCTCTGCCACGGCGTCGGCGAACAGGTTCGTCAGCAGTTCGATGCCACGGATGGCGTCGTCGTTGGCCGGGATCGGGTATTCGACTGCTTCAGGATCGGTGTTGGTGTCGACGATGGCGACGACCGGAATACCGAGCTTGTGGGCTTCCTCAACGGCCAGCGCCTCCTTGTTGATGTCCACGACGAACATGGCGGAAGGGGTGCGGTTCATGTTGCGGATACCGCCGAGCTGACGCTCGAGCTTGTCTTTCTCGCGCTTGAGCAGAAGCAGTTCCTTCTTGGTCAGGCCGGAACCGTGCACATCGTTGAAGTCCATCGTCTCAAGTTCCTTGAGACGGGTGACGCGCTTGGAAACGGTCTGGAAGTTGGTGAGCATGCCGCCGAGCCAGCGTTCGGAGACGTATGGCATGTTCACGCGGGTGGCTGCGTTCTTGATCGCTTCCTGAGCCTGCTTCTTCGTGCCGACGAACAGCACGGTGCCGTTGTGGGCGACAGTGGTCTTGATGAAGTCGTATGCGACGTCGATGAGATCGAGCGTCTTGAACAGGTTGATGATGTAGATTCCGTTACGCTCGGTAAGGATGTACTGCTTCATCTTCGGGTTCCAACGGCGGGTCTGGTGACCGAACTGAAGACCAGCCTTCAGCATTTCGCTCATAGTGATCTGAGCCATGGTATTACTACCTTCCTAGTCGGTTATTGCCTGGCCATGCGATCCTGCGTGCAGCCGTTTTCTTGGAAAACAGCCGACCGACACAGGTCGTCGCGAACATGACGCGAATTCGTTGCGTGCCGGTTGACAATATTGGGTGGTTTGAAAGACTGCGACTGCCTTTCTTACCGGTTGGCACACAAAATTTAATGATAGCATGAGGGTTGCTTTTGCACAATGCAAAGCAACCCCTCATGCTGGTTAGAAACAACTATTGATTACTCGAGACTGCGCATACGGCGCATCGCCGCACGTCGCTCGTCTTTCTCCAGTCGGTCGATGTAGAGATGTCCATCAAGATGGTCGGTTTCATGCTGAAGCATGCGTCCCATGATGCCATCCCCTTCGAGCACGACCTCGTTTCCGTCTAGATCGATGCCGCGGACGCGCGCGTAATCCGCTCGCTTGGTCTTGTACCACAGGTTCGGCAGACTCAGGCAACCTTCGTCGCCATACTGTTCACCGCGGGTCTCTTCAAGCACGGGGTTGAGCACGTAGCCCACTTTCCCGTCGATGTTATAGGAGAATGCTCGCAGGCTTACTCCGATCTGGTTGGCGGAAAGCCCCGCACGACCGGGATCGTCAACGGTATCGATGAGATCCTGCACCAGGTTACGCACGGCTGGCGTGATCTTGGTGATCGGCTCGCAGGGGGTGCGCAGCACCGGATCCGGCACCACTCGAATTTCGCGAATAGCCACGATGTGTCACTCCTTCTCAGTCTGATCCGTTGGCTCCTGCTGAATGTTCTCGGCAGGTGTTTGATCGTCGGAGCCCTGATCTTCCAGATTTTCGGCTCGTCCACTGTGCTGCATGCTGTCAAGAGCCTGACGCACACGTGGCGTGACGTTCTCAGCGGTGTGCTGAACGGCCTGTGAAGCCTTCTTCACCGTCTCCGAAGTGCTTTCGAGGATCTGCATGCTCACCGGCACCGAGCGCGTCACCGATTTCGGTGCGTAGAGTTCACCTTCGATGATGTCCGCATAGCGTTCCAGAACCTTCGGACGAACCACTTTCTGGCTTGGGGTCATCGTGCGGTCTTCAACGGAGAAGTCTTCCGGCAGAACGATGAACTTACGAACGGATTCGGCACGTGAGACGTTCGCGTTTGCTTTGTCTACATATTGCTGGATGAAGGCATGGACGCCGTCGCTGTGAGCCAGATCATCCATCGACACATTCGATGGCATGCCTTGGTTGTCAAGCCAGCTATGCACCATTTCCTCATCCAACGTGACCAACGCGCCGATGAACGGCTTGTTGTCGCCGACCACAACGACGTGAGAAACGATCGGGCACTCGCTGATGGCGCTTTCCAACGGAGCAGGACTGACGTTCTTGCCACCTGCAGTGATGATCAGATCCTTCTTGCGTCCGGTGATGTAGAGGAAGCCGTCATCGTCGATGTAGCCAAGGTCACCCGTGTGCAGCCAGCCACTCGGCTCCAGCACTTCATCAGTCATCTCTTGGTTCTTGTAGTAGCCGAGGAACACGTTCGGACCCTTGACCTCGATTTCGCCGTCTTCGGCGGTTCGAACGGCCATTCCCGGTCCTGGGCGTCCTACTGAACCGGCACGATTCGCCTTCTGCCAGTTGACGATCATGGGGGCAGCGGTTTCGGTCATGCCGTAGCCCTGGATGAACGTGATGTCGTCGATGCCGTTGAAGAAGTGCACCAGATCGGGGTTGATCGGCGCGCCGCCGCAGGCGAGATAGCGCAGGTTCGGACCGAGTGCGGAACGGAACGAGGATGCTACGGAACTCATGTAGAACGAGTGCTTCAGTCTCATCCACGGGCCGGGCTTACGATGATCGGTCTGCATCTTCGACCATTCGATGAAATGGGTTACTGCATTGGCAAAGATATGCCCGCGAATGCCGGCGCCGGCTTTCTGCGAGGCCGCGTTATACACCTTCTCGAACACGCGTGGCACACCGAGCAAATACGTCGGTTTGAAGCTGCGCAGATCCACGAGCAGATGCTTGGCGCTTGGCACGTAGCCCACCACACCATGGCCTCCGACCGCCACATACTGAATGTAACGTGCGAAGCAGTGCGCCAACGGCAGGAACAGCAGCAAGCGGTTCGGCGGATCGAATAGCATCTCGGGCAGGATCTCGTAACCGTTCTTCACGATATGCGTGAAATTGCGGTGCGAGAGCATCGCTCCCTTCGGCTTGCCGGTGGATCCTGATGTGAACACGATGGTCAGCAGATCATCCGCGCGCACGCGACCGATCGCCTCGTCGAGCTCATCGTCACTCACCGATTCCCCATAGTTGATCAATGCGTCAAGCGCACCGTTCTGGAAGTTGAACACATGACGCAGACTTGGCACGGTTTCGGAAATACGTTCGAGCGTGTGCGCGTGGTCTTCATCACCGCCGAATGCGATCATCGGCTGCACTTCGTCGATGATGGATGCAGCCTGCTTCCGCGAATCCGTTTCGTAGATCGGCACGCTCACTGCGCCGATGGCAGCGCATGCGAAATCCATGACGCCCCACTCATAGCAGGTCGCCGAATAGATTGCCACCATCGCACCCTGACGCACGCCGAGTGCCATCAGCCCTTTGGCCACACTGCGCACCTGCGCGAGCATTTCACCTGCCATGACGTCGACCCACTGGTTTGTATCGGGGTCTTTAAACTGGGCGATCAGATCTTCCGGCTTGTCGAGCGCACGGTCGGAAAGCAATGCGTAGACGGTGTCTTTTTCCGTGGTTACGTATTTGTTGTCAAGTCCATATTCCCTGAGCATGGTTCTTACTATAGCCGTCAGCTATGCCATTTGAATAGGGTTCTTCACGCCATCACCCCAAATCGAGATACGTGCAGCGCCAAGCGCTTCCCTGCAACTCGAAAATCAAATTGACCCAATATGTCACGGGTCCTATAACCAATTTGAGCGTGAATTCGAATTTGGTGGGAGCCACCACCATACCATCCACAAGTGTTGGAACCGGCTGCGCGTAAAAACGTTTGCGATGCAGGTCAACGCATTCAGCGGTCGCGCCTTGCATCAGCTCGATCATGAATTCCAGCCGCTCACAGCAGCTTGTTGTAACCAGACCGTGCAACAGGCGCATCGGCAGTCGTCCACGAACCACCTCCACACACAGGCAGCTCACTTTGCATGCCTTTACACTGAGATCAAACGCCGTTTTGGGCAATACGCTTTCACTGATGCAGCTTCGTACCTGATACGGAATGCTCATGCCGGATTTACCGATGGGAATCTTGCCGTTGTATTTGCGGACGGCACGAGGTCCTTTCGGCGCAGGCATGGTCTGCGTCCACGCATCATCTTCATCTTCCAGCGGTGGAATAGATGCGACCTCTTCCCGCGTTTTGGTGATGCCACCGTTGTTTGCTTCGTTGATTTGCGTCCCCTGATGCATATCACTCATGCGCAAGATCCCTCCCCTAATCGGAATGCTTGATCACATAGTGTTGCTCGCAAAAGCGGTTTTTACCATAGCTTGCGAAGAATATGCGCATTTTCATCACAAACCCGCATTGTTTTCGCATAAGCCGACGTTCGATGCACCCGTCTTCGAATATGTGTTTCCTTAATGAAAAGACCCCGGTCAATGCCGGGGTCTTTTCATCGTAGCTTCAAATCATCGATTCACGACAACCGGGCAACGCTGGAAACTCTTGATATCCACGTAACCGCAGGATGCCATCGCCCTGCGCAACGCACCGGTAAAGTTCGTCGTGCCGTCAGCGTTGTGGCTCGGCCCATACAGAATCTCTTCAAGGGTGCCAACCGTGCCAACCGTTGTGCGGAAGCCTCGTGGCAGCGTCGCATGCCGCGCCTCCGAACCCCAATGGGTTCCGTGTCCTGGTGCTTCGACGGCGCGAGCAAGCGGCGCGCCAAGCATGGCGGCATCAGCTCCCATTGCCAATGCTGTGACGAAACTGCCGGAGCTTCCCATGCTGCCGTCTGCGATCACCTGCACGTAGCGTCCACCAGATTCGTCCATGTAGTCGCGACGGGCCTCGGCCACATCGGAGATCGCGGTGGCCATCGGGATCGAAACACCGATCGTCCTGCGGTTGGCAGATGTGGCGACGCCGCCGAAGCCAACGAGCACGCCAGCGGCTCCGGCGCGCATCAGGTGCAGTGCCGCACGATAGTTCGCGGCTCCGCCGACGATGACCGGAACATCCAGATCATAGATGAATTGCTTGAGGTTCAACGGCTCATGATCTTCCGACACATGCTCGGCGGAAACGGATGTGCCTCGAATCACGAACAGGTCGACACCTGCGTTGAGCACCGTCGAATAATATTGCTGGGTGCGTTGCGGAGACAATGCGCCGGCGACGGTCACACCTGCGTCGCGTATTTCATGCAGCCTCTGCACGATGAGCTCCGGCTTGATCGGTTCGGCATACGCCTCCTGCAGGTAGGCGGTGACTTCACTTTGATCGAGTTGCGAGATCTTTGTGAGAATCGGTTCCGGATCGTCATAACGCGTCCACAGACCTTCAAGATCGAGCACACCGAGGGTGCCGAGCTTGCCCATGGCGATCGCCGTCTGAGGACTCGTCACCGAATCCATAGGCGCTCCGATCACCGGGATGTCGAACTCATAGGCATCCACCTGCCATGAGGTTGAAACGTCTTGCGGGTCACGTGTACGTCGAGAGGGGACGATCGAAATGTCATCCAAACCGTATGCGATGCGGCCTTTTTTACCGAGGCCGATTTCTGTTTCCTGAGCCATGGTTTCAAGGCTAATGCGTTGCAATGACACAGCATCATGCATGTTCGCGATGTGCCGACCACGGAAAATGGACATCTGCTCTTCTTCGAAACACTTATGCACTACACATGAATTGAACACCGTAATGACTGGAGGACTCTTATGGCCAAAATCAAGGTCGAAGGCAAAGTGGTGGAGCTTGACGGAGACGAGATGACCCGCGTCATCTGGAAAGACATCAAGGATCGCCTCATTCTGCCGTACCTCGACATCGATCTCGACTACTACGATCTGGGCATTGAAAACCGTGACGCCACTGATGATCAGGTGACCATCGACGCCGCTGAAGCCATCAAACGCGAACATGTCGGCGTCAAATGCGCGACGATCACGCCTGACGAAGCACGCGTCGAGGAGTTCGGGCTCAAGAAGATGTGGAAGTCCCCCAATGGCACGATTCGCAACATTCTCGGTGGTACGATCTTCCGCGAGCCGATCGTCATCGACAACATCCCGCGCCTTGTTCCCAGATGGACCCAGCCGATCGTCGTCGCCCGTCATGCGTTTGGAGACCAATACAAGGCCACGGATTTCAAAGTCCCCGGTGCCGGCAAGCTCACCGTTACGTTCACGCCTGAAGATGGATCCGAACCGATCGAGCATGTTGTGTTCAACTATCCCGGTAGCGGTGTGGCACAGGTGCAATACAATCTGGACGAGTCGATCCGCGGTTTCGCCCGCGCCTGCTTCAACTACGGTCTGATGCGCCACTACCCCGTGTATCTTTCGACGAAGAACACGATTCTCAAGGCATACGACGGCGAGTTCAAAGACATTTTCGCCGAAGTGTTCGAAACCGAATACAAGCAGCGCTTCGAACAGGAGGGTCTCACCTACGAGCATCGCCTGATCGACGATATGGTGGCAAGCTCATTGAAGTGGCATGGCGGCTACGTGTGGGCCTGCAAGAACTACGATGGCGACGTGCAGTCCGACACCGTGGCGCAAGGCTTCGGTTCCCTTGGGCTCATGACTTCCGTGCTGATGACGCCTGATGGTCAGACCGTCGAAGCGGAAGCCGCACACGGCACCGTCACCCGCCACTATCGCCGTTGGCTCAAGGGCGAGAAGACCTCCACCAACCCGATCGCTTCCATCTATGCGTGGACCGGCGGACTCAAGCATCGTGCCAAACTGGACGGAACGCCAGAGGTCGCCGCGTTTGCCGAGACTTTGGAACAGACGATCATCTCTACCGTGGAGGGCGGCCAGATGACCAAGGATCTCGCCATGCTCATCGACCCCAGCCATGAATGGCTCGACACCGAGCAGTTCATGAACGCGCTCGATGAGAATCTGCGCCGAAACCTTGCGGCACAGAACGACTAGATTGAATCGCCGATAAGAACTGATTGAACTGTTTTGCGGGTGACCGAATGAACGCGGTCACCCGCAAAACATATGCAGTCATTCATGCAGCGTTGCAGGGCAACGGCAACGCGCAGACGTTCGAGTACAATCAGGAAGCGGATCCTTACACACCAGCACATCACGGAATAAGGTACACATGTCACAGGGCGTCACACGCATTGTTCGCGCATTCATCACAGTAGTGACAGCGGTGTCGCTACTGTGCTTCGCCGCCGCATGCACATCAAAGAGCTCATCGGAGCCGTCGGCATCAGCATCAGCCACGGCTACGACCAACGGCAAGGTCGCGATGTTCCTTCCCTCCAACAGCGTCAACCTCTCATCAAACGTTCCGCTGAACACGTGGGACGATCTCTCGGACGCGTTGACTGACTCCTTGAAAACAATGGAATCGACGACGATGACATTCAACGTACAACCAGCAGCGATCTCGACAAGCAAAGTGATGCGATAAGCAGTTACGTCAGTAAGCGAACCGCCGATACAAGCGCTGAGCTGAGCGCCACTCAGAAAGCCGAAAACAGCGCAACGACATTGATAGTCGCGCCAGCCGTGTCTCTTGACAAAACCTACGGTGAATACAGCCACTTCATCACCGTCTCATCGCAAGAATCCAGCAAGCAGGATTCTTCGAGCACAAAGGACGTTGAGTCGACCGCGATACAGACCATCGCCTCGGCGTTGAATGACGCCAAAAAGCCGGCATCCACGTGATCATCATCGCCAACCCGATCGATGGATTCGTTCCCGATGTGTTCGTACCGCTGGTCACCGCGGAAGACATTGGTCGCATGCAAGCCCAGCAGGTGGCATCCAAGCTCGATCTCGATTCAGCGACTTCGACGAATCCCAAAGCCATTGAAGTGTTGATGCCCGTAGCCGACTCGAAAAGCGACGACACTACTTTCCAAGAGGAAGCATTCAAAGGCATATGGGACGTTCTCGGCCCATATTTCCGCCAGCGCAAAGCCTATAGTCCCTCACAAAAGCTGTCGTCTTTCACTACCGACGCCGATTATGCGGCTGTGACTTTCGAAGCCACCAAGGAATCACAGGCGGAGACCGAGGTGAAAAATCGTCTCAAAAAACCGAGGACAGCTCTTCCGCCGTGCGCATCGATGGCATCATCTCGATGAATGATTTCGTCGCCTCCGGCGCGATCAAGGCGCTGAAATCCATGGGATATACCGGATCTTCAATGGACGTCAACCCATCCATCACCATTTTCGACGTCGTTGGCAACATCGCCGGAAGAAAAGCCTTGACAAAGCAACGCGTGCCCGATCCGGCGAAAACGAGTGATTCCGATGACGCCGACGAGCAGGGTGAGTCTCAGGAGACGCAAGCGAAATCAACGCAATGGCCGATCATCACAGGTTTCGGAGCCTATGTGACCGACGTGCCGAATATTGTCGATGGCCTGCAATGGATGACCGGTCTTGTAGACATTCGCACTAACGCGCAATCCATAGCGCAGTTGTGCCAGGTGCTCAACAATAAAGGCAAGCTGAGCTCGGTCAAAGAAGTCAAAACAACTGAGGAATACGGTTCTAAAGTGCCAACATTGCATTTGACTCTTCTTGCCGTCAGTGCCGCGAATCTCAAGGCCGCGCTCATCGACCCGGGCTATATTTCGCTGGCCGACGCCAATATGTGAGTCTTGAGCTGAAACTGAGTTCATATTCACGCATCATTCGGGACCAGACGAATATGCTGCGGTGTGAGAAAACGCTGCGGATCAACATAATCGCGCGTCGATGTTCTTTTCACACCCCAATGCACGCATGTGTCGGCGCAATGGTCGCTATCACCTGACACGACGGCAAATTTCTGCCGGCGTTGCACTTGCGCCCCGACTTGCAACTGTGTGCGTGCTGGTTCGAATGTCAACGTGTATCCGTCAACTTCCAAGCTCACCACCGATTTGCCGCCGACCAACCCGCTGAAACTGATCACCGCGTCTGTCGGAGCGATAATCTCGTGTGACTTGCTCACCGAGATGTCTATTCCCCGATGCCCCGCCATCCATGGTTGTGCGGGCCCGTCGAACTCACGAATAATGGACCCTGATTCTATTGGCAGGATCATCCATTGCGCGCAATGTTCGCTGGCCTCGGCAGAGCATTGCCACGATGCCGCTGGCAGCATCGTGGCTGGAAGATCTCCGCATGCGGGCACCACGCACGTCAATGATGCGAGTATGAGGCCGCTCAACAGCATAAGACAACGTTGCCGTAGCCGAACCTGCTTTCTACGTTGTTGCACAAGCCGCCGTATGCGTCTTTTCCGCTCGTCGCTGTAGTGATGCATGAGAACTCCTTCCAAGCATCACTATGAGTCAACGCGGCATTTGAGTCCAGCATGACGAGCTTATGTGGTCGGAGGATGCAATAATCCACATGTTCTAGTCGAGGGAATCGAGCACGTCATCTATCAGCAGTCTCCCCCGATTCTCACCGTTCCTCAATCGTGGGAAGCGTCGCAACGCATTCGCCGGGCTTGCTTGTGCGGCACGTGCCACATTGGATTTGCTTACGCCGTGGGAAACGGCTTTCTCAGCGAGCCTGTCGACGAGGGAATCGGAAACTTGACGCAGGCGTTCCGCGACCCAGATCTGTGCGACGTCGGAAGACATGCCGTAATCCTCCTCCAGTTCAGCTGAAGCTTCCTGTACGGCCGCCCAGAGCACCATGAACGGTTTTTGGAAGTATGCGATTTGATCTTCGGCAGGCTCTGCGTCGAGCTGATCCAGCGCTTTGCGGTCTTCCGTGTTTCTGCTCATGCAACGTCAACTTTTCGAGGGGCATATGTATATACAATAAAAGCCACCCGTAGGTGGCTAAGAAGCTCCTGCGACTGGGCTTGAACCAGTGACCGTCCGATTAACAGTCGGATGCTCTGCCAACTGAGCTACGCAGGAATGCGCTGTGTTGCAAACACTTGCAAGCAACAGAAGAAAATATACACGCGTCATTGCGCTTTGCCAAATTCGGCGTGTCGCAGCGCTCGTCACACCGAATCTCCGCTCTCATCTCACTCAATTTGCTGGCGGGGATATGAAAGTCGGAAATACGTAGGTGCACAAAACTCAAGAACGGCTATTTTCCAACGAAAACACAATCCGTATACTTCTCGATACATGAGTTTCATATCCCCGCCAGCAAATAGGCAGTGTTGTGAGAGTGGCAACGACCTGAATCCAGCGGCGACGCGCGCCTTGGCGGAAAAAGAAAATCCTCTCGATGTATCGAGAGGATTCAAGTGGCTCCTGCGACTGGGCTTGAACCAGTGACCGTCCGATTAACAGTCGGATGCTCTGCCAACTGAGCTACGCAGGAATGCGCTGTGTTGCAAACACTTGCAAGCAACAGATGTTTAGTTTAGCGAAACATCGCAGAAAAGCAAATCGGCGTTCTTTTCTGCGTGTCGTTTCGATGTTGGCAACTCCATCAGCAACTGATCTTCGTCAACGGCATCGCAGAATCGATCGGGAAATCCATGGCTGACGGCTGCACCCCAGCTTCCACTAGGTTCGATCCGAGCATGGCCACCATCGCACCGTTGTCGGTGCATAGTTTGATGTCTGGAATCCGCACGTCAACGCCGTGCTTCTCCCCCGCTTCGCGCAATGCAGCGCGTAGCTGGGAGTTCGCGGAGAATCCGCCGCCGACGATCATCGTCGTTGAATCGTATTCATGGCAGCCCATCATGCTTTTCTTGGCGAGCACTTGTGCCACGGAATCAGCGAGCGAAGCGCAAACATCGTCGACAGGCACGTCCAGTCCTTGAGCCTGACGATTCTCCACCCAGCGCGCGATGGCGGTTTTCACGCCGGAGAAGCTGAAATCATATGGATGCGCTTTACCGGCTTTACCTTGCGTGAGTCCCTGCGGCACTTTGAGCGCATGCGGGTCGCCAAGCTGAGCATGGCGGTCGATGTGCGGTCCACCTGGGTATGGGAAGCCGAGCAAACGCGCCACTTTGTCGAAGCACTCACCGGCGGCGTCATCCAACGTCGTGCCGACGACCTGCACATCGCGCGCGATGTCGTTGACGTGCAGCAGCGACGTATGCCCTCCTGACACGATCAGTGCCATTGTGTTCGCCGGAAGATCACCGAACTGCAATTGGGTGACAGCCACGTGGCCGATGACGTGGTTGATGCCGTAGATCGGTTTGTTTGCGGACCATGCCAATGCTTTTGCGCCGGAAACACCCACAGCCAGGCAACCGGCGAGCCCCGGCCCAGCGGAAACCGCGATGGCGTCCACATCGTCGATCGTCATATTTGCATCCGCTAGTGCCTTTGACACTACGGGGACGAAAGCCTGAGCGTGCGCTCGGGAAGCGATTTCCGGGATCACGCCCCCATAGCGTGCGTGTTCCTCCATCGATGAGGCGACGACGTTGGAGCGTAGCTCCTTGCCTTCCACGACCGCCGCCGCGGTTTCGTCACATGTGGATTCGATACCGAGAATGATCGGTGCATTCATGTTGTTCACCTATCTGTGTTCGAGATGGTTTCGTTCGAAGTATGTTGATTGTGCTGAAGCATTGTCAGGCGCGTGCTCCGCGTGTCAGCTCTTGTGCATAGCAAATCCCGCTAGTGTATGTTCGCGCAGTGCGAGACTCATTGTGTACGCGTCTTTGTTCTCCGGCTGGTAATAGCGTTTACGCACGCCCATGATAGTGAATCCGAAGTGTTTGTACAACGCCAATGCTGGTTCGTTGTCTACGCGCACTTCAAGCAGCATGCGTTCGGCGCGCAGTTCGTTGGCCCGCGCAATGAGCTGGTTGAGTAGTTGCGTGGCGATTCCTCTGCGCTGCGCGTGCTCCGCGACGCCAATCGTCA
The DNA here is from genome assembly GCF_009727065.1 of Bifidobacterium canis. Classification (GTDB taxonomy): domain Bacteria; phylum Actinomycetota; class Actinomycetes; order Actinomycetales; family Bifidobacteriaceae; genus Bifidobacterium; species Bifidobacterium canis. The sequence goes on from NZ_WNLP01000008.1 coordinate 72,491, forward strand.
TGATCTGCGCGTCGTAACCGTCGAACCAGATTCCCGCGTAGGCGTTGATCTCGCCATCATTTCTACATTCACATAGTAGCTGCGCCCGCGAGCGCCGAGTTCGTCTTCGATGAGTTTCTGGCTCCATGCTCCGGCTCCGAAGAGACTGTGCTCGAGGGTGGCGATGCTGGTGACTACGCGCGCATGGTCGAGTGCGCTGGTGTTGGTGATCATTGGAGTGTGTCTTTGCGTTCGGCTGTGCCGTGGTTGAGGACGTGTTTGAGTGGGTTGGGGATGCTGACGTCTGGTCGGCGTAGGTAGAGGGGTTCTACTGGCTGTGGGGCGCTGGCGATGTCGGCGTGGTGGGCTGCGAGCTCGGCGAAGGTGTTGAGTCCCCATGTGTCGAGGTCGAGGAGTGAGTGGTCGGTGATGATGCCGGTGTTGGGTAGTTGTTGCCAGGTTTCTTGGTATTTGGCTGCGCCGTGGCCTGCTATATCGACTGTGATGGGTGTGTTGGGGTTGTCGTGTTGCAGTGTTTCGACTGCTGCGGTGACGGAGAGCACGATGTTCGCTGGGGTGTCGATGTCCATGTCGATGAGTGTGCGGAACTGTTGGCTGCCCGTGTTGTGGTCGGTGAGGAGCATGTAGTAGAGCTGTTTGCGTCTGGCGTCGTTGACGCTGAGGGTGATGTGGATGGTGTCGGCTGGTTCTTGCGGCACGGTGATGTTGCGCAGCGCCGGTGTTTGGAGTGCTTGCGGGTTGCGTTGGTGTATGGCTTGCATCATGGCTGCTTGGCCGGTGAGTGAGTCTTGGCCGAGTAGTTGTGCTCCGGTGGCGTATGCGATGGCTTTTGCCGCGACGATTCCTGCGCGCAGTCCGGTGAATGGTGCGGGTCCGATGCCGACGATGATTCGTTCGATGTCGTGCGGGCGCATGTTTGCTTCGGCGCATGCTTGTGCGATGTCGTTTTGTAGTTTTTCGACGTGGGTGCGTGAATCTTGCTCGGTTATGGGTTGGTACCCGGTGATGCCTACCGTGGATCCGTATGATGTGTCGATGACTAGCGTGCGCATGGTGCCTCGTTGTGGTTGGTGACGTGTGGTTCGTGTGTTGCCGTATTCATATATACGCTTGCCCTTGCCTTTAGATTTGCTGTTGGCTATGCGTTGTGTGGTTCGTTGAGATTGTAGTGTTCATATCGTGCGCCGACTGGTGTGATGGTGACGATGCGTTCCCCGTCTGCGCTGGGTTCGTCGCTGTCGGTGGTGCTGGTGTTGTTTGGTCGGTCGATGTGGATTTCCAGACGTTCGTCGGCGAGTGCCGCCGCCATTTGTTCGCCCCATTCCATGAGGATGATGGTGTGCTGGTCGGGGTCTTCGAGTTCTTCGTCGAGTCCGATGGATTCGAGTTCGTCGAGGAGTCTGTCGATGCTTGCTTGCCCAGGCGCGTAGTTGTTGGAGCCGAGACGGTATGCGTCGACGTGGATGAGATGCGCTGGGGTGCCGTCGGCGAATTGTCCGTTGAGTTCGCGGGCGATGGTGAATGTTGGTGAGACGATGGGTTCGTGGATGTTGAGTCCTTGGCCGAAGCCTTGTGCGAAGGTGGTTTTCCCGGCCCCTAGCGGCCCTGAGAGGAGTATGACTTCGCCGCCACGCATTGTTGCGGCGACTTTCCTGCCGAGGGCGTGCATGGCGTCGCTGGTGGGTACTTGGATTGTTATGCTCATGGGTTTCCTTAGGTGCACGTTGGTGTGCTGTTGTGCTTATTGTGTGATGCCTTTGATGCTGATGAGTTCGATGGCGTCTTCGAGTGCGAAGAGCGGGTCGCTCCCGCTTGTTTTGCTTTGCTCGTCCGCCCAGGCGAGGCGTTGGATGCAGTTGCTGATGCCTTGTGACGTCCAGCCGGCGAGCCTGTTGTTGGCGGTGCGTAATGCCCATTCGTTGATGTTGGCATCGTGTTTGCTGATGTCGCCTTGGCGTATGGCCGCGGCTTTTGCGAGGTTGCGCAATTGGAGTGCGAGCGCGCCGATCATGGCGATCGGTTCGACTCCTTGTTCGACGGCTGACCGTAGTGCGATGACGGCTTGCGCGGTTTTGCCGCTCATGGCGAGGTCCGCCACGTTGAAGCCGCTGACTTTGGGGTTGCCGATCAGATATTGGTTGACGCGGTTGATGGTGAGTGGATCGTCGTCGAAGTCGAAGCAGAGCTGCTTGATCATGCCGGTGAGTTCTCCGACGCTGTCGCCTAGAACGGAGACGAGTTGCTGTGCGGCCTGTGGTTCGATGCGGCGATGGCGTTTGTCGAATTCGCCGTACACGTAGTTGAGTTTGTCTTTGGCTTTGTCGAGTTTGGGGACCGTGTTGACGGGTATGTTGTGCCTGCGCATGAGGGTTTCCACGCTGTGCCCTTTGGGGTTGCCTGCGCAGTTCATGATGACCGGGGAAGCCTGTGGGTCGTGGTTCATGCCGTCTGCATAGGCGACGATGGCGTCGAGTAGTTTGGTGTCGGCGTGTTCCATGTGGCTGATCCACACCACGGATGTTGTTGACAGCAGTGATGGGCTGACCGCCTCTTCGAACGCGTATTGGTCTGTGGTCTGCGCGTCGAGGCGCACGAGTTCGCGTTCGGGGTATCCCGCTAATTGTTCGTACACGGTGTCGCGGGTGATCTGGTCGTTGAGGTATTCGTCTCCCCCGTAGATCAGGAGGCATGGTGTGGCGGCTGCTGTCATATGTTCAATGTCGGCGCATGTTTGGACAAGTGTCGTGTTCATCGTTTCGAGCGATGCTGTGAAGCCCATGTTATGTCTCCTATCATTGCGAGGGTTTGCGAGAACCATCCGATGACGCGCTGGGTGATGCTGGCACGTATCTGTTTGCCGTCGGCGCCTGTTCTCCATGCGTCATAGGCGTTCACCCATGCTCGGATTCCCATGCAGATGGCGTAGAACGTGAGTTGGGCTATCACGAGCATGATGATCCCGGTGGCCCCTTCCATCCAGGGCAGCGTTGATGAGTCACCGGCTCCGAACGTGTCCGCGGCAACGGCGATGGCGCGCGTGCATGCCGATGACGCCCATGCGAGCGCGTATGCGATGCTGGGCGCGCACCATGCGAGGAGGAGGGCGCCAAGTCCGAGCATCGTTGCGATGTCGACGAACGGGGCGACGAGCAGGTTTGCGGGAAGACTGTATATGGGGATTTCGTTGCTCATCAGTAGTTGGATGGGCATGGCGAATGCTTGTGCGCATATCGAAGCGCTTATCGCGCGTGCCAGCGTTGCGGGCAGATGCTGTTCCAGTCGCTGGCTCAACGGCCGGCACATGAGCGACAATCCCAGCACGGCGGAGCATGAGAGCGCGAAGCCGATGCTTGCTGCCAGACTCGGGTCGAACAACAGTGCGACGATCGCCGTCAGACTCAACAGGTGTATGCTCTGCCGTCGCCGCCCCAACATGAGGTATCCCAATGCGATCATCGCCATGAGGTTGGCGCGTGTCACCGATTCGTTCGGTGGCAGCATCGCGGTCAAGCACAGGTAGGCGCCGGCGAGCGCCACGGTTTTCACAGGTCGTGAACATCCCAGTGCGGCGCACAGCAGCATGACCAGTTTGTGCACCAGCGTGTAGTGGCCGCCTGAGACCGCCATGAGGTGCATGATTCCGGCACGTTTGCAACGATCCTGAAGTTGTTGCGCGTACTGCTCCTCCACCTGCGTTTGCCCTGCTGGCGTGACGATGTTCTGACCGAGCACTCCCAATGTGACGCCTGGAACCAGTATGCTGCCTTGATCGTCGAGACGTGAGGTCTGTGTGAAGAATGCCGTGCGCATCGAATGGAGTGCCCGCCAGAACATTGACGGCTCCGATACCGTTTCCACGGCCATGCTTGTTTCCAGCCAGACCGGTTCTCGGCCGTAGCGTGCCGTGCGGATCCTCCCCTGTGCCCGGTAGGTTCCGTTTTGCATGATCGTCGAACATGCTTCGTTGCGCATGAAGACTCGCATGCCGATGTGTGATGGTTCGAGAAGGCCGGAGGATTCGACGCTTATGGTGAGCGCGTCGACCTGGCAATCGTATTCGCGTGTTGTGGAGGCGACTGGCATGGATCGTGCTTGGAAGTTGACGTGCGACTGTGTGGAGGATGCGTTGGCCGTCAGCCGGCTGGCGATGTCGGATGCGGTGCGGTATTGCCAGGCGAGTGTGGTGAATGTTCCGGCGAGCGCCGCGAAGCAGATGACCGTCAGCGTGCATGCGATCGCCGGCATGCGCATTGCCGCGCCTTGTGGATGCGGGTGGGCGTGTGTGAGATACATGATGGCGAGCAGTGCCATGACCGTGCAACCGCCGCAGCAGGCAAGAAGCATGTTGCTGTGTGTGTTGCTGCCGTTGGCTGAAGACTGTGCGCCAGCCAGTTGTGTTGCCAGCGTGGCTGCCCATATCGTTATGGCGACCGGCAGAAGCCTCAGGTCGTTGTTACCGTTCCGGCGCTTCGTTCGCTGGTTGTCGGCATGCGTGGCACCGGGCGTGTTCGTTGCTATGGCGCGCATACCCATGGTCGTATCTTCTCTACCGTTTTGATGCCGATTCCCGACACGTTGACGAGATCATCGACGTTGTGGAAGGCGCCGTTGTGTGTGCGATGGTCGATTATCTTCTCGGCCGTGGCCGGGCCGATCCCTTTGATCTGTTGGAGTTCCTCGGATCCCGCCGTGTTGATGTTGATGCAACTCGCCTGCTCCGCCTCATCCGGTTGCGTGGTGGCAGTTGATGAAGATTCCCCGACGGTTGGCGCTGCGGATGGTTCGGCGCTGGGTGTGGTCGTTGACTGGTTTGCGGTGGTCGTTGGTGTGATGGTTGTGCTTGCTGTGGTCAGACTGGCATGGTTCGACGCCTGCTGGATGAGCAGGGTGAGGCTTGCCGCCAACGCGCATACGAGGATCGTGATGCACAGCAGCGCGTGTTTGGGTTCGAATGCTATGCGTGGCGTCTGTGATTGCCGTTCGGCAGCGCATGGTTCGATGCTGCCGGGGTCGATGCTGCGCAATGCGGTCAGCACACTTGTGGTGTCGTTGCGACGTTCACGGTTTTCGACCTCGGTTGTCCCGTCAGATTCTGCACCCATCGTGCCTTGTGCCGCAGGCTCGGGAGGCAGGTCAACATGGATGGACGGCGGGTATTGCTCTTGCCGTGACTGCCCGACACCATGTATCTGTGGTATCTGTGGCATGTCGATGCGGCGCAACCGTTCGTCGGTGCGCTGTTGCATGAGGTCGGCGTCTGGAGTCGAGCCGTGAAATAGTGTGATGCCCATGACGTCAGGTAACCATGACGTCATGGGCATCACAATCCCGGGGAGCACATGTGGTCGGAGGACGCATCACATCCACATTGCCCGCGCATTGTTGACAGGCGTCTCGACTGCTGCTACTCGGTTTGGCTATTGTGTTCTTGTGCTTTTCTAGTGCTTGTTATTCCGCTGGCACGATCGACACGATCTTCGGGGCCTTGACGATCACCTTACGCGGCTCCTTACCGCCAAGACGGTCGGCGACGGCCTCCAACGCCATCGATTCCAGTTCCTTCGGATCGATGTCGGGGCTCACTTCGAGCTTGGCGCGCACCTTACCTTTGATCTGCACGACCGCGGTCACCGTGTCCTGGCCCACGTAGCGTTCGTCGGCCACCGGCCATGGGTAGTGGGCCAAGGATTCGTCGTGGCCCAGACGGTTCCACAATTCCTCGCAGATATGCGGGGCGATCGGCGAGGTCATCAGCACGAGCGGTTCGACTGCCTCGCGCGGAACCTGCTTCAAACCGGTGAGATGGTTGTTGAGCACGATCAGCTTCGCGATCGCCGTGTTGGGGCGCATGTTCTCCATCTCCGTGGTCACTTCGGCGATCGTGTTGTTGAGCAGCTTGACCGTCTTGGCGTCCATCGGCGCGTCGGTCACGGTGACTTCACCGGTGTTCTCGTCGATGACGTTGCGCCACAGGCGCTGCAGGAAGCGCAGGCCGCCGACCACGTTGCGCGTGTTCCATGGCCTGGACTCGTCGAGCGGCCCCATGCTCATCTCGTACAGGCGGAACGTGTCCGCACCATAGTTGTCGTACATGTAGTCCGGCGTGATGATGTTCTTGAGGCTCTTGCCCATCTTGCCGAATTCGCGGTTGACGGGTTCGCCCTGATAGGTGAACGTCGGTTCGCCGCCTTCGGAGGGGCCTTCCACCACATCTTCCGCGGGCACGTACTGGCCGCGTTCATCGGTGTAGGCGTACGCCTGGATCATGCCCTGATTGAACAGCTTGTGGAACGGTTCGAACGAGTCCACGTACCCCAGATCGAACAGGATCTTGTGCCAGAAGCGTGAATACAGCAGGTGAAGCACCGCGTGCTCGACACCGCCCACATACAGGTCCACGCCACCGGCTTTTCCTGCGACCGGCGAATGGTCGGGGCCCATCCAATAGTCGTATTCGTCGGATTCGACCATGTGCTCGCTGTCGTGCGGGTCGAGGTAACGCATGTAGTACCAGCAGGATCCCGCCCAGTTCGGCATCGTGTTCGTGTCATGACGATAGGTCTTCGGACCGTCGCCCAGGTCGAGCGTCACGTTCACCCACTCCTCGTTGCGGCTCAACGGAGCCTCGGGTTCGGATTGCGAATCATTCGGGTCGAAGGTCTTCGGCGAATAGTCCGGAACGTCGGGCAGGTTGATCGGCAGCATGCTGTCGGGGACCAGATGCGGCACGTCCTGCTCGTCGTAGACGATCGGGAATGGCTCACCCCAATAGCGTTGACGGCTGAACAGCCAGTCGCGCAGACGGTAGCTGACCGTCCCCTTGCCCACCTGTGCCTCTTCAAGCCATGCGCACGCGGCCTTGATCGCATCATCGACGCGCAAGCCGTCCAGCGACAACGCGTCGCCGCGAGCCCATGTCGCGTCGACGGAGGAGTTGATGACGATGCCGTCATGCGAGACGAACGGCGCCTTGCCCTCATAGTTGGCGAGGTCGTCACCGGAATCGGGAAGCGGCGCGACGGTGTAGATCACCGGAAGACCGTATTTGACGGCGAAATCATAGTCACGCTGGTCTCCGCCCGGCACTGCCATGATCGCACCCGTGCCATAGTCCATCAGCACGTAATCTGCGGTGAACACCGGCAGTTTCGCACCGGTGATCGGATTGTACGCATACATGCCGGTGAACAGGCCGGTTTTCTCACCGTTGTCGTTGACGCGGTCCGCCGCGGTCTTGGATTCGGCGATCTTGCGGTAGGCGTCGACCGCCTCACGCGGCGAAGCGTAGCCGCCCTTCCACTGGTCGCTTATGCCATCCGGCCACTCGTCCGGCACATGTTCGAGCAGTGGATGCTCCGGCGAGACCACGGTGAACGTTGCGCCGAACAACGTGTCGGGTCGGGTCGTGTAGATCTCCATGTCTTCGATGCCAGTGCCGGTCTCCACTTTGAAGTGCACGGACGCGCCATGTGATTCGCCGATCCAATTGCGTTGCATCAGCTTGACCTTTTCAGGCCAGTCGATCGTGTCGAGATCCTTGATGAGACGGTCACCGTATGCGGTGATGCGCATCGACCATTGGCGCAGCTCGCGTTGGAACACCGGGAAGTTGCCGCGTTCGGAGCGGCCTTCCGCGGTCACCTCCTCATTGGCGAGCACCGTACCCAGTCCCGGGCACCAATTGACCGGGGACTTCGAGATGTAGGCGAGACGGTAGTTGTTGAGCACCTCGGATTGCTCCGCCTCGCTCAACGAATCCCAGGATGCCCCCTCGTGGCCGTCGATCGGACGGGAGCCGGAACGGAACTGGTCGATCAGCGTGCTGATCGGTCGGGCGCAACCCATCGAACCGCTTGGATTCCGGGTGTCCGGGTCATACCATGCGTCGAAGATGCGTGAGAAGATCCATTGCGTCCAACGCACGTATTCCGGGTCGATCGTGGCAAATGAGCGGCGATCGTCGAAGCTAAGACCCATGCGACGCAGCTGACGGCGCATGTTGGCGATGTTCTGCTCGGTGGTGACACGCGGATGCTGGCCGGTTTGCACGGCATACTGCTCCGCAGGCAGGCCGAAGGCGTCGTAGCCCAGGGCATGCAGCACGTTCTCGCCTTTCATGCGGTGATAGCGGCTCACCACATCGGTGGCGATGTAGCCAAGCGGGTGCCGACGTGCAGGCCTTTGCCGGAGGGGTATGGGAACATGTCCATCGCGAAGAACGATGGGCGCCCATCCGCATGGCGTCCTTTGCCGTCGGTCAGTTCGCCGTTGACGTTCGCAGCCCAGAAGGTGCCGTTCTCCTCCCAGGCATCCTGCCATTTCTCTTCGATTCGTTGCGCCATTTCCGTGGTGTATCGGAATTGCGGCGTACCCTGCCAATTCGATTGCGCTTGCGTGTTCGTGTCGTTCTCACTCATAGGCAACGATTATCGTGGCGTAACTGGACACTGGCGCGAATATGTCCATCAGGCGAACCGTGGGTTTTCCGCGGCCTTACGCCACGTCATGCGACTTGGCGACCCTCACCGGATTCAGTTGCAGGCTCACATCGACGCCTAGGTCCCGCTCCATGTCGTCCACCATCTTGTCCCAGCTTCCATCGTCGACCATCTGCTGCAATGCGGTGTCGATGAGGTTGACGAGTTCGCTCTGACCGGCTTTGACTGCTATGCCAAACGCTTGGATACCATAGGTCTTGCCCTGCAGATGCAGGTATTGTTCGCCGCCCGTTTTGCGCAGCCCCGCGAGCACCGGGCGTGATGCCGCGATCGCATCCGACTGCCCCACCATCAGCGACGACGTGCATTGCCCAAAATCGGCGCGCCGCTCCATCGCGATGTTCGGATGGTCGGCATGCAACTGTTCGCCGGCATAGTCTCCTTGCACCGTGCACACGGTTTTCCCGTCCAGATCATTCAGGTCGGTGAGCTTTCCTGCGTCATCGGCTCGTACGAGCAGCTGGTTGCGTGCTACCAGGTATGGCCCCGACACTTCCAATGTCGTGCCATCCACCGAACGGGTGTGTTTCATTGCCGTGGCGTCTTTTCCACCATCGTAGGAGTAGTTGATCATCGTGAAATCGACGGTTCCCTGCTCCACTTGCTGAACACGTGTGTCGGCGGTTTGGGCGTGGAAATACAGCTGTTTGCTGCCATATCCGAGCACTTTCGCCACGTACGTGGCCACGTCCACGGCCAATCCGCTGTATTCCCCGTCGTGATACCACGCGATGCCCGGCTCGTCGATCGGCACTCCGATCGACATGATCGGTCCCTCCGCCTGCCCCGGTGCGCTTACGTTGACGGAGGTGCCGCAGCCTGCGAGCGAGCATGAGAGCGCCACCGCGCAGAATGATGCCAGTAGGGTTGTTGTGTGACGGCGCATGCTACCTCATTTGAACAGTCGCGAACGGGTCAGGAACCATACCACTGCGCCGGCGAGCACGCAGGCGATCAGCACGATGATGAGGAATCCCCACTTCGAATTGCTCAACGGCATGCCGAGCATGCCCTGCTGGAAGTTCATGCCATACATGGAGAAGATGAGCGTGGGGATCGACAATGTGATCGAGATGATCGTGAAGATGCGCATCACGTTGTTCAGGTTGTTCGACACGATCGAGGCGAACGCGTCGGTCATGTTCGCAAGAACGCCGCTGTAGATGTTCGCCATCTCGATTGCCTGCTTGTTCTCGGTGATGACGTCTTCGAGCAGGTCCTCGTCTTCCGGGTATTGCTTGATGCGCGTGAGCGTCATCAGTTTCTCCATGACGATTTCATTCGATTTGAGCGACGTGTTGAAGTAGACCAATGTTTTGCTCAGTTCGAGGAGCATCAGGATCTCTTTGTTCTGCATCGAATGGCGCAGACGCAGTTCGAGCTTGTCGGTTTCGCGGTCGATGATGCGCAGGTAGCGCAGGTACATCGTGGCGTTGCGGTACAGGATCTGCAGGATGAAACGGGATCGCATGAACGTGTTGAACCCGCGTATCGTGCCCTCCATGAACGGGTGAAGCACCGGCGTGTCTTGCATGCATACGGTGATGATCATCGTCTTGGTGACGATGATCGACAACGGGATCGTCTCATACCAGTCACGGCCGCTGCGTTCCTCGACGGTCGGGATGTCGACGATGATCATCGTGTAGTCGTCTTCCACATCGACGCGGGAGCGTTCCTCGTCATCCAATGGCGCGCGCAGGTCGGCGAGATCGATCCCCGTTTCCTGCGAGACGGTGGCCAGTTCCACGTCGGTGGGATCCGCCAGTGCGAGCCATGAACCGTTTTCCGGTTTGGAGATCTGTTGGACTTGACCTTCTACAGTGCTGAACATGCGCAACATGGGTTATCACCCGCCTTATTGTTGGATCCGGCAGTTTCGACAGGCTCGCGGTGAGCCCCTGCCATGCAGGTCGGGACTCACCGCTTTCCAAGCCAGAGACAAGCATAGTCTCAGGGTTTCGACACCGTTCGCGAGGATTCCTCGCAGACTGGAGGTCAGTTCAGCGGCTTCCACATCGGCATGTCGGGGTTGCGCAGATAGTCCGGCCCGTTCTCCCAGTCGACCGTGTCGGCGATGTCCGGCCCCTTGTCGTATTCGGTCAACGTGAATTGGGTGCCGTTCGCGTTGTAGCGTGGTTCGAGCCTTGACCAGAATGCGTTGCGCATACCGGTGAGATTGTCGAGCTTGTTGTCGGGCAGGCCCATCAGATTGCCGATCGTCGCCGCGATCCACGAGCCATGGGAGACCACGAACAGTGTTGTGGGCTCGTCCATGTATTGCGGGTCGTTGCAATACGAGAGGATGGTCTGCGCGCCGCGCGCGCCAAGATCCGACCTGGTCTCCACACCGTATTCGCGTTCGCCGCCATCATGCGCCTTCCATGAACGGTAGCCCTCGGGGTATTTGCTTTGGATCTCCTCGCGGGTCATTCCCTCCCATTTGCCGAAATCACGTTCACGCAGGCGTTCGTCGAGCGTGACGTCCAAGCCCAGCGGATCCGCGAACGCGTGCGCCGTCTGTTGGGCACGGAACAGGTCGGAGCTGACGACGACGATGCGTCGGCGCGCCGCCGGGGACTTGCGGTATTCCTCGATGTCGCTGCGACGCACATCAGGGTCAGTCGGCTGCGGCAGGCGGTCGGGGTGACGGGCGATATTCGACGCCTTCGCCCAGTAGAAGCGTTGGGCGAGCGTGTAGCCGCTCATATCGACCTGCCATTGGCCAACGATGTCGAGCGGAATGTCGATCTGCCCTTGCAGGCGACGTTCGAGGTTGAAGGACGTGCGCCCGTGACGCATGAACATTACTTCATCGATCATTTTCACTCCTCATGGATTTGCGTTGCGCAGCCGGTATGGCGTGTTTCATTGACATCGTAGACGCAGGCATGTCGATCGGCGCGCATGCCGCGGGCATGGAAAAGCCGGAACCGCAAGGATGTTCGCCTTACGGTTCCGGCCACTTCGATATTCGGGAAGGCGATTGTTTCACCAAACCGTCACGTGGACGCATTCACCGCGTTCAGTCACGTGAAATGGTGGTGCCGGCCTTGGCTCCGGCCGACAGGTCTTCGATCTGCGTGATCTGCAGAACCGGCACGCATGCCGGCACCTTGGTGCCGCGCTCGTTGGCGAGCTTGACCTGCTCGTCGTAGATGGCGTCGTCGGTGTGCAACACGACTTCGCCGCGGAAACGATAGCCCTTCTTCTGCTCGAAGTTGACGAATGCGACTACGAGTGGGCTGCCGTTCTCGAGATTGCGGTAGGTTTGACCCGCGGTGCGCTCATGGTAGGCCAGATGGTTGTCGTCGAGCACGAACATCGACATCTTCGGGCCGAGGTCCGGAACGCCGTCCTGATTGACGGTGGCGACCCATGCCAGATTGTTGTTGATGAATTCCTTCATGTCTTCGGTGAGCTGTGCCATTTCGAATTCCTTTCGTTGCTACTGTTCTTGATTACCAAGACTACGCCGCTTGACCGCATGGCGGGTGGTATTGCGCTGTGGAAAGATGTGAGAAAACTCACCTTGGAAAGGGCGACGGAAAAAGAAAAACACCCAGCATATTTGCTGGGTGTTGAACGTGGAGCTAAGGAGATTCGAACTCCTGACCCTCTCCATGCCATGGAGATGCGCTACCAGCTGCGCCATAGCCCCGTGTTCAACTTGACGAACCTGAGATAGGTTACAACATTGCCGTCTGATATTCAACTCGGCGTGTCGATTTTATGATTCCTGCCAGCTGTGCCACCGCCGCATAGGGGTTTCGGTGCCCTATGCGGCGTCAACGTCTGTCATTGACTCTGCTGGCTGGTTCCGGAGGAATCCGTGTTCTTCTGGTTCGTGGTCGAATCCGTGTTCTGCGAGTTCGAATTATTCGAACCGCTGTTCTGCGAATCCTGCGTCGAATTCTGCTGTGAGCTCGAATCCGAATTCGAACTGCTCGAAGTACCGCTATCGGTGTTGGATCCGCTGTTTGAATTCGTCAAATCGGAGCCGGTTCCCGAATTGTCGGTACTCGTATTGGATGATTTGTCGGATTCGTTACCCGAGTTCGTGGTCGAGGTATCGCTGTTGCCAGTCGATTGGTTCTCCTGCTCGCTTGTGCTGCCGTCGGTTGGCGTCGACTGCTGCGTACTGCTCACATCTGGCGTTTGCGACGACGTGGAGGTGGGGCTCACCACGTCTCGAACCACCGAATCCGTGCCCTTGCCGCCTGTAAGCGCCAGAATGACGCCAGCGGTGATGAGCACTGCGACCAGGCCGGAGACCAGGGCGACGATGATCGCCACACGCTTGTCGTGTTTACTGGCCGGTCTCTTGGCTTTCCCGTTTGACGGATGGTTGGCGATGGTATGCCGTTCAGCGCTTGACGCGCCGCCCGAACCGGAAACGACGGTGCGTGGCGCGCGCGTCTCTTCCGTGCTTTCCGCCCCTACGTCCACGGATGGCATCACCCGCGTGCCGTCAACCGTTTCCGCGGATTCGTTCGGTCCTTCGGCATGAGATTGGGTTTCCGCATCGGTGGAGTCGGAGGAATCGGCGTCTGCTGGCCCCACGCCGTTTTGCTGTGCGGCGTCTTGCAGGCGTTTGCCTGATTCGTCAAGCACGTTCTTGTAGATCTGTGATGCGGCCGTGGAGACGATGGATGCCACCGCCACGCCGATCACGGAGCCTGCGATACCGATTTTCGCCGATAGCAGGAACGATGTCACCGCGGCCAGCGCACCTGCCAATAGCTGTGAGAACGAGAGTCCTTTGAAAAAGTTCTTCAATTTACGTGTTACCCATACCCTGTCGGATTCGACCCGCGTCGAATTCAGATTCCGTTAGTACACCATACACGCTGTGGCTTGGATTATTCCAACGGTTGGCTAGGATTTTCCCAATATTCGGTATCCGCCAATGCCGGACCATGGTTGTAGTCCGAGAGGATCCAACGGTTGTCGACGTGTATGCCCGCATTGTACAGCCGCGCCCAATGCGCGTTGCGCATTGTGGTGACCGATATGAAATCCGGGAAGTGTTCGCCGATGCCGAACATCACCTGCAACGTGTTCTCGATCAGCGCTCCGTGGGAGAACACGAACAGGTCCGTGTTCTCATCGCATTCATGGGCCCAATCGTTCACCGCATTCATGCCACGGGTTCCCGTGTGCTCGTGGGATTCCGCTCCATGATTGAGTTCTCCGCCCAGTCCGGCGCACCAGGATTCGAAATCCTCAGGGTAGTTCCGCGCCAAGTATTCGGCGGTCTTGCCTTCGAACTCGCCGAAGTCACGTTCACGCAGTCGCGGGTCGGCATGCACGGGAACGCCGATCCCGTCGGCGAACGCGTGCGCGGTCTGCATGGCCCTCTCCAGATCCGAGGAGACCACAAGTTGGCGTCGTTCGGGCTGCCTGCGCACATACAGGTCTATCAACGCCTTGGCGCTCTGCTTCACCTGCCAGAGTCCCACTTCGTCGAGGGGGATGTCGATGGAGCCTTGCACCATTCCCAGACGGTTGTAGGATGTGCGGCCGTGCCTCACCAGCGTGACCGTGCGTGCGCGGACGTCAGCTTCAACGGGCATTTATTCCGCGCCGTCCTGCTCGTCATCGGCATGCGGCGCTTGATCGAGCTGCAGGTCGATCTGGTCGCAGTCGCGCCACAGGCGTTCCAGATTGTAGAAGTCGCGCGCTTCATCATGCATGATGTGCACGATGAAGTCGCCGTAGTCGAGCAGAATCCACTGGGCCTCCTCGACACCCTCGCGGGAACGTGGTTTGAGACCGTGGTCTTTGACGTGCAGATCTTTTTCGATCTCTTCGGCGATGGCGAGCACCTGACGTTCGTTCGAAGCGGAGACGATCATCATGATGTCGCAGATGCCGAGCTTGTCGCCGACGTTGTAGGCGATGATGTTCTCGCCTTTCATGCGGTCGGCGGCCTGCGCCGCGATGCGGACTGCGTTGACGGATTGTTCGAAAGTGTTCATGTTCAGCGCTCCCAAGCTGGTTTCCAATGTTCGACTACGTGTTGCGTGTTCTCCGAATAGACCATGGAGTCATCGGGGACGTCATGACGGATGACGGATCCGGCGCCGCTGGTGACGCCGTCGCCCACTTCGACGGGTGCGACGAGAAGATTGCCGGCTCCGATGTGCACGTCCGAGCCGATCGACGTGTGGTTCTTATGCACGCCGTCGTAGTTCGCCGTGATCGTGCCGCCGCCGACGTTCGTGTTCTCCCCCAGATCGGCGTCACCGACGTAGCTCAGGTGCGGCACCTTCGTGCCGTTGCCGATATGCGCTTTCTTCATTTCGACGAACGCGCCGGCCTTCGATCCTTCTCCGATCTCGTTGCCCGGGCGCAGATACGTCCACGGGCCGATGTTGGCGTCCTCGTGAATGTGGGATTCCTGGACGCGGGAACGTTCCACATGGGCACCCGCGTCGATCTGCGCGTCGATCAACGTCGTGTATGGCCCGATGACCGCATCGTGTTCCACTACCGTTTTGCCTTGCAGGAAGCTGCCGGGGAGGATGAGCGCGTCTTTGCCGATGCGCACGTCGTCTTCGATCCACGTGGTTTCGGGGTCGAGAATGGTGACGCCGTCCAGCATCCATTGGCGGCATACGCGTTCGTTGTGCGCTTTGGAGAGTTGCGCGAGCTGCACGCGGTCGTTCACGCCTTCGACGCTCAGCGGATCCGGCGCGGCGAAAGCTCCGACCTTCGTCATTGCACGGGCCGCGGTCAACGCGTCGGTCAGGTAGAACTCGCCTTGCGCGTTGTTCGCGTCGAGGTTGGCGATGGCTTGCGCCAGCACGGATGCGTCGAACACATACACCGATGTGTTCACCTCGTGCACGTCGAGTTCGCTGCGGTTGCCGTCTTTCTGCTCGACGATTTTGAGCACGTTGCCGTCGGCGTCCCTGATGATGCGGCCATAGCCGGTCGGGTCGTCCAGGATCGTGGTCAGTACGGTCACCCCGTCTTCGCTGCGATGATGGTAGTCGAGCAGCGCGTTGAGCGTCTCGGCGTCGAGCAATGGCATATCGGATGCGACGATCAGCACATCGCCGTCACGTTCGCCGTGTTCTTCGAGTTCCTTCATCGCGCATTGAACGGCGCGCCCCGTGCCCGGGATGTCGTCCTGATGCACGATCAACGCATGGCCGTCATACGACAACGCCGCCTGGGCGACGCGTTCGGCTTGGTAGTGCACGACGACGGCCAGCGTGTTCGGCTGCAGTGCGCCTACGGAGTCCATGACCCTGTTCAGGAATGTTTTGCCTGCAAACTCGTGCAGCACCTTGGGTTTGGTGGAACGCATGCGCGTCCCCTCACCTGCTGCCAGAACAATCGCCGCGTTCAACGCCATGGCTGCCTCCAACCTGATAGTGCCTGTTAAATGACAAACGCCTAATCCGTTCGGAAAACGGATCAGGCGTCCAATTGCTCCCCCACCTGGACTCGAACCAAGACAAAGGGTTCCAAAGACCCGTGTGCTGCCATTACACCATGGGGGAACGGCGGAACTGAATCCGCCAAGTGTTCATTATGCCATATGGCCGGACTTTCCGTGCTCGGTGTGTCACGCGAACAGGAAGCCCTGACCGTGGTGCTCGGGGTATGTGTCGAACAATTCCGCCACCGAACCGTCTTCGAACACGGCTTTCATCGCGGATGCCAGCAATGGGGCGATCGACAGCACGGTCAACCCGTCCCAACGCTTTTCTTCGGGAATCGGCACGGTGTCGGTGAGCACCACTTCGCGGGCGCCGCACGACTTGAGGCGATCGATGGCCGGGCCGGAAAGCACACCGTGCGTGGCTACGACGGTCACCGAGTTCGCTCCCGCTTCGCGCAGCACCTGGCACGCACCGGCGATCGTGCCGGCGGTGTCGATCAGATCGTCTACGAGCACGCAATCCTTGCCGTTGACGTCGCCGACCACGCGGTTCGCCTTCGCCTGATTCGGCCGTGTGATGTCGCGGGTCTTGTGCACGAATGCCAGTGGGCCGCCTCCCAGTCGTTGCGCCCACTGTTCGGCCACGCGGATGCGTCCCGCATCCGGCGAGACCACGGTCACGTTGTCGAGATGGCCTTGGAAACGGTCACGAATATAGTCAACGAGCACCGGCATGGCGATCAGATGATCGACCGGCCCGTCGAAGAAGCCTTGTGATTGTGCCGCATGCAGGTCGACGCTCATCACGCGGTCCGCACCGGCTGTTTTGAGCAGGTCGAACACCAGGCGGCAGGAGATGGGTTCGCGGCCGCGATGCTTCTTGTCTTGGCGCGAATAGCCCAACAATGGGCAGACGGCGGTGATGGAACGCGCCGATGCGCGCTTCAACGCGTCGATCATGATGAGCTGTTCCATGATCGATTTGTTCACCGGATTGCAGTGGCTTTGCAGCACGAATACGTCGGCGCCGCGAACGGATTCGGTGTAGCGCACATACATCTCGCCGTTGGCGAAATCGTATGCCGTGGTTTCGAGAACATCAATGCCGAGTTGATCAGCAACGTCGCTGGCCAGCTTCGGATGTGCTCTTCCTGTGACGAGAATGAGGTTCTTATCGGGTTTTCCCTCGAGGATTGCACTCAACGTATCTCCAAACGTCGTTCGTCGGTTACGCGACCATCATATGTCTGTGTTTCGACTGTGCGTGCCGTGTGCCCGAACCCGATTCGGTGGGGATCCAGACGAGGGAAATCGCCCTCATTCACTGTTCGTCGTAGATGCCGTGTTTGCCGATATATTGCACGACGCCGTCGGGCACCAAGTACCATACCGGCTCGCCGTTGCGCGCGCGTTCACGCACGTCGGTCGACGAGATGGCCAATGCGGGAATCTCGAGCATGTCGACCTTTCCTTCCGGCAACGGCACTTTCGACGAGTAGCCAGGGCGGGTGACGGCCACGAAATGGGCGATGTCGAACATGCTGTTCGCGTCCTTCCATTTCATGATCTCCGCCACGGCGTCGGCGCCGGTGATGAAGAACAGCTCCGCCTCCGGGTATTGCGCGCGGATGTCCCTCAGTGTGTCGATGGTGTAGGTGACTCCGGGCCTGTCGATGTCGACTCGCGACACGGTGAACTTCGGATTCGACGCCGTGGCGATGACCGTCATCAGATACCGGTCTTCCTCATTGGTCACGCGCTTGTCGAGTTTGAACACCGGTCGTCCGGTGGGTACGAAGATGACCTCGTCGAGGTCATACACCCAGGCGACTTCCGACGCCGCGACGAGATGCCCGTTGTGGATCGGGTCGAACGTGCCGCCCATGATGCCGATGCGCGCATGGGCATGCCAGTTGCCCCTCGCGGACCTTCTTCCATGCTGCGACACGAGTTCCACCTGTCGCTCCCTGTATGCCGACAGTTCCGCCATGCGGCGGTCTGGAGTCGCTTGACTCATTGATGTTCCTCGCTGCGTTTTTCCTCGCTGCGTTCCGCTTCATCGGCTGCTTTCGCGGCCTGCTGAACGTCTTTGGCCAAGCCGCTCTCACCGTCATCGTTCATCACGGTGTCGGAGTCGATCTTGCCCATGTCTTCGTCCCATTCGTCTTGAACGACCCTGCGGATCTCCGCGAAGGTCGGCAGCAGGAACTGCGGCTGGTAGATGCTACGCACGTGGGCGACGCGTTCGGTGATGCGAATCAGTGTGTCGGTCATCGCATCGATGTCGCCGTCCTGCTCCATCACGCGGAATTTGCCGATGTAGTCTTCCATGAGTCTGATCTGCGCGTCGATAGTTTCAAGCTCTTCCTTCGTGGGCGTGACCAATTCCTTGGCGTGCTCGTCAGGCCATCCGATCAGCACAGCATCCGCGTATTCCAACGATGCTCGTTGCTCGGCGGTGGCTATGCCATCTTCGATCTGCACGACGAACACGTAACGGACAAGACTCAGCCGTTCGGCGGTCACTTTCAGCGCCAGAAACGGATCATCGAGATTCAGTCCCCATGGGTTGAGGTTGCGAGTCTCGTCGACGACATGCGTGTGCGCCTGCTGTTCGGCGGCGTCGCCGGCTTTCATTTCGTCGCTCATGCCCTCACCTGCCCGTTGCCGTAGGCCACCCACTTCGTGGTCGTCATTTCAATGAGTCCCATCGGCCCCCTTGCATGCAGCTTCTGGGTCGAAATGCCCAGCTCAGCACCGAAACCGAACACACCGCCGTCGGTGAAGCGTGTGGAGGCGTTGACCATGACGACCGCGGAGTCGATGCCCTGCGTGAACCATTCGATGTTCGAATAGTCCTGCGAAAGAATCGATTCGGTGTGGTGGGTCGAATACTCGTTGATGTGTTCGATCGCCTCATCGACGGAATCGACGACGAGCACGCCCATTTCGAGCGCCAGGTATTCGATTCCCCAATCGGCGTCATCCGCCTGCAGCAGCTGGATGTCTTCGATGTCGGCGTCTTTGATGATGCGGTAGGAGATCTCGTCGGCATGCAGCACGACCTGCGCCTGTGCGAGAGCCTGAGCGACCTTCGGCAGGAACTGTTCCGCGATGGAACGATGCACGATCAGCTTCTCAGCAGAATTGCATGTGCCGACGCGTTGCGTCTTCGAATTGATGATGATCGGGATCGCCTTGTCGAGGTCGGCACTCTCATCGACGTAGATGTGCACGTTGCCCGCACCGGTTTCGATGACCGGCACCTTGGAGTTCTCGACGACCGATTTGATGAGTCGGGCGCTGCCACGCGGCACCAGCAGATCGATGTGGCCACGAGCCTCCATCATGGCGGTGGCTCCGGCACGCCCGAACTGATCCACCGAACCGATCAGCGCGCCGTCGAATCCAAGTTCCTTCAATGTGTCTTTGACGATGGCGAGAGTGGCGGCATTGGTGCGCGCAGCCTCATGGCCTCCTCGCAGAATCGCCGCATTGCCGGATTTGATGCACAACGAGATCACGTCGACGGTGACGTTCGGCCTCGCCTCGTAGATCATGCCGATCACTCCCATCGGCACGCGAACCTGCTGGATGCGCAACCCGTTCGTGGTTTCGAATCCACGAACCACCTGTCCGACCGGATCCGGCAACGAAGCGACCTTGCGCATGTCTTGCGCGGAGGCTGCGATGCGCGGCACATCGAATTTCAAACGATCGAGTTTGCCCTCCGACAGCCCCTCGTCGAACGCCTGCTCCATGTCGAGCGCGTTCGCTCCTGCTATTTCGTCGGCACGGGTGTCCAATGCGTCGGCGATCGCCACCAACAGGCTGTTCTTCACATCGGTGGTCGCGTGCGCCAAATCTCGTTGCGCGCGTGACGCGGCGTCCGCCAGCTCGTTGACTTGTTCGCGAACGTCGATATCGCTCTGCTGCAGATCTGAATTCGTCATACTTGCAGAATAATTGATGTTCTATACAGCGCGCATGCCGATATCCCATTGAGCGGACATCACCGGGCACCGCGCCCACACGTACTTCTATACTGGCCGTTGTATCTCGTCTATCGGTCGAAGGGACGCAAAATCGCCATGAGCACTTTCCATAGCACACGCAGCAGCAATGAGGAGTTGACCTCGAAGCAGGCAATCCGCAAGGGCATCGCCGACGACGGCGGCCTGTTCGTCACCGATTCGCTCGGTGAGACGAAAATAGATATCGCCGACCTTGCGGGCAAGACCTACCAGCAGATCGCGCTTCGTGTGCTCTCCGTTCTGCTCGACGATTATTCCGAGGAAGAGCTCAAGCAGTGCATCGATGAAGCGTACGGCTCGCAGTGGAGCGACGAGCGCATCACCCCGGTCAAGCCGCTGGGCAGCGATTTCGTCATGGAATTGTTCAACGGTCCGACGTGCGCGTTCAAAGACGTGGCGTTGCAGATCCTGCCCCGCCTGATGGCACGGACGAACGAGGAGGACGGCGACGGCGAGAAGATCATGATCGTGACCGCCACGTCCGGAGACACCGGCAAGGCCGCGCTCGCCGGATTCGCCGACGCTCCCGGCACCGGCATCACCGTGTTCTACCCGCAGGGTCGTGTCTCCCGCGTGCAGGAGCTGCAGATGACCACGCAGAAGGGTTCCAACGTGCACGTGTGCGCGGTGGAGGGCAATTTCGACGATGCGCAGTCCGCGGTCAAGGAGATCTTCGCCGATAAGGATCTCGCCGAACGTCTGCAACGCGAGCATAAGGTTCGCCTGTCTTCCGCGAACTCGATCAACGTGGGGCGCTTGGTTCCGCAGGTCGTCTATTATTTCTCCGCATACGCGCAGCTGCTCGAGCAGCAGGTCATCAACGTCGGTGATCCTGTTGATTTCGTGGTGCCCACCGGTAATTTCGGCGACGTGCTCGCCGGATATTATGCGAAGATGCTCGGTCTGCCGGTTCGCCAGCTGGTCGTCGCCTCCGATAAGAACAACGTGCTGTTCGACTTCCTCACCACCGGCACATACAACCGTCAGCGCCCGTTCTATGAGACGATCTCCCCGTCGATGGATATTCTCATCTCGTCGAATTTGGAACGCATGCTGTATTACATGAGCGAGCGTGATCCTCGCATGATCACGTATTTGATGAACGATCTCAATGAGTGGGGCGCGTACGAGGTGCCGCCGGAACTGCTGCGTGAGATTCGCAAGGTATTCGCCACCGGCTGGGCCGACGAGGATCAGGTGCGCGAGATGATCGCCGACTGCTGGAACAACAATCACTATGTGATTGATCCGCACACCGCGTGCGGTTACTTCGTGATGCAGCAGATGCCCGCCGACCCGCAGGTTCCTCGCGTGCTGCTGTCTACCGCCAGCCCATACAAGTTCCCGCGCGTGGTCAATGAGGCGTTGGGGCTCGACTCCGATGGCACTGATTTCGAATGCATGGATGAGCTGTCTCGTAAGAGCGGCACGCCGATTCCTCCGATGCTGCGCGATCTGGAGAACGCCGAAGTGCGTTTCCGTGACTGCGTGGAGGTGCCCGGCATGAATCAGTATGTCGAGGAGTGCGCAGACAAACTCTGAGTTGCATATATGCAAAGTGGCGGGGTGATCTCAATATTGAGATCACCCCGCCACTTTTATTTCGAAAACACGTTTCTTGGCGCCGATGAGAACAATGCATTATGCGAGTTCGCGCGGAGCCTGCGCGAAGTCAAGCAGCACTCCATCGGCGGTTTCGCAAATCTGCTCCCATTGCATGGCCGAAGAGTCGTCTTGCACTCCCCACGCCTGCATTCCCGCCTGTTTCGCTGAGCGTATGGCGACAAGCAGGTCTTCGAACACCGTGCAATGCTTCGGTTCCACGCCGAGCTTGTTCGCCGCATACAGGAAGATGCCCGGAGTGTCTTTGCCTCCCTGCCCATGCTCGCCGGTGCCGATGATGAGATCGAAGTCATCGAACATGCCCACGTGCCGTAACGCCGGCTCTCTGAGTGTCGGCAGCATCGAGGTCACCACTGCCAGCTTCGCGCCGCTGTCGCGCAGTTCACGCAGATATTGCTTCGCACCGGGCTTGGCCTCCACCGTCGTGATGTATGCTTCGAATGCGAGATCATTCCACTCGCGCAGAAGATCGTCCACGCTTTCATCAAGGTCGAATCGGCGAATCGTGTAGCGCGCGATGTCACGGAACTGCATGGCAGACACCTTCTGCATGTAGTCGTCCGGCACGTCGAATCCACGTCTGCCCAGAAACTCGAGATCGACTTGATCCCATACGCCCATGGAGTCCAGTAGCGTACCGTCAAGGTCGAAGATCGCCGCTTTACCGCTGTTGATGCCCATAGTGCTCATGGCTCCTGTTCTAGCACTGATTGTTCAAGGAGCTCCCGCGCATGGTCGAGGGAGGTTTCGGATTCGCTGCCTGCGAGCATGCGCGCTATCTCACGCACGCGATCGTCACCACTGACCTCATGCACACTGGTGTGCGTGGAATTCCCCTGCGTCTCCTTGCCAACCACGTACTGTCGGGATGCCCAAGACGCGACTTGCGGCAGATGTGTGACGACGATGACCTGCTCATGCTGCGCAAGCTGCGCAAGACGGCGACCAAGCTCCACTGCCGCTTTGCCTCCCACACCGGCATCCACCTCATCGAAGATGAACGTCATCCTCTGACGTCGTTCATCTGACTGGCCGTGATCGGACGCAGCAGATTGCACCGGCACGTCTGAAGCACACAATTCCAATGCGAGCATCAAACGACTCAATTCGCCACCGGATGCGCTCGTGCCCATCGGCAACGGCTGCGAGCCGGGGAACGGTGTGAACAGGAATTCAATGGTATCCACTCCGGTGGAGTCCAACGCGTCATCACCCTGACGTTCGTTCACCACGATGTCAAGCTGCGCGCCGGCCATCGCCAATTGCGCAAGCTCGCTTTTCACACGCTTGCACAGGGATCTCGCCGCACGTGCACGGCTTTTCGACAGGTCTCGTGCGGCGGTCAACGTCTCACGATGACGCGCATCGCGTTCCTCTTCGAGTTTGCGCACCTGTTCCGGTGACGCGTCGAGATCTTCGACGTCAATCATCGCCTGATCCCGCCAGGCGATCACATCCGACAGCTTTGGCCCCCAGCGCCCCGTCAACTCGTTGAGCTCATGGATGCGCTCATTGATCACATCGAGGTCGCCTGACTGCACGTCTTCGTCCAGTTGGCGAGACAATGAGAACACGATGTCGTCGATGTCTGCGCTGGCGGCATCCAGACGATCGGCCAACTGTGCGAAGGTGCCGGACGTCTGAATCGAGCGCAAGGCCTGCGCCGCATTGGCGATGAGCTGCGTCACACCCACGCTTTCCGATGCCTCCTCGAATTGAGAAGGATCCAGATCGGCGAGCGCGCGTTCCACGCCGGACGCGATCTGCGTGGCGTGTTCGATGCGATCGCGACGTTCCAGAAGCTCATCCAGCTCCCCCTCTTTCGGGTTGACGCGATTGATGCGTTCGATCGAGTCTTTCAGGTAGTCGGCTTGCTGCCTCATCGAGGCTTCCTGCGAATTGAGCTTGTGCAGCCGCTCGCAGACGTTTTCGTATTCGTTGTATGCTTTCGCGAATGTTGCTCGTAGGTCGCCGTTACGCGCATACCTGTCGAGGAACGCGCGCTGACGGGCTGTCGAGGCGAGACGCAACTGGTCCGCCTGCCCGTGAATGGTCACCAGCTGTGCGGCGATATCTGCTTGCACGGCGCGAGGCACCGTCTTCCCGCTCAGCACGGCGCGGGAGCGTCCACGCGCTGGAATCGTGCGAGACAGGAACAATTCGTCGTCGTCGACGTCAATCCCCGCATCGTCGAGCATGGTTTTCAATGTGCCTTGCGCGTCGATCAGAAAAATGCCTTGCGCCCATGCTTGACTGGCCCCCGGGGCGACACGGCGCGTATCGGCGGGCGCACCGGAGATCATACGGAGTGCATTGAGCAGCATCGACTTGCCCGCACCTGTCTCACCCGTTATGGCGGTCATCGACGGCGCTGGATCGATGGTCGCGGTTTCAATGGGACCCAGATCTCGCAGTTCGAGCTCTTCAAGCATGTTCACCATCCATTACGACGTGGTCGGACTTATGGCCGCTGCCAAGGCACCATCATACCACCCAGTAGAACATTTGTTCGACTACTGGTCGTCGTCTTCTTCGTCGCCTTGACCTTTCAGCGAAGTCCCTCTCGGATCCGCGTCCCATCGAGGTTCGCGAATGCCCGACGCATTCGCCGAATGGTCACGCCATCCTTCCACCGGGAGGTTGAATTTCGTCACCAGGCGGTTCGTAAACGGTACGTCGGAGAGGCGTGCCAGTTTGAGGCTGCTGGCGGATTGGCGGATTTCGACGCGGGTTCCCTTCGGCAGCCCGCGCTGGCGTCGGCCGTCGCAGCAGATCCAGCCACCTGACGTGGAGTCCTCATGGATCGTGAATTGCAATGTTGACGTCGACCCGATGACGATCGGCCTGGCGAACAACGCGTGTGCAGCCAACGGCACCATGAGCAGCGCCTGCACATTCGGCCAGACGATCGGGCCGCCCGCCGAGAATGCGTATGCGGTGGAGCCTGTGGGCGTCGAAACGATCACGCCATCACAGCCGAATGAACTCATTGCGGCCCCGTCGACACCGATGCTCAATTCGACCATTTTCCACGGTCGGCACGTTCGATCGTGATGTCGTTCAGCGCCCAATCGCGCAGAGGTTCCTCCTGCCCCGGCAGCCATACGTCTACATGCGCCACCATGCGCTCATCGATCAGGTAGTCGCGTTCACAGATTCTTCTGATGGCCTCTTCGAGTTGGAAGCTTTCGAACTCCGCCAGAAAACCCACATGCCCCATATTGATGCCGATGATCGGCACGTCGGTGCAGTGCACGAGTTCCGCGGCGCGCAAAATGGTGCCATCGCCTCCGAGCACAACCACTATTTCGGTGTTCTCGTCGACGCTTGGCGGCAGTGTGCCGAAATCCGGAATGTTGTTCGTGTCGATCAGGGTCACGTCGAAGCCGGCTCGCTCCAACTGCAGCAACGTGTTCTGCACGATGTTGCCGCTTTCTCGCAGTCTCTTATGGGTGACCACCACAACATGCCGGGATTTGGCCATCATCACCTCTTCCGTAGGTTTTCGGCTCCATCTTAGCCGATGCACAAGCCTCGACGCTCCCCGAGACCACACGCCGTGGGCAACGCCGTCCCACACTACGATGCGGTATGCCGCAGTATCTGGCTAAAAGTCGGTCTTATTTCTACAATGGCATAGTGCAATGCTTCGCATGGCTGTGCGAAGTGCAGGGAGATCTATTCGGGCAGGAGGACGCATGGCCAATCTCCTCTTCGACGAATCGACTTCCAACGCGGAGTCTTCGCGCGGATACGGTTGGTGGTTTTCCGGAGACACGTTCGAAAAAGCGCTTTCGAGGAACGCACTCCGCAACGTCGATCATTGACCTATCGTCTCAATTCGCATCCGGGTCGACTCACAATCATCTATTTTCTGGCGTTGATCACGATATCGACGACGCTGCTGAGCTTGCCGATCTCCACGCAACAGGGCCAGAAGTCATCGTTTTCCACGGCATTCTTCACGGCGGTCTCAGCATTGTCTACCTGCGGCATATCAGTGGTCAACACCACCGAGCATTGGACGATGTTCGGGCAGGTGGTGCTCATCTTCTGCGTGCAGCTCGGCGGCTTGGGCGTCATGACTTGCGCGTCGTTGATCGCGTTGGCAGTCAATCACCATCTCAAAGCCATGCAACGACTGCTTGCCGCAAGCGAATTGGGCACCAATAAGCTCAGTGAGATTCGCGGCGTTCTGCATGTGGTGTTGATGACGACGTTCACGATCGAGACGATCACGCTCATCTCGCTGTTCCCCGGATTGTGGTCGGTGAACAAGGGCAATATCGGCAAAACGCTGTGGGAATCGCTGTTCTTCGCCGTCATGTCATACAACAACTGCGGGTTCACGCCTGACGGCGCCGGATTGTATGTGAACAATTGGGCCGTTGGAATGCCTATTCTGGTCAGCGCGTTCTGCGGCACGCTCGGCTTTCCCGTCATTCTCAACATCTTCCGCACGGCACGTGCCCACAAGTCCCCGAAACACTGGTCGTTGCATACGAAGATCACGTTGATCATGACGTTCACGATCGTGCTCATCTCACTGATCTGGTTCCTGGCGGTGGAGTGGGACAATCCCCGACTGTTCAAAGACGGCGACATCGACACGCGCATGCGTCGTGCCATGGTCGCCGCGGTCATGCCGCGAAGCAGCGGCTTCGATCTCTCCTGGGTGCCTGACGTCAAGGAATGCACCAAGGTGTTCATGAGCATCGTCATGTTCATCGGCGGTGGTTCCACCTCAACGGCCGGCGGCATCCGAGTCACCACGTTGGCGGTCATCCTGCTGGTGTGCAAGGCGGCGTTCACCGGCCACACCGATGTGAACGCATTCCACAAGCGCATCCCGTCGCATGCGATCATGACGGCCATCAGCATCACCACCTCCTGCATCGCCTTGGTGTTCGGAGCATCGATCGCATTGATGCTCGTCACCGACTCGTCATTCAGCCATGCGATGTTCGACACATGCTCGGCATTCGGCTTGGGCGGCTACACGGTGGGCGTGGCCAATGCCGACAATCCCGCGTCACTGTATATTCTCGCCGCCGCGATGGTGGTCGGCAGGCTCGGCCCGATGACGTTGGCGTATGCGGTCAGCCGTCCGAAGGAGGTGGAGGTCGTTCGCTATCCGGAAGGCCAGATCGTCGTCGGCTAGTGTCACCGCATTCCCGTCACGCACGATAAGTGCCATGCATTGCCCCTCACAAGAGGAATATCTTCGTATGCCCAGCTATAGTGAATGGTTGGAAGAAAGGAAACGTCATGCCTGAGAGTCGTAGCGTGCTGGTCGTCGGTCTGGGACGATTCGGTAGCGCCGTCGCCACCACATTGGATGCATTGGGGCAGGATGTGCTCGCCGTCGACAAGGATCCCGAACTGGTGAACCGCTGGTCGTCCCAGATCCCCACCGTGCAGGCCGACATGACCGATGTGCTCGCGATCGAACAGTTGAACGCCTCCGACTTCGATATCGCGGTCGTGGCGATCGGCGACAGCGTCGAAGCGTCCGTCATCACCGCCGGCAACCTATTGGATGCCGGCATCTCCGACATCTGGGCGAAATCGGTGTCGAAGGAGCATGCCCGCATTCTTCAGCGCATCGGCGCACGACACATCATCAACGCGGAAACCGACGCAGGTAAACGCGTCGGGCATCTTGTGTCGGGCAACTACCTGGACTACATCGAACTGGAAGGCGCATACAGCGTCGTCAAGATCCACACTCCCCCGCAATTCGTCGGCTATACGATCGGCGAAGCCAAAATCCACGACCGTTATGGCGTGACCATCGTCGGCGTCAAATCTCCCGGTCATGAATTCCAATACGCGTCGAACGATCTTCCTCTTCGTCGCAACGATGAATTTATTATTCTGGGCAAGCAGGATCAGATAGACCACTTCATTCGCGGCTGACGTATGGTTCAGCTACGCAAATAGAGCAGATACTCGTGGTTGCCGTGCATGCCTTCGATCGGTGAAGGCGCATGTGCGACAACGTGCAATCCCTGTTCCGTAGCGGAATCGATGACCGTGCGCAACGCCTGTTCCCTCAATTGTGGGTCTGTGACGATGCCATGCTTACCCAGATTGGTGCGCCCCACTTCGAACTGTGGTTTGACCAATAGCACTATCTGCGCGTCGTGCGCTGCGATGCGTGCGATAACCGGCAGCACATAGGTCAGCGAGATGAATGAGACATCCGAGACGATCATCTGGGGTGCGTATGGCAGATCTTCGGAATGTACGTCGCGAATATTGACGCCGCTCATTTCGATGATGCGAGGATCTTGCGCGATCCGCGGATCCAATTGGCCGTGCCCAACGTCGAGAGCGATCACATGTGCCGCTCCCCTGCGCAGCAGCACTTCGCAGAAGCCTCCGGTCGAAGCCCCTATATCAAGGCAGTCCAATCCATGTGGTTCCCCAAGACCGTGATCTGCGAACGCATCGAATGCGCCGATGAGCTTGTATGCGCCTCGTGACACATATTCGTCGCCTAAGTGCAGCACTTGGATTCGTGAACCGGGCACCACTTTCATGGATGGTTTCGTCGCTGGCGTGCCGTTGACCTGCACGTTGCCTTCCCGAATGAGCCGTTGCGCTTTGGAACGTGTCATCTCCGCCAACGTTCCGACTACAACGTCGAGCCGTTCGGCACGCGCATCCTTATAGACGTATGTGCCGAACGGCTGGGCATCATCGCGGTCATTCATCGCAAGAGTTGTGTCAGCCATATGCAAGCGATCTTTTATCTGCTGGTGATGGTGAAGTCCGGCAGGCCAATGGAGCCGATATCGGTGCCGGCGTCGATCAGATGCCAGCACAATGCGCAGGCCGCGCGCAATGCGTTGATGTCGGTGGAATCGTTGACGATGACCGCGGATTCGTTGAAACGAGCCCAAGCATCACCACATGTTGCAGACTCGCCGGTGACGAGAACCTGCGGATATGGTTCGTTCAATCCGCGCAGATCCGGCGTGATGTAAGTCGGACGCAGATGCGCCGGCGCACACATGAGCTCGGTCGGATTGGTCACGCCGGTGAGAACGGCCAAGGAGTCATAGCCGCCACGGTTGCCCGCCTCGATGTCGGTGTCGAGACGGTCGCCGATCGCCAGGCATTGCTCTTTGGCAATGGGTTCGCGTTCACCATGCGCGGCCAGCAGTCTGGCTTCGTCATACATCGCCGATTCGGGTTTGCCAGCAGAAGCGATTGGCTGCACGCCAGTCGCATTGATGACCGCCTGGATCATCGAACCGCATCCGGGAGCGATGCCGGCCTCACGTGGAATGGTCAGATCCCTGTTCGTCACGAAATACTGTGCGCCGTCTTCCACGGCATAGGCAGCCTGTGCCATTTGCTCCCACGTCATTTGCGGGAACCATCCTTGGATGACGGCAACCGGATGATCGCTCGCATAGTCGACCGGCACCAAGGATTGCTTCGACACCTCGTCACGCAGATGCTCGGCACCCACGACGAGTACCGCAGCGCCTTCAGGCACATGGCGTGCCACCATGCGTGCCGCCACTACGGACGAGGTGATGATCTGCCATGGTTCCACGTCAAGGCCAAAACCACGCAGCTGGTCGGCGACTACGCTCTGCATGCGAGATGAATTGTTCGTGGTGTATTCGATCGTCATGCCGAGCCGTTGCGCCTGCATGATGCTTGAAGAGGCGAAAGCCACCGGATCCTTGCCTCGATAGACGACGCCATCGAGGTCGAGAAGAGCCAGAGCGTATTGC
Organism: Bifidobacterium canis; assembly: GCF_009727065.1. Lineage (GTDB taxonomy): Bacteria > Actinomycetota > Actinomycetes > Actinomycetales > Bifidobacteriaceae > Bifidobacterium > Bifidobacterium canis. Next base: position 101,796 of record NZ_WNLP01000008.1, read on the forward strand.
TCGCTCAAAGTTTGTTCGGCGGCTTTGCGCAACGTCACTTGGTCACTCCGTTTCGTCTTCGATTTCCTCTTCGCTGTCTCCGATCTGCGCATCTTCTTCGTCGACGTCATTCGCTGCATCGGTCAGATCGGGATCACCCATCTCGCCTTCTTCATCACGACGGGTGTTGCGTTCCTCCATCTGCGCTGGCTCGATATCCATCTCGGCACCGGAACGCTGCTCTTCCTCTGGAATGCGCGTCTCGTCGTCCATGTTGACGCCATCTTCGCCGTCAAACGGCGCATACTGGGCGTCATCGGGCGTCACACCGAGTTTGGCCTGCAGGTCTTCCGGAAGATCTTCGACGTCGTAGTCGACGACGAAATCGTCGCTCGTCTCGTCTTCGTCGGCATCCGCATACCTGTCTTCCAGATCGTCGATGAGCTCATCCATGGCGACTGCGTCATCGCTGCGTCCGGCCTCCTCAAGGAAGTATTGCTCCGCTTGGGCCGCACGCATACGATATTCGCCGGCCAATCCTTTGGCATGCACGAGTTTCGACACGACCTCGATGGCCTGATCCCACAGTTTAAGGTCGGCCAATGCGCCGGCATAGACGAGGAACATCTCCGCCTTCGCTTCACCGGTCAGCTGCTTGGCGTTGTCAGACAAGCACAATTCAATGGCTTTCTTCGGCTTGCCGAGGCCACGTTCGCAATCCGCCATGAACGGCAGATAGTCCAGATACCCGTTCATACGGAATGCGGTCTGGAATTCGCGCAGAGCAAGCTTGTAGTCGCCTTGACGATACGCGACCATAGCCAGTGTTTCGCGAGCGATATCGACGCGGGATGCCTGCTTCGCGGCCCATTGCGCGTGAGCCAGCGCCGCCTGCGGATCATTGGCCTCCAAAGTGTAGGCGGCCAGAATATGCAGGCCGATGTTCTCGGCATGCTCCTTCGACAGGCCACGCAGACGTTCACGCTCGTCTTTGCTCAGCATGCTCCATTCGAGGCCCTTCGGCAGCTTCGGCTCGCCGGGGCGCAAACGCTCATACGGGTTCTGCGAGGGGAAGCTGACCGTGCCATCGGAGTTCTTGCGAGACTTCGACATGTATTCGTCGCGCTTGCGATCACGGTATGCCTGACGCTCCTCACGGTTGAAATCGCGACGATCGTCATTACGGTCATCACGGCGATACCTGGGATTGCCTCCATTGCCGTGGCGATCATTGCGCTTGAAATCACGGCGATCATCATTACGCCTGTTATCACGCTTGAAATCACGACGATCATCGTCACGATGGTTGCCGCGATTGAAGTCACGACGATCATCTCGATTGTTGCGACGGTCATCGCGGTAGTCGCGGTCTCGGCGATCATCGTTACGACGATATCCGCGATCCTGACGGTCGTCCCTGCGACGGTAGTCACGGCGATCGTCATCGTGGCGGAATCCACGGCGCTCACCGTTGTTACGGCGATCGCCGTTGTGATGGAAGCCACCGTTACCGCGACGATCGTTGTCACGGTGGAAGTCGCGGCGATGATCGTTGTCGCGGAAACGACGTTCGCCGTCACCGCTCCTGCGATACTCGCCATCGCCTTCATGACGGTATCCGCGATCATCGCGGTTATGGGAATTGTAGCGACGTGAGGAGGAGTTGCCTGAACGGTGGAATCCGCCGCCGTTGCCATGTCCGCGGAATCCGGAACCCGATCGTCCGTTTCTGCCGTTACCGTTGCCGCCGCGGCTTGAACCGTAGGAGCGACCACGTGATGAACCATTGTTACGATGGGATGCCCGTTCGTCTGCCATGTTAACCTCGCAATTAAGAGGCGGGCCGAAGCCCGCCTTATCTGTACTGTTTCTAGTCTACTGGATATGTTCCCGTCAAGGGTGTTGCTTCGCTACTGCTTGAATCAGCCGCGAACGAGAGCGCCAAGGGCCTTCTTGCCACGGCGCAGCACCACGAAACGCCCTTTGAGGAAGTCCGGATCCGCCAACAACTGTTCGTCGTCTTCAACTCGGATGTTGTTGATATACACGCCACCGGATTTGATGGTCTTACGAGCTTCGGAAATGGATTTGAAGAGTCCCGCACGAACGCCCGCCTCGCTGATGCGGTCGCCCGGAACGGCGACTGCGAACACCTTGTTGCCGTTCTCGTCTTCTATTTTGAGCCCGTCAAGAGCGGCTTCAAGCGTATCGATGTCGATATCAGCCAATTCGCCGCCACGACCGAACAACGATGCCGAGGCATCGATCGCCTTGCGTGTGGCGTCGTCACCGTGCACGAGGCTCGTGACCTCCCATGCGAGCACTCTCTGCGCCTCGCGAGCACCTGGATTTGTGTCGGTGGCATCGATCAGTCGTTCGATCTCGGCCTTCGGCAGGAACGTGAACGCCTTGAGCAGGCTTGCCATCTCCACATCAGGGCGATTGAGCCAGAACTGGTAGAACTTGTAGACGGACAGCATGTTGGGGTCGAGCCACACGGCGTTGCCTTCGGATTTGCCGAACTTCTTGCCATTGGCATCGGTGATGATGGGGCTTGCCATCACGTTCACGTTGACGCCGCGCACCTTGTGAATCAGGTCGAGTCCGGAAGTCAGGTTGCCCCACTGATCCGAGCCACCCAATTCGAGCACGCAGTTGAAGTGGTCATACAGATGCAGGTAGTCGTTGCCTTGCAGCACCTGATAGCTGAATTCGGTGAACGAAATGCCTTCCTCGGAGTTGAGGCGGCGAGCCACGATGTCTTTGGAGATCATCGTACCGACTCGGAAATTCTTGCCGACGTCGCGCAGGAAGTCGAGTACGTTCATCGTTGCGGTCCAGTCGTAGTTCGAAACGAATGTGACCGGATTTTCGCCCTCTTGCACGAGAATGTCACCGATTTGGATGCGCAGGCGTTCGCACCACTGTTCCACCACGTCTTTGGGGTTGAGGATGCGTTCTCCGGATTGGCGCGGGTCGCCGATCAGACCGGTGGCTCCGCCGACCAGTGCGATCGGATGGTGACCGGCCTCCTGAAGGTGTCGCATGATGATGAGCTGCACCAGATTGCCGATGTGCAGCGATGGGGCCGTGGGGTCGAATCCGCAGTAATAATAGATCGGATCTCCGCTCAAAGTCTGCGCGAGCCGATCCCTATCTGTGGACTGAGAGATCAAGCCGCGCCATTCCAGTTCATCGAGCACGGAATCGAATCCGGCGTCCTTGAAATCGATGACGTGAGCCATGCCAATATCTCCTCGTGTGTATCGAATATGCCCGCCGCGGCGGCAGTCTCAGTGTGTCATACATTGGCGACACAAAACCGCGTTTTTCTAGTTTCTCGAGCCGAGCGTCTCTTTGATCGCGCACACAGTATCGGCGATGTTGACTATGGCGCCTTCCAAATATTTCGGCGGAATAGGCGTCAATGGGAACATATGCGTACGAATGCTGTTCGAAACGATGTCGTCGAGCTCAAAGTCGGCGCGCGCATTGCGCTCCGCCGTGTATGGATGTCGGAAACCATGCAGTCGGTGCGTGCCACCGTCGTATTCGTGCCAGTCATACAGAAAATAATCATGCAGCAATGCGGCACGCACGAGTGCGCGCAGATTCACATGCTCCCATAGGCGTAAGCGATCCGCGATGCGCACACTCATGCATGCCACAAGAACCGAGTGTTCGAAAGTGGTCACACTGCCGTGTTGCAACGCGCGTTTCTCTATCTGCATATGTTCATGCGAGAGAATGTCCGCGCCGAAATGTTCGACTATCGATCTGATCCGATCATCGTTGAGCATCGTAAAGCCCCTGCTCAGTCCTTGCTGAGCGAACCCGGTGCTTTGTAGGCGATGCCATCGCTCTTGGCCTGGAATACGGAACGCAACTGTTCGATCAGCGTTTTCGCGCTCATGATCTGTTCGCGTACGCGGTTCGGCGCCGTGCCTCCCTTGCCTGCGCGTGCGGCGACCGAACCTTCAGTCGATAGCACTTCGCGCACATTGACGGCGACATCCGGTTCGACGAAGCCACGGAAAATCTCGATGAAATCGTCGTCGGTCAGATCCCAGAGCTCAACGCCACGGCTTTCCGCAGCCTTCACGCATGCTCCCGAGAGTTCATGTGCATGGCGGAATGGAACGCCGTTCTTCACCAACCATTCAGCGATGTCGGTGGCAAGGGCGAAACCGGTGGGAGCCTGCTGTTCAAGTCGCTCCGTGTTGAACGTCATCGTGCGAATCATGCCGGTGAACGCGGGCAGAAGAACCTCGAGCGTGTCAACCTGGTCGAACACCGCCTCCTTGTCTTCTTGCAGGTCACGCGCATATGCCGTCGGAAGTCCTTTGAGCGTGGCGAGCAGTCCGGTCAGATCGCCGATGAGACGACCTGCTTTACCGCGAGCCAGCTCCGCGATGTCGGGGTTCTTCTTCTGCGGCATGATCGAGGAACCGGTCGAATATGCGTCATCGAGGCGAACGAAACCGAATTCCTGCGTGTTCCAGATGATGATCTCTTCGGAAAGACGGGAGATGTCAACTCCTGCCATGGCCATGATGAACGAGAATTCAGCGACGAGATCGCGACTGGCTGTGCCGTCGATCGAATTCTCGGTGACGTTCGTGAACCCGAGCTCGCGTGCCACGGCGACCGGCTCCAGACCAAGTGTATTGCCTGCAAGCGCACCGGAGCCATATGGGCTGGCATCCACGCGCTTGTCCCAGTCCCTCAATCGTTCGACATCGCGCAGCAGCGGCCAGACGTGAGCCATGAGCTGGTGCGCGAGCAACACCGGTTGGGCGTGCTGCATATGCGTGCGACCGGGCATCACGGTGTGTCCGGCTTCCTTCGCCTGCACGAGCAGTGCGTCGGCTAGGTTCAGCAACTGATTGGCCACCACGCGTGCATGGCGGCGCATCCACATGCGGATCAGCGTGGCGATCTGGTCGTTGCGCGAACGGCCTGCGCGCAGCTTACCGCCCAGCTCGTCGCCGGCGATCTCCAATAGGCCACGTTCCAATGCGGTGGCTTCGTCTTCATCGTCTTCGATGGGTGTGAACTCTCCGGAGTCCACGCGACGCTGCAGTTCGTCGAGAGCAGCTTCCATGCGCTGCAGTTCGTCAGCGGTCAGCAGCCCTGCTCGACCAAGGGCACGCGCATGGGCTCGTGATCCTGCGATGTCGTCATCGGCAAGTCGCCAATCGAACTGCGTCGATTTGCTGAGTCGGGCGAGTTCCGGCGATGGGCCGGATGAGAATCGACCTCCCCACAATGCCAGATGCTCTTCGCCTTGATGCTGCTGTTCGTCAGTCATGCTGTCCTCTCTTTCGCGGCCATCGGCTCGCGTTCGCGGCTGAGGTGTGGCCCCGTTAAGCGAATGAAGGAGGCGTGTTGACGCCTCCTTCATTCCATGCCACAGACTATCTGTTCCTATCTGCTGCCTATTCTACGGTGTTGTTCGGAACTTCGATGCCGTTGCCGAACTTCACGTCGCGAGCAGCAGCGACCTTGGTGGGCAGGCCGTAGATCTCGATGAAGCCGTTGGATGCACCCTGATCGAACGAGTCACCCGATTCATAGGTCGCCAGATTGTAGTCATAGAGCGAGCTGTCGGAGCGACGGCCGACGACGACGGCACGCCCGCCGTGCATGATCATGCGAATCTCACCGGAGACGTATTGCTGGGTGTCGTTGATGAATGCGTTGAGCGACTTGACCGCCGGGGAGAACCATTGCGCATCGTAGACGAGTTCGGCCCAACGCTTGTCGATGTCGCGCTTGATGCGGTGCTGTTCACGCTCCAGGCACATGTTCTCCAGTTCCTGATGCGCGGTGATCAGTGCGATGGCGCCCGGCGCCTCGTAGAGTTCACGAGACTTGATGCCGACGAGACGATCTTCGATCAGGTCGACACGGCCGATGCCCTGCGCGCCTGCACGACGGTTCATCTCTTCGATGGCCTGCAGCGGCGTGACGTCTCGTCCGTCGATCTTGACGGGTACGCCCTGCTTGAATTCAATGACGACCTCATCTTCGACGGGCGGGAAGTCGGGATCGTCGGTGTACGAATAGCAATCCTTGGTCGGGCCGTTCCACGGATCCTCGAGGAAGCCGGTTTCGATGGCACGTCCCCACACGTTCTGATCGATGGAGAACGGGCTCTTCTCGGTTTGCACGATCGGCAGGTCATGCTCGTTCGCGTAGGCGATTTCAACGTCGCGGGTCAACGAAAGGTCGCGGATCGGGCTGATCGCCTTGAGTTCCGGGTCGATCGACTGGATGGAAACCTCGAAACGAACCTGATCGTTGCCCTTGCCGGTGCAACCGTGCGCGATCGTGTCGGCGCCGAACTGGTGGGCGGCACGCACGAGATGCTTCGTGATCAGCGGACGTGAGATGGCGGAGACCAGCGGGTAGACGCCCTCATACATCGCATTGGCTTTGAGTGCCTGCATGCAGTATTCGTTGGCGAATTCGTCTCGCGCGTCGACGATGTATGCTTCGACCGCACCGCAAGCCAGAGCACGTGCCTTGATCGTCTCCAGACTCTCGCCGCCCTGACCGACATCGAGCGAAACAGCAACCACGTCTTTGCCGGTGCGATCTTTGAGGTATGGAATGGCCACAGAGGTGTCGAGGCCGCCGGAATATGCCAGCACAATACGGTTCTTATCGCTCATCGCAAGCCTTTCAATCGTGTATGTTCAAGTTATAATATACACACTATATACACAAGTATGTATATATATTCACATTTCGACACGCGGGAAGCTTTCACGTGATGTTTCATCCCGCCACGTATGCAATTGACCCTATATATACGGTGGCCGCAAGGTTTGCGTTTTGCGGCCACCGTATATAAGGGTCAAACGAAAAAGTCAGGCGCGCGAAGAGATCTTCAGCAACCATTGCGAGCGGAACACCGCGGTGTCGTCATCGGAGCAGATGATCAGAATCGTATCGTCGCCGGCGATCGTGCCGAGCACACCGTCTATGGTCCGAGTATCGATGACACTCGCAACATATTGGGCGGCACCGGATGGCGTGTGCACCACGACGAAATTGGATGCGTGCGCCACAGATACGACCAGTCCGGTGAGCACTTTCGACAGCTGCTGCTCCCCCCTGGCTTCGGAACCTCCATCGGTGGTGTTCGACAACGGCACCTGATCGGCGACCGCGTAGGCGATCGTGCCGTCTGGCATGCGCGTCTTTGCGGCGTTCACCTCGTCGAGATCGCGGCTCATCGTCGCCTGCGTCACGGGGAACCCCTCGCGTGCGAGCAATTCGGAAAGCTGCGCCTGCGATGTCACCACATTCTCGGCGAGCAGTTGGCGCACCATCTGCAATCGTGCCGCACGTGTACTCGGTCGCGCCACACCGCTGGATGTCTGCGAGGATGGCGTCACACGGTCTTCGCTCATGTCACTCATCAGTGCATCAGGCTTTCATCGCCACGCTGCTGGCCGATGAGCCAGGTGAGCAACGCCTTCTGCGCATGCAGGCGGTTCTCGGCCTCATCCCAAACCACGGACTGCGGGCCGTCGATGATGTCGGCGGTGACCTCTTTGCCACGGTATGCAGGAAGGCAATGCTGGAACAGCGCGTCCGGCTTCGCCAATCCCATCAGATTCGCATTGACCTGATATGGCCAGAACGGTTTGGAACGGATCGCGTATTCAGCTTCCTCACCCATCGACACCCAGGTGTCGGTGAAGATGCAGTCCACGCCATCGACCGCTTCTTCCGGATCAACGGTGACGGTGATCTTTCCACCGGTCGTCTCAGCAACGGCTTCGGCATCTTCCACGATGTTGGTATCGGGCAGGAAACCGTTGGGGCCAGCCACACGCACATCCATGCCTGCGACCGCGCCGGCGAGCAGATATGAATTCGACATGTTGTTCGCAGCATCGCCTACATAGGCGATTTTCAGGTTCTCGAGATTATCGACACCGCCTTTGAACTGTGCGAGGGTGAGGAAATCCGCGAGTACCTGGCATGGGTGGAATTCGTCGGTCAACGCGTTGACGACCGGAACGGTGGCCACTCGCGCCATTTCTTCGACCCTTTCCTGTTCGAATGTGCGCCACACGATCGCATATGCCATGCGCGTGAGTACTTCGGCGGTGTCGCTCACCGGTTCGCCGCGACCGAGTTGAGAGCCGGACTTGTCGATGACAAGTGGGTAGCCGCCCAGCTCCGCAACGCCGATGGAGAAGCTGGAGCGTGTGCGGGTGCTTGGCTTGTCGAAGATCACCGCAACGCCCTGCGGTCCTGCGAATGGCTGGTGGTAGAAGCGGTTTTCACGGAACTTCATGCCCAGTTCGAGAATCTGCTTCTGCTCCTCGTGATTGACGTCATCGTCACGCAGCATATGGCGTAGCTCACCCATTTCACACTTCCTTACTTGTGTCGTTATGCTCTCGTTGAGATTGTGCTGTTTGCTGTTTTGAACTGTTCAGTCATCGCTCAGATTCGATGGAATCTGAGCGAGAATGCGCACGGCCTGATCGATATCTTGCTCGGTGACGACCAGCGGTGGCGCCAGGCGCAGTGCATTGGGGGCTACTGCGTTGACGATGAGACCGTGGGCGAGTGCCCATTCCATCGCCGCATGTGCGCATGGATGCGTAAGCACGATGGCGTTGAGGAGTCCGCGACCGCGAACCTGCTCGAACAGCGGGTTGCCGCATTCTCGGATTCCGTTGCGCAACTGCTCGCCTCTTTCTTGGGTGTTCTTCAACAGTCCCTCATCTTCGATGACGCCGATGGTGGCAAGTCCTGCGGCTGCACCAAGTGGGTTGCCCGCGAATGTCGATCCGTGTGTTCCCGGTGAGAACAACGCCGAAAGCTCTTCTCCGAAAGCGATCATGCCACCCATCGGGAAACCGCCGGCGACGCCCTTGGCGAAGGTCACCATGTCAGGGGTGACTCCACCAAGATCCTCACGCTGGAACGCGAACCACGTGCCGGTGCGGCCGATGCCCGTTTGGACCTCGTCGATGATGAGCTTGGCATGGTGCTCGGTGCACAGCTCACGCACACCTTGCACGAAATCCACGTTCAATGGCAGCACACCGGCCTCGCCTTGGATGAGTTCCATGATGACCGCCGCCACGGGACCCTTGCCCTCATCTTCGAATGTGGCGCGCATCGCCTCGATGTTGTTAGCCGGCACGAATTCGAAATTCGGCACCAATGGTTCGAACGGCTCACGGATGACCGGCTTCCAGGTGGCCGACAACGCTCCCATTGTGCGGCCATGGAAACCGTGTTCCAATGCGATGATGCGGTACGGTTTGCTCGAGTTGAGCGTCCTGCCATACAGCTTCGCAAGTTTCAGAGCCGCTTCATTGGCTTCGGCACCGGAGTTGCCGAAATAAACGTGTGATCCTTCCGGGGCGCCGGCCAGTTCGATGAGTTTGCGGGCGAGTTCGATCTGCGGGCGTGTGGCGAAGTAGTTGCTCACATGGGCCGCCTGACCTGCCTGTCGAGCGACGGCCTCAACCCATTTCGGGTGGGCGTAGCCGATCGAATTGACGGCGATGCCTGCGAGAAAATCGAGGTATTCGTTGCCGTCGACGTCCCACACATGCGTGCCCTGACCGTGGTCGAGCACACGCAACGGCGTGCCGAAGACGTGCATGTGCACGTCTTCATATTCGTCGATCAACTCGTCGTCGACTTCCAATGGTTCGTTATCAGTCTCTGCCGTCATATGAGCTCCTTAGTTCCATACCTTCACCCGGCATTACCATCGTTCCCACGCCAGCCGTGGTGAACACCTCGTTCAAAATGGAATGTGGCTTGCGCCCGTCAATGATGTGCGCCTGCCTGACGCCACCGTCGATCGCACGTACGCAGGCCTCCATCTTCGGGCGCATACCCGATTCGAGTTCTGGAAGAAGATCCCGGAGATCTTCAACGCCGATTCGTCCGATCAATGAATCCTTATCAGGCCAATCAGCGTACAGGCCATCGACATCCGTGAGAATGAGAAGCTTGTGCGCGTTCAGGGCTGCCGCCAACGCCGCGGCTGCGGAGTCGGCATTCACGTTGAGCACTTCCGTGGCATCATCTTCGTTAGGTGCTACGGATGACACGACGGGAATGCGACCTGCGTTGATCAAGTCGACCACGGCTGATGCGTCGACGCCAACGACGTCACCGACCAGACCGATGTCGGTCGGTTTGCCGTCGATAATCGGTTTGCGCTGAGCTGCGGAGAACAACGCGGCATCCTCGCCCGACAAGCCAACGGCCAATGGGCCATACGCATTGATGAGACCGACCAATTCACGCGAGACCTTGCCGGTAAGCACCATGCGCACAACATCCATGGCTTCAGGAGTGGTGACACGCAAACCGCCCTTGAACTCCGAGTGAATGCCGAGAGCCTTGAGCATCTGCGAGATCTGAGGACCTCCGCCATGCACCACGACCGGATGAATGCCAACCTGCCGTAGGAACACCATGTCTTCAGCGAAGCATTCCTTGAGGTGGTCGTTGACCATGGCATTGCCACCGTATTTGATGACGACGGTCTTCCCCGAGAACTCTTCCAACCATGGGAGTGCTTCGATCAGCACTTCGGCCTTCTGGTCGGGGCGCAGATCCGTATGCACATCGAAATGGTATCCGGGGCCACGTAATGGAGTTGTCATTTCACTCAGCTTTCATAGTCAGCATTGATGTGAACGTATTCATGTGTCAGATCGTCGGTCCATACGCGGGCTTCACTTGCTCCTGCGCCGAGATCGATGTCGATGTCGATTTCACGCAACGTCATGTCTACCTCGCTGCGATCATGATCCGGAGCGCCGTTCTTGCAGATGCACACGCCGTTGATCGTCACCGACACGTCATTGGGATCGTAGGGAGCGACATCGGCTGGAACCGTGCCCAGTGAACTGACGACACGCCCCCAATTCGGGTCGTTGCCGCTGATGGCGCATTTAAGCAGGTTCGAGGCAGCAACCGCGCGTGCGCAGGCCAAGGCCGCGTCTTCGCTTGTAGCGCCGCTGACCGTGATGCGAATATCGTGGCTGGAGCCTTCGCCATCACCGATGATCTGCCTTGCGAGGCTGGCGCAGCAATCGGCGACCAAGCCGTTGAATTCGTCAGGATCCGGTGTGATGCCCGATGCACCGGATGCCAGCAACAACACGGTGTCGTTGGTCGACATGCATCCATCGACGTCGATGCGGTTGAAGCTCATCTCGACTCCGGCATTCAGCGCGGCTTGAAGCTGCCCGGCGCTCACCACCGCGTCGGTGGTGATCACGCACAGCATCGTGGCGAGCTGTGGTGCGATCATGCCCGAACCTTTGACCATGCCGCCGATGCGGAAGCCATTGGATCCCAAACGGCTCACCATTTTCGGCTTCGTGTCGGTGGTCATGATCGCATGTGCCGCGTCGTCTCCGGCCTGTGCATTGGAGTTCAACGCGTCGAATGCGCGTTGTGCACCTTCGACTACTTTGTTCAACGGCAGTAGTTCACCGATCAAGCCGGTTGAGCAGACGGCCACTTCCTCCGGTTCGACATGCATCATGAATGCAACGGTTTGTGCCGTTTTCTCGCTTTGCTGGTAGCCGGCATCCCCTGTGCAGGCATTGGCGCCGCCTGAATTGAGAATAACCGCTTTGAGCTCGCCATCCGCCACCGCTTTACGCGACCATTGCACCGGTGCCGCGCAGAAACGGTTCATGGTGAATACGCCTGCCGCAGCATTCAGCGGACCGTTGTTGACGACGAGTGCGACGTCTTGTTTGCCTTCCACCGAGGAGATTCCGGCGGCAACGCCGGCAGCTTCGAATCCTTTTGCGAACGTCACACTCACGGTGCCACTCCAATCTTGCTCAATCCAGTTGCGTCATTCAATCCGAACGCGAGGTTCAACGATTCCGTCGCCTGCCCCGCCGTTCCTCGGTTGAGATTGTCTATGGCCGCGAACGCGTGCAGTGTGCCGGAATGACGGTCGACGGCCACCTGCACATGCGCCGCATTCGAGCCGAGCACGTTCTGCGTCGCAGGCATGACACCGCCAGGCAGCACCATGATGAACTCCTGCTGTGCATAGGCTTCGACCCAGATGTCGTGAATCTGCTCGTCACTCAATTCGAGTGCGGCCGGTGTGAGTTTTGCGCTCACACTGGCGAGGATTCCGCGTGCCATCGGCACGAGAATCGGCGTGAAGGCGAGTGCGAAGCGGGAGGTTTGCGAAACGTCCAATCCTGCCGCATGTGCGAAGTTCTGCAGAATCTCGGGAATATGACGATGCGTGCCACCCACCGAGTATGGGGTTGCCGATCCGAACGCTTCTGATGCGAGCAGATTCATGCGTTTGAGACTTTTCCCCGCCCCGGAATAGCCGACGGCGAGATCTGCCACAATGGTGCGTGGGTCGATGAGCTGCTGGGCGATGGCTGGCTGCATTGCCAGCGTCGTGGCCGTCACGTTGCATCCCGGTGCCGCAATGCGCTTCGTACCGGGGAGTTCCGCACGTTGCCACACATATTGATTATCGCTGTCGATTCCGCGAATCAATTCGGGCATGCCGTACGTCCAGTGCTCGTAGAAGTCTCCGCCGTAATACTCGTTCCAAGCGTTCGCGTCTTCCAGTCGGTGGTCGGCTCCAAGGTCGACCACGGTTGCGTTTACATCGAGTTGTTGCGCCAATGCGCCTGAGGCTCCATGCGGCAATGCGAGCACGATCACATCGTGGCCGTTGAGCACGTCTGGCGTCGCATCTTCGACAATCATGTCGGCAAACTGTGGAATATGCGGCTGATATTCACCGAGCCGATGCCCCACGGAAGAATGCCCGGCCACTGTCGTGACTTCGAAATTCGGATGCGTGGCGAGTATTCTCAACATCTCTCCGCCCGCATATCCCGTCGCTCCTGCAACGGCTACAGAGTATTTCGGCATGTCATCTCCTACCGCATATTGGTATGCATCATATGCATGTGCCCATCACTGTACCAAATATACAGTACATTGCATAAACATGCATGTCTATATACCGATACGGTGATGGGCACATGCTACAATACGCTGGGATTTCAGGCGCTGACTGAATCTCCTCCACTGTTGCCTAGATTCATGGAGTCCAGATTTGATCAATATTCATTAGGCGACATCACCTGAGATCAGCAA
>NZ_WNLP01000009.1 GCF_009727065.1 Bifidobacterium canis
ACTTTATAGTAGGCATCATATCATGGCGAACGAAAAGACACGAAACAATCCCACCCTTTCCTTTAGAGTAAGACCACCATGTCTTCAGTAAGCTCCCACGCAAAACCACCTTTTACTTTATATACCCGTTTTAGTAAAAGAGAGGCGGTTGAAAGGAATGAGTAGTTCAGTAGTCACCCTTTCAAAAAGAGAGATGAGGCGCCGCCGAAAGATGGGTGCGGACTATGTGGCACCGTCGCCATATACGCTGGGTGAGGCCCTGAAGCACGGCGACCTGTTCACAAAGCTCTCCATCATCTTCTTCGGATTCGGCAATATTGCCCGCCATCAGATCGTCAAGGGTCTGTTGTTCCTGGCAGGTGAAATTGGCTTCATCGTGTTCATGATCTTCTCGGGTGCACACAATCTGGCTATGCTGCCATCGTTGGGTTGGCGCAAGACCAGCACCGAGTGGGTCGGCTCGAAGCTCGTGCACGTCGCGGGCGACAACTCCGTGCTTATTCTGCTGTATGGCGTTGCCACCATCGTCATCTGCGCGGTCTTCGTGCTGTGGTGGGATCTCGCGATCCGCTCCGCATACAAGGCACAGTGCCTGAAGGGTAAGAACGGCCACGCGCCGTCGCTGCTCGACGACATTCACACGTTGCTCGATGCGAAGGCCAACATTCTGTTCCTGGCCCTGCCTACGCTCGGCATCCTGATCTTCACCGTGCTGCCGTTGATCTTCATGATCTCGATGGCATTCACGAGCTACGATCACAACCACTTGGTGCTGTTCGACTGGGTTGGCCTCCAGAACTTCAAGACGGTGTTCTCGAACTCCGGCAGCATCGTGTCGGCTCGACTGTTCATGTCGGTGCTCGGCTGGACGTTGATCTGGGCGTTCTTCGCAACGTTCCTGAACTTCTTCCTCGGCTTGTTCCTGGCCATGATCATCAACCGCAAGACCACGCACGGCAAGGGCTTCTGGCGTGCGGTCTTCTCGATGTCGATCGCAGTGCCGCAGTTCGTCTCGCTGCTCGTCATGCACCAGATGCTGCAGCCGCAGGGCGCCATCAACCGCATCTTCATGAACTGGGGTTGGATTGATACGCCAATGCCGTTCTTCACCGATGCAACGTGGGCTCGTGTGACCGTCATCGTGATCAACCTCTGGGTTGGTATTCCATACACGATCATGCAGGTCACCGGCATTCTGCAGAACATTCCAGCCGACCAGTACGAAGCCGCCGAGATCGACGGTGCAAACTGGTGGCAGATCTTCACGAAGATCACGATGCCATACATCATCTTCGTGCTGACCCCATACCTGATCACGACCTTCACCGGCAACGTGAACAACTTCAACGTGATCTACCTGCTTACACGCGGCGAGCCATCTGTGGTCGGCGATTCCGCAGGCAAGACCGATCTGCTTATCACGTGGCTCTACAAGCTGACGGTTGACAACAACGACTACAACCTCGGTGCTGTGATCGGCATCATGACATTCATCGTGCTCGCGGTCGTGTCGCTCGTCACCTACCGCAGCAGTGGTTCCTACAAGAATGAGGAGGCATTCAGGTGAGCAACGCAACAAAGGCCGCACAGGTCTCCAATGCTTCAAACGAGGCTCCAACGCCGGTCAAGGCGCAGAGCCAGAGCTTCTGGAAGGATCAGAAGAAGCGCCGCATTCTCGCGGATGTGCTCACGTACGTTCTGCTGACGGTGCTCGGCATCATCTGGTTGCTGCCGATCGTCTGGATCTTCCTCGAAAGCTTCAACGCGAACACCGCGCCGTATACGGATACGTTCTTCCCGACGCAGTATTCGTTCGACAGCTACATCACGCTGTTCACGCAGCGTAACGTGCTCGACTTCCCGCGCATGTTCATGAACACGTTCATCATCGCAATCTTCACGTGCATCATCTCGGTGTTCTTCGTGCTCTCGGTTGCATATGTGATGAGCCGTATGCGCTTCCGCGGCCGTAGGTTCTTCATGAACTTCGTGCTGATTCTGGGCATGTTCCCAGGCATCATGTCGGTCGTCGCCATCTACTTCATTCTGAAGGCAATGGGCTTGACGAGTGACGGCACCACGATCCTCGCGCTTATCCTCGTCTATTCGGCAGGCACCGGCGCAGGCTTCTATGTGATGAAGGGCTACATGGATACGATCCCGACCTCGCTCGACGAGGCTGCCATGCTCGATGGCTGCACCCGTTGGCAGGTGTTCTGGATCATCATCGTCCCGATCTGCCGCCCAATGATCGTGTATCAGGCGATCGTCGGCTTCCTGACCCCGTGGCTCGACTTCGTTATGGCGAAGGTCATCGCCCGTACGCAGGAAACTACACAGCCTCTCTGGGCCTGTGGCTGATGCTCGACAAGGAATACATCAACAACTGGTTCGGCCGCTTCGCAGCAGCAGCAGTGCTGATCTCCATCCCGATCGCAATCCTGTTCATCGTCATGCAGCGCTTCTATCAGGAATCGATGTCTGGCTCGGTGAAGGGCTAAGGCCAAAGACCATAAAGGAATATTATGCAACTCGCAGATCAATCCACTGGATTGAACGCGGGTGTTGCGGAACCATTCCCATTGAGTCTCAATCGTGAACTGGGTGCCGTGGTACACGACCATGGCACCCAGTTCGCAATTTGGGCTCCATCTGCGAAATCCGTGACTCTCCGCTTCTTCTCAAAAGGTTCGAGCATCGAAGAAGGCGATTCGATGCTCGGCAGCTACACGCCGGAACTCCAGAGCGACGGCGCGTGGACCGTGCACTTCGACGAGAACCTGCACGGCACCTATTACGACTACCTCATCGAACAACGCGACGGCAACCTCGTGCGCACGGCCGACCCGTGGGCGAAGGGCGCTGGCGTCAACGGCCGCCGCAGCATGGTCGTCGACCTCGCCCAAACGAACCCTGTGGGCTGGGAGCACGACGAGCATCCGCAGACCCCGCTTTCGGAGACGATGGTGGCCGAAATGCACGTGGCCAGCTTCAGCGCGAACGCGCACGGCGGCTTCCCCGTGGAACACTGCGGAAAGTACTTGGCGTTCACCGATCTCAACACCACTGTCGACGGCAAAGGCGAGTTCCCGACCGGCCTGAACTACTTCAAGCAGCTCGGCGTCACCGCCATTCAGCTGCTGCCGTTCTATGACTACGGTTCGGTTGACGAGCGCGATTCCAGCCAATACAACTGGGGCTACGATCCGCTCAACTACAACGTGCCGGAAGGCTCGTATTCCACGAACCCGTTCGACGGCAGCGTGCGCATAACCGAATGCAAGCAGATGATCCAATCCCTGCACTCCCAGGGCTTCAAAGTGATTATGGACGTGGTCTACAACCACATGTATTCGGCCGACAACTGGTTCGAGCGCGTGGTGCCCGGCTACTTCGTGCGCCGCACGCCGGACGGCAGCCTTTCGAACGGCTCCGGTTGCGGCGACGACATGGCCAGCGAACGCGAGATGATGCGCCGCTACATCGTGGACTCGGTGACCTACTGGGCCCGCGAATACCACGTCGACGGCTTCCGCTTCGACCTGATGGGCCTCATCGACACGACGACGATGAACGCGATCCGCGCGTCGCTCGACGAACTGCCGGGCGGCAAAGATCTGCTGATGTATGGCGAACCGTGGGCAGCCGGCCCATCTTCCACGCTGCCGGGCACCGCGCTGGCAGACAAGAGCGGCCTGCACCTGCTCGACTCGCGCATCGGCCACTTCTGCGACCGCACGCGCGACGCGATAAAAGGCCATGTGTTCGAACGCAACATCAAAGGCTATGTGAACGGTGACGCGCAGGCGAACAAGCCGCGCATCGAACAGGCTGTGGACGCATGGCGTGCCCCGCAGACGAACGAAGGCAACGCCGGGCAGATCATCCAATACGTCTCCGCACACGACGATTGGACGCTGTGGGACAAGTTGTGCCTGAGCATGATCGGCGACGGTTCGGCGAATGTGCTCGAAGACATTGAAGACGCCGAACGCGCCGACGGAGTTCCCGCAGAACCTGTGGATCCGGCGGAAGTCGAAGAGGCCACACGTCGCGCACTGCAGTCCGCATATCTCGCGGAACCTGGCAAGGCGACGAGCACCGTGCTCGAAGCGAACACGCTCGCCGCAGGTCTCATTTACACCTCTGCAGGCATTCCGTTCATGCTCGCCGGCGAAGAGTTCGGCAAAACCAAGTTCGGCAACGACAACTCGTTCGATTCAGGCGTTCGCGTCAACGAACTCGACTGGGCGCGCGCCGAGCACATGCGCGGACTCGTGGAATACTACCGCCGCTTGATCTCACTGCGCCGGGCGAATCCCGACCTCTTCGATGCCGAGCACATCGCCGTCGAAGCGCCGGGCAACGCGGTGGCATATCGCAGTGACTCCATCGCCGTGCTGGTGAACCCAGACAGCGAGGACCACACGCTGCCGCTCGTGCGCATAGAACAGGCATATGCGGACGATTCGCACAACGAGTTGCCGCAAATCGAGCATGCGCGCGATAATCGCAGCAACTGGGTGTGCGTGCTCGACTCGCGCGGCACACACACCGACTCGTTCAGCGAGCCGACGCTGAACATCACGAACGACGAGTTCCCGATGCCAGCGCGTTCGCTGAGCGTCTGGCGACTCGAACAATAAGCAAAGGCGGGCAGATATGGCTGGCAAATACAGCACCGTGTTCTTTGATTTGTATGGCACACTGATCGACATCCACACCGAAGAGAACTCCGAGGCCGCGTGGACTGCGTTGCGCGTCGCGCTCTACCGCGAAGGCGCGCAATATCAAGACAACGAGCAGCTGCGCGAACAATTCAACCGCGAAGTCGTGCGCGCGAACGCCACGCGTACGCGCACGGAGTGGTTTGAGCCAGACTTTCTGCCCGCTTACCGCGGTCTGCTGCAGGCGTGCTGGGCAGACGACAGCATCGAGAACGCGCGCAAGGTGGCATGGGCGTTCCGCCGTGGATCCACCACGAAATTCAACCTGTTTCCGGGCGCGCTCGATTTCTCGAGAACTCAAGGCGCGCGGCCTGCGCGTTGCGCTGCTGTCGAACGCGCAAGCCTGCTACACGAGGCCGGAACTGCAGCTCGCGGGACTCGACGACGCGTTCGACGAAGTGATTCTTTCCAGTGACGAGGGCGTGCGCAAACCGTCGAACGAACTGTTCCGCCGTGCACTGATCCGCCTCGACGTGGATCCGCGCGAAGCGGTTATGATCGGCAACGATGCGCGCAACGACATTCTCGGAGCGTACGTTGCCGGCGTCGACGGCATCTATCTGCACACCGACGACGCGAATCCAGAGGTCTGCGATTCCGCGGTGTGCTCGCTGCAGGGTGCGGACTATGCCGGCGCGCTCGACTATATCGACAAGCGGCTGCGCTGAATTCGCGCAGCCGCGCAGTACTACTCGGTAACTCAGTATTGAGCTGATTATTGCTGAGTAATACTACATATCAGCACGCAGTTCTCAGCAATACTGAGAACTGCGCAGTAATCGAAAAATATTGAGCAACACCGCCGCAGACAACGCGAGTCTGGGTAATGTGGCAGGCAAAACGAGCATACGAGTAAGGAATTCGCATGGTAGACGAATACACGCGGCACTTGGAGCGCGAGCGAGAGATCAAAGGCAAGGGACTCTCGCAGTTCAGAATAAAGATGATCGCCGCCGTGCTGACCGTGTTCGGCCCGCTCGCATACGCGGTGCTGCCGAAATTCGTAGGCGTGCCGAGCAAAGAGAACATGTTCGCGTTGTCGATCGTCGTGATCAGCGAAGCGATCTCGTGGGCGGCGATCCCAATGTATGCGTGGCTGCTCTACACGGGGTTCGAATACACCAACAACACGTTCCTCTACGGGCTGCGCCTGGTTATTCTCGCGCTCGTGTGCGAAGTTCCGTATGACTACGTGGTGTTCGGGCAGCCGTTCAACATGGGTTCGCAGAACCCGGTGTTCGGGCTCGTCATCGCGCTCATCGTGCTCTCGATACTCGATTTGATGTATGCGATGCGCAATATCACGCTCAAAGTGGTGCTTTCAGTGTTCGTCATCGCCATCGGTGTGCTGTGGGACGTGCTGTTCACAATCGGGCAGTCGCAGCGAATCATGAACATCGGCGTCGTCACGCTCGGCATGTGCCTGATCTATTACTACTTGCACAAGCGCGAAAACACGATGATCTTCACCGCCGCGATCTTCGGCGCGGCGTGGATGCTCACGCCTGGCCTCGGCGTCGTGGCACTGCACTCGCGCAACGAGAAGCTCGGCTACATGCATTCGTGGACGCGCTGGGTGTTCTACGCGGTGTATCCGCTCACGCTGGTGATCTGCGCGGCGATCGGCATGGCATGAGTTCTTACTATCTACTGTGATTACTGTCTACTGTGAGGGGAGCAGAAGATGCAACAAGCTGGAATTCGCGACGTCGCCAGGGAAGCCGGCGTATCGATCTCCACCGTTTCGAGGGCGTTCACGAAACCTGAACTCGTGTCGCAGAAGACGCGAGACAAAGTGATGGCTGCGGCGGATCGGCTGGATTTCAATATTTCCCGATCCGCGATGGCGCTGAAATCAGGGCAGACGTATCGCGCGGCACTGCTGATGAGCGAATCAGTGACCAGCTGGTTCAACGCGGAGGTGTTCGCCGGCATCAACGACGTGCTGCACGAAGATGGCTACGATATTTCGCTGTTCCAGCACATCAACGACGCTCCGACGCGCGACAAGTTCTTCTCTGACCTGCCGGTGCTGCGCAACGTCGACGTGGTGTTCGTCGCCTCGTTCGCCATCGAACCGGAGGAGGTCGAGCAGCTCAGGCGCACCAAAGTGCCGATCATCGGCATCAATGTGCCGAATCCGCGCATGCTCGACGCCTCCATTTCGATCGACGACGAAGGCGGCATGTATAAGGCCACGCAGCACATGATTCATTTGGGGCACAAGCACATCGTCTACACGTGCTCGGCCGCCGACGAGACGCTTGACGCCTCGATCGATTCGCGCGCGCAGGGCTTCATACGTGCGTGCGAAAACGCTTCGCAGACGCGCGACCTGGATTGGAAGGTGCTGACCGTGCCACGCGGACGAGATTTCGCCGACAACGCGCTGACCGCCGTGCTGCAAGAGGAGCATTTCCCCGACGCGATCTGCTGCCAGATGGACATGATGGCGATTCCGTTGATGCTGAAGCTGTATCGCCACGGCTACAGCGCGTCGCGCGACTATTCGATTATCGGCTTTGACGACAGCCCCTATGCCGACACCGTTGGCTTGACCACGATGCACCAGGACCCGTATGCGATGGGCAGGCACGCCGCGCTGAGCGCCAAGCAGCTGTTGCACGGCGGTTCGCTCGACGAACCGCACACCGTCATCGAGCCGAAGCTGGTGCTGCGGCTCTCTGACTCGCGGTATGAGGGCTAGATTTTTGCGTGCCCGTGTGCGCTCGCTGAACTAGGGAACTAGTCGCGAGCGAACGCGGGCATATATTGTAGTGATTACTGAGTGATCGCGTCAGCGTGGACGCGCACATCAACCTGAACGTTAGCTGAGATATCTCTTCAGAGTTCTTTCGTCTTACTAAAAATCGTTGGAATACAGCGGTTTCTGAGGTTTTCTGAAAATTGTGGAGATTTTTTATTCTGCAATGGGAATAAACAGGGGAATCAAATACTTGAGTGATGTAGGCTCAAGTTTCAGAAAGCCTAAACGAACGGTCACTGATCTGACCGACTTGCTGAGGCTTGAGCAGAAAAACGTAAAACGAAGCGAACCTAACAAAGGAGATATTTATGGGACGCGCAGTTGGCATTGATTTGGGTACCACCAATTCCTGCATTGCAACACTTGAAGGCGGCGAACCAACCGTCATCGTGAACGCTGAGGGCGCACGCACCACACCGTCTGTGGTGGCGTTCAGCAAGTCCGGCGAAATCCTCGTCGGCGAAGTCGCCAAGCGTCAGGCCGTCACCAACGTTGATCGCACGATCAGCTCGGTCAAGCGCCACATGGGCACCGACTGGACCGTTGACATCGACGGCAAGAAGTGGACTCCTCAGGAGATTTCCGCTCAGATTCTTATGAAGCTCAAGAGGGATGCCGAAGCCTATTTGGGTGAGCCGGTCACCGATGCCGTGATCACCTGCCCTGCATACTTCAACGATGCACAGCGTCAGGCGACCAAGGACGCCGGCACGATCGCAGGTCTCAACGTTCTGCGTATCATCAACGAACCGACCGCAGCTGCTTTGGCATATGGCCTTGAAAAGGGCAAGGAAGACGAGCGCATTCTGGTCTTCGACCTCGGTGGCGGCACCTTCGATGTGTCTCTGCTGGAGATCGGCAAGGACGACGACGGCTTCTCGACCATTCAGGTTCAGGCAACCTCCGGCGATAACCACCTCGGTGGCGATGATTGGGATCAGCGCATTATCGACTGGCTCGTCGGCGAAGTCAAGAACAAGTACGGCGTTGACCTGAGCAAGGATAAGATTGCTCTGCAGCGCTTGAAGGAAGCCGCTGAGCAGGCGAAGAAGGAACTCTCTTCGTCGATGACGACCACGATCAACATGCAGTACCTGGCCATGACCCCTGACGGCACGCCAGTGCATCTCGACGAGACGCTCACTCGCGCTCACTTCGAGGAAATGACCAAGGATCTGCTCGATCGTTGCCGCACGCCGTTCAACAACGTGCTCTCTGACGCAGGCATTTCGGTCTCCCAGATCGACCACGTGGTTCTGGTTGGTGGCTCGACCCGTATGCCAGCCGTGAAGGATCTCGTCAAGGAACTCGATGGCGGCAAGGAAGCGAACCAGTCCGTCAACCCAGATGAAGTCGTGGCAATCGGTGCAGCCGTGCAGTCCGGCGTCATCAAGGGCGACCGCAAGGACGTGCTGCTCATCGATGTGACCCCGCTTTCGCTGGGCATCGAGACCAAGGGCGGCATCATGACGAAGCTGATCGAGCGCAACACCGCAATTCCTGCGAAGCGCTCCGAGATCTTCTCCACCGCTGAAGACAACCAGCCGTCCGTGCTGATTCAGGTCTATCAGGGCGAACGTGAATTCGCTCGCGACAACAAGCCGCTGGGCACCTTCGAGCTGACCGGCATCGCTCCGGCTCCTCGTGGCGTTCCGCAGATCGAAGTCACCTTCGACATCGACGCCAACGGCATCGTGCACGTTTCCGCTAAGGATAAGGGCACGGGCAAAGAGCAGTCGATGACGATCACCGGTGGCTCCGCACTGCCGAAGGACGAGATCGACCGCATGGTGCGCGACGCCGAGGCTCACGAAGCCGACGACAAGAAGCGCAAGGAAGACGCCGAGACTCGCAACAACGCCGAGAACTTCGCCTACCAGACCGAGAAGCTCGTCAACGACAACAAAGACAAGCTCTCCGACGACGTTGCAAAGTCCGTGACCGACGCGGTTAACGAGCTCAAGGAAGCTCTTAAGGGCGACGACATCGACAAGATCAAGGCCGCTCAGGAGAAGCTGATGACCGAAGCTCAGAAGATCGGCCAGGCTCTCTACGCTCAGCAGGGCGCTGAAGGCGCGGCTGGCGCTGAGGGTGCCGCAGGCTCCTCCGACAACTCCAGCAACAACGGTGGCGACGATGACGTGGTTGACGCCGAGGTTGTGGATGACGACGACAAGGACAACAAGTAATGTCGGACTTCAATAAGGACGACTACCTGAACGACCTGCCCGACGCCGACGAACTGGCAAACGGGCAGGCCGCTCCGGCCGGTGAGGGCGGTCAGACGCCTGAACCGGACGCCGGCGAACAGCTGGCCGACGACATTCTCAAAGACGCCGCTGCCGAACAGAGCGAGCAGCAGGAGTCCGAAGAGAACGCCAAGGCCGCAGCTGAAGCCACCGCAGACGCCGCCGATGCCGAGACTTCCGAGAAGAAGGACGACGAAGGCGACGCTGAGGGCACGCTGACCCCGCTTGGCCAGGCCAAGAAAGAGGCAGCTGAATACTTGGAGGCATTGCAGCGTGAGCGCGCGGAGTTCATCAACTACCGCAACCGCACCCGCAAAGACATGGATCGTGCCCGTCAACAGGGCATCATCGATGTGCTGACGGCAATGCTCCCCGCGTTGGACGACATCGATCGCATTCGTGAGCATGGCGGCGATATGGGGGACTCCTTCGAGGCCGTGTCTGCGAAGATCGACAAGACCTTCGAGAAGTTCGGTGTTGAGAAATTCGGCATCAAAGGTGAGGATTTCGACCCGAACAAGCACGAGGCGATTCTGCACAAGCCAGATCCGGAGGCCAGCAAAGCAACGGTCGACACCGTTGTTGAAGCCGGCTACCGCATCGGTGACCGTGTGATTCGTGCCGCGCGCGTTGTGGTCGCCTCTCCGCAGAACTGAGGCTGATCTGCGAATGGCCGTGAACCGCAAACGATTCACGGTTCACGGCCATTTCTATAGTTGCAGACTTTGCACACACACTATTCGATTTTTAATATTGACTTTTATTTTGAAGCCTCGAAAGGAGGCACAGCAGCATGGCTGAGAATGAATGGCTGAACAAGGATTTTTACAAGACCCTGGGTGTCTCCAAAGATGCCACTGAGCAAGAGATTACGAAGGCATACCGCAAACTTGCCCGTAAGTACCACCCAGATATCAACAAAACAAAAGAGGGCGAAGAGAAGTTCAAGGACATCTCGGAAGCCTATGACGTGTTGAAAGACAAGGAATCGCGTCAGAAGTATGATGCGATTCGCTCGCTGGGCGCAGGCGGTGCTCGCTTCACCGGCGGTGCGGGCAACGGCTCGTTCAACGCAGGTGATTTCTCCGACATCTTCGGCTCGATGTTCGGCGGCGGTGGCGGACGCGGCAATTCGCATATTCGCTTCTCCACCAATGGCATGGGCGGCGGCGCTTCGAACCTGAACGACATCTTCTCGATGTTCGGTGGCGGCGCAGGCGCTGGTGGTAATGCATACGCTGATTATGACGACGGCGCGTTCCAAGGCTATCGCCCGAACCCCGTTCCGGAAGACGGCGGTGACCTGAACTCGAAGATCACGCTGACGTTCCGCCAGGCAGCCAAGGGCGCGATGGTGTCGCTCAAGGCTGGCGGCAAGAAGTTCAAGACCCGCATTCCTGCCGGAGTCAAAGACGGTCAGAAGATTCGTCTCGCCGGCAAGGGCAAGCCAGGTCAGCATGGTGGCAAGCCGGGCGACATGTATCTGCAGGTGAGCGTTGCCGAAGACCCGAAGTTCACGATGAGCGGCGTCGACTTGGTGATGGATCTGCCGATCACCGTTGGTCAGGCGGTCAACGGCGCGAAGGTCGAGGCGAAAGACCTCGACGGCGAATCGGTGACGTTCAAAGTGCACGCAGGCACGTCGAGCGGCGACGAAGTGCGCGTTTCCGGCAAGGGCGTGAAGACCCCGCGCAAGACCGGCGATTTGATCGGTCGCGTGCAGATTCACGTGCCCGAGCACCCTGGACTCAAGGTGAAGAAGGCGGCGAAGGAATTCGACGCAGCAAGCGGCGATTTCGCCACTGAGCTTGCACAGCAGCGGGAGGCGTAACACTCATGGCGCGCATAACACGGCAGCAGCGCAGGCTGTATGAGATGTGCGCGATGGCGATTGTGGAACGTCGAGCGAATCTCGACGGTGCTTCGCATGTCGGCTTCGACATCGACCTGCCGGTCTTCTCGGTCGGCAGGGTCGGTGAACTGGCCGACATTCACCCGCAGACCCTGCGCCAATACGATCGCCAAGGCTTGGTTGTGCCTGGACGAACAGATGGCGGTGCGCGCAGGTATTCGCTGCGTGACGTCGATCGTCTCGTGCAGGCGCAGCATCTGAGCCAAGACGAGGGCATCAACCTGAGCGGAGTGATGCGCATTCTCGAACTTGAGGAAGAGAACAGGCAGCTGCGCCACCAAGTGCAGGAACTGACCGGAGTCGCTGGATTCAGCGTGTTCACTGCCGATATGGAAGGGCGCATCACGCAAACGCGGCGCTCGCATCGCGCACGCCAATGGCGTGGCGCTGCGTTTGGGCATGACGTGCGCGAGTTGACGGCGGGGGAGTCGCACCGCGCGCAATCCAAATCGGTGATGCTCTGGCATCAGTCCGACTGACACGCATTTCTTTCAAGCCTCTGGCGGCATTGAGTCGCCAGAGGCTTTTCTATATGCGGGTGCGGGAGAGCTCGCGTTATGCTGGCACAGGCAACAACGAGCCGCAGATAGTGACGAGTACGAGTGCGCGAAAGAGGTGGCAGATGCGTAACGACGAGGGTTTGCTGGCAGTGTTCTGGGACATGGACGGCACACTGATCGACTCCGAACCATATTGGCACGAAAGCGAGCTCGTGATCGCCCGCGACAACGGCGGGTATTGGGACATGGACCTGGCGTGGAAAGGCTCTGGCAGGCCGGTTCCGCAGATCGCCCGCGAAATGATCGAACTCGGGTGCACGCTGTCCGCCGACGAGATCGGCAAGCAGATGATCGAATTCGTAGCCGCCAAAGAACGCGAGCACATGCCGTGGATCGCCGGCGTGGAGCGCGTGCTCGCAGATCTGCGCGACGCGGGCGTGCCGAATGTGCTCGTCACGACGTCGCCGCGCGAGATGGCGGAAAACCTGATCGCGCAAGCGCCGGCGAACTCATTCGCAACCTACGTGTGCGGCGATGACGACACAGAGAAGAAGCCGAGCCCCGCGCCCTACCTGCTCGCCGCAGAGCGGGCGGGAATCCCACGCGACCGCATCCGCCAATGCATCGCCTTCGAAGACTCACCGAGTGGCCTCGCCTCGGCATACGCCTCCGGCATGCTGACGCTCGCGCAAACCATCTGCCGCAAGGGCGGCGAGTCGATCGACCCGAAATACCGCACTGTGCACGGCTACGATGGCGTGACCGCCGAATCCCTCAATGCGCTCCTTACACAGACCAAGTGATTGAACACATCGAATCTGCGTGACGCGCGCCGCCGCGACTGAGACGGTCTATGCAGCGGTTGTGACGTGCTTCGCACTGAGCGCAGCACCGATCGCTCCTACTGGCAGGTCGGCTGGTACGAGTTTGAGGCGTGACGGCAGGTGCAACGAGTCGATGAATTTGCTCGACTGCGCTCGCTGACGCAGTTCCTTGGTGATTGCGTGCAGCAGTGGTTCGCCGGTTTTTGCCATGCCTCCGCCGATGATGATTGCGGCGGGGTCGACGGTGACGGCGAGTATGTCGATGGCGTCGGCGATCGCATTGATGATGATATGCTGCACATCTTGCGCCTGCTCATGCCGTGCATCGTGAGGATTATGAGCCGCGGCAAGGATGGCGGGCATAGGTGGGTCGGCATACGGCCACAGTCGCTTGGCAGCACCGCCACTCGCGGCGGTTTCCAAACATCCACGCTGGCCACATGCGCACTTCCATCGATGTGGCTCGACTGGGATATGCCCGATCTCGCCAACGGTGTTGCTTGAACCATGGTCGAGCACGCCATCACGCAGTATGCCGGCCGCCAAACCTGTACCGAGGTTGAGGAACGCGATGGTTTCTGTAGCGTCATCGCCGAAGAGCATTGAGCTTGCACCGAGTGCCGCTGCATTGACGTCGTTCTCCACCACTGTGGTCATGCCGCAGCGCGCGCTGATGGCCCGCGCGAGTGGAACATAGTCTATGGAAAGGTTCGCGATGGCTCGCACGTCTCCGGTGCGCCCATCCACAGTGCCAGGTGTGCCAATGCCGATCACGCTTGCACGTCGTGTTTCACCGCGCTGCGCAAGCTGTGTGTTCAATGTGTCTATGACTGCGACAATGCAGTCGATAAGGGCGTTGGCTCCTCGTTGAGCCGGTCGCTGTGTTTGAGCGAGCACGGTGACGCCTTTACCTGCCAAGTCGTCTTCAATGACGACGCCTGCTATTTTCGTGCCGCCTACGTCGATGCCGATCATCAGCGGTGGTGCATTTGTACCCATGACGCCTCCTTGCGTATGGTGCGCGGTGTGCTGCGCAATATGTTGTGTATGGGCAGCCGATGCTATTTCGGCTGCTCCTCAAAATTGCGAATGTAGGGCACCAGCCAGCGGATGATGCTGATGGCCTGCCCTCGCAGTGATGCATCCGCTCCTACCTGGCAGCGGTGCAACTGCGGAATCGTCATATAGGCGGTGTTCATGGCGGCGCTCAATTCGCCGCCCATTGCGTTCAGGAAGGTTTCGCCGCCGATGTCTGCTGGCGCGTCGATCGATACGTCGTGCAGATTGAGCAACGCGAGCGGTGTGGCCATGACCCTGCCGAGCAGTTGGCCTGCACCGGTGAGAATCTCGGAGCGGCGTGATGGGTCAGCGGCTATCTGTGCATACAGATTGTTCGTCGACAAATAGGCTTCGAGGCATCCTCGTTTGCCGCACGCACAAGCAGGCCCCTCCGGGTCGACCACTACATGCCCGATTTCGCCAGCCATGTAGTGATCTCCTTCCACGATCTGCCCATTGACGCATAGGCTGGCGCCGACGCCTGCGCCGATGCGAATGAGCATTGAGTTGTCGGAGCCCTCGCCGAAGAATCGCTCGGCAAGCAATGCCATGTTCGTCGCGTTGCACACGCACACGGGAAGTTCGGTCGCCTCGTGCAACAGCGTGCTGGCGTCGATGTTCTTCCAACCCAGCTGCACGGCACTGGTCACATTGCCTTCCGGCGTGACGACGCCAGGCACCGCCAATCCGATGCCGAGCACCGGTTGCGGGCTCATCGTAAGCAGTCGCTTCGCCGCGTCGATTATCGGGTCGAATGGCATCACATCGTCTTCCACCGGAATTTCCAAGCGGTCGATGATGCGCCCGCCCAGGTCTGTCAATGCACCTTTGATGACGTAATGTTGGGAGAGATCGATCGAGATGATGCGCCAATATGAGGTGTCTATGCCGAGCAACACGGAACGTTTGCCACGGCCGGAACGTGTGTCTTCGCCGACTTCGCGGATAATGCGGTCATCGAGCATCTCGCCGGTTACATCGGTGGTGGCCATGCGGCTCAAGCCGAGTCGTTTTCCCAGTTCGCTGCGTGACATGGTGGTGGAGGGGAACAACAGATTGAATGCAGCCATGATGTTGCGCGCACGAATATCGGATGGTACGGTCTTGGTTTGCGCGTTGTCTGGCACGCGATGAAACGACGGAAGAGTCATGATGTCTCCTTATACGTGTGCAAGCGTAGACGTTCAATGTGTTGTTCATATGTATTGCATATGACCCTCGCCGGCTCACGTGCGCTTTTCTGCATTCTCCTCGGCGTGGTCGCTGAGCGGTGATTGTTTTTAATACTACTAGATTTTGCTTTTTATGTCAATGAAGTATACATAATTATGCTGCCGTAGAAAAGTAGAATTTCTTTGTTTTTCTAACACTTTATGACAGTGCTGTAGGGTCAATAAAGCTAATCAGCTGCGTATTGTCAGGAATATTGCTGATGTTGTTATTGTCGTCTTCAGGCAAGTTCGCAAAACCGAGATACGTGTTGCCACGGTATTCGATATGTGAGCCGCGCGGGTGCCACTGCGCGTGTCCTGGCCGCGTCTCGGCACTGATGAACATGTTGTGTTCGATGCGCGCAGTGCCGTCCGCGCGCGCTGTGCGCAAGGGCTCGGCATCTGTTGCGATGATGAACACGTTGTCGTGAATGAATGCGTCGGGATTGCGCGGAATGTCAATCGCCCCCATGCGATCGCGGTCGCTGACGTTGTTGTAGAACTCGGAATTCACGGCTTTCTCGTTGCAGAACATAACAGCGCCACCCGAGTTGTTGTGTGAATAGTTGTGGCGGTATATGGTGCCGTCGCCGTAGTCTGCGTCCCATGCCTGCCCGTCGCCATTGCCTTGGTCGGCATTCAGCGTGTCAAAGGCCATGTTGTATTCGAACAATGCGTTTTTGCAGCGCCACGGCCAGATGGCGGCCGCCACTTTGTCATTGAGCGTCGCTGTATAGATGTCATCGCAGATCTGTGCCGCTGCTTCACGTGAAACATTATGGCGGATGATCGGGCGATCGCAATACATGACGGTGATGGCGTCACCGCCGGCGCGCTCCACCGTATTACCCTCAATCAGCACGTTCGTAGCGCCATATGTGGCGATGGTCTCGTTGCTTATTCTGCCGTCGCCGTAATCGAACGTGTTGTTCCACGTGCCATCGGCATCTTTGCCGCCGTTGTCGATGTAGTTGAGATAAGCCGTGTAGCCGACGCCGATGCCCCAACGATTCACGTCGCGCACGGTGTTGTTCAGTATGCGCACGTCATCGAAACGTGCAATGCGTCGTTTTGCTCGAGCTGGATCGTTGGGGAAGTGGGCGATCACGTAGATGCCTCCGTTAGCCATGTGCTTGTCGTAAACGTTGCCGTGCACATCGTGCACATACAGGTGCTCGAGCACAATGTGCCGGCACGTGCCATATTCTTGGGCGATAACGGTCACGCCAGTGCGGTCCATCACGTCAAGGTCGTTATATGCGTGCCCGTCCGAATCGTCTAAACGGCGGTTGCTGATCTCCACGTCGCGCACCTCGATGTATGAGCAATCAAACAGCAGTAGCGCTGTGGAAACCTCGCCTTTGCTGCGGTGCGGGCAACCGCCGATTGGCGCGTGATAATCCTCAAACCACACGCCTTCGCCGTCGCAGTGTATGGCGGGTCGGGGGAGTGCTTCGTTGCCGTATGCTCCAATGGTGATGGGGCGTTTCGGAGTGCCGTGCGCGCCGGTCAGGTGCAGGTAGTCGCGCTCGAACTGACTGCCGCGCTCCAGTGCAATGCCATCGCCGGGGTTGAGTGTCAGGCTTCGCAATTTCGTGAGTGTGCGCCATGCTTCGTTCGGTGATGTGCCGCCTGCATTATCGTCTCCGTGCTCACTTGAGCAGTAATAGATCGTCATACATACTCGCTTCGTGGTTCGAGATGGGCTCAGTTCGTCGGTGAATATCGCCCTTCGATGAATAGGTGGTTTGAGTATAACTCATTTGCTAATTAACTTGACACAAGTGTTTTGCTACAAAAAACGTTGCTATTTCAACCAATTATGAAATATCACGCTCTAAGAGAATTGAAAAGTAATCTAAATTGACATTTACGAAACGATTCGCTATCGTAAAGACCACCACCACGAAGAAGTGGCGTCAAGCTTCGATAACCGGATGGAAAAGGCATCCGATCTGAACGCAAAGGAGCGCAGAGCAATGAAGTGGAATAAGGGTTGCATGACGGCGATCGCTGCAGTGGGGGCCATGTGCATGGCTCTCGCTGGCTGCGGTGCCACCTCGGGATCATCGTCATCGAGTTCAAGCTCGAGCAGCGGCGGCAAAGTCGAGCTCACCTACATTCACCGTCTTCCCGACAAGGCCGGCATGACCACCGTTGAAGAAACGGTTGCCCGTTGGAACAAAGATCACCCGAACATCCAGGTCAAGGCGATCCACTTCAACGGCAATGCCTCCGATCTGATCAAGAAGTTGGAGACCGACGTCAAAGCAGGTAACGCTCCAGATCTGGCGCAAGCCGGTTATGCGGAACTTCCTGAGATGTTCACGAAGGGCATCGTCGAAGATGTGACCGCCGAAGCCTCGCAATACAAGAAGGATTTCGCGGCCGGAACATTCGACCTGATGAGCATCGGCGGCAAGACCTATGGCTTGCCGCAAGACACTGGCCCGCTCGTTTACTTCTACAACAAGGCGGAATTCGACAAGCTCGGCATCGAAGTGCCGAAGACTCAGAGCGAATTGATCGACTCGGCGAAGAAGGCTGCGGCCAAGGGTAAATACATCATGTCGTTCCAGGCAGATGAGGCCGGCAACATGCTGACGGGCTTGGCGGGAGCTTCAGGACCGTGGTATCAGGTTGAGAACGATGCTTGGAAGGTCGACACCGACACCAAGGGCTCGAAGGCCGTGGCTGACGTATATCAGCAGTTGCTCGACAGCAAGGCGGCAACCACATATCCACGTTGGGATCCGTCGTTCGACTCCGCGTTGCAAAAGGGCGAGCTGATCGGCACAATCGGTGCAGCTTGGGAAGCGCCGTTGCTGATGGATTCGATGGCAGACAAGGGCAAAGGCGATTGGCGCGTTGCGCAGGTTGGCGATTGGTTCGACAACGGCGAGAAGACCGGCCCTGACGGTGGTTCCGGTGTAGTGGCTCTCAAGGGCTGCGAGCACAAGGCCGAAGCCATGCAGTTCCTCGACTGGTTCAATACCCAGATTGAAGACCTCACCTCGCAGGGACTCGTCGTGGCTGCAACAACCGGCCAAGCCAAGACCCCTTCGAGCTGGTCTGAATTCTATGGCGGCCAAGACGTGATGAAGGAATTCGCCACGGCTAACTCCAATCTCGGTGACTTCTCGTATATCCCAGGCTTCTCGGCGGTTGCCGCCGCCATGCAGAACAAGGCCGCGGATGTGGCCTCCGGCAAGGCGAAGGCTTCGTCGATATTCGAAGAAGCGCAAACCACTTCAGTCAATACGCTGAAAGACTACGGCCTGTCGGTGGCGCAATAGTCTCAAACAACGCGAGGGCGGGCCTTGTGCCCGCCCTCCTGATCTCTTTCGCAAAGGAGCGGTGAGATGTCTACGATAACGTCAACGAAGCCGAAGTCGGCAGGAGCCGGTGCTTCCCGCAAGGCTGCTCGCGCAGTCAAGGGAGCCAACAGCGCAGATGGCAAAGATGGCATGAGCGTCAAGCAAAACAAGACCAAGCAGAAGATGTCTGCGGCTGCAAAGCGCGAAGAGCGCACTGGCTGGATGTTCATGCTCCCGTTCGTGTTGCTTTTCCTGCTCGTGTTCATCTTCCCGATCTTCTATGCGATCTATTCGAGCTTCTTCCAGCAGGTCGCCACAGGCGGCGGCGCATATGGCGGAGGCGAGCTTGTCAACAAATTCGTCGGTTTCGAGAATTTCAAATATGTGATCACGTCACATGACTTCTGGGCTGGCATGGGCAGAGTGATGCTCTACACCGTCATTCAAGTGCCATTGATGATCATCAGCGCATTGGTGCTCGCCATGCTGCTCGACTCGTTCATCGTCAAGCATGTCAGCGGATTCCGTTTGGGTTACTTCCTGCCATACGCCATTCCTGGCGTCATCGCCGCGATCATTTGGGTCTACCTCTACAACGGTCAGATTTCACCAATCGTCAAAGGTCTGGCTGCCATAGGTATCAACGTCGATTTCTTTGCCAGCAACATGGTGCTTGCCTCGATGATCAACATCACCACATGGACGTTCACCGGCTACAACATGCTGATCTTCCTCTCGGCATTGCAGGCGATTCCGCATGAGCTCTATGAGGCCGCCCGCATCGACGGCGCGAATGGCTGGCAGATCGCCACGAAGATCAAACTGCCGAACGTGCGCGGCGCGGCCCTGCTCGCCATGCTGCTGTCGATCGTCGGCACGATCCAGCTGTTCAACGAGCCACAGGTGATGCAGACCGCAGATCCGGGCATCTCTCGCTCGTACACGCCAATGATGATGGCGTTCAACACATCCCGTGGCTTCTTGACGCCGAAGGGTGATGGCCCATCGAACGCCATCGCCATCGTCATGGCCATCATCGCAGGTCTGCTCGCCATGATCTATGCCTTCGTCGAAAGGAAGGTGAACGAACAATGAGTTTCGCACACACAACCCACGAGAACAGTGCATCCGCTCGTGCGCAGAAGAAGGCCGATCGCAGGCGCGAACGTTCGGAGAACGATCTGCCACGCTCGATGAAGCCACGGCCAGTGACGAAAACGATCACCATCATCATTCTGGTGTTCGCTCTCATCTACTTCCTGTTCCCGATCTATTGGGCCATCATCGCCTCGACGAAGACGCCGGCTCAACTCACCAGTTCGAATGGTTTGTGGTTCGCCGTGCCGTTCAACAAGCTGGGAGATGCCATAGCCGCCAACTATTCGGTTCTGCTTGGCTGGACGCGCGGCAACTTCTGGCGCTGGGTGGGCAATTCGTTCCTCTATTCAACGGTTTCGGCGGTCATCGGCACAATCGTGTCGGTGATGGCTGGCTATGCGACCGCGAAATTCAGATTCCGTGGCAAAGGCATCACCATCGGCATCATCATGGGTGCCATGCTGATGCCAGCAGCACTGTTGACGATTCCGCAGTATGCCATTTTCAACGCGCTGCATCTTGACAACTCGATGCTCGCCGTGATCATCCCATGCTGCGTCTCACCGTTCGGCTTCTTCCTCGGCCGCGTGTATGCGCAAAGCTCGGTGCCGAACGAACTGCTCGAAGCCGCACGCATCGACGGTGCGAGCGAATCGCGCATCTTCTTCACGATCGTGCTGCGTTTGCTCGCTCCGGCTATGGTGACGATCTTCCTGTTCATGTTCGTGGCCACGTGGAACAACTTCCTGCTGCCGCTCATGATGCTCTCCAGTGAAAATCTCTACCCAGTGACGCTCGGACTTTACGGCATGGTGTCGCTGGCAGTGTTCAACGACCGTGGCGCACTGATGATGGGCGCACTGCTCGGTGTGCTGCCGGTGATCATTCTGTTCCTCACATTGCAGCGTTTCTGGCGTGCTGGCTTGGCGGCAGGCTCCGTCAAGGGCTGATTCCGCCGCTCGCCACACCGTTTACCGCTGGGAGGGGCATACCGCTCCTCCCAGCGAATTCAATTACCTATTTCATATTTCATTACCCGTATTCAACTATGTGCACTGTTGTAACAGTGCAAGGAGCTTTCGATGACAAACACTGGCCGTTTTACCTTGCCCAGCGAAGAGAACTTCGCAGAGGAGACGAAAAGACTCGCACAACTATGGGGAGCGGATGCTATTCGCAACTCTGATGGCACGCATCTTGACGAGGCAGTAGAACGCCTCGGCAAGAAGATCTACAGCGCATATTTCCCGACCCGAGCACATAACGAGTGGATCAGTCTGCATATGGATGAGACCCCGCAGGTGTACCTGCTCACCAACCGCGTGCTCGCCACCGGCAAGACGGTGGATGTGCCATTGATGGCGGGATTCTATGCCGAACAATTGCAACCGAACCGCGACGCCGACCCACATGTGTATTGGGAGGTGATCGACCGCACAACCGGCGAGATCGTTGACGTGTCACACTGGCATTACGATCCGATCACTGACATCGTGCATATCGAGCACGTCGAAGAAATGCACGAATACACGGTGTCGTTCCTCGCCTACATCATCTGGGATCCGGTGGAGATGTATAACCACCTGACCAATGATTGGGGAGACAAAGAGCACGAGATTCCGTTCGACATCTACAATCCCGCTACGCGCGACTTCGTGTTCCGCACGTTTGAGGATTGGCTTAAGAACAATCCGCAGACCGATGTAGTGCGCTTCACTACGTTCTTCTACCAGTTCACGCTGATCTTCGACCAGCGTCACCGCGAGAAGATCGTCGACTGGTTCGGCTGCGCATGCACGGTGTCTCCGCAAGCTCTTGATGACTTCGAGGAACAATACGGTTATCGGCTTCGTCCGGAAGATTTCGTTGACGAAGGCTGCTACAACTCCACGTTCCGCATTCCACGCAAGGCACAGCGCGACTGGATCGAATTCCTCACCACATTCGTGCGTGCGAATGTGAAACGATTGGTGGATGACACCCATGCCGCTGGCAAAGAGGCGATGATGTTCCTCGGCGACCAGTGGATCGGCACTGAACCATATATGGATGGGTTCGAAGAGCTCGGACTCGACGCAGTGGTCGGCTCGGTGGGTGACGGCACCACATTGCGCATGATCGCCGACATCCCCGGCGTCAAATACACCGAAGGCCGCTTCCTGCCATACTTCTTCCCCGACACGTTCTATGAAGGCAACGATCCGAGCATCGAAGGACTCGACAACTGGCGTAAGGCTCGCCGAGCCATTCTGCGCAGCCCGATCGACCGCATGGGCTACGGCGGCTACCTCTCCCTGGCCGCCAAGTTCCCGAAATTCGTAGACACCGTGACAGGCATCGCCAATGAATTCCGCGACATCCACGAGCGCACCGGCGGCAAACCAGCGGAAGGCGAACTCAACGTGGCACTGCTCAACAGCTGGGGCAAGATGCGCAGTTGGATGGCGTTCACGGTGGCACACGCTTTGCCGAACCAGCAAACATACTCGTATTACGGCATTCTCGAAGCGCTCTCCGGCATGAGAGTTAATGTGCGGTTCATCAGCTTCGACGACGTGCTCGAGCACGGCATCGATCCATCGATCGACGTGATCATCAACGCAGGCCCTGCGCGCACATCGTTCAGTGGCGGTGACATCTGGCAGAACCCACGGCTCGTCGCCACAATCCGCCGTTGGGTGCGTGAGGGCGGCGCGTTCATTGGCGTTGGCCAGCCGAGCGCCACTAATTGGCAGGGCAGGTTCTTCCAGCTTGCCGACATCTTCGGCGTCGATCAGGAGGTCTTCCAAACACTGTCGGTCGATAAGTATTGGCCGCAGCCGGAAACCGATAATTTCATCATTGAAGATCTGCCTGACGGAGTGGAAGCCGCAAATCTCGGCGAACCAATCCTCAACACATACCCGATCAACGAGCAAGTGCACGTGCTCAAAGCAAGTAATGGCAGTGTGCAGCTCGCGGCCAATGAATATGGTGCTGGACGCGGCGTGTATATCAGCGGTCTGCCATATTCGGCGACGAATGCGCGCCTGCTTGAGCGAGCGCTGTTCTACGCAAGCCGTAACGAAGATCGGTATGCGGAGTGGAGCTCGACGAATCTGGAATGCGAAGTCGCATATTTCCCGGAACGGAAAACATACTGCGTTATCAACAACACCGACCAGCCGCAGCGCACGCAGGTGCAGCGTGCAGACGGCGGCGTCGACGAGTTCGATCTCGCACCGAGCGCCATCGCTTGGCAGCAGCTCTGATGCAATGCTGAGCCTGTTCGCGGAGCAGCAAGTTCTGCTCCGCGAACAGCTCGCCAATAGCAATAATCCGTATGTACAGCGGGGTACATGGGCAGGAAGGGAACGATCATGGAGCAGCACGCACTTGATCCAGAACTGGCGCACGTGGTCAGTCAATTCACCATCGTGGGAAACGTCGAATCAATCGAGCCATATGGTGATGGGCACATCAATGTCACCTATCTGGTCGTCACCAGTCAGGCGCGGTATATTCTGCAGAAAATGAACACCACGGTGTTTCCAGATACCGCACACCTGATGCGCAACATCGAGCTCGTCACCGGTTTTCTGCGCGAACAGCATCAGGAAACGCTCGACATCGTGCCCACACGCGACGGCGCCAGCTATTACACCGACGAGCATGGTGCATGGCGTATCTACAAGTTCATAGAAGGCACCATCTCGTACAATCTTGTGGACGATCCGCTGATCTTCGAGCGTGCGGGAGCCGCGTTCGGCGCGTTCCAGCGCAGACTCGCACAATTCGATGCGTCCGAGCTCACTGAGACGATCGAGCACTTCCATGACACGCCAAAACGATTCCGTGACTTCCAAGCAGCAGTTGCAGCCGACCCGCTTGGTCGCGCGAGTGGTGTGCAGCAGGAGATCGAGTTTTACCTTGCGCACGCCGGCGAATATAGCGAGATCATGGACGCGCTCGCCGACGGCTCAGTGCCGCTGCGCGTGACGCACAACGATACGAAACTCAACAACATCCTGATGGACGCGAAAACTGGGGAGCCGCGCGCGATCATCGACCTCGACACAGTGATGCCGGGATCGATGCTCTTCGACTTCGGCGACTCCATCCGTTTCGGCGCATCTACCGGTTTGGAAGACGAGCGTGACCTGAGCAAAGTGCACTTCAGCCTGCCACTGTTTCGCGCCTACGCGAACGGATTCCTCTCGCAAGTCGGTTCCAGCGCCACCGAGTGCGAACTCGAGCTGATGCCGATGAGCGCGAAGATGATGACGATGGAATGCGGCATGCGCTTCCTTGGCGACTATCTGCTCGGTGACGTTTACTTCGCCACCAAATACCCCGAACACAACCTCGTGCGCACGCATACGCAGATGCAGCTCGTGCGCGAGATGGAAGAGCAGATGCCACAGATGCATGCGGCAATCGAAAGCGTGATGAACCATGACTGACACAGTTGCGCAAGTAGGTCAACAGTCCGGTGAACTGGGTGTGATCGACGAACTCGTCTCCTACGCACGCGAGAACCTCTCCGTCGACCAGCGTGATGTGGATTGGACGCGCAATCGTCTGCTTGAGTATTTCAGTGAGCACAGCGAGTCATTGAGTGAGCTCGCGCAGTCCGGCGACATCTCCGGCGCTGCACTGAACG
Organism: Bifidobacterium canis; assembly: GCF_009727065.1. Taxonomy (GTDB): domain Bacteria; phylum Actinomycetota; class Actinomycetes; order Actinomycetales; family Bifidobacteriaceae; genus Bifidobacterium; species Bifidobacterium canis. The sequence goes on from NZ_WNLP01000009.1 coordinate 24,307, forward strand.
ATGACGCGGTTATGGGCATACTCTCCGCGCCCCCGTCGCGCGTCGAGGAACTGTTCGCAATCATGCGCGAGGAACGCGGTAGCACGGCAGCGATGCAATGGTTGTTTGATTACTGCGTGGCCAACGGGTATGTCAAGAAACGGCAGCTCGACCGCAATATTCGCTACGTCAGCAATGGTCTGATCGTTACGATCAATACGGCGAAACCCGAGTTCAAGACGATGCGCAATGCAGCCTCCGGCAACGCGGTGGACAGCAGTTTTGCGCAGTGCACGATCTGCCGTGAAAACGAAGGACTGGCTGCGCGCGGCAAGCGCACATTGCGCACAGTCGACGTTGCGCTGGCGGGAGATTCGTTCTTCTGGCAGTTCTCACCATACGGGTACTTCCGTCAGCACGGTATCTGCGTGAATCAAGAGCATACGCCGATGCATGTGGATCGCCGCACGTTCGAGCATCTGCTCGCGTTTGTGCAACAGTTCCCCGAGTATTTCCTCGGCTGCAATGCAGCGTTGCCGCGCATAGGCGGTTCGGTACTCGCGCACGACCACTATCAAGGTGGCGGCGAGCTGATGCCGATGCAGTCCGCGCCAGCGTGGAAGTCGTTCGCGTTGCCAAGTGAGCCTGACGTGCGCGTTGAGATTATTGGTTGGCCGGCGACCGCGCTGCGCGTGCTGTCTGCCGACACTGACGCTTTGGTGCGCGTATGTGAGCGGATTCGCACGGCATGGGCGGACTACGACAATGATTCTCTCGATATTCATTCGCATGATGAGCAGGGGGAGCGGCAGTCTTCGGTGGCGCCGATCGCGCGCATACTGCCCGCCGATCGCGCCGGTGAGCCGCCACTCTACGAGATGAGTCTGATTCTGCGCAACAATGCGGTGAGCGAGCAGTATCCACTCGGCGTGTTCCACGCGCACCCCGAGTACTTCTTTATTAAACAGGAACCGATCGGACTCATCGAAGCGATGGGACTGTTCGTTCTGCCTGGACGCTTGGTATCTCAACTCGACGCATTGGAGCGTGCGCTCGCCGATGGCACTGCGCTGCCTGAGCAGATAAGCGATTTCGAGCTTGCGTGGAACGAGGTGCGTGCTCAGCTCAGCGGCAACGAATCTGCAGACGGCGTGCGCCGCATCGTGCGCGATGAAGTAGGCAGTATCTGCCGCAGAATCCTAGGCAACATCGCAGTCTTCCCGCAGTTCGCGGACACTGAGCGTTTCTTGCGCGACCTCGGTTGCAGATCTCTACAACAGTCTGTCTGATATGTGTAAGTGAACATGCGGGAAAATAAAAAGCCCGCTGCGGTGGAATGAATGCAGCGGGCTTAGTGGAGCTGATGGTAATCGAAACCACGACCTCTTCGATGCGAACGAAGCGCTCTACCAACTGAGCTACAGCCCCGTGTCTTGCGACAACTCAGCCAAGTTTAGTGCAACCCCCTCCCAAATGCAAATTCGCGCGCCACTGCCTTGTGTACCTAATTGTGTACTTAAAATATGCGCGCTTTTACTGCAGAGGCGACTACTGAGTTACCGCGCAGCTGAGTACTATATTTGCCAATATTTATCGAATATTTCGACAGATTTCGATAGATGTGGCGCGCGTGTTGCAATCTCGATAAGCTTGAGACGCTCACACTCACCCACTTGAGCGCGAGCAATGACGGAATCGAGGTGGGAGTGGCTGGTATCAAAGATGTTGCCGCACGCGCTGGTGTGTCAATCAGCACGGTGTCGTATGTGGTGAGCGGCAAGCGCAAGATCAAAGACGAGACGCGCGAGCGCATCTATCAGGCTGCTCTGGAACTCGGGTATGCGCCGGTTGTCAACGCGGTGAACGAGTCGAAGCATTGCACGCATGTGCTGGCTGTGAGCTCGCCGCTGCGCCCATACACCGACGTTTCGAATTACGCCGCGTTCTTCTTCGCGCTCGCCACGGCAGCCAAGAAATATGGCTATGATTTGCTGCTCTTGATGCACGAGGCGGGCGATCATGAGATGCAACGTGTCGCCGAAGACCGCATAGTAGACGGGATTTTTCTGCTCGACGTGCTGCTGAGTGATTCGCGCACGGAAATCGCTGCGTCGCTGAACATTCCAGTGGTGAGCATAGGCTGCGCGAACAACACGTCGGCGGTGTATTCAGTCGATCTGGATTTCGCCGGCATGGGGCGCGAGGCGATAGAAAAGGCATATTTGCTGGGGCATCGGCATATCATGCTGTATTGCCCGGGGCGTCATGCGTTCATCGAAGGATCCAACTTCCTGGTGCGCTTCACCGACGCCGCGATGCAGCGCGCGGAGGAGCTGGGCGTCACGGTGACGCGCAAATTCGCGCCTGGCAAGACGATCGATGACGTCAACTTGACGATTGACGAAGCGTTCGGTGAAGACCCTCAGATCAGCGCGATCATCTGTGAGGAAAGCGTTTCCGTTGGCGCGATTATCGCGTCTCTGAACAGGCGCGGACTGCGTGTGCCGGAAGATATTTCACTGATGGCGGCTTGCGTGGGCGGCTCATCGTCTCGCTTGGCAGACGAGTTGCCGATGAACCCGAACGCGGTGTGCGAGCGCGCGGTGGAGATCATGATCGCCGCATTGCGCGGGGAGCGGCACGACGTGGGCTATGTGGAGTTGCTGCCTGCCGAATACCATGCGCGCGGCACGATGATTGCGCGCAAGTTGCCTACGCGCAACTAATTTTTGACCACTTTGTCGAAAACGATCGAAATGATTTCTCAATAAATTACTTCGATGATTTAATTTTCTCAACGGAATTCACAGACGAGGTCCGACGATCTATCAGTAATGGCGCTGACTAGAGAGAGGGATTGATATGAAGTTTAAAAATTGATCGCGACCGGACTCGCGGCAGTTACGGCAGTGGGAATGCTCGGCTTGGCGGGCTGCGGTAGCGGCACTGCGCAGGAAGAGAACCCCACATCGATCAAGGTGTGGCACTACGAGGAAGACAACGGCGCAATGGGCATCGCCTGGAAGAAGGCGATGGAGATCTTCGAGAAGGAGACTGGCGTCAAGGTCGAGTTCGAAAAGAAGTCGTTTGAGCAGATTCGCCAGAACGCCTCGCAGATTCTCAACTCCGACGATGCTCCCGACGTGATGGAATACAACAAGGGCAACGCAACTGCTGGCCTGCTCGCCAGCCAGGGGCTGCTGCACAGCCTCGATGACTACGTTTCGCAATACAAGTGGGATGAGAAGGTCACCGGCTCGCTCGCAGACACCGGCAAATACAACGACAAGGGCGTCATGGGCTCCGGTAATTGGTATGGCATCACCAATTACGGCGAAGACGTTGTGATGTATTACAACAAAGACATGTTCGAGAAGAACGGCATCGCGATTCCGAAGACCTACGACGAACTCGTGGACGCGATGCAGCAGTTCAAAGACAAGGGCATCACGCCACTTTCCGAAGGCGCTGCTGAATACCCGCTCCAGCACCTGTGGTGGCAGCTGGTGCTCTCGAAGGCCGATGACTCGTTCATCAAGGCCTACGAGATGTATGACGGCGATGTCGACTGGAACAACGAAGCACTGACCTACGCCACCCAGACGATCAAGGATTGGACCGACAAGGGCTACATCTCCAAGGACTGCACCGGTTTGAAGGCAGAAGACGCCGGTCAGGGCTTCATCAACGGCACCTACCCGATGTTCTTCTCGGGCACATGGTGGTTCGGCCGCTTCCAGAACGACATGAAGGGCAAGAACATCACCTTCTCGACGTTCCCGGGCAGCAAGAAGGTCGTCGGCTCTTCCGGCAACCTGTGGGTCATCCCTGAAAAGTCGAAGCACCAAGACCTCGCCGCCGAGTTCATCAACATCACGCTGAGCCCTGAAGTGCAGGATCTGATGGGCAACTCCGGCGGCCTTCCAATCGCCGCAGAACCGTCGAAGATCACCGACAAGGCCACGAAGGAACTGATCGAATCCTTCAACCAGGTGCTCAAAGACAACGCGTTGGGCTTCTACCCGGATTGGCCGACCTCAACGTTCTACGATGAGTTGAACGCTTCGCTGCAGGAGCTGGTCAACGGCACCATGGACGTAAAGGGCGCGCTCGCCAAGATGAAGGCAGATTACGACAAGGGCGTTGAGGCTGCTGGCGTCAAGGACTGACGACTGCTCAACGATCTCGCGAATATCGCATATTCGAAGGGGCGGCTGAGCCGGCCGCCCCTTTTCTCTTCCTCAACTTCGCTCATATAGCTTCCCAGTGAACCGCACCCGAATGAGTGCAACGAACACAGCGCTGTGTTTAAGAGTGTTTCGCACACACGAGTGACCGAATGCGTTCGAACAAAAGACGGCGCATGGTTTCTGGGCTTTCGGAAAGTGACTTGAAATGACTTCGGTAAAGAAAACGCATACGCAGGGCCAGACGGCGCGCGAGAAGGGAATGTCTCGCATCCCCGGCAGCCCCTCGCGTCGCTTCTGGGTATACCTGATTCCCGGATTCGTCATGCTGCTGTGGATCATCGTGATTCCCGCCGTGTGGAACATCTACCTGAGCTTCACCAACTACCGTGGCATCAAGCCACCGGTGTGGGCTGGCATGAAGAATTGGGCTCGACTGATGAAAGACACGACGTTCTGGGTGTCGTTCCGCAACTCCATTTGGATGATTCTCGCCATGGTGATCATCCCTATTCTGCTCGGCTTGATTCTCTCCTCACTGCTGTTCGACGTGGTGCAGAAGAAATTCGGCCCGAAAACCGCGTCGACGATGCGCGCGGTGTATTACTTCCCGCAGCTGCTCCCAATCGCAGTCGCCTCGTTGGTCATGGGCTGGATCTTCCGCCCGGAGAACGGCGCATTCAACGCATTGCTCAAAGCGATAGGGTTAGGCAGCCTACAACACGATTGGCTCGGCAAGCCCGACACGGCGCTGATCTTCCTGATGCTCATCATGATCTGGATTCAGCTTGGCTACCCGCTGGTGGTCTTCATGTCTGGTCTGCAGCGCGTTGACCCAGAGCTCTACGAAGCGGCAAGCCTTGACGGTGCAAACTGGTGGCAGCGTTTCCGCGCCATCACACTGCCATCGATCAAGCCGGAGATCTTCGTGGTCGCCCTGACCTGCACGATCGCCGCGCTCAAGGTGTTCGGCCCCGTCTACATGCTGACGCGCGGCGGCCCTGGAACCAGCACGATCGTTCCGTCGTACTACTCATACGTTCAGTTCTTCCAGTCGCAGCAAGTCGGTTACGGTGCGGCGATCTCCACAGCATTGACGCTGGTCATCATCGTCGTAGCCGTCATATTCACCAACCTTCAAGACAAGGTTGCCAAAGAGGATGAGGAGTGATTGCCATGACCTCAACATTGGTTTCCCCAGAGCAAGATCTCGAAGTGCTCAGCCCGGATCAGCACGTCAAAATGTCGCCGGAAGAGCTCAAAGCCATCTCACACGTCAAGAAGAACCGCACTGCAGGCGACTGGGTGGCGCTGATCCTGCTGATTATCGGCGGTCTGATCATGCTGTTCCCGTTCATCGTGCTGCTACTCAACGCGTTCAAAACGTCGGCGGACTACAACGCCTCTGGCCCTCTTTCGTGGCCTAAGGAGCTGAGTTTCACCGGTTTGCAGACCTTCTGGAACCGCGTGAACTTCCCGCAGAAGGTGTGGAACAGCATCTGGACGTCAGGACTCGTTGCGCTGTTCGCAGTCATCCTCTCCATGCTCAACGCGTTCGCATTGGGCATCGGCCGCGTCAAAGGCCGCAAGTGGATCATCCTGCTCATCATGCTCGCGAACATGCTGCCGCAGGAAGCGATGCTCTACCCGCTCTACACGATGTTCAAGGCCATCGGCCTCTACAACAACCCGTGGGCGATAGTCATCATATTCACCGTCATACAAAGCGCATTCGGCACATACCTGCTTTCGTCGGTCTACGGCACGTTCCCGAAGTCCATTCTCGAAGCAGCCGTAATCGACGGTGCAAGCCGTTGGCGCATCTTCCGCGAAATCGTGTTCCCGATCTCCAAGCCGACGCTGAGCGTGCTCCTCGTCTTCTTCTTCATCTGGACCTGGAACGAATACATGATTCCGCTGGCATTCCTCGTCGATAATTCATCGCAGACCGTGCCTATCGCCATCAGCTCGCTGACCGGCGACCGTCTGATGGATGTGACAACGACTGCGGCTGCATCGCTTATCAGCATCGTGCCGACGCTCATCTTCTACTTGATCTTCCAGCGCACGCTGTCTCGCGGCATCACCGCCGGAGCTGTCAAGTAACACATCCGCGCACAGTATTGCCCGGGTGGTGCGTGCGATTCAACGGCAACGCCGTAACCGGCATAATCCAAGAAACGCACACGCTACCCGGGCAATAGTGCGTTTTGAACGGCAGAACAAAGGAGTTCTCTTATGAAATTCAACAACGGGTATTGGCTGATGCGCGACGGCGTGCAAGCACTGTTCGCACGCGACGCATACGAATTGCATGTCGACGAACAGCGCAAGGCACTGTCTGTGCTCGCACCCACCAGCATGATCCACGAGCGTGCGAACACGCTCAACCAGCCGGCGTTCAACGTTGAGATCACCGCGCCGAGCGAAGGTGTGATCCGCGTGCGCGCAACCCATTGGAGGGGCGGAGCGCAGGGCATTGGTTTCCCGCTCAACGAAGACGAATCCCCACGAGACTACGTGTCGGTCAGCCAGCACCTCAACGGCGACGGAGAAGCCGGTGAACAGGGTGCGACTGCCACATTGAAGTCAGGTGCGCTCGAAGCCACCGTGACCAAAGGGCCGTGGAGTCTCGTGTTCACGGCAGATGGCACGACATTGACGAAATCGGAAGGAAAATCGCTTGCGCATTTCTCACTGACCGACCTAGCCAACGTTTCAGCCGAGCCGGTGGGAGAGTTCGGCGTCACGCCAACCGGATTGGCAAAAGACGAATCGAAGACGTTCACGTCTGTGCAACTCGCGCTCGGCGTGGGTGAAAGCGTGTATGGCCTTGGCGAACGGTTCGGCTCGTTCGTCAAAAACGGTCAGAGCATCGACATATGGAACGAAGACGGTGGCACCGCATCAGAGCAGGGCTACAAGAACATCCCGTTCTACATGACGAGCAACGGCTACGGCGTGCTCATCAACGATCGCGGGCACGTCTCCTTCGAAATCGGCACGGTGAACACCGAAGCCGTGCAGTGCTCGGTTCCAGGTGAATCCATCGATTTCTGCATCATCTACGGCCCGACGCCAAAGCAGATTCTTGACCGCTATACAAAACTGGTCGGCCGCCCTGCCAACGTTCCGGCGTGGAGCTACGGATTGTGGCTCACCACGTCGTTCACTACCACCTACGACGAGCAAACGATCAACTCGTTCATCGACGGCATGGCCGACCGAGGCATTCCGCTGAGCGCATTCCACTACGACTGCTATTGGATGCGCGAATTCCATTGGACGGATTTCGAATGGGATCGCCGTTATTTCGGCGACATCGAAGCGACCCTGCGCAGACTGCACACCGACAAAGGACTGCATCTGTGCGCATGGATCAACCCGTATCTTGGGCAAAACGGCACGATGTTCGACGAGGGTAGGAAACTCGGCTATTTGGTGAAGAACCCGGATGGCACCATCTGGCAGACCGACAACTGGCAGGCTGGCATGGCGTTGGTGGATTTCACGAACCCAGCCGCCCGCGAATGGTTCAAAGGTAAAGTCAAGAAACTGCTCGCCCAAGGCATCGACGCCATCAAAACCGACTTCGGTGAGCGCATTCCGCGCGATGTGGTGTGGTTCGATGATGCGCCGAAGCTCTCCATGCACAACTGGTACACCGAGCTCTACAACCAGACGGTGTTCGAGGCAATCGAAGAAACCTACGGGCAAGGCAACGCATGCCTGTTCGCACGTTCTGCAACGGTGGGCGGTCAGCAATACCCGGTGCATTGGGGCGGCGATTGCGAATCCACGTTTAACGGCATGGCACAGACGTTGCGCGCCGGGTTGTCGCTCACATCAAGCGGTTTCGGTTTCTGGAGCCACGACATCGGCGGCTTCGAAGGCGCATTCCCCGATCCGGCGGTGTACAAGCGTTGGGTGGCATTTGGCATGTTGAGCTCGCATTCGCGCCTGCACGGTTCGACGGTCTACCGCGTGCCATGGCTGTTTGACGAGGCAGACGAGAAGAACGGCGTCATCAATGCGCCTGGGCAGACCGCCGTCGATGTGCTCCGCCAATTCACACTGCTGAAACTCAGCCTGATGCCATACCTCTACCAGCAGGGACTCCAACCGCATCTTAACGGCACGCCACTCATGCGCTCGATGTTCGTAGAATTCCCCGACGATCCAGCCTGCCGCGCGCTCGACAAGCAATACATGCTCGGCCCTGATCTGCTGGTAGCACCCGTGTTCTCATATTCGGGAGAGGTTGAATATTACTTGCCTCGTGGTTCGTGGCAGAACTGGTTCACCGGCGAAATCGTGCGTTCCGAGCACGGCGTTTGGCGCCACGAACAGCACGGATTCGATTCGATTCCGCTGTGGATTCGCGACGGTTCGGTTATCGTGACGAATCCGGAGGCGACGTCACCGGAATACGATTACGCCGAAGATGTGCAAGTGCGCGCGTTCCTCGACGATGTACACGAAGCGTCGGCCACGGTGACTCGACTCGACGGTTCAACGGTGGAATTCCGCACTCGCCGCACAGATGATGGCGTGGAACTCACGCGTTCAGATACCCGCTGAATACGCGAGAAATAATAATCAGTAAGTATAAATAAAAGGTGTTGTGCCGCGAATATTACTTCGCGGCACAACACCTTTACTTATCTGTGTGCAGAGCAGCAGAAAACAGTTAGATATTCAGTTTAATAATTTGCAATCTGATTTACTTGAACTCTTCGACGTGCGGAGTCGCCTCTTCTTCCGCGACTTCGGTGAGCGGCTCCTTCTTCTTGCCGAACTTCGCTTTGATCAGGCCGACGATGGTCGGGATCAGCGAGATCACCAAGATGGCGACGATCACCAGTTCGAAATTATCTTGCACCACCGGAATGCCGCCGAAGAAGTAGCCGAGCAGTGTGAACAACGACGACCAAGTGAGTCCGCCGAGCACCGAGAACGGGGTGAAGCGGCTCCAGCGCATGCCAGAGATGCCGGAAATGAACGGCATGAACGTGCGGATGAACGGGAAGAAACGACCGAGGAACACGGCGAGCGGGCCCCAGCGGTCGATCATTTTCTCAGTCTTCGCGATGCGCTCAGGGGTCATGGCCTTGACGCGCCCGGATTCAATGATGCGCCGGCCGAAGAAGTGGCCGATGAAGTAGTTGCACTGGTCGCCCAGAATCGGGGCGATCCATACCACCGGCAGCAGTGCCGCGAGCGGAAGCGCTGATTTGCCGGTCACCGCGTCGGGTGCGGCGAAGAAGCCGGCGGCGAACAGCAGCGAGTCGCCAGGCAGGAACGGGAAGAACACCACACCCGTTTCCACGAAAACGATCAGGAAGATGAAACCGAGCGTTGGTGCCACGCCCATCGCGATCCAGCTGGCGATGGCTGCACGTGGATCTCTGAGCAGATTGGCAATGAACTGGATGAATCCCATATTCAATTTCCTTAGCACTAAGCGAATCAGGTGTTGATCCGTTGTAGGGCGAATTCCCTATGGGTATTCATAGCATACGAGTGGAACCGCACCGACCGTTACGCCGCTATCTCTTACTCGTGCACGTTGTTGTGCGCCGACAGTTCACTATTCGAATTACTCAAATACATAACGCAGTATGCAAGTTCACAGTACGCAATCTCAGCAAACTGTACTCTGCGCGGGCAAAGAAATCGGGGCGACTCCAGATAGGAGCCGCCCCGTGTTGAGGAAAGAGGAGGATGGTAAGTCTTTGTTTACAGGCCGCTGTTCGCGTTGACGTAGGTCTGCGGCTCGATTTCGCCGTACTGACCGTATTTCTTGAAGCCCCACAGCAGAATGAGTGACTTCGCGTAGGCGAGCCAGCTCATGCCGAAGATGATCATGAGCGCGCGCACGAACGGCACGAAATAGGCGAGCGAAAGCGCAAGCAGGTCAACGACGACGAGCGCCATCGTGCAGCCGAACGCACGCCACGGGAACATGGCGGCGAGCTTCCACTGGCGGCCGATCGGGTTGGCGAACCGCGCCTGCATGGGGAAGAGGTATTCGGCGAGGAAGAGGATCGCCACGGAAACGGCGACGAGCAGAATGAGCGGGCCGTAGGCGATGTTCGAATCGTAGGCTGCCCAGAATGCGAGTCCCCAGATGGCGACGGCGATGAGAATGAACAGAAGAATGCCGTTGATGAGCCCGTCTTTGAGTTCGCGCTTGAAGCGGCGCAGATATTCGTGCACAAGTTTGATGTCGTCGTGCTCGTCGTAGGCGAACATCGTGCTATACATCGCTGCCTGCGCGGTGCCGATCGTCACGACCGGAAGCATCGTCAGCAGATACACCACATTCAGTGCAGTGAAGCGCGCGAGTGTGTTCATGAACTGCCAGAACGGGGCATTGATATTGAATTTCATCTCATCCTCACTTCGCAGGTCACTTCAGCGTGGCCTTGTATATATAGCATACACAATTTCGTTGAAGAACGAAAACATGTTATTGATGATTATATAAATAAGAAGATGATTTGTCTATCTCAACATGCGAAGTTTCGCGGAGATTATGGGGATTCCTGTGTTTTTCTGTGCTGTACCAAGAAAACACAAGGGTTAAATAATATTGGTCATTTGTCTGATGACTATGTGACACGCCGAATTAGTTTTCTGGATTGACAATATTAGACGTTGTTTATAAACTACTCAATAAGAAGTGAGAAACCCTCGCGAAGACGCGAGACAATCGCTGACTGTCGTGAGTTTTTCCAAAGGAGGAGAGATGCAGACGTCAACAAGCACCGAGACGGACGAGACCGTCGGCATGGCCGGCGGTGCTGAGGCCGTACTCGGGCGCGAAGTCGAAGCCTCCGGCGCCAAGCCGCCGAGGACTCGCGCTGAGCGCCGCGCAGCGAAGAAGGCTGCGAAAATGGCTGCCGAAGCGCATGTAGACAAGAAGCATGCGTTCAAGCTCTGGCTCTACGTTGCGCCACTGCTTATTCTGGTGTTCCTGTTCAGCTACGTTCCGCTGTTCGGCTGGATCTACGCATTCTACGACTATCAGCCGCCGATCCCGCTGTCGGAGAGCAAGTTCGTCGGTCTGCAATGGTTCGAGATGATGGTGCAGAATCCGGCGCAGCTGCGCACGATCGGCCAGGTGCTGCTCAACACCTTCGCAATGTCGGGCTTGAACATCCTCACCTCGTTCCTGCCGGTCATCTTCGCCATCGCGCTCAACGAGATCCGCTCCAAGTGGTTCAAGAACGTGATCCAGACGCTGACCACGCTGCCGAACTTCATCTCGTGGGTGCTCGTCTACTCGATCGCCTTCGCAATGTTCTCGTCCACCGGCTTGGTCAACGACATCCTGATGAACCTGCACATCGTGAGCGAACCGGTGAAGTTCCTCGATTCGCCTGATCAGGTGTGGCTCAAGATGCTGCTGTGGAACCTGTGGAAGGGTCTCGGTTGGGGCTCCATCATGTATCTGGCTGGCATCGCCGGCATCGACCCGGAGCTTTACGAAGCCGCCCAGGTGGATGGCGCGAACCGCTTCCAGCAGATCATCCACGTGACGATCCCGCAGCTGATGCCAACCTACTTCGTGCTGCTCATGCTCTCGATCTCCAACTTCCTCAACAACGGCATGGACCAGTACTACGTCTTCCAGAACGCCTTCAACCAGAAGTGGATCCAGGTGCTCGACCTCTATGTGTACAACGTCGGCATGGGCCAGAACAGCCTCTCCCTCGGTACTGCAATCTCGATGCTGAAGTCGCTCGTCTCTGTCGGCCTGCTCTTGCTCGTCAACTGGCTGTCGAAGCGCACCCGCGGCGTGGGCATCGTCTGATCGGCTCGTTCGTTGGAATAAAGGCTTAAGGAGAGAAAATGTCAACTGCAACCGTAAGCGCTAAGAGCGCGAAGAAGCCCAAGAAGGCGAAGGCGGGCGTTTCACCGGCCATGCGCCGCACCAAGGGCGAGAAGATCTACAACGTCGTCAACATCATCATCCTGACGTTGTTCGCGTTGATCTGCACCTACCCGTTCTACTACCTGATCATCAACTCGCTGTCGAGCAATCAGGCGGCGGCAGCTGGTGACGTCACGTGGTACATCAAGGGTCTGCACTGGGACAACTACAAGACGGTTCTCGGTCTTGACGGCCTCGGCACCGCGGCGTGGATCTCGGTGGCCCGTACCGTCGTCGGCACCGTGCTCACCGTGCTCGCCAGCGCCTACCTCGGCTTCATGTTCACGCAGCAGAAGATGTGGAAGCGCTCGTTCTGGTACCGCTTCGTGGTCATCACGATGTATTTCAACGCAGGCTTGATCCCAATGTTCATCACGATGAAGAACTACGGATTGACCAACAACTTCTGGGTGTACATCCTCCCAGCCATCGTGCAGCCGTTCAACATCATTCTGGTGAAAACCTACATCGAGTCGATTCCGGCATCGTTGCAAGAAGCCGCCGAGGTCGATGGCGCAGGTACGATGACCGTCTTCTGGAAGATCGTGCTGCCGATGTGCACGCCGATTCTGGCGACCGTAGCCATCTTCTCGGCCGTCAACCAGTGGAACTCCTTCCAAGACACGCTGATCTACATGACCGATTCGAAGCTCTGGTCGCTGCAGTACCTGCTCTACACCTACATCAACCAGGCAAGCTCGATTGCAAACTCGGTGAAGGCGAACGCTGCGAACGCGGCAATGCTCGCAACGGCGGCAACACCGACGGCAATACGAATGACGGTCTCCGTGATCGTCGTGCTCCCGATCATGTTCATCTACCCATTCTTCCAGCGCTTCTTCGTCAAGGGCATGATGCTCGGCGCAGTCAAGGGCTGACCTACACTGGCGTCCCGCTCTTCCTCGTCGCGGGACGCCACTCCTCTCAATAACTCAACAAGAGAAATAACCAATATCTGTTGCTCACAGAAGAGCAAGAAAAGAAGGATACAAGGAGGTTTCCGCCATGGAAATCAAGAAGAAGCTCGTCTCAGCGATCGCCGCGACCGCTGCTGCAGCGATGCTGTTCTCTGTCTCCGCTTGCGGTGGCAGTTCGTCCAGCAGCGATGACACGAAAGACGACGGCTCGTTCATGAAGGTCGACGTCTTCTCGTCCACCGCAAACTACCAAGGCACCCAAAAGGGTTGGTTCGCCAAGATCGTCAAAGACAAGTTCAACATGGAGCTCAACATCATCGCTCCTAACGTTGCTGGTGGCGGCGACACCCTCTTCGATACCCGTTCCACTGCTGGAAACCTCGGCGACCTGGTGATCGTCGGCATGGGCAACGGCCGCTTGCAGAAGCTCGTCAAGTCGAACCTGATCACCGACATGACGCCGTACTACAACTCGATGACCAACGTCAAGCGCTATCAGGCTGGCGTTGACTACGTGACCAAGCAGGCCGGCAAAGACGGCGTGTGGGGCGTTCCTGGCGGCGTTTCCGATTCCTCGCCAACCGAGAGCGCTGATGGCATCGAGCCAACCGCAGCTCCATACATCCGTTGGGATTACTACTCGAAGATCGGCTACCCGGAGATCAAGAATCTCGATGACTTCGTGAACGTGCTGAAGCAGATGCAAGACAAAGCTCGCGAAGAAACCGGCAAGAACGACATCTACGCAGTCTCGCTGTTCAAGGATTGGGACGGCGATCTGATGCAGAACGCTCAGGCCGCATCGCAGTGGCTGGGCTACTCCCAGCAGAACTCCGTGCTCGTGCCGGCGGATGACGACGAGAGCAAGATCACCCCTGCCTCCCAGGTTGGCAGCGCCTACGATCAGATGATCGAGTTCTTCAACAAGTGCGATCAGGCCGGCTTGGTTGACCCTGAGTCCACCACCCAGAACTGGGATACGCTCTCCACCAAGGTGCAGAACGGCAAGGTGCTCATGTCGATCTGGTCTTGGCTCGGCAAGCCTCGTATGAACAGCAGCGAAAACGCTGAAAAGGGCGTCGGCTTCATGCTCGCCCCACTGCAGAGCATGAACGTCTACACGCCAGGCTTCCAGCCTGAAGGCGACGGCAGCAGCTTCATCGGCATCGGTTCCAAGGCTAAGAACAAGGCCCGTCTCGCCAAGTTCATCGACTGGCTCTACTCCCCAGAAGGCATCTACGCTTCCGCAGCCAACTCCGGTGGTGCTGCCTGCCCTGAGAAGATGTGCTGGACCACGAACAAGGATGGTCAGCCTGAGCTCAACGAATTCGGCGAGAAGGCCATGTTCAACTCCGATGGCCTGCAGGTTCCTGCCGAATACGGCGGCGGCTCCTACAACGACGGCATCTCCGCTCTCAACTTCAAGACGGTGAATGCGAACAGCATCGATCCGAACACGAAGGCAGCCTTCAACCCGCAGCTGTGGCAGACTCAGCTCGACAAGCAGACCAAGCTGTCGAAGGATTGGTCTGAGCACATGGACGGCGCGAAGACCGACATCGAATATCTGCAGAAGGCCGGCAAGCTCGCGGTCGCCCCAGGCGCCACCTACACGCCTCCGGAGGAGGATTCGCAGATCTCCACGCTGCGCTCCTCGGTCAAGACCGAAGTCGTCAACGCTTCTTGGCAGGCGGTTGTGGCGAAGAGCACGTCGGAATGCCAGTCCATCTTCAAGAACATGGGCAAGCAGATCGACGATCTCGGCTACCAGCAGGTGCTCAAGGTCGACGAGCAGAACGCCAAGGATCTCATCAAGGCTCGCCAGGAGATCGTCAAGGAATACGCCGACAAGAAGTGAGCATCAGCTCAATCAATAACTACATAATTGAATAATTCAATAATCGGCATCCACACCGTGTGAATGCCAGCGGTGGGGCGCCGCAGCCACAGCGGCTGCAGCGCCCCATTTCCATCATTTTCCATCACCAGCAGGGTAGCGGAGGTGTTCAATGACGAATATCGCAGCCGTCGAGCGCACGATCAGCTCCGGCCCATACAGCGAAGATTGGGCTTCGCTGGCCCGTCACACCAACCCAAGCTGGTTCGCCGACGCGAAGTTCGGCATCTTCACTCATTGGGGACTCTACAGCGTGCCCGAATACCGCAACGAATGGTATTCGCGCAACATGTACATTCGCGACTACCCCGAATTCGCACACCACGTGAACACCTACGGCAAGCACGGCGAATTCGGTTACAAAGACTTCATTCCGATGTTCACCGCCCCGCATTTCGACGCGAACGAATGGTGCGAACTGTTCGCCAACGCCGGCGCAAAATACATCATGCCGGTGAGTGAACACCACGACGGATTCCAAATGTACCGCAGCGAACTCTCGCGCTGGAACAGCTTCGATATGGGCCCGCACCGCGACGTGCTCGGCGAGCTGAAAAACGCGGCGCACGCGCATAATCTGCATTTCGCCACGTCGAACCACCGTGCGGAGCACTGGTGGTTCATGGGGCACGGCCGCGAATTCGAGTCAGACGTGCGCGAGCCGATGGCACGCGGCGACTTCTACTGGCCGGCGGCGACGCCCGAACCGAACGAATTCGACATCGACTCCACGCCCGCGCCATCGCCAGAATTCCTCGACGACTGGCTCGCGCGCAACGTCGAGATCATCGACAACTACGCGCCCGAACTGCTCTATTTCGACTGGTGGGTGCAGCACCGCGCGTTCCGCCCATATCTGCGCAAACTCACCGCGTACTACTACAACCGCATGGCACAGCGCGGGCTCGACGCGGCGATCTGCTACAAGTACGATGCGCTCGCCTGGGGCGCGGGCATCGTCGACGTCGAGCGCGGCGGATTCGCCGACGCGACGCCGTTCGTCTGGCAGACCGACACGGCGATCGCGCGCAACTCCTGGAGCTACACCGATTCGCTCGACTACAAGAGCCTGCCGGAACTGATCATCGCGCTGATTGATGCGGTGAGCAAGAACGGCAACCTGCTGCTCAATGTGGGGCCGCGCGCAGACGGGGCGATCGCCGAACACGACCGCGGACTCTTGGCAGGCATAGGCGACTGGCTGCGCGCGAACGGCGCCGGCATCTACGGCTCGCGCCCGTGGCGCGTGAGCGCAGAGGGGCCGACTGTACAGAACGCCGGCATGTTCGCCGACCAAGAGGAAACTGCGTGGACGGCTCAAGACTGGCGCTTCACCGCCCGCGACGGCTCGATCTACTGCTTCTGCCTGAACCCGGGCGAGGCGCGCGAACTCGTGTGCGCGAACTTCGCCGGCTTCGACGGCGAGCACAAACCGCCGTTCAACGGCGTGATCGAAGGCGTCGAGCAGCTCGGCGTCGGGGCGGTGCCGTTCGGGCGCGCAACCGACGGCCTGCATATTCGCGAGTTCGTCACCACGCGGTGCGGCAGCGAATACGCGGGCACACAGAACGCGTTGCCGATGGGGTTCCGATTACAGATCGGCTGATCTGCTGCGCGGTCTGCGTGCTTCGCGACGCGGACATAGTGAGCAGCACAACACAGCGAAGACTCTAAATAATTAATAAATATTAAATAATAATTGTAAATATTACAAATTATTAAGTACTACAGAAGATTTTTGCGAACACAACTCGCACAGAAAGAGAGACCAGAGATGACGATGATCAGCGAAGCCAACAAGGCGAAAGCCCGAGAGCTCACTGCGCAGCTGACGCTCGAAGAGAAGATCGGCATGATTCACGGCGCGGCGCTGTTCCACACCGCCGGCGTGGAGCGTCTCGGCATCCCGCCGATGCGCTATGACGATGGTCCGATGGGCGTGCGCGCCGACACCTACGACGACAACTGGGCTCCGATGCACAACACGCGCGACGAAGTGGCGTATCTGCCGAGCGGGTCTGCCGTCGCCTCCACGTGGAACCCGGCGCTCGCCCACGAAACCGGCCGCGTGCTCGGCGAAGAGGCGCGCGGGCGCGGCAAAGACGTGATTCTGGGGCCGTCGCTCAACATCAAGAGGTCGCCACTGTGCGGGCGAAACTTCGAATATATGAGCGAGGATCCGCTGCTCACCGCAGTGCAGGGCGTCGCATATATCGACGGCGTGCAGGAGTCCGACGTGGCGGCCTGCCCGAAGCATTTCGCGGCGAATAACCAGGAAACCGACCGTCTCGACGTTGACGAGACGATCAGCGAGCGCGCACTGCGCGAGCTCTACTTGCCGGCGTTCCGCGCGGCGGTGCAGCAAGCCGGGACGCTCACGATCATGGGCGCGTATAATCTCATCAACGGCACGCACTGCTGCGAATCGAAGACGCTGCTCAACGATATTCTGCGTGACGAATGGGGCTTCGACGGGCTCGTCGTCTCCGACTGGAGCGCGCTGAAAAGCACCAAGCGCAGCGCCGAAGTCGGGCTCGACGTCGAGATGGGCGTCACCTACGATTTCGACAAATATTACTTCGCGCAGCCACTGCTCGAAGCGGTGCGTAACGGCGAGATCGACGAAAAGCTCGTGGATGAGAAAGTCGAGCACGTGCTCGCCGTGATGGACGCGCTCAACATGCTCGGCGACGCGCGCGCACACCGCAAGGCGGGTTCGTATGCGACGCTCGCGCACGCGCAGTCCACGCTCGACATCGCGCGCGAATCGATCGTGCTGCTCAAGAACTCGGCGAACGTGTTGCCGCTCGATGCCGCTGCGACGAAGCGACTGCTCATCGTCGGCGCGAACGCCGACCGCATCCACTCAAAGGGCGGCGGCTCCGCAGTCATCAAGGCGCTGCACGAGGTGTCGCCGCTGCTCGGCATCAACGGGTTCCTGGGTGGCAACGTCGAGATCACCTACGCTCCGGGCTACTACGCCGAGCAGGTCGATCAGGATGACACCTGGCAGGAGGAGAGTCTCGAGAACTCGAAGGCGAACGCAGCCAAGGAAGCCGAGCGCACAAAGCGCCTGCGCGACGAGGCTCTGGAACTCGCCCGCGACTTCGCGGCAAGCGGCGACCCGATCGTGTTCGTCGGCGGCCTGAACCACGACTACGACCTCGAAGCGCGCGACCGCGAGAATATGGATCTGCCATACGAGCAGGACGCACTGATCGATGGACTGCTGGACATCGACCCGAACACCGTGCTCGTGTTCGTGGCAGGTTCGCCGGTCACGATGCCTTGGGAGAGCAAGGCATCCACGATTGTGTGGAATTGGTACAACGGCATGGAAAGCGGCACGGCGCTTGCGGAGACGCTGTTCGGCGCCGTCAACCCGAGCGGTCACCTGCCGGAGACGTTCCCGGTTAATGTCGCTGACTGCCCGGCGCATTCGATCGGCACGTTCGGCAAGAAAGGGCACGTGGACTATGCGGAAGACATCTATGTGGGCTACCGCTACTACCAGACCAAGCATGTGCCGGTGCGGTTCTGCTTCGGCCACGGTTTGAGCTACACGACCTTCGAATACAGCGACCTCGAAGTGCGCGACCTCGACGGCAGCATCCGCCTCGATTTCCACGTGACGAACACCGGAGATCGCGCGGGCAAAGCCGTACCGCAGGCGTATGTCACGCTCGAGCAAACCGATGAAGACCGTCCGGCTTACGAACTCAAGGGCTTCACGAAAGTCGAGCTCGAGCCGGGGGAGCGTAAGCAGGTGACGATCACCGTTCCACGTGAAACCGCGTTGCGGTATTGGTGCAACGAAACGCAGTCCTTCGCGCTCGCGCCGTCCGCCGAAATCCATATCGGCGAATCGGTGCAAGACCTCCGCCTGAACGGAAAGGTCAGGTGACCGCCTCTTCGCAATGCAACCGTCAGCTATTCTGCGCGCCGCTTCTCTTGCGACCAATATATATATTGGTCGTTTGGGAAAGCGGGTGCGCAGTAAGTAATCGAAATCGTCGAAATAATCGAAAAATCAGTCGAAATCAATCGAAACAAGTACCAGTACGTGCATGTTCGTGAAAGAATTCTAACTACCGAACGTCACACAAACATATAAGGAGACACCATGAAGTTCCTCAACGGCGGATGGCTCATCAAAGACGGGTTCGACGTCAAGTATGCAGCCAACGTGTACACCGCGAACACCGAGCCGAGCAAGCTCACACTGTTCTGCCCATTCGGTTCGCCGATCTACAACCCGGGCATGACGCTCGACGGCGGCATTCTCACCATCGAAGTGACGAGCCCGCGCGAGAACATCATCACCACGCGCCTGATCAACTTCCGTGAGGATCGCTCGCACTGCCCGAAGTTCGCGCTCAACGAAGACGATCCGCAGGTCAGCATCGAAGAGAACGACGATGCATGGCTGTTCACGTCCGGCAAGCTCACGCTGCGCATCGCCAAGGGTGAGACGATCGACTTCACGTACATCTACGACGGCAAGATGATCGCGCACTCCGGCTGGCGCGCGAAGGCGCTCGTGACCGATCCGAACGGCGAACTGCACGTCTCCGAGCAGCTCGACCTCGGAGTCGGCGAGAAGATCTACGGCTTGGGCGAGCGCTTCACGAACTTCGTGAAGAACGGCCAGAGCGTCGACATCTGGAACGAAGACGGCGGCACCGGCACCGAGCAGGCATACAAGAACGTGCCGTTCTACATGTCGAACAAGAACTACGGTCTGTTCGTCGACAACCCGGGCAAGGTCAGCTTCGAAATCGGCTCCGAAAAGGTGTCGCGCGTGCAGTTCTCCGTGCCGGGGCAGGAGATGAGCTACTCGGTGATCGGCGGCGCGAACATGAAGGAGATCCTCGCCAACTACACCGCGCTCACCGGCCGCGCGCCGCTCGTGCCGGACTGGAGCTACGGCCTGTGGCTGAGCACCTCGTTCACCACCGACTACGACGAGAAGACCGTGCTCGACTTCGTGGACGGCATGGCGGAGCGCAACATTCCACTCTCGGTGTTCCACTTCGACTGCCGCTGGATGAAGGAACTCGAATGGTGCAACTTCGAATGGGATTCCTCGAAGTTCCCCGATCCGGAGGGCCTCCTCAAGAAGCTGCACGATCGTGGACTCAAGGTGTGCGTGTGGATCAACTCCTACATCGGCCAGAAGTCGCCGCTGTTCGAGGAAGGTGCGAAGAACGGCTACTTCATCAAGCGCACCGACGGCTCGGTGTGGCAGTGGGACAAGTGGCAGGCTGGTATGGCGATCGTCGACTTCACGAACCCAGAGGCGACCGCGTGGTATCAGGGCTACCTGAAGAAGCTCGTGGCGATGGGCGTCGACTGCTTCAAGACCGATTTCGGCGAGCGCATTCCGACCGAAGGCGTGCAATACTACGACGGCTCCGACCCCGAGCTCATGCACAACTACTACACGTACCTCTACAACCAGGCTGTGTATGACGTGCTCGTGGAGACGAAGGGCGCTGACGAGGCGATTCTGTTCGCCCGCTCCGCTACCGTCGGCGGCCAGAAGTTCCCGGTGCACTGGGGCGGCGACTGCTCATCGAACTACCCGTCGATGGCGGAATCGCTGCGCGCCGGCCTCTCGTTCGGCATGAGCGGCTTCGGCTACTGGAGCCACGACATCGCCGGCTTCGAAGACCAGGCCACGCCTGACCTCTACAAGCGCTGGACGCAGTTCGGCTTGCTGAGCTCGCACTCGCGCTACCACGGTTCCACCGCATACAAGGTGCCGTGGCTGTACGGCGACGAGGCTGTGGACGTGTGCCGCGAATTCGTGGAGCTCAAGAACACGCTGCGCCCGTACCTCGAGAAGAGTGCACGTGAAACGCACGAGACCGGCGTGCCGATGATGCGTTCGATGGTGCTCGAATTCCAGGATGATCCGACCTGCGAAGACATCGACACCCAATACATGCTCGGCGACGACATCTTGGTGGCGCCGATCTTCAACGAAGACGGCATCGCGCGCTTCTACGTGCCGGACGATGGCTCCGGCATGCCGTGGCGCAACCTGATCACCGGCACCGAGTATGAGCCGGGCCGCTGGTACACCGAGCAGTACGACTACCACACGCTGCCGGTGCTCGCTCGCCCGGGCACTGACCCGCAGAACGTGTGAGTAGCAGATAATTCTGTCAACTAACCCAAAAGTGCGGCGCATATCGAGCAAGATATGCGCCGCACTTCGCGTATGTCCCAATTATTCATTCCGGAGAATTATTCTCTACTTTGTATCTCTCTAATCATTACGATTATCCCCGTCGGAGAATTATTCTCCCAATTAGCGAGCACCAATCCTTACGTTTATCTTTTGCAGAGAATAATTCTCCCAATTACGGGGCTCTAACTGGGAGAATAATTCTCCGGAATGGATGTTCCTCTGGGTGTCGAAGAATAATTAGTCATTGGTTCGACGGTTTGACGAAATTGTGAAGAGTTGATATGCTATCGGCATAACCCTTATTTATACATTTATCAATAACTTGGCGAAAGCACGTGGAGAGAGTGCTCAGCCAACGAGGTGAATGTGACGATGACGCCAGGGATACAGGGGAGAGTGGCATATGGGAACGCCAGGCAAGGCAAGAGTAAGGCGCGTAGTGCGCGCGGCGGCAGCGATTATCGTGGCGCTCGCGTGCGCGCTGATAGGCGCGGTCACTGCGCACGCCACGGATCACGTGCTCGGCGATGAGATCAAAACGAGTGTGCTGCAATACGCGCATCCCATAGTCGACGAAGATGGCAACCCCGTGCTCGGTGAGTATGGCAATCCGCTGTTTTCCAATTTCGAGAACATGCCGGTGAGCACAGACGAAAACGGCAAAGAATATTACGACATCGATTTGTTCGATCACCCGGACTGGCTGTATCGCTTGCACGCCGAATACACATTGCGGACGAAGTATTTGAGCGCCGAGAGCCGCACCGTTATCTACCAGCTGCCCAAGGGATTCGATGTGGCAAGTGGCATGGCGCTGAGTGGCGAAGTGAAAAGCTCCGACGGAAAGACAACGCTCGGCACATATTCGATCGACGCGCAGAACAACACGTTTGTGATCACGTTCAACGACGCTACTGTGAAGGCGAACGCAACCAGCGCTGTCGACGGCTGGCTGAATATCGATATGCAGATCGACGAGGGATTCTATTCCACCGGTGGCGAGATTGATTTGCCGGGCTCCGGCGTCGTTGTGGTGGTCGGCAAAAGCTACAGCATCGACGTAGACAAACAGCACGGGAACTTCGACGAAACTGCGCGCACGCTGCCATACACGGTGACGATTTTCTCTAACTATGGCACACCGGGACTCGTGCATTTCACTGACGCCGTGCAGAACGCCACGATTGATTTTTCAACGATGTCTGCGATGCTGACTCACGCAGACGGCACACCGGAGACAGTCGGCTGGTGCGACGCCGACGGCAAACCGTTGACGGTGGATGAGATCGGATCGGGAAATTCTATCGACGCATATTTGCCGCGGCTCGAAGCTGGCGAGACGGTGACGCTCACATACACGGTGAAGGATCCGCCGATCAGCGGCAACAGTGTGAAAATCGCGAATGATGCCCACGTGAGCTCGACCAACGCCGAAGGCCAAACGGTTTCCGACGAAGCGAAAACTGAATATTGGTATGATGCGCGCACGAATATTTGGAAAACAGCGAAGGTGTTGACGAGAACGGTCGTATTCGCTGGAAAGTTGAGTTCAACGATTGGCATAAGAATCTCAAAGGATGGACGCTCTCTGATCTTCCCGGTGACCATCAGGCGGGCGAACTCAGCAATCTTGAACTGAGTGTTCGCAATGCGGATGGTTCTTGGAGTCCAGCTGAGATCGCGAACTTCTCTCTGCCCTACACGTTCACGGAAAATGACACGAATCATTACCGTCTCACCTACACAACCACGCCGGTGGGAGACAAGCAGACGTCGTATTCGAACACCGCAAAATTGTGCGCGCCAGACAGCGTGTGCGCTGAAGCTTCGGCAACGCATACGATGACATCGCCGTTCTCGAAAACTGCGGGGAACCCGACTATCAACACGGAAAATACCGATTCCGGCACGCAGATGACGGCGACGCTGCCGTGGACGCTCACAATCGGCTCCGACACCGAAGGCGTGAGTGTGGGCGACAGCGGCACTTGGACGCTCACCGACACTCTGAAGCCAATCGAATATTGGCGAGACGGAACAGTAATCGTGTTGCCGCACTCGTTCACCACTGAGCAGAAGCAACAACTGGAAAGTGTGGTTACACAAGCGTTCGAGAAGGCGTTGACCGGTGCGAAGGTCGACATTACGTTCACTGAAACAGATGGTAAAACGACCGGATTCACAATTACCTGCGATAAAGCAGTGCCGGCAGGCACCAAGATCGTGCTGAACTACGCGTCCACGTTCTATGCGGGCGTAGGCAACTATGGGTGGCTGCACCCGGATAATTGCGTGAACCTCGGTAGCTTCGAAGCGTGCGCGTCGAGCAGCTTCGACACGACGGTTCCCGATACGCCGGGTGACGAGACGAAGCCGACGCTGCGCGTCGAGAAAATGGACGGCGATAACTGGCAGTCCGGTGACACCTCGCATAACTACGACGATTTGAAGACACAGGATGACGAAAAGGTGCTCAATTGGGCTATTGACATTCATCCACCGGAAACCGACGGCGAAACCGATCTGGTGATCACCGAGCACTTGCCGGAGGGCACGCACCTGCACACCGATGGTGGTCTGCTGTTCCGTAACGACAGCAATGCGTTCGCCGACCAGCAGTTTGAATTCGACGATGACGGCAATGCGACATTGCGCAATTCCGCTGGCGATGTTGTGGCTACTGCGCAGTGGAACGATGACACCAAGACTGCGACAATAACGCTCAAGCCTGCATTCTGGCAAGGCATCACCATCACGAAAGACACCACGATTCGTTTGACAGTGCTCGCCGGATTCGACGATGCGCCATATCAGATGAATAACGCGGCGTTCAAGAACACAGTGACCGCCGCATACGGCGACCACCAAGAGGTGAGCGCCGAACACACGCAGCGCATAAATCGTGACGCCTACAGCAACCTCGGTAACAAAGAGGTGATGAACAAGGTTCCGCAATACGACACCAACGGTTCCGCCATCACCAATAAAGCTGTCTATCAGTTGAGCGTCAATCCCAAGGGCATATGCGTGGGCGCGGAATCAGACGCCGGCGAATGCTCGCCAGCACGCCTGACCTTCGACGATGTGATGACCTACAAGCGCGAACTCGGTTACGACAACGGCGAGCTGGTGCTCGATCCAGACTCTATTCACGTTTACACGCCCGTCAGCGAGGGAACGGAAGGCTCCAAGCGCATCACGCGAGTGAAAACCAACTCAGATGGCACGGCTCTGCTGCAGTGGTGCAATACCAGCACTAAAGACTGCCAAACTTGGAATCCCAATGATTCCGCTTATGAGCCCGTGCCGCAAACCGACACGATCACCGTGCGCGAGCTCACGCTCAGCGAATACTCGTACACGATATCCGCTGACCATCCAACCACTCTGATTCCAGATAGTGACGGCAAACAGATCATGGAGTGGACGAACACGCTCAAGTTCGACGTGCCGAATCAGCTGCCGCTCATCATCGACTACAGCTACACGGCGCTCGCCGACCACGTTCCCGACGATAACGGTAATCCTCAAGAACCGTGGATTCACGTGAACAATAAGATGACATTGCATGGGAAGGAATATGCTCCGGCAGATGATCGTTTCGCGGTCAACGTGAAGCGAGCTGCGGCGGGTGCAGACACCACCGTCATCGGCGTGACCGTGCGCAAAGTGGACGCCGAAAACAACGGCAAGCTGCTCGACGGTGCGAAGTTCACGCTCGAAGCATGGGATTCGAGCGACAACAAATGGGTGGAACTGCCCGATTACCAGAATGCCGCTGCTGAGAACGGCATACTCAGCATCAGCAATCTCACCTATAACCGCGCGTATCGTCTCACGGAGACGTGTGCGCCGAGTGGCTATGCGCTCGCTGCCGAGCCGCTGTATTTCGTGATCGACAAGCTGGTGCCGAAAGACGGCGAACTCATAACCGACGAAAACTACCCGTGGAATGCACCGAGTGATTTTGCAGGGCGGCATATTTCGAACTCCACTACGCTATTCTTCGAAAACAGTGCGGAGCCGATTATTCTGCCGAGTGCTGGCGGCTCGGGTTCCGCGCGCATCTTCGTGCTCGGTGGGTTCGCACTGCTCGCCGTTGTGCTGGCGTGCGCGGTGGTTATGCTCAAGCGCCCCGAAATCTCCGGCCGCTAATCCGCCCTTACAAACATCCACTCCGGAGAATTATTCTCCCACTTTACGCGGCTCTACTTGGGAGAATAATTCTCCGGAATGGATGTTCGTAATGCTTAGCAAGGCTCAGATCAGAGAATAATTCTCTATTGTGGAGGATTCTAACCCTTACGATTATCTTCTCCGGAGAATAATTCTCTGATTTATGAGGCTCCAGCTGGGAGAATAATTCTCCGGAGAAAATAATTTGCCAGGTGAGCGGCACAGTTTGCCACATGCATACTGCGAATTTATATGTATGACGATTTGACTAATCATCTCTTATTGACTACTTTATCAATAAGAGGTATGGCAATGCTCGCCATATGTGCTCGAAATCTGAATACTCGCGTCAACAAACACTGAATCCGCGCACCCAATAATCGCGCGCTCTGCAAGCAGCGCAGTGTGCAGAAATCGAAGCCCCTACGAGCGCCATGCCGCAGACTCGCCGCAACGACGCGGCGGTCGATCACAGAAAAGAGGGAGCAATTGCAGTCACTGCATTTAACATCCGCCATATTCCGAAGAACCCGCGCGCTATGCGTTGCATTATGCGCGATGGTAGCCGCGTGCTTCGCGATGATGGCGCCGTCTGCGTTGGCAGAGGAGACCAATCCGGCGCAGCAGATCACCGTCACCGCGCAGAATATAGGCGACGGCAAATATCTGCTCGATGTGACGAATAACGGTAGCGAAGATCTGACCGACGTGCACGGCGTGACCACCGTGCCGCAGGAACTCACGAAGCTGGGACTTGACCCGACATATGAGTGGAAGACCGGCGAGCTCGCTGCGGGCAAATCCGCGCACGCGCAGCGCAACGGCACCGACTTGGTGCTGACGCTCAAGGAAACCGCCCAGCAGCCGGCGGGCGGCAACGCCGGCAACGCGGGCACTGCGCAAGGCAACAACAGCAGCGTAGATAACGCAGCCGCCGCATCTTCAGTGAGCGGCAAGAACGCGAAGAATGCGAACGATATGCACAACGCCAAGCAAGTGCTCGCTGCCACTGGTTCAGCGACGCTGGCGTTGGGATTGGTCGCGCTCGCCGCAGTGTGCATCGGCGCTCCGCTGGTGAGCTCCAACGGCACTGTGCGCCGCCGCGTTATCGGCACAACCGCAGGCGTTGTGTCGCTCGCCGTGGCACTCGCACTCGTGGCTCCGGGCGCGCAAAAGGCATCGGCGGCAGAAGTGAACGCCGAGGCCAAGAACGTGCCGACTACACTGACGTATCGCAACACCGACTACACGCTGACCAGCGACATCACCGTCAGCTATGAGAAGGTGGATGCCAACACGCTCAACTCCGTTGAATACGCGAAGGCGATGGGCGCTGGCTGGAATCTGGGCAATCAATTCGACGGCGAAGACACCGATTTGAGCAAGCCCGACACCGGCGAAGAGGCGTGGGGCAACCCGAAGATCACTCGTGAACTCATCCACTCCGTCAAGGAGCAGGGCTACTCGAATATTCGCATTCCGATGACGGTTGATCGCCGCTCGACTCAGGGCGCCGACGGTCACTGGACGATCGACGCGAACTGGCTCAAGCGCTACAAAGAAGTCGTCGACTGGGCGGTTGACGAGGGATTGTATGTGATGATCAACGTGCACCACGATTCCTGGATCTGGCTCAAGAACTGGAATGGCGACACCTCCGCCTCTGAATACACGCGTTTCACTGATTACTGGAAGCAGCTTTCGCAGTACTTCGCGAACGACTCCGGCAAAATCTGCTTCGAGACAATCAACGAGCCGCAGTTTGCCGAAGGAACCGACGAACAGAAGCAAACCAAGCTCGACACGCTGAACAAGGCGGCGTACAGCATCATTCGCGGCACCAAAGGCAACGAAACGCGCATGATCGTCATCGCCACGATGAACACCGGCGCCGAAGATTTCAAACTCGAGGCGACGCAGAAGTTCATCTCTAATCTGAACGACCCATATGTGATGGCAACCGTGCACTATTACTCGGAGTGGGTGTTCAGCGCGAACCTCGGCAAGACTCGCTTCGACGAGACGATTTTCGGAGACCCGAGCTACACGCCGCGCACGGCAATCGACCAGCTGATGAACAAGCTCGACGCGCACTTCTCCGCGAATAATATCGGCGTGTGCATCGGCGAATTCGGCTTGCTCGCCTACGACTCCGCCTCCGACGACGCGTTGCAAAGCGGAGAGGAGCTGAAGTACTACGAATATGTGGCATATCAAGCAAATCAGCACGGCTACTCGTACGACTTCTGGGACAACGGTTCGGGCATCGACCGCACCAATCCGAACTACACGTGGAAGAAGCCAGCCGTCGGCGCGACGCTCGCGCAGGCTGCTCTGAAGGGTCGCTCGTCTTACACGAAGGGACTCAACACGCTGTTCTACGAGACCGCGCCAACCGAAGACGCCAAGCTGCCGCTGGAACTCAACGGCAACACGTTCCAAGGCATCGACGGACTCACCGAAGGCACCGACTACACCTACGACGACGCCAGCGCCACGCTGACACTCACGCGCGACTATCTGACGCGCGTCTACAACGCCAAGGGTGCGGACGGCATCTGCGCAGACCTGCAACTGAAGTTCAGCGCAGGGCCGGCGTGGAACCAATACATCGTGCGCGTCACGCAGCCGGCGGCATCGCGCGCTTCTGCCAGTGGCACGCGCGCGGACGGCATCGCCATCCCCGTCGACTTCAACGGCAACGAAGTGATGAGCATCACTGCCATGCAAGACGGCCAGCGCGTCGGCCCGAACTCGAGCTGGTGGAACTGGCTGCAGAACGGTGAGGCGTTCCAAATCAAATATGATTCCGCGGATCGCGTGCACGGCACCATCACGATGCGCTCGTCGTTCTTCAACGATGCGTCGGTGAAAGACGGCACGGTTACGCTCGAAGTGACTTTCCAGAACGGCATGACGCTGAGCATTCCGTTCACTATTGCGGGAAGCGCGGTGAGCTACGGCAACTGATCTGCCGAATAATAATAAGTAATAATAATTTGCATGAGTAGCTGCGGAGTGCGGCGCGTATCAGCTAGATATGCGCCGCACTCCGCATATGCGAAGAACATCCATTCCGGAGAATTATTCTCTAAGGTAGAGCCCCGTAAATCAGAGAATTATTCTCCGCGGAAGATAATCGTAAGGGCTGGTGCTCGCTACCTTAGAGAATTATTCTCCCGCGAGGATATTTGTAATGATTAGAGAGGCGCAACTGAGAGAATAATTCTCCGGAATGTATGTTCGTAATGGTTACGGGACCCCCAATTAGAGAATAATTCTCCGGAATGGATAAACTTCCCGGACGGAGCGAGTCTCAGAGGCGAGAGAGTGGGCGAGTCATATGTATGACGATTTGACTAATAAATGCTTATTGAGTAAGTTATAAATAAGAAGTATTCAGGTGGGCAGAGCGGCGGCATGAGACACGGTTCTCTCTCGCGATGAAGCGAGCGCTCGCGCGGCAATGCACAGCAGAAACAGAAAGAAGAAAAGTAATGGCGATGTTCAGCGACTTCCTTTTTGGCGGTGACTGGAACCCCGAGCAGTGGCCGCAAGCCACATGGGAACACGACGTCGAGCTGCTCGAGCAGGCGCACGTCAACGAGGCGACGATCAACGTGTTCTCGTGGGCATTGCTCGAACCGCGCGAAGGCGAATATGATTTTCGATGCTCGACTCGATCGTCGAGCTGCTCAACAAGCACGATTTCAAGATAGTGATGGCGACCGGCACAGCGGCGATTCCCGCGTGGATGGCACGCAGATACCCGCAGGTCATGCGCACCGGCGTCGACGGCACGCACCAGATCTTCGGCGGACGCCACAACTTCTGCCCGAGCTCGCCGAAGTTCCGCTCCGCCGCGCGCGCGTTGGCATCGCGCGTCGCACAGCGCTACACCGGCGAGAAAAACCTCGTGTGCTGGCACGTGAACAACGAGTATGGCAACGGCGGCGGCTACTGCTACTGCGACACCTGCGCGCAGGAATTCCGCCACTGGCTCGAACGCAAATACGGCTCCGTCGAAGCGCTCAACCGCGCATGGTGCATGAATTTCTGGAGCCACACGATCCATGATTGGAGCGACGTTGTGCCACCGGTCACCTACGGCGACGGCATCGGCACCGACAAATGCGTGATCTCCGGGTTGCAGGTGGATTATCGCCGCTTCCAAAACGAGCAGATGCTCGCATGCTACACGATTGAGCGCGACGCGATCCGCGAATTCGACACCGAGACGCCGATCACCACGAACTTGATGGGGACGTTCAAAGACCTCGATTATTTCAGCTGGGGCCGCGAGATGGACGTCGTGAGCTGGGACAATTACCCCGGCATGGACACGCAGCCGAGCTTCACGGCGATGTGCCACGACCTGATGCGCGGCGTGGGCGGCGGCAAACCGTTCATGCTGATGGAGCAGACGCCGAACCAGCAGAACTGGTTCCCATACTGCAAGGTGAAGCGCCCCGGCGAAGTGGGCAAACTGAGCTGGCAGGCGGTGGCGCACGGCGCCGACACCGTGCAGTTCTTCCAACTCAAGCAGTCGATCGGTGGATGCGAGCGCTTCCACGGCGCGGTCATCGGGCACGATAATTCAGACCGTTCGCGCACATACCGCGAGGTGCGCGCGCTCGGCTCCGACTTGCAGGATCGCGCGAAGCAGCTCATGGGTTCGCGCGTCAAGGCTCGCGTCGCCGTGATGTTCGACTGGGAGAATTACTGGTCGCTCGAAGGGTGCGTCGGCCCAACGCAGGGGCTGCATTATCCGGACGAAGTGCACCGCTTCTACCGCCCGTTCTGGAAGCGCAACGTCGCCGTCGACATGATCGAGAGCACGGCTGATGTGGACGTGCTGAAGCAATACGACATTGTGGTCGCGCCGACGCTCATCATGGTCAAGCCCGGCGTCGCCGACAATCTCGAGGAATACGTGCGTTCTGGCGGACGACTGGTGACCGGCTACATGTCGGGCATCCACAACGAATTCGATCTGGTGATTCCAGGCGGCTACCCGGGGCCGCTGCGTGAACTGTGCGGACTGTGGGTCGAAGAGATCGACGCGATCGCACCGGACGCCACGATTGATGTGAACCTCGGCGGTGAGGAGGCTGGCGACCATGCCGACGGCACGATTGTTGCCAGCATCATCGAACTCGAAGGCGCACAGACCTTGGCGACCTATGGCGGAGACGATTTCTACGCCGGCACTGCCGCCGCGACCGTGCACGAGGTGGGCGACGGCAAGGCATACTTCATCGGCACGGCGCTGGACGATGCGGGCATGAGCGCGCTGATCGACCCGATCATCGACGAATCCGGTGTTCCGACAATCGACGCTCCGGAGAACGTCGAAGTGATGCGCCGCTACGCCGACGACGGCACGGTGTTCACGATTGTCACGAACACCGGCGACGAAGCGACCGAATGGACCGATGAGCAGGGTGTGCTTCATCAGCTCAACCCATTCGCCGTGCTGGTGCTCACTAACGAATAACCCACCTGTTTCCTACCAATATGCATGGGTTGCGAGGAGCTGCCTTGCGACCCATATGCAGGTGGCCGCAAGTTCGACTCATATATATTCGGCTCGATATGTGTTGGATGTGTTGGTCGGAAAGAATGAAAAGCACCGAGCTCATACCGCTGAGAGCCAACGCGTAAACAGGCGTTGGCAGAGCACGGCATACACTGGAATCATTGCATTCTAAAACGAGGTTCAACAATGTCTAGGCAAGCACACGTTCTCACGTTTGAGATCAACACGTATTTCACACGGTATGCGCTGTTCTCAAACGGTCGCATGGGCATTCCCGGCACCATTGCGACGCCGAACACCGATCTCGACGCATTCTATGACGCATTGATTCAAGTGGTGCGCAAAACCGCCGTGCCGCTCGACGGCATCGCCATCAGCGCGCCAGGCTTCATCGACACCGACACGCAAACCGCGCTGACCGCCGGCGCACTGAAGATTCTGACGAAAGAGCAGATCGGCAAAGAACTGGCACGCAGACTCGGCCAAGACATTCCCACGTGGATCGAAAACGACGCGAACTGCGCAGCAATGGCCGAACGCATGACCGGCAACGCACAGAAACTCGACGATTTCGTGCTCATCACCCTCGACGTCGGCATGGGCGGTGCATTGTTCCTCGACGGCAAACTGCGCCGTGGCAAAGACTGGCGCGCCGCGGAACTCGGCATGATGATCATCAATTACGATTCCGTCGGAGCGCTGCCGCTGCACGACTTCGTGTCGACGGCAAAACTGACGGAATGGTACGCCGACGAATTCAACACAGACAAAGGCGAAGTATTGCCCAGCACGTTGTTCCGCCAGCTCGATAACCCGCGTGTGCGCGCCATCGTCGAACGCTGGGTGAACTACGTGGCAGTCGGCATCTTCAACATCGTCGCCAGCGTAGACCCCGAGGTTGTGCTCATCGGCGGCAGTATTTCACGCGAACCGCAGCTCATTCCGATGATCGAGTCCGCGCTCAACACGTTCCGTGACTGGAAGCCGTTCAAAACGAAGATCAAGCGTTGCCGTCACAGTGGCAATGCGGGATTGATCGGCGCGTACTATGCGTTCATGGAAGAAGTGGGCGTGCCCGAACTCGGCAAGTGAAATCTACCGTTCCTGAATGGTGTAGGGGAGCAGGCAGCGCGTGTCTGAAGGATCATGCTCGCTGGGATCATAGAGCCCCTGCCACGTGTGCGCGGGGAACACGATATCGCTGAAATGCAGCCATTCCTCGAGCAAATCTAGCGAATCGTCTGCGAGCCAGCGCTGCTGCAAACCGTCGATTGCCGAAGACACGAGCGTGAACAAGTCGAAGAACTGCTCCTCGTTCATGCCGGCGGGCAGCATCCAGCTCATCGAGCCGACCATCTCCCAGTGCCGCATATGCCTGCCGGTGAAGAACTGGTGCGCCGGATGATCGGGATTCAACGCTTCGCCGCTCAACACGCAGAACAGCTGGATCATCTCCGGTCGTTGCATGTTATAGAGTACGGTGTTCAGGCAGTAGCGCGGGTAATAATACACATAATGACCGTCGCCATCGAGCGCGGCGCAATTGTATGCGGCGAAATCACTTGCCTCCGTGGTGTCGTAGTTCTCGGTGAGCACCATGTTGAGCAAGTCTTCTTTTGAGTCGATGTAGTGATAGAGCGCGGCCTCGCTGATGCCGATCTCGTCGGAGATATCTTGCAAGCTCATGCCCCAGTAGCCTTTGACCGCCAGGATTTTTGTCGCCGCGCTCAGAATCTGCAGGTGACGCTCCTCCTGACTCATGCGCTTGCGCTTGACGAACCGCTTGCCGGACGTGGTGTCGCGCACAGTGATCTCGTGCGAGGAGATGGTGTGACGATGTGAATCGCTCGACTGGTGCTGCTGATCCAAGATCTGCTGCCATGCGTCAATCATTGGTCCTCCTCGCGCGTGAACTGCGAATATCTTTCGAATATCTATTGTGGTGGCAGAGTAGTACATCGCGCGCGAATATGCACAAAGGCAATCTGCGCGGGCAATGCTTCAAAAAACTCTCTCAGGCGAAGGTGCGCGAGAGCCAGTCGAGGGCGAGCGTCGGCCAGCTTTGAATGGCGGGCTCGATGCCATTCGTGCCACCCCAGCCGGTCATTGCGGTGCCGAGTCCGAGCCCATGCCCGCCTTGCGGGAACAGGTGCGCTTCGATCGGCACGTTCGCGGCGTGGCAGGCTGCGATCAGCTGCAACGTGTTCTCCACCGGCACGCAATCGTCGGTCATCGTATGCCAGACGAACACCGGTGGGGTCTTCTCGTCGATGTGCTCTTCGATGCTCACTTCGTGCATCAGCGTGGGGTCCAAGTAGTTGTCGCCGAGCAGCATGCGGAAGCTGCCGTCATGGCGGAATTCACCGGCGGTGATGACGGGATAGCCGAGCATCAGCGCGTTCGGGCGCAGTGCATCAGGATCGTAGCCTTGCTCGCGAATGGCGTCATCACCAGCGGTTGTGGCGAAGTTGGCGGCGAGATGGCCACCGGCGGAGAAGCCGAGGATGGTGATGCGGTTCGTGTCGATGTTCCATTCGCGTGCGTGGTCGTGCATCATCTGCACGGCTGCCGCAACCTGCACCAATGCGGTCGGGTAGACGGATGGTGCGCACGAATAGCGGAGCACGAACGCGTTGTAGTCGGCGGGAAGGAATTGCAGGGCGATGGGCTCGGCCTCGCGATCGGAGGTTCGAGAGTAGCCGCCGCCAGGAATGATCAGCACGGTCGGGCGCAGGCGGTCGGGAACGATCTCCTCGGAATTGTCGGGAACGTAGCCGGTGAAGCGTGCGAGTGCGCCGTTGTTGCCGGGAATAGTAGTGTCAATGTATTGCATGATGCACCTTTGCAGAACAGTGGTGGGTACGCATCCGATAAGTCATCTGGTAATTCATCTGATGTCTCACTTGATAATAGAACCAGCTCTCGTCTGCGCGAGTGTGTGCAGACGAGTTGTGCTGGCTGGGGTTTTATGTGATTCGGATTCGCTAGATCCAGGAGGGGAGCCACATGTGAATGCGCCAGAACTCGTATGGCACGGGCATGGCTGTCCAGATCGGGTAGAAGAACACGCTGATGATGGCGCAGAAGCTCACGGTGATCCACAACGTGATGAGCCAGACCTCACGAGACGTGGTTTCGCGGATCCAGTTGTAGACGTAGCAGATCGCAAGAATCATCCACGGCAGCAGCACGATCGAATAGAACGTGAACGTGGTGCGATGCAAATACTGCGCCCACGGCAACCAGCCGCCGAGGAAGCCGGCGAGCACCGCCCAGATGCGCCAATCGCCGCGCTTCATGATCGCAATGACGATCGCCACAATCGCACACAGTGAGCCGAGCCACCATATGAGCGGGTTGCCGAGCGACGTTATCGCGGCCACGCATTGCGAGCGAGGGGAAAGCGAACACATGCCCGGATGCCCGTCAAGCTTCTCCCAGTAGAAGCTCGTCGGGCGAATCTGCAACGGCCATGTGAGCGGATTCGCTTTGTAGTCGTGCGGGGCGTCAAGATGCGTGTGGAACTGCCACATCTCCTGATGGTAGGCGACGAACGAGCGCACGCTTTCGGGCAGCCACTGCAGACCCTGACCGCGGTGGGTGAGCGCCCAATCGTGCATGTAGGAGTTCGGGTGAATGAACCAGCCGATCCATGTGAGCAGGTACGTGGCTGCGTAGATCGGCAGCATGTAGAGTGCGGCGAGAATGCCGTTGCCGAGCACTCCGCGTGAGAACCAGTGCGGGAAGCCTGCCTGACGGCGCATCCAAGCGTCCCAGAGCACGCTGATCACGCAGAACACGGCGAAGAAATAGGTGCCCGACCATTTCACGCCGGTCGCGCATCCCAGCAGAATCGCCGCGCCGACGCGCCACCACGAGAACGTGATCTGCGGAGGCTTCGTGGCATGTGCCTCCTGCGCCTTGCGAAGTCTCGCCTGCGCCCAGTCGCGGTGAATGAGCAGCAAGCTGAACGCGCCGAGCGCAAACACCATGATGAAGATGTCGAGCAACCCTGTGCGGCTCATCGTGATCGACACACCGTCGATCGACATCAGGAAGCCGGCGAGCAGCGCGATCGGCAGATTGTGGAACAGTCGAAGCGTGACGCGAATGAGCAGAATGATGCCGATAACGCCGGCGATGGCGGTCGCCGCACGCCAAGCGAACGGATTGCCCGCACCGCCGAACAGCTTGAGTCCGAGCGCTATGAGCCATTTGCCCAGTGGCGGGTGCACCACGTATTCCGCGACGTTGATCCACGTGTTCGTGTCGCCATTCGCGAACGCGTCGTTGACGGAGACGAGCTGCCCGTTGATGGTCACCTCGTCGGGCCAACTCTGCGGTTCGCCGGTCATCAGCATCGTCCACGCGTCTTTGACGTAATACGTCTCATCGAACACCATTGCGCGCGGTTCGCCGAGCCGAATGAAACGCAGGAGTGCGCCGAACAATGCCACGACGAGCGTCCACACCCACGCCATCACGCGTGCGTGAGTGCTGGGAGTGCTGGCAGAGTCATTCGGCGCGGAGTCATGCGGATCGTGCGCGAGCTCCGGCGAGCTGTGCTGTGCAGACGTGTATGCGAAGTCAGCCGCCGCATGCTTGGGTGCCGTGTGCGCGGCGGCGAACGCATAGATGCGCGCCGCCACCCGCTGTGGCAGAGTCGACGTGCGCGCTGTGCCCGCCGCCCGCTGCCGCGTAACCGTGCGCGTAGCCGGTGCGCGCAATGCTGATTCCTGATTCATAGCGTTCCCCCGTGTCTTGTGTGTTCACCACGGTACTCGATCATCTGCATGACGTCTTCGCGCCACGCTGATGTTGCGGTGCGTACTTGCCCACGTTGTGCTCTGCCAGCTGCCCGATACTCGCGGAAATATTGGAGAAGGGGCGCATTCTGGCGCAACGAGAGAAATTTTGCGATGACTTGCGAACGATATTGGGGGAGGCGCGCGGCATACTGAAATCATGGAAGAGCAGCAAACAGCGGCTGAGCGCAATGTGACCGTCGGCAACGTGCAAGTGAATGTTCCACGTGGAACAGTGATATTGGCGGCGACGCCGATCGGCAACACCGCCGACGCCTCCGCGCGCTTGGTTGCACTGCTCGAAAGCGCGGATATCGTTGCCGCGGAAGACACGCGACGCCTGTATGCGCTCGCCAACCGCCTCGGCGTGCATGTGAACGGGCGCGTGGTGGCGAACCACGACCACAACGAGCGCGGCAAAGCCGATGAACTGCTCGACCACGTGGAGAACGGCGCGACGGTGCTCGTCGTCTCCGATGCGGGCATGCCGACGATCAACGACCCCGGGCTGGCAATCGTGCGCCGCGCCATAGAGCGCGGTCTGCCGGTGACTTGCGCGCCAGGGCCATCCGCCGTGCTCGACGCGCTCGCATTGTCGGGACTGCCGACCGACCGCTTCTGCTATGAGGGATTCCTGCCCCGCAAACACTCCGAACGCGTGCAATATCTGCGTTCGCTGCGCGGTGAGCGCCGCACGATCGTGTTCTATGAAACACTGCATCGCATCGCCGAATCGATGGCGGATCTCGAGGAAGTGTTCGGCGCGGATAGGCGCATGGCTCTGTGCCGTGAGCTGACCAAGGATTACGAGCAGATTCGCCGTGGCACGATTCACGAGATCAACGCCAGCGTCGTCAACGATCCGCCGCGCGGCGAAATGGTGCTCGTGGTCGCCGGCGCGAGCGAAGACGAGGTGGGCGAGCAGCCGCAGGCTCTGAGCGTGGAGGAACTCGCGGAGCTCGCCGTGCAGTATGCGCAGCAGAACGACATGCGCATAAAAGACGCGATCGCCGATGTGATCGCAAAACATCCGAATGCCGACGGTTCGTTCGCCAATAAAAAGCAGGTGTATAACGCCGCGCTCGCGTTGCGCTGATTGCATGCGCTCCGTGCTGCTCGGCGGAATGCGGCTCGACCGCACATCCACTTGCGCCGCACCTTCGTTCGGATTGCGTTTCAGGCGTTGGCGCAGGGGCATCTTTCTTACGAGGAGACATTATTAGCTCATTCGGCAAGTATGATCGTCGGAAATCGTTGGAAAACTGTCGCCGATATATGCACATATGCTCAGTAATGTCTCCTCGTAAGCGAAATACCTCACGAATGTTCGGCACGCAATCTTTGTTTACGTATCCGCTAACTTCTTTGTGCAGTAAAACATCTATGTAGTTGATATCGGAGTTCTATCTGGCGGGGGTCGTCGGACGATGACGTGCGCTGTGCGCGAGATCCATCGATTCGAGCATCAGCGTCAGCGCTGCTTTGACGCCCGGCCCGCCCTGCTGCGAGATGTATTCGAGCAGATTCGCGTCTGCCGCGCGGTTGACCACCACCCATTTGCGCAGTTCTGGCACATTGCGTGCAATGTGCCACAGCACTTCGGCGGGCGTGTTTGGATCACTGGCAGACTGCGGTGTCAGCTCGATCGGTGGTGCCGGAGGGCGCAGTAATTGCGCACGACGTACTGATGTTTCACGTGTAACTTTGAGGCGGCGTGTGGCGCTGCGCTCGTGCGGCGGTCGCGTCGTCGCACCGTGCGTGCCGCGTGTTCTGCGCGCGGCGCGAAGAGTCCGCCTGTCTCGCGTGCGCGTGGCGGCGAGTCGGGTAGTGCTGCGTTGCGGTCGAAGAGTACTCATTATTTCCTCGTATCTCTTTCACTTACTTCGCGCGCGCCGAGCGGCCGCGCGCGAATATCGAATAATTCGCTGAATAATATGAAGCTACATATTGCGAGCATTCAGGCGATGCTCTCAAACCGAACGAGCAGATCGCGCGCCTGCGCACTACCGCGCAAATGCGCATAGTGCTCGAGCACCGGCTCGCAGTCGACCGTCGTGAAGCGGAACTGCTCCATGAGCTGCGAGATGAGATCTTGCGCAACATAAAAATGAGGATCCTTCGGCGAATACAACGCGAGATCGCACGCCGTGCGCACAGGATTCGTCAATCTGATCTGCCCGACGACCGACATGTGGTCGTCGTTCACGCGCCGCTGACGCACACGAATATGCCTGCCATAGACCACACGGCGGTAATGACTGGTAGACAATACTTCGAAATAATCCTCGGGAAGTGCGCCGCCGAGCCACACCCACGCGGCGGTGCGCTCGCAAGCGGCGGTGTGCTGCGGAATGAGCTCATGCATCACGGTGGCGCGCCCATACAGCGTGCGCGTCATCTCCGCGTTGACACTATGCGCGGAGTCGAGCTGCATAACCGCTTGCAACTTGGTGAGTTTGCGCATGGCGAGCGGCCCCGGCAGATGCTTGAGCTGAATGATCGTTCCGCGTTTGCGTGGCGCGTGCCGCCGCTTGAACTCGGCGATCGCGGCGGCCTCGCGGTTCTCGTCGCCGGGTAGTCCCAGGTCGAGCGGCACCATGAAACCGGTGTTGTCGAGCGGAACAGTCTCGTGAGAAATATTGCCGTAGTCGTGCGCGTTCGTAGTCAACGTGAGATTGCGTCCTTTCGAGTGAAGTGAATATAAGAGGTCACATATGCAGTGCTGGGTTTGCGTCCCCGACATGGTAGGAAGCGCGCATAATGCATAACTAGAGCGGATTGTGCGCGTGTGGAAAAGTGGATTGCGCGGGCCGAGTGCGCGCATGTGTGGATGCGCGGCGCATTATGCACAGTGCCGCGCGAAGATGATGTGGATAACGTGAATTGACGAGCGACATAGTGCGTGAAAAAGTGGCGAGAGTGTCCTAGCTAACTCTGATAATCGGGCGTATGAGTCATATTATGGTGAACGTCGCTTGGCCGTATGCAAACGGCCCTCGTCATATTGGTCACGTCGCCGGCTTCGGTGTGCCGTCCGACGTCTACGCACGCTACCAGCGCATGAAAGGCAACGATGTGCTGATGGTGTCTGGCACCGACGAGCACGGCACTCCTATTCTCGTGGAGGCAGATAAGGAAGGCGTCTCGCCGCAGGAGCTCGCGGACCGCTACAACCGCGTTATTGCGAACGATCTGTGCAATCTCGGATTGAGCTACGATCTGTTCACGCGCACCACGACGAAGAATCACGAGCATGTGGTGCAGGAGATGTTCCGCCAGTGCTTGGCGAACGGCTATATTTACAAGGGCACGCAGAAGGTGGCGATTTCGCCGTCCACCGGCCGCACGCTGCCGGACCGCTACATCGAAGGCGAATGCCCGATCTGCCATGCGCAGGGCGCACGCGGCGACCAGTGCGACAATTGCGGTAACGAACTCGATCCGGATGAGCTGATCAACCCGGTGTCGAAGATCAACGGCGAAACTCCGATCTTCCAGGAGACCGAGCACTACTTCCTCGATCTGCCGGCGCTCGCCGAGGCGAATCTGGCATGGTTGAAGACGCGCAAGGGTTGGCGTCAGAACGTGCTCAACTTCTCGATCGGCCTGTTCAAAGAGGTCAAGCCGCGTGCGATCACGCGCGACATCGACTGGGGCATTCCGGTGCCGGTGCCGGGTTGGGTCGATAACCCGAACAAGCGCCTGTATGTGTGGTTCGACGCGGTGATCGGCTACCTGTCGGCATCGATCGAATGGGCTCGCCGCAGCGGTGACCCCGAAGCGTGGCGCGCATGGTGGAACGATCCGGAGACACCCGGCTACTACTTCATGGGCAAAGACAACATCACGTTCCACTCGCAGATCTGGCCATCCGAGATGCTCGCCTACAACGGCGAAGGCTCGAAGGGCGGAGAACCGGGCGAACTGGGGCATCTCGACCTGCCTGAGCAGGTGGTGGCCTCGGAGTTCATGACGATGGAAGGCAAGAAGTTCTCGTCGTCACGCGGCATCGTGATCTATGTGAAAGACATTCTGTCTCGCTACCCGGTTGACGCCGTGCGCTACTACATTTCGGCGGCTGGCCCGGAGTCCTCGGATTCCGATTTCACCTGGGCTGAGTTCGTGCGCCAGAACAACGAAGTGCTCGCCGCATCGTGGGGCAATCTGGTGAACCGCGTGGCCAACCTGATCGCGAAGAACTTCGGCGAGATCCCGCCAATGGTCGAGGCGAAGATGACCGATGAAGACCGCGCGCTGCTCGCACAGTCTGCAGCCGCCTTCGACACGATCGGTTCGCTGATCGAGCAGCATCGTCAGAAGAACGCGTTGAACGATGCGATGGCGCTGGTGGGCGACATCAACAAATACATCTCCGCCACCGAACCGTGGAAGATCAAGGACGACCCGGAACGCCTCGGCACTGTGTTGCACGTGGCGGCTCAGGCCGTGTCGGACGCGAACCACATGCTTGCCCCGTTCCTGCCTCATTCCGCGCAGAAGGTGTGGGAGGCTCTTGGCGGCGAAGGTGTGTTCTCGCCGTTGCCGCACATCGAAGAGGTTAGCGATCTCGACGATCCAGACTTCAAGTATCCGGTGATCACCGGCCACTATGTGCTTGGCGAGACCGTGCACCCGTGGAAGAGCGAGCCGATTGTGGTTGGTGCCAAGGTTGCCAAACCATCTCCGATCTTCGCCAAGATCCCGCCGGAGGCTGTGGACGAGGAGCTCGCCCGCTTCGAAGCCGATCTCAAGGCTCGTCGTGAGGCTGAGCAGGCTCGCCTCGACGCCGAGAAAGCGAAGCTGGCTGCCGGCGAGGAGTAATCGCCTGCTGCGCACATAACGCAACGAACATGCCGTGACGCCAACACTATGAGTTGGCGTCACGGCATTTCTTATTTTGCTGGTGGGGACATAAAACGTGGTGAGCCTCGACTATCC
The DNA here is from genome assembly GCF_009727065.1 of Bifidobacterium canis. Taxonomy (GTDB): domain Bacteria; phylum Actinomycetota; class Actinomycetes; order Actinomycetales; family Bifidobacteriaceae; genus Bifidobacterium; species Bifidobacterium canis. The sequence goes on from NZ_WNLP01000009.1 coordinate 64,880, forward strand.
AAGAATCGTTTTCGTTGAAAAATAGCCATTTTTCAAGTTCGTCTAGTTGCGTATTGCCGAGTTTTATATCCCCACCAGCAAAATAACGGGCTAGAGGAGGTGGTGGAGCAGCAATTCGCGGTGATTGATGAACATTTCGGTGACGCGGTAGCTATCGGTGTCTTCGTAGGCGCACGGATGCACGCCATCGTCATCGAAGCGCAGAATGCTCGCGCCCGGAAGCCCCAGTAGAATAGGCGAATGCGTGGCGACGATGAACTGCGAGCCAGCGCCAGCCATCTCATGCATATGCGCCAGCAACGTGAGCTGTCGTTGCGCAGACAGCGCGGATTCGGGTTCGTCCAGCAGAAACAATCCGGTTCCTGTGCGCGAAAGCAACAGTTCCATGAAGCTTTCGCCGTGCGACATCTCATGCATAGACGAGAGTACGCTGCGACCGCCGTCATAATCGGCAGCCTGCGTAGCCATCGTGAAAAAGCTCTCGGCACGTAGGAAGAAGCTCGACTGGGGTATCGAACGCTTCCGGTAGAGCGTTATCGCGTCGATGAGATCGGAGGTGTCGTCGAACGTGCTGAAATGGAAGTTGCGCGAGCCGCCCTCCGCGCTGAAGCCGCATGCCAGCGCGATGGCTTCGAGCAGCGTCGATTTGCCGCTGCCGTTCTCTCCGGTGAAGAACGTGACGTTCGACGAGAACTCGAGTTCGTCAACGGAACGTAGTGCGGGAATCCTGCTCACATACGAGTCCGCGAGCAGATCCCAGTCGATGCGCAGACCCGAGATGATCAATTCGTTCATGCTTCACTCCTCGCGAGTCGCTCTGCTGCCGGTATTTGAGTTGATATCTAGCATAGGGAACGCGTGCGTGTGCGAACAAGTGCGGTGAAAAGAAGAAAGCCGGCGGGAGAATAACCGCCGGCTCAACAGAGAGAAGAGAGAAAAGGGTTCAGTTATGGGATTCCTATGGGAACCTCGTCAGCTTTCTTTGCGATTGCTGATGGTTATTATCATGCTGGCCGACTCTGAGTGCTTCTCTGTGTTTCGCTGGGAAAATGCTGAGTACTGTTAGACAAAATAAGTCATATTGTCATCTCAGCAGAATCAGTGACATTGTAAAACCGTTGTAATTATTGATGTTTGAGCTGACAAAGCAATATTGCGAAAGCGCTGTTTGTTGAGCATTATTATTTCTCTGCGAGCGAAGTTTGCGGTGAATATGCGAGACACGCCGTGCACAGTGGTTGCGTTTCAGCGGGAATGCTCCAATAATAAGACGCGCGAATAAAGTACTGCGCAGCGAATGCGCGTGCCCGTGTTCGCGAAGTCTCGACCCGCCAATCCCCACAGATGTCTGCGCTACGAAGCGCGTACCCAAATCAACCAAGGATGTATCTGCGATGTATGTTGACCCGAAGCGCAACGCGAACGCCAGCAATCTGCGCTGGCTCATGCCGTATTGCAAGCCGGACGTGCCGAAAGTGGTGGGTGCGCAGATCCTCTATGCGGTGAGTGCGGCGATGGCGCTCATCACGCCGTTGATCGCGGCACGCATCGTCGACCGCGTGATCGAGCAGGGGCTCGTGAACGAGCTGGTCGGCCTGTGCATTGCGCTCGTCGTGGTGACGCTCGTGCGTGACATCGCCTATTACGGCAATCAGATGTGGATGGAGCGTTTCGGGCAGAACACCGTCTATCGCTTGGTCAGTGACGAATACGAGAAACTGCACACGCTCGACTTCGACTACTTCAACCACACGCGCACCGGCGACATCATGAGCCGCATGACCTCCGACACCGATGCGATTCGCCACCTGCTCAGCTGGGTGAGCTACCAGATGGTCAACTGCGTCGTCATGTTCATCGGGGCACTGGCGATGATGACGTCGATCGACTGGAGGCTCGCGCTTGCGCTCGCGTGTGTGACGCCGTTCCTGTTCATCTTCACCCACCAGTTCTCGCAGAAGGCGAAGCCGCTGTTCCTGGCGATCCGCAACTCGCTCGCCTCGATGAACTCGATGGTGGAAGAGAACATCGAAGGCAACCGTGTGGTCAAGGCGTTCGTGCGCGAGGATTACGAAACGCAGAAATTCGACGAACGCAACGACGACTACATGGATCGCAACATGGATATGGCGATGAACACTCGCCGTTACCTGCCGCGACTCGACTGGCTCGGCTTCGCATTGCAGCTGATCACGTTGAGCTTGGGCGGTTTCCTCGTGGCACGTGGCTACATGAGCCTCGGCGGGCTCGTCGCATTCAGCTCGTATTTGTGGATGATCGACAGCCCGATCCGCCAGTTCGGTTGGCTCGTCAACGACTGGCAGCGCTTCAACGCGAGTTGCGTGAACATTCGCCGTCTGCTCACCGCGAAGCCGCACGTCAATGATCCTGCGAAAACCGGTGCTACTGCTGCGGCGGATGATGCCAGTGCAGTGCAGAAGGTGACTCCTGCGCCCGTTCCCGAAACGATGCGCGGCGACATTCGTTTCACGCATGTGGACTTCGCGTTCCCCGACGATCCGGAAACGCTTATTCTGCAAGACATCGACTTCCATGCGCCAGCCGGTTCACGACTCGGCATTCTCGGCGAGACGGGCGCCGGCAAATCGACGCTCATCAACCTGATCGCGCGCTTCTACGACCCGACCGCCGGCAGCGTGTCCATCGACGGTGTGGATGCACGTCGCTGGCCGTTGCGCGAACTGCGTTCACAGATCGCGATCGTGTCGCAAGATGTGTTCCTGTTCTCCGACACGATCGCCGGCAACATCGGATTCGCCGCTGCGGATGAGCACGCCGACGACCCCAATTACGTGCGGCGCATGGCGCAGATCGCCGGAGCGGACGACTTCATCAGCCACATGCCCGAAGGGTATCAGACGGTTGTGGGAGAGCGCGGTGTTGGTTTGTCGGGCGGCCAGAAGCAGCGCTTGAGTCTGGCACGCGCGCTCGCCGACGATCCGGCGATACTCGTGATGGACGATACGACGAGCGCCGTCGACATGGAGACGGAAGCCCAGATTCAGCAGCATCTGCGCGAACTCGACGATCACAAGACGATCGTCACGATCGCACACCGCATCTCGTCGGTGAAAGACTGCGACTTGATTCTCGTGCTCGAACATGGCCGCATCGCCGAACGCGGCACGCACGACGATCTGATCGCCAAACATGGCAGATATTGGGAAATCTACGACAAGCAGCTCGGCATGCAAGCCGGAACGCTTGCAGACGGTAGCGAGAACTGAGAGGAGGCGAGCATCATGGCACAACGCAACACTTACCGCGAAGACGAGGAACTCGAAGAGACCATCAACTTTCACGACCTGTGGCGCATCGGCAAATACTTGCGCCCGCACGGTTGGAAGCTGGCGAAAATCGCATGCGTCGTCATTCTGATGAGCTGCATCACCGTTGCCGTACCATATTTGACGAAAGTCGTGATCGACGACGTGCTGCCGCACAAGAACTACACGCTGCTCGTCTGGCTCACCGTCATCATGCTCGTGCTGAGCATCCTCTACGAGTTCGCACTGCGCTACCGCACACTGGAGATCACGCGCGTCGGCCAGTTGATTTTGAAAGACATGCGTCGCGATCTGTTCACGCATATTCAGACGCTGCCGTTCAGCTACTTCGACTCACGCCCGCATGGCAAGATTCTGATTCGCGTGGTCAACTATGTGAACACGTTGTCTGACACACTGAGTTCTGGTCTGATCAACGTGATTGCCGACGTGTTCACGTTCATCATCACTCTGGTCGTCATGTTCGTGATCGACTGGAAGCTCGCGCTGTGGAGTCTGCTGCTGTTCCCATTGCTGATCGTCGTCGTGCGCGTGCTACAGCATTTCCAGCGCCGCGCATATCAGGATCTTTCCAACAAGCAGAGCAACCTCAACGCTTACATTCACGAGTCGATCGCCGGCGTGAAGACCACACAAACGTTCGCGCGCGAGCATGAGCAATACGAGACGTTCCAGCATCTGCAAGACGAGCAGCGCACGTCGTGGATGCGTGCCGTGCACATTCAGTTCCTGCTGTGGCCGAGCATGCAGATCATTTCGATGACCACGATGGCATTGATCTATTACGTCGGCATCATGCACGTCGCCGGCGTCACCGCCACCACCGGTACGCTGATCGCGTTCGTTGGGTATGCCAACAACTTCTGGAATCCTGTCATCAACATCGGCAACTTCTACAACCAGCTCATCACCTGCTCCGCCTATCTCGAGCGCATCTTTGAAACGCTCGACGTCAAACCGGAGATCGTCGATTCACCGGATGCGAAGCCGTTGCCGCCGATCCGCGGGGACGTGCGGTTCGACGACGTCGTGTTCCGCTATGAACCGGATGGCCGCAACATTCTCGATCACGTGAACCTGCACGCCACCCCAGGGCAGACGATCGCGCTCGTCGGACCGACCGGCGCGGGCAAGACCACGATCGTCAACCTGCTCTCCCGCTTCTACGATGTGGCAAGCGGTGCGGTGCTGGTCGATGGGCATGACGTGCGCGGCGTGACGCTTGACTCGTTGCGCTCGCAGATGGGAGTCATGCTGCAAGACACGTTCATCTTCTCCGGCACTATTCGCGACAATATCCGCTACGGCAAGCTCGACGCCACCGATGCCGAAATCGAAGCGGCTGCGAAGGCCGTGCACGCGCACGAGTTCATCGAGGAATTGCCGAACGGGTACGACACGGTGGTGGAAGAGCGTGGTTCCACGCTCTCGATGGGCCAACGCCAGCTCATCGCGTTTGCACGCGTGCTGCTCGCCGACCCGAAGATCCTGATTCTCGACGAGGCGACGAGCAACATCGACACCCGCACCGAGGAAGCGTTGCAGGCCGCGTTGCAACATATGCTCGTCGGCCGCACGAGCTTCATCATCGCCCATCGTTTGAGCACGATCGAGAATGCAGACATGATCTGCGTCGTCGATCACGGGCAGATCGTCGAGCGCGGCACACATGCCGAACTCATGGAAAAGCGTGGCGAATACTGGCGTCTCGTCGAATCGCAGTACGCGATGATCTCCGCCGAATAATCCGTGCGCCTCCGCCGAATAATCCGTGCGCCGAATATGGAATATGCGCACATGCGCATGCTTCGCCGTGCAATAATACTTGCAGTGCCTAATGGTGTGCACGATGCCGGCGAACAGGAGAGCGTTATGCGAAACACAACAATGCGCCGTCGAAAACGTGCCACAATATGCGCTGGTGTCCGCTGAGTCGCGGACGAGCCAGCGCATATGCATAGGCGCATACGAGATATGTGCCTAGCTATGTCAAGTAGTTTTTGCCCGTCGTTTTGCTCCAACAATTGAGTGCCCGCTATTTGTTTGGCATCTGATTACCATAACCGCTTAAGTGATCGGTATCACTCGCTAATATGCAACATCTGGATTGTGTTGAAAGCGTACAGGCACAGTGAAAGGAATCGTGATGCTTGAGAATAGCCATTCCAGTGTTTTGGACGCGCTGACGGCTCCGCAGAACAAGGTGTTGCCAGATTCGAACGGGCGCATCGTGTGGGGCAATGGCATTGTCACGCTGGTGTTTGCGGTGAACGAGAACAAGCCGGTGACGATGATCGGCATGTCTGGCCGCGGTATGCCGCAGGTGGATGCGAACATCGCCGGCGAGCCGGATGCCCAGCCAATCGTCGAGCTGCGTTCGTCGCTCGACGGCGGCGGCGATAATCGTTTGAAACTCGCCGTTTCTGCGGCGGGACTCAAACTGAGGTTCGTGTGCGCCTACATGCTTGACATGCTCGATGATAAGCGGCGTCCGATGACGTTGTTGGCGATTGTGCAGCGTGACGCGAAGGGCGAAGGTCCGTTGGTGACGAGCGTGTTCGAATCCGATGCGGGAACAAGCGCGGTACGCACATACACCCGCCTGAAAAGCGATGAGCCGTATCCGGTTGAAGCGGTGTCGTCGATGAATGCGACGTTGCCGATGGAAGCCGCGAAGTTCAGCACGTCGGAGGCGCAGATCTATTGGGGTGAGAGTTCGTGGGATTTGGAGAACGCGTGGCAAAGCGCGCCACTTCGTGCCACGACGTTGCACGACCGCAATCAGAAGATCAATCCAGGAATGTCTTCGGCACGCCTTGCTCGCCGCTCCACGTCCACATGGTCCACAGGCGAATTCGAGCCGATGGGCATCGTGGAAAGCGGTGGGCGCTCAGGTGAGCTCGGTGAATTCTCGTTCGCTTGGCAGATCGAGCACAATGGTGCTTGGGAGTGGGAGATCGGCGAAGACGATCCCGGTTTGCGCGTGAGTGCATATGGCCCGGAATACGACGATCACCAATGGTTCACGATGCTCGGCTCTTCCGACGCGTTCTGCTCGGTGCCGGTGTCGTTCGTGATCTGTGCTGGCGATTGGCAGCAAGCGGTCGCCGAGATGACGGTGCAACGCCGTAGCCTATACCGCGCCAAGGCGTTGCAAATGGGGCGCCTCGACGCCGCGCAGAAGTCTCGCGGGCTCATCATCTACAACGACTACATGAACACGCTGTGGGGAGACCCGCGCATCGAGAAGGAACTGCCGCTTGTCGAAGGTGCCGCCAAAGTCGGCGCCGACATCTTCTGCATCGACGCCGGCTGGTACGACAGCGAAGATGGCGGCTGGTGGGATATGGTCGGTGAGTGGGAACCGTCGAATAACCGTTTCGGCAACGTTCGCTTCGCTGGCTTGGTGCACGATATTCAGTCGCACGGCATGGGTGTTGGACTCTGGCTCGAGCCAGAGGTTATCGGTGTGCGCTCGCCATTGGCCAAGGAGCTGCCGGATTCGGCGTTCTTCTGCCGCCACGGGCATAGGATCGCTGATCAGGGACGCTACCATCTCGATTTCCGTTCCCCAGAGGCTCGTGCACATGCCACTGCAACGGTGGATCGTTTGATCGACGAATTCGATGTGCGCTATTTCAAATTCGACTACAACACGACGCCTGGTGCTGGCACGGATGTAAACACCGATTCCATCGGTGAAGGATTGCTTGAACACTGCCGCGCCGTGCAAAGCTGGATCGAAGAGATTCGCGCAAAGCACCCAGATGTGATGATTGAAAACTGTGGTTCCGGCGCTATGCGAGCCGACTACGCGATGCTCTCCCGCCTCGATATTCAATCGACTTCCGACCAGTCGGATCCGGTGGTGTATGCGGCGATCGCGGCTGGCGCAGGCATGAGCGTACTGCCGGAACAGCAGGGCAACTGGGCGTATGCGCAGCAGGAGATGGACGATGAGACGGCTGCATTCACACTGTCTGCCGGCATTCTCGGACGCCTGTATCTGTCAGGATTCATCAATCGCATGGACGATCAGCGTTTGGAGCTGGTTCGTGACGCGATGGCATTGCACCGCGAAGTGCTGGCGGAACAGCACAACCTCGTTCCGTGGTGGCCATATGAGCTTCCGGATTTCAACGGCCCGTGGATCGCCTACGGATTGCGTCATGCTCCGGAAGTCACCGGCGAGAATGTGCGCGAATCGTTGCAGAAAGTCGACTATTTGACGATTTGGCGTCGTAGCGGCGTCGACTCGCTGTATTTGGCTCTGGGGCAAGGTGCGCATATCAGGCAGGTGTTCCCCGACCCGAACAAGCCGGAAAGCGCTCCTGACGCAAAGCCTTGGAAAATCGAGCAAGTCGATCCTGAAACGGTGCGCATTGAAGCTGCCAACGGCAAAGAGCCGTCTGCTCGCGTATTCGCAGTCACCTATGGCCCTGAGCCCACCGGTGCAACCGACGTCGATGCCGTGCATACTCCAGAAGGCCGCTGACCAAGCTTTTCACTGACAAGCTGTTCATCGACCCCAGCCTTCCGTGATCAAGCCTTTTGGCACAGCATTCGTCCAGAACATCAAAACCACTGGCGGAAACAGCAAATCGGATGTAGTTTTGCCGTTTCCGCCAGTGGTTTTGCTGTTTCTACCTGTTTTAGCCTATAGAGTGTGCATAAACGGCAAAACCCTCGGAGAAAACGGCGAAACCGCCTTGCTTTTGCCGTTCTGACCAGTGGTTTTGACGTTTTGCGCTATGTGAGGCGTGATAGCTATGTAAGGCGTGATAGGTGTGTATGAGCGGCAAAACCATCGGTAAAAACAGCAAATGCACCAGACGTCAATAGCAGCGAGGGAGTGCCGGGTAGACTGGCGAGCATGAGCAAGAAGCATCGTAATCGCAATTGGGCTCCACTGCCTCCGGCATTGCCTGCCGACGCACACGTGATCGACGACCACACGCATGTGGCATCGGTGGTGCCGTTTTCGGAGGCCTTGAGCCATGAGGCCGTGGAGAAAGGGCAGGATCCCGTTCCCGTCTACAGCGTCGATGAGCTGCTGAACCAAGCGGCAAGCGTCGGTGTGGAGGGTGTGATTGACTGTGGTTGTGAACTGCCTCATTTGATGACGGCCATCGACATGGCGCGAGAACACCCCGATCGCGTGCATGCAGCCATCGCCATTCACCCGAATGAGGCGGTGCTGCATGGCCATAGAGGTGCTCCGGGGCCTGATGGGTTGCCGGTGCGCTACAAGCCATGGCACGACATCCCGTTCGATACGGCGATGGAAGAGGTGCACAGGCTTGCCGTCACCTACCCAAAGCAAGTGGTGGCGATCGGAGAAACCGGCATGGACCTGTTCCGCACCGGAAAGAGCGCCAAAGAGCTGCAACGCCAAGCATTCCGAGACCACATCGCTCTCGCCAAGGAACTCGACCTGCCGATGCAGATCCACGACCGCGACGCACACCAAGAGGTGATCGACACATTGCTCGCCGACGGTGCCCCGCGAAAAACGGTGTTCCATAGCTATTCCGGCGACGCCGAAATGGGTGAGATCGCCAAGAAGAACGGTTGGTATCTGTCGCTTTCCGGAGCATCGAGCTACAAAGGCAACGCGGGCATTCTTGAATCGGCGCGCATTGTCGGCCTTGATCACGTGATGGTGGAAACTGATGCGCCGTATTTGACGCCGATGCCGTACAGAGGTCGTCCGAATGCTCCGATGATGATCCCTTACACGCTTGCTGCCCTTGCAGATTACTTGGATATGCCTATCGAAACGGTGGCAAAAGCCACTCGGAGCACCACGCATGAGGTCTATGGAATCTGAATGTCAACCTCTCGCATCCCAATCATCCCAATGGTTTTCGAGTAACAGTGCGATTGCAATGTGAAGATATAGTGGATGGGCTCTACTTTCGTCGCAGTATATGCTTAGAGTAAATCCGGCCAATCGCGCGGACTGCTATTCACTAGTGTGGCAGTTTGCGCCATTTTCTTATACGGTGCGCGAATAGCGCACCTTGTTTTTGAAAGGCATGGGAAAAGGTATGGCTGTGAACCCCGACGATAAGCGGGACGAGCCCCTGCTGAGAACTGCGGATAAATACACGCAGGCCCCCAAGGTCTCCCACAAGCTCCTCACGAAAGAGGAACGTCAGGCAATCATCCAAGCTGACGAACAAAAAAGGCAGGAAGAGCGCAAGCTCGAAGAACACCAAGGAACTGGGCCAATCGGCCACTGGTGGCACAAGATGCGCACCGGCCCGAACAAGGTCACGGCGGCCATGGCCATCGTGGCGCTGGGCGTGGTGTATGGCGACATCGGCACGTCGCCGCTCTACACGATGCAGACCTTCCTCACGGGGCAGGGTGGCGTGGCTCACGCCAACGAAACGGCTGTCATCGGCATGCTCTCACTCGTGTTCTGGACGATGACGCTCATCGTCACGATCGAATATGTGCTCATCTGCATGCGCGTAGACAACAAGGGTGAAGGTGGCATCTTCGCGCTCTACTCGTTGCTGCGCAAATACGGCAAATGGCTCATCGTGCCCGCAATGATCGGTGGCGCCGCCTTCCTCGCGGATTCGGTGCTCACGCCTGCCATGTCTATCAGCTCGGCTGTGGAAGGCTTGCAGACGTTGCCCGGTCTGGAATCAGTGTTCGAATCCAATCCGAACCTGACGCTCATGATCACCATCGTCATCATCATCGCCGTGTTCGCCGTGCAGTCGCGCGGCACCGAAAGCATCGGCAAGGTGTTTGGTTCGATGGTGCTCATCTGGTTCCTGTTCATCGGCATCGCCGGTGCCGTCAGCATGTCGCACAACCTGGAAGTGTTGCGCGCGTTGAACCCGGTGTATGGCATCCAGTTCCTGTTCAGCGGTGACAATCGCGCGGGCATTGCGCTTATGGGCACGGTGTTCCTCGCGATCACCGGTGCTGAAGCGCTCTACTCCGACATGGGTCATGTGGGTCGTGGCAGCATCTATGTCACTTGGCCATTCATCAACGTAGCGCTCGTGCTTTCGTACTTCGGCCAGGGCGCGTGGATCATCCGCACACTCAAAAACCCAGCCTTCGTGCACGAGGGAAGCACTCCTAACCCGTTCTTCGCCATGCTCACGCCAGGCATGCGTTACGTGGCCGTGCTGCTGTCGGTCATGGCGGGCGTCATCGCATCGCAGGCACTGATCTCCGGCGCATTCACGATCGTCTCCGAGGCCACGCGCCTCAACTGGATGCCTCACCTGCAGGTGCGCTACCCGTCGCGTACGCGCGGGCAGCTCTACATTCCGACGATCAACGTCGTGCTGTGCTGCTCCACACTGATCGTGCTGCTACTGTTCCGCAACTCCGAGCATATCGCCGCCGCCTATGGCTTGGCGTTGACGATCACGATGATCATGACGTCGATTCTCGTCACCGTCTACTTGTGGCACAAGCGCAACAAGATCGCCGCGATCGTGTTCGCAGTCATCTTCCCGACGATCATGCTGATGTTCTTCATCGCATCGATGGCGAAGTTCCTGCACGGCGGCTGGTTCACGCTGTTGCTCGCGCTCGCCATTCTCACGGTCATGTATACGTGGGACGAGGGCACGAAGCTGGAACGCGCGCAGCGCCGTCACATGAGCCCGGAGGATTGCCTGCCGGTGCTGCAGCGCTTGCATGACGACGACACGATCCCGTATTATGCGGACAACATCGTGTATTTGACCTCAGATACCGAGATGAAGCGCATCGACACCGATATCTTCTTCTCGATATTCGCAAATCACCCGAAGCGTGCACGCGCATGGTGGGCAGTGTCTGTGGAGACTGCGGACGAGCCGTTCACACGCGAATACTCGGTGGAGACGCTCGGCACGGACTTCCTGTTCCGCGTGCGTATTCGCTTGGGATTCAAGGTGCGCACATCGGTGCCTGCATATTTGCATCAGATCATGCACGATCTGCTGCGCAGCGGTGAGCTGCCGTCACAGAAGACCTCATACCCGAAGGTCGACGCTGATCCTGAAATCGGCCCGATCCGCTACGTGCTCATCCACAAGGAACTGATGCCGGAATCGAAGGTGTCGTCGAAGGGCGCGATGGCTCTGCGCATCAAGTACGCGATCCGCCACGTGGCAGGTTCGCCGACCAAGTGGTTCGGCTTGGCGCCATATGATCCAGTGACTGAAGTGCAGCCGCTCTTCCTTGCCACCGTGCGCCCGCCGAGGTTGAAGCGCATCAATTAGTGCGCTCGAGTGCGCTAACGTCGCCTCGTAATGCAATTGCCCGCGAAATCCGCCGATTTCGCGGGCAATTGCATTACGAGGCGACAGTATGCGTAAATAACCCTCTATAAGAAACTCCGATAGCGAACTGCGAAACTCTCCGCGAGTGCAACGCATTCGCGCGCTAGACTCAACAACCATGTGCAGATTATTGGGATACGCGACCGCGAATGAGAACATCAGCCTTCGCGACGTGCTGGGTGCCGAGAACCTCGGCACCTTCCGCGAGCTGAGCGAAGTCCACAACGACGGTTGGGGCGCGGCTATGGTGCGCGAACCCGAGCAGACTGCGCATATCACGGATGGCGGTGCGCCGTCTCCTTCCACCGGCTCGGCGATCTACCGCAACACGATCGCCGCGCGATATGATTCGATGTTCGATGATATCGCAACGGTCGGTGTGCGCGGCGGCATCTGGCACTTGCGCTTGGCCAGCTCGAATCTGCCGCTTGTGCTCGAAAATCAGCAGCCGTTCTATGCGAGCGGCCTGAGCTTCATTCACAACGGCGACATCAGCGACGCGCAGGGGCGCAATATCACGACGAACCGCGCGTACCCGGTCGACCTGAGTCTCGTGCAGTCCACCGGCGGCCGCTCTGATTCGGCGATTTATTTCGCGATCGTGCTGCAATATTTGGGTTACGGGTATGAGCTCGAAGAAGCGCTCGCGCAGGCAGTGCGTGAGCTGCGCTCCGCATACCCGGACTCCAGCTACAACTGCATGATTCAAAGCCGCGACCAGCTGATCGTGCTCGAAGCGCACAACGACAGCGTGAGCCAGCGTGATCTGCAGGGCGTGACCAGCGTCTACGCACAATACGGTCGCGCCGACGAAGCCAAGGACTACCGCACGATTCGCTACCGTGCCATCACCGGAAGCAATGGCGAGCAGAAGGGCGTGCTCGCGGCAAGCAGCGGCTTCTCGCAGCCTGCCTCCGAAGGGTGGAACGATCTCGGCAACAACACGATGCTCGTGGCTTCGAACCGCACCGGCGCTTTCCGCATCCGTTCCATCTGACTCATCTACACAGACACGCGCTGCGCGGGGTAGAGTGGGGAACATGAGCGGAATAATTCCTACACGAGAACAAATCGACGAACTGCATCGCAAATGCGCGCAATCTGAAGCCGCATACGATCTGATTCACACGCATTGCGAGATTATCGCGACGATCACACGGCAGCTGATCCACCGCCAGAACGAACTGTTCATGCGTCGTGACACGCTTCCGCACGACGCGCTCGAGCGCACTGGCAACTACGCGGTTATAGCAGGCAAGCAGATGGGCGGCGAACAACCTGCCGATGAGCCCGCGCCAGTGCCGGCGACCGATGGCGTGATCGGAGGCATGATTCCGACGCGCATCATCGACGAGGAACTCGCCACACTGGGCGCGCTGCTGCACGACATCGGCACGTATAGCGTGCTCAAAGACGACGGTTCGCACGGCGAGCAGCTCACTTTTGACGGCCCACGCTACGTCGAGCACGGTTTGATCGGCTACGAATTATTGCTCAACGAAGGCTATGACGAGTCGATCGCCGAGTTCGCACGCAATCACACCGGTTGCGGATTGACGAAAGAAGACGTCATCGCGCAACATTTGCCGTTGCCACCGGCTGACTATGTGCCACGCAATCTCGAGCAGGAAGTGGTTATGGTGGCAGATAAATACCACAGCAAATCGGTGCCGCCGAAGTTCCTGACTGCTGCCAGTTACGCGCGCAAGGCCGCGCGCTTCGGCGCGGATAACGAGCAGCGCTGGATCGAACTGGTGCGCAAATACGGTGAACCAGATGTGCCCGCGCTCGCCAAGCAATACGACATGCGACTTGTGTAGTTCTGCGATGTTGACTGCAAACTGACGCATACAAGATAAGCAAATGCGGGGCAGGCTAGAACTCGGTAGTTCTAGCCTGCCCCGCATTACTCATGTTGAAATAAGTGATTTAGCGCAGATCGATGACGTTGTTGAAGTGTGCGGCAACATCGTCGTTCGTCGTCACGACGATGATTGAGCGCTGCTTGTTCTGCGTGCTCACCTGATCTTGCAGCAGGCCAAGGATCTGCTCGCTGTCTTCGTCGTTGAGATTCACCGTGAGATCGTCGACGATCACGTAGTCCGGATCGATGGCGATCGCACGCGCGATTTGAGACGAGCCTCGTCAACGGGATCGAGCTTGCCAGCCAAAGTCTTCTCGTCAGCCTCGGTGTTCTCACCGAAATGCACGGCATCAAGCAGATCTTTGGCAATGTCTTTCGTCGGCCTGAGGAACGTCTGACCGGAGGCATTCATCACATAGAGCAGATTGCCAAGCGCATTGAGATCGGCGCGCAACGAGAACTGCGGTGTGATCATGCCCAAGCGATGCCCGCGCAGCTGCTCCGCGTCCAAATCCGTGTATGGCGTGGTTTTCGTCATGACCTGGCCGCTGGTAGGCGCTATGAAACCACCCATCAGGGCGAGCAGAGCCGCATGCCTGCGCTGATCGGTGCTGTCGAGCACAACCGCATAGCATTCGCCGGCCTCGAAGCTCAGCGTCAGATCGTGCCAGATATGCTCTTTCGTTTTCCGGTCTGCCAGCGTCACATCGTGGAGCGACAGCATCGGGTAGGCGCGGAAAATCGACGCGGAAGCGACATCCGGCGCTTTGTCGCGGTGCTCGTCTTTGCGCAATGAGGCATCGAGGCTGTTCGCCACATGCACCACATCGGGAACCGGAATGCTGCTGTGTGCTTCCGCCTCATCGTCAGCGGTTTCGCTCTCACCGCTGCCCGCAGTGCTGTGTTCGGCGTCGGCAGCCGAGGCCTCGTCTACAACCGTTTCGGATTCCTCGCCATCGGAGTCGACGGTCACCGTGGCTTCTTCGATCGCATTGTCGCTATCGGCGTCATCGGTGAAGTCGACCACATATTCGAAGTTGGCGTGCTCAGCCGCCGTATCGACCGCATCGGTTGCGTTGGTTGCATCAGCAGCGTCAGTCGTGGCGTTCTCCGTGAGATCGGTGGAATCGACGGTGGAATCTTCGACGGAATCGTTGAATTCTTTGTTGGCCATGTCACTCCTCGGAGGTTGCGGAATCGGAAATGTATGGGGACTGGAACATGCGCATCGTGCGGAACGCAGCCACACGTATGCCAGCGATGGCGCTCAATGCGATGCAGGCGAGCGCGCCGATCCAGATGGCCTGCCAGATCAGGCCGCCGGTCGCATGAACGCTATGCTGTGCGTTGAGCGCACCAGCCAGCGGATTCGCGCATGTGGCGCCGATCGTGATGCCGATCGCCAATCCGATGAGCGTCGGGAACAGCGTTTCCAGCATGAACTGCCATGCGATGCGCCCCTTGGAGACGCCGACGAGCAAAGCCATGCCGATCTCGTTCGAACGTGGTAGCGCCGCCAAAAGCACCAAGCCGATCAACGCCAAAGCACCGCAGATCCACAGCACGATCATCACGATGCGTGTCGTTTCGCTCAATGTGTTCAGCGCCTCGATCGACTGCATGTAGTGCTTGATGGTAGGCGAAGACACTTCCATGCCCTTGGGCAGGTCGGCCTTCAGCGCAGCGGCGAACTTGTCGATGTCGCTGCGATTTTCGAAGGTGAACACGACGTTGAGGTCTGGAACCGACCAACCCTTGCCGTCAGTGGTGTCGAGCCCGTTGATGGCAAACGTGGTGTAGGTGGTGTAGAGCACGTTGTTGCGATTGTCTTTGGCGAATTTGGCGTCGTCGCCAAGCGCGTTGTCGGGATTCGACGTGTAGCGGTAGATGCCACACACCGTGTATTCATACGTGGTCTCTGAATCGGTCGGATTGCCGATCTTGATTGTGCTTCCCACCTTGAGATTATTTTTCTTCGCAAGTTCTTCGGAAACGAGCACATTCTGCGCCAGCGAATTCGAATAATCGAGTCCCTTGCCCTCGATCACCTTATAGGTGCCGTATTCGTTGACTTGCGCGGCCTCAGACGTGTAGAAACTCTGCAACGTGAGATTGCCGCCGGTTTTATCTTCGCTCGCTTTGCTCGTCGAATCAGTGGTGATCGCCTGAATCGATGCGCTCTGACGCACCGGAATCGACTCCGCCACCGTGTATTTGTATTGCACACCCTTCGTCTGCGCGGCGGAAGCAAGCTTGTCGTAATCACTCCACGACAAATAATGATCGGTCCAACTGGAGTCATCTCCCTGGCGAGTCTGCAGCAGCGAGCTGCTCGGGCGCACCACTGCGGTTGCCGACTGCTTGTCGAGCGTCTCCGTGCGCGCCTTCGTATTTTCGTGCACAACCGCGCCGCCGAACGTCGACCACATCGCCACGATCAAGCTGACAAGAAGAAGCAGCAAGCTGCGCCACGGGTGACGCCCCAGCTGCTTCCATGCTTGACTGAAGATGAACATATATTCCCCACAATCCAGTTCAGGCACTCCACAGTGCATTTATGTTCCTGCGTTGATTATATTTCCAACCCCAACTTGAAGAATCCTGTGAATCAGGGCACTCGTGAGCAAGTGAGCGGTAATGCACAAATTCAGCGTGGATAGTGCGCAGTAATAATTCACAATATTGTGCATATCTCGAGTTTTATCCACAGTAATGTGTGCGTAAATATGCCAAAACCAGTGGATAACTAGCGTATTGTCAACTTTTCCACAGCATTATGTGAACTATCCGCTCGCTCTGCCCACATTTGCCAGTGTGATTTCGCACACGCCACAACTACCTACAAGGAAATGAGGAACAATGGCAGAACAGTTCGCATTCGACTCCGTCGCTTTTCTGCAGCTGCTCAATCAGCTGCGTCGCCGCTTCGACGAAGTGGTGTCTCACGCACCGCTGAGTTTCGAGCAGATCGACGGGGATCTGGTGCAGCCGCAATGCGCGCACAAACACACCGAACGCGGCGAAAAGAACAGTGAAAGGAACATCGACACGGTGGCTCTCGTGGAGGAGCCGAAAGCGATTTTCGAGCGGATCGACGCGCGCGTTGCAGAACTCACGGAAGAATTATTCAGCACGACGCACTGGGCATGGATGATTTGCGTGGCGTCGCGCGGACTCGATTCGCGGTTTATCGACGATGCGCGCGCATTCCTCTCGTACTGCTCGTCGATGGTGCGCAAATTCGGCATGGGCGCATGGCTCTACGACTTGCTCAACGATGCTACGATGTCGATGCTGCTGCACCGCCCCTCGGAACACATGCCGGTGGTGCAGACTCCGTATGAATCGATCGTCGACGTGATTCGCCGCCGTCACCGCACGGTCGACCAGCGCTTCGGCACCGTGCGCGAGCGCGAGCAGTGCATTCGCGACCATACGCGTCACGCTCACGCGCTGGCCGCATACTGCACGCTCAAATGGGGGACTGCCGGCACACACCGCAGCACTATGGCGCAACTGCTGCTCAACGAGCCGGGACTCGGCATGTGCATGCTGCGCGAAGACAAAACGGTGCGTGACCTCGGCGCATGCCCAGACATGCGTTTCCGCCGCGTGATCAAATATGTGCGGCAGCTGCGCGTGCAAGCGGACTTCGAATACGCGAAAGATGCGCTGCACAGCGACGATATGCCGAACGTGGAGTCGCACGCGCCGGAAGTGCAAGACATGGATAAGAGATATTTGTACGACGCGCGCAAACTCGTGGAGGCATACCGCGCACTCTGGCCGCGGCACACGCGCAGCACGGAGACCGTGCTCGGTGAGATCGAAGAACGAAACGCACTGCCGACGCAACCGTTGTGGGAGAACACCGTGTATTTGCGCGATCTCGCAATGTCGCTCATGGGCTCAAGCATGGCGTCGAAGCTGATCGGCGGTTTTGAGCGCAGAGATATGGAGGACTTCGAGAAAGGCGTGCGCCTGCTGAAGGCCATGTGCTCGCGCGTGCAGGAGCTGGGACTGCCGTTCCTGCCGATTCTCGTGATCGAACAGCTGCATCAGAGCATGATGGAGATCGCGCACGAAGATTTCCCCAGCATAGAGATTCCCGATTACGAGCAGCTCGACTGCGAACATGACGATGAACACGAGCTTGACGTGAGCGAATACAGCGGCGACGCCGTTGAAGACATGGCTGCGATGGTGCTGCAGCGCGTGTTCCCCGAGGAAGACGAGGCGAATGCGAATATGGCGATGGCGCTGCTGCGTGTGCGCATGGGCGATTACGCGCAGGTCGTGATGGAACTGTTCGGCGATGATGAAGAGGGTTTGGACGATGATTCTGTCGACGATTTTCCCGATTCGGGTGGGAGGGGTGCCGCTGACTTCGATGTGATCGCCTGAGCATGCATTCTGGCGACCTGTATATTGTGCAGATATATACAGGTCGCCAGTTGTTTGCTGGTGAAGTTTTCAGCCGCTATGCCTAGACTATTAACGTATTTTTATTCTGTTGCTAGGGGCGTTCCGAAGATTCCTTGCAGAAGAGAGAATGAGGTATAGCATGAATCAGCCAACCGGTCAGTCTTCGACTGATTCTGAGAGGCAGAATACGAGCCTGAGACGAAGTTTCTGGATAAGCTGTGTGATCGCATTTGTGCTTGTGGCACTGTGCGAAATTGGCTTCTTCAATCTCGGTCATTGGAGAACGACGGGTTTGCAGCATGCCACCGTCGGTAAAGCGGTTATCGGCAAAGGCCTCAAGCACCTAGAAGGCAATGAATATAAGATAACCGACACTGACACGGCGACAATCACTGTTCCGATCGAAGGAAACGCAGTGCGCGTGGAAAGCGTACGCGTGCAAGTTGACCCGAACAGCACGAGAAAAACATTCTCGAATGCGGTTATCGCGTTGAAAACAACTGGTGGCAGCACGGCGTCCGGCACGGAATGGGTGTATTCCACCGATAGTGATGGCGTGTGGTTCGATTCGAACAACACGTTGTCGTACAGCAAGAACCCTGCGAGCCAATACATTCTGATCGGCAAGAAACTGCATGAGTACAAATCGACGGCAGTACAGGTGAAATTCACCGATGCCAAAGATGCCGTGGTGCTATTCAACGGCATCGACGTGAATCCGACGATCCCATTCAAAATCGTTCCTCTGCGCCTAGCTGCGGAGATTGCGTTGGCTGCATTCTTCGTGGTGTTCCGCCCGAAGGGACGCGTGTATCGCATGCATGTGAACCTGCGCAGTGTGCCGCAACGACTCGTGACTGCTGGCTTCATCGTTGTTTGGAGTTTGGCGCTCATCGCGCTCGCTGCAGTGAGCCGTGTGCCGGAACCGGGCGGACTCCACACAGCGTTCATGCACTACATGGATCCCGATCAATACCAAGAACTGGCTGATGCGCTGATCCATGGTCATACCTGGCTTGATCTACCTGTTGACCCGGCGCTGACGACAATGGACAACCCATATGACTATTTCGCCAGATATAAAATCGCATCACAGGGCAATCATCAGTTCTATTGGGATCATGCCTACTACAACGGTCACTATTATTGCTATTTCGGCGTTGTGCCCGCCATTCTCGCGTTTGTGCCATATCAGTTGATCACTGGCACGGCGCTGGCTACCTGGAAGGCCATCGCTCTCTTCAGCGTTGTGGCAACGGTGTTCGGCACGTTGTTGGTTCGCCGCCTCGCCCGTGACTACTTCCCCCAGGTTTCTTTGGGCATCGTGTGGCTGGCAACCATCGCGTTCAATCTCGGCAACTGCCTGATTCTGTATTGCTTCGCGATCCGCTTTTATGCAGTGCCCATGGCGGCTGCCATAGCTTTCGTATTCGCCGGCTTGTGGTTCTGGCAAATTTCCAAGCGCAAAGATGGCACGGTAAACGGCTGGTACGTGGCTATAGGCTCCGCAATTATGGCGTTGAATCTGGGCACGCGCCCACAATTCGTGGCTACGTGGCTTCTGGCATTCCCGATGTTCTGGCCTCAGATCACCAAACACCGCACGTTGTTCTCACGCAAGGGGCTTGGCGCGACGATCGCTGCTCTGGCACCATTCTTCGTCGTCTGCATTCCAGTGCTGTATTACAACTATGTGCGCTTTGGTTCTTGGACTGATTTCGGTGCCTACTACAATCTGACGGGCTACGATTTGACCTCTCACAGGGGATCTCCGTATCAGCTGTTGCTGGGACTGTTTGATCAGTGGTTCCAGCCGACGAGCACAATGCCGAGATTCCCGTTCATCACCACGGTAGACACAGCGTTGGCGATGCCTAACGAGCCGTCGCTCGGCGGCTATTTCGCTGTGTTCCCGGTGGCACTGTTCGCACTGCTGTTCTTCCTGACTCGTCAGCAGCTCCGTAAGCATGGCGTGTGGGCTATGACTATCATCATGGTGGTCGCAGCAATCGTGATTACTGCGTTCGACACGTATACGAGTGGCACGTCGACCCGATACTACGGCGACTTCGGCTATTTGGTGATGCTGTGCGCAGTGTTTGTGATACTGGCGTTCAGCTCCGTTGCCCAGAAGGTCGATGTGAACGATGACGGTACGTTGAAAGACATCACGTTTGCCGTGCAGCGCTCGCTGAGTTTCCGCACATTGCAAACAGTGCTGTTGACTTTGCTTATCATCATGGGATTGATCAACCTGTTCGGCCTGTTTGCAACAGGTGTCTATTCGAATTGGGCAACCCTGCGTCCGAACCTGTATGTTACGGTGCGCAGCTGGTTCATCGGTCTTACGGCGTAGCCGATGCATTGATAGCAGAGTGGGGGCAAAAGATCCATGGATCTTTTGCCCCCACTCTGCTTCTGGCTGGCGTACAGATGCATGCCGAGATGATAAAGAAAAAGGTTCCAACATGCGTTGGAACCTGAAGAGCGGAGGATGCGAGATTCGAACTCGCGAGGCTGTTACACCAACACGCTTTCCAAGCGTGCGCCATAGGCCACTAGGCGAATCCTCCATTGCGTTTGAGCAACTCGAAAAGAATACAACGAGACGTCTACATGCACAAATTCAGCGTGTCGTTCATGTGAGAGCAATAGGGATAAAACTTAGGAACGCTTCCTAATATAATCATGCGTACTACAGTGATACGTGCTTTTACACGAACATGACGAACCGTATACGTTATTGAAGGTGCTATATGCCATCATTTAAATTCGCGAATGTGCTGTTGGAATCTAATCCACGTTCAGAAAACTACCTTGGATTGTATTGCCGCGCAGACAGAGCTGTTTCGCGCAATCCGATAGACGGTTTCTGGATGTTGACCGACGCGGGAACCTTTGATTTCACCACATATTTTAACGCGTTGTCTGTGCGCAAACTACTCAAATACACTACGGCGACTGCGTTCAAGCTTCACCTTGAATTGCGCGGCTCTGCTTGCACGGTCATGCAGACCACAACCGATCAGTTCTCCAAGGAGTCAGTGCCTGTAGAAGAGACGTTGCAGCATGTTGGCAAAAGCGATGAATGGCACAACGTAGATATTGATTTGCAGATCGCTGATACGGCCGTTCTCGTTGGGTTCATCATCTCCACCGAAGGTGCGGTCGAAATTCGCAATGGGTATTACGAACTAGAAGTGAGCGAGGAACCTCGCGATGTGGAACTCGTTCTGGCTACGACCACATTCAAAAAGAGAGCTTCGTCATCAGCAACATCAATTTGGTTCGAGAGAATATCGTTGAGTCTGGTGAACATATTGCCGACCATTTCAACATGTATGTGATGGATAACGGTCGTACACTCGACAAGCAAACACTCGATTCTGATCACATCACCATTGTTCCGGAGGGGAACGTGGGCGGTGCTGGTGGCTTCACGCGTGGCATGATCGAAGCGCTGGAACAAACGCCTGCTGCGACGCATGTGATTTTGATGGACGATGACGTAGCCGTTTCCGCAGAGAGCATCAAGCGCACCTACAATCTTCTACGCGTGCTCAAGAAGGACTACGAGTATTCCATGGTGTCTGGCGCGATGCTCAACTATCGCATCGGAGAGGATCAGAACGAAGACACCGGCTATATGAGCGAGCGTGGAGAATTCCTCCCATGCAAAGAAGTTCTGCGTTTGACCATGCTTGACGATTTGATCTACAACGAGTTGTTCGAACCGACGCCGCGCATGCAGAAGGCGCACTATGCCGGTTGGTGGTATTGTTGCATTCCAACTGCGATGATCCGCAAGAACGGGTTGCCGTTGCCGTTGTTTGTGCGTAGCGATGACACCGAGTACGGCTGGCGGTGCCATCCCGAGTTCATCACGATGAACAGTCTTTGCGTCTGGCACATGCCATTCAAAGAGAAGTACGATGCGGCGGTGGAACGATATCAGACTACGCGTAACCCGCTTATCGCGCAGTTCACCACAGGATTTGCTCCGGAATCGGACTTCATGTATGCCATGTATAACAAGCTCCGGTTGGAACTGAAGAAGTTCGGTTACGACAATGCAGAGCTGGTGCTTGACGGCTTCGAAGATTTCCTGAAGGGACCGAAGTTCATCGAGCAAAAAGGACGAGCTGAAGAGACGTTCTTGGCAGCCAATAGAAACAAAGAGAAGCTGATGACATTCGAAGAGCTGCAGCATGCTGCCGAACAGGATCCGATGTTGCAAGGTTTCGATATCAGAAAGGTCGACCGTCAGGTCATCGAAGAAAATCCGCCGCGCACCATTCCCGAAAGGCTTGTTGACTATTTCACCGATAACGGTCAGCGATACCTGAAGACGGAAGGTGAAGGTTACGCCATCATCCCGTTGATGGGATGGATGTATCCTGCTGGTTCGATTCGTGGCAAGAAGAAGCTGATCGCTTTGGATTGGTACAACCGTAAAGGCGCGATCCGTACAAAGGACTCAGCACGCTATCATGCCATCCGTCAGCGTTACCAGCGTGATATGCGGTATTACAAGGCCAACGAAAAGAGATTGCGTAGAGAATACGCGGCGGCTCGAGACAAATTGACTTCGATCGAGTTCTGGAAAGACTATCTCGATATGAACTGATTGGTTTTGCCTAGTGCTTGATATTCGTGGCACTAGGCAAAACATTCTGTGCGATTTCAATGTTGCGTGAGATCAGGTACAATAAGACGATTGATCTCGATTGGAGAAGATACGAGTGAAGACGTTGGCACAACGGTTGAAAAACCGCTATGGATATGCGATGACCGTATTGCGTGGATTGGTGAAAACCGATTTCAAAATGCGCTACCAAGGCTCGTTCTTAGGCGTCGCATGGTCCGTGTTAAAACCATTGATGCTGTTCTGTGTCATGTATCTGGTGTTCGCAAAATTCCTGCGTATGGATGACGGTACTCCTACATTCCCCGTCGTACTTCTGTTGGGCATCAGCTCTTGGCAGTTCGTCACCGAAACAGTTGGCATAGGGCTGCGTTCGATCGTAGATCGAGGCGATCTGCTGCGCAAAGTGCATTTTCCGAACTACATCGTCGTGGTTTCCGCATCAGTTGGATCACTGATTTCACTCGGCATCAACTACGTCGTAGTACTTGTATTCGCTCTGTTCTCACATGTGCAGTTCACGTGGCGAGTACTGCTGGTGCCTATCAATGTTGCTGAGTTATATATCATCGCTTTGTCAATGGCATTGATTCTGGCCACTTGCTATGTGTACTTCCGCGATGTGGCGCACATCTGGGAAGTGTTGCAGCAGATAATCTTCTATGCCATGCCAATCATCTACCCACTGAGCTACGTGATCGATAAGGGCGGTACTCTTGCACAGCTGGCCAAGTTGGAGCTGCTGAATCCAATCGCGCAGGCGATTCAAGATATCCGGCACAATCTCATCGCGCCAGAAACGCAGCCAACCATTTGGAATACCTTCGATTCGTGGTGGCTCAAGAGCATTCCGCTCGTATTGACCGCGTTGCTGTTGTGGTTTGGCATTTATATCTTCCGTAGAAACAGTCGTAAGTTCGCTGAGGTGATGTGATGAGTGAAGCAGGGGAGTCTCAGGAGTTGGAATCGGTCACCATCGACAATTATGAGAGCCAGCCAGTCGTTCTCGATGTTGAGCATGTCGATAAATGGTTCAAACTGCCCACCGAGCAGGCAACTGGTTTGAAGCAGGCATTCATCAATTGGACGAAAGGCATCAAAGGTTATAAGCAGCAGCAGGTGCTCAAAGATGTGAGCTTCCAAGTGCACCGTGGTGAATTCTTCGGAATCGTGGGGCGCAATGGTGGCGGTAAATCCACACTGCTCAAGATCATTTCGCAGATCTACTACCCGAATCGGGGCAGTGTGAACGTGAGTGGCAAACTTGTGCCATTCATCGAACTCGGTGTGGGCTTCAATCCAGAGCTCACAGGGCGCGAAAATGTCTATTTGAACGGCGCATTGCTCGGTTTCACACGTGAGCAAGTCGACGATATGTATGATGAAATCGTCGAATTCGCCGAACTCGAAGATTTCATGGACCAGAAGCTCAAGAACTATTCGAGTGGCATGCAGGTACGTCTTGCCTTCTCAGTGGCGATCAAGGCGCAGGGCGACATTCTGGTGCTCGACGAAGTACTGGCCGTCGGTGATGAGGCGTTCCAACGTAAGTGCGACGATTACTTCGCGAAAATTCGCCAAGACCCCACCAAAACTGTCATTTTGGTGACGCACGATATGAATGCGATCAAGCGCTATTGCACACGTGCAATGTTCATTCAAGACGGCGAAGTGACTGCGATCGGCGATCGTGAAACAGTTGCTGAAAGCTATACGCTGGCCAATTTGGAAGCGGAGCGTAAAGAAGAGAAACTGAAAGCCGAGCGTGCTCGCAAATCCGGCCAAAAGGTGTATCCGAACGGTTTGAATGAACGTTGCCCTGTGCTGCGTACTTATGCTATTTCACCGTTGGTCATGACCAGTGACCAGATATTCCGTTTCGCCGTTGAATACGAATTTAACGAAACCGATGACTTCTATCTGGCGATTGCGTTGCACGATATTCGTCGCGGTGGCATCACTTTCGACACGGGAGCACATAATCCCAAACTTCATCTCACGAAGAAGGGGCATCACACCGTGTATTTCGAGATGCCATTGCACCTCTTCAACAATGGTGAATTCCGCCTCTTCACATCGTTGCGTACACCCATTCCAGGCAACACCGACACCACCGATATGGTTGCCGTGGCTTTGGACGATAACGCCTGTACGTTTGCAATACGAGATCCTCGCAATATGGATTATGCATTGATCAATACTCGTGTGATGAGCATCGAACCGATTTCTAAAGAAGATGCGGAGCGTGGAGCTGCCCAACAGTAGGCATGCAAGCGTAAATTCATAGCATATATCATGCATGCACGAGTAGTGTATTACAAATGGTGCGCTGAGAAGTTGCGCGTATTTTGTGTTGCGGTAGGCAAAAGTACTCAAAGGAAAGCATATATTGGTATCACGCGACAGGCTGAGAACACTTATTGCAGGCATAGCTTTGACCGCTGTGGTCGTGTTTGTGCCGTCTGCTTGCAGTGGCGATACCACGCGTAACTCAGGCCCGTGGTCGTATGCGCACGGCGAGTATTCGTTCACGCAGTCCGACGGCAAGGTGTTGCAGCCGGTGATCAAAGTGATCGACGTGTCGGAGCATCAGAAAAGCATCGATTGGCAGAAAGTCAAGCAGTCGGGCGTTGACGCCGCAATTTTGCGCGTAGGCTACGGCTACGGCAATGAAGACAAGTATTTCAAAGAGAATCTGGCGGGAGCGCGCGTCAACAGAATTCGATACGGCTTGTACCTTTACAGCTACGCATACGACACTGAGTTTGCTCGCGAAGAAGCGAACTATCTGCTCAAAGAGCTAAAGAAATACTCGATCACAGATACCGACGTTCCTATTTTCTACGACCTCGAGCACACCGAAACTTGGGACGGGCACAAAATGCCCACTGACGCGGCGGCATATGAGAAAATCGCCAAGGCGTTCTTCGAGGTACTCGAGAACGCCGGCTACACCAATGTGGGCATCTACACGTATGCGAACAATATGACGTCGCGCATGAACAGCACTTGGTTGCGCGCGCACACGAGCTGGATCGCCTCGTACGGCGACGTGCTCAGCTACAATTTCAAAGATTATAGCGGGCCTCGCGCATGGCAATACACGTCCACCGGCCGAGTGAACGGCATCACCGGCAACGTCGACATCAGCGTGTTCGAGCCGACGTTCTTCACAGGTTCAACGATTACTCGTTAAAAATTTTCGCCCATTGCTCGATGCTGCATAGATCAGCGGCACGGTACTCTTCTGCAAGCGCGTTGAAACGCTTGCAGAAGACCTTTGTCAGATACAGATTCCTGAACATTAGCGTGCGCATTAGCTTGTTGTCTCGTTTGCACCATGCGACCGAATTGCCATCTGCCGAGGTGACCAGTGCAGATGATTGATGCCGGAATGCGCGCCACGTGGCGTCTTTCGCGGTGATGGCAATAGCCGGATTCGTGTCTTGCAGTCCGTTACGTGGCGATATGAGATCCTTAAGCAGCGTAGTTATGCCCTCACGTTTCACAGCTGCCGGAGACTCCGGCTTACTATTAGGAGCGTATTGAGCCAACGCCGGGGGGAAATCATCGATGTTCGGCCGCGTTTCGGTATCGCTGAATCCTTTGCGCGCCTCACGCACCTCAGCGAGCTTCGTAGGCATGGACGAGAGGATGTATTGCGGGCCGCGCATCACATCTCGTAATGCCAGATGGTGCAGATGCAGGCTCGAATACACCAAGCGGAGACCGATCGTCACATCGTTGTATGCCATCTGATACACAAGTTGCGGTGTTGGCTTGCTGGAGTGCAGCAAGGAGCAGATCCAACGATTACGATTGTCAAAATAATCTTCCCAGGTTCGCTGCGGATCCTTGCTGTGCCAGGCCTGATGCCACACGGCCACGCCTGGCAGGCTCACAGTCGTATAGCCATGGTCTTGTGCCCGCAAACCAAATTCGAAGTCATCGTATTTGATGAAGACGGGCAGAGACAAGCCGATGTCTTTCATGATGGCGGTGGGAATGAGGCACATCCACCAGCCGTTGAAGTCAGCGTCGAAACGACGATGCAAGTGAGGCTGATCACGCAGCGGGAACTGGGCGTAATCCTGATTGTATCGTTGACCGACTGCGGGCAGAGGCCTCATATTGTTGCGGTTGACGATCTCACTCTGTGCATAGAGCACTGTGCGGTTGTCAAGGTGGAACATGCCTCCGCCGACAATCGTCGGCTTGACACAGTAATCAGCGAATTGCACGGCGCGAATAATCGATTCGGGCTCACTGATGGCATCGTCATCGAGCAGCATCGTATAGGAGCTGGTGCCGGCACGCAGTGTCTCGAACATGCCACGGGAGAATCCGCCGGAGCCTCCGAGGTTCGCTTGCTGAATGTATGTGAGCTGCTGGCCCAGATCTTGCGCGGTTTTGTTGAAGCCCTCTTGGCTGCGCACACGGTCAGTACCTTGATCAACGCAATATATCGTGTCGAGACGCCCGCGCACGTTCATGTCTGTGGCAATGGTGCGCAGTTGGCGCAGACAATAGGTTGGACGATTAAATGTGGTGATGGCGATCGAGAACGTCGTGGGGTTCTGCGCAGAACGATCCGTGGTGGGCACGCTCCACGTCGCTTTGCGAATATGCAGTTCATTGGTTTCACCGGCTCGAGCGTCGAACCAGAAGAATCCGCCATCCATCAAGTCGTCCATCGTGATATCGGCAGTGACAGTGGTGAACTGTTCAGTTGAATCCACCGGCAGTGTTTGCACGGTATGCAGCAGCCCGCGACCGGAGGAACGCATGACCGAGATCGCACCACCACCCTTAACCTGCACGGTGAGACGAACCTTGCTGATGCGCGTCCAACGACGCCAATAACCTGCTGGGAACGCATTGAAATAAGTGCATAGGGAAACTGCTTTGCCGGCATGTACGCATATAGCATCGCGGTTTTCTACGGTGAAGATGTCGGAAGACACGTTAGCTGGCTGGCGTAAATTCGCGTTGACAAGTCTACGGGCATCTGATTCGTTCATGGCGGCAAAATCGATGTTGTAGAAATCTGCAACTGGATCGATTTCATCATGGCTCATGCGCGGCTGTGTCCACTCAAGTGCATAGAGGGGAAGTATGGCATTACGGTCTTCCATAGGGAACACAACACGGTTCACCACTTCCCAACTGTTACCCGTTTCGCTACTCGGAGCAGACGTTGCAGATCGAGGCTGGGAAGATTGTGCCGCGTATTTTGCTGTTGAAGTTTTTGGAGAGGTATTCGCTGCCATAAGTTCTCATACTATACCGAATGAGGAATGTCTAGCGTGCTTTCTTGCCATGATGGGTGATTTGAGATGGAGCAGATATGAACAGTGCGCAGAGTCGAATTGCTCTGCGCACTCGGTTGCTCTAGATGAGTTAATTACTTTTGAGGTACATCCATGAAGCCCATGTCCATCAGGTAGTTTTTGCCGACGCACATGTCATACTGCACCATCTTGTAGTCTGCAAGCAGTTCCTTAGCCTTGGTAGACAACGATTTGGAACTGATCACTTTCCCTTGATCGTCAAGGTATGTGGGCTCTCCGTCGCTGTCATTTCCGCCCCAAACACCAGTATTCACAGAACGTGACATCGCTGGAATCTCCTGGTGCAACTCATCAAGCAGCGCTAAGTAGGGGGAGACCTTTGCGCTCATCTGCTCAGCGGCCTGTGTCATGAAATAGTTTGATGACGAATACGCGGCGTTGGGCAGCTTGGTGTTATGCGAACTTGATGCTTTGTTAGACCAGATGAAATAGTCTGTCTCGTGGAGCTGGAGGGCGTTTTTCTTGTCTTTATTGGCGGTGCTATAGACGCCTGGCAGGTGATCACCATAAATACAACGGTGATAGGCTTGTCGATCGCATCGAGTTGATTGAGGAAATCTGCAGTTGCCTGATCGGTACGTTGCGCGCCTTTCGCATATGTAGCAATTGTATTCATTTCATCATCTGGCACATTCGAAGAATCATGTGCCGTTTTGAATTCGTTTGCATCGCCATAGATGTCGAAATACGGCGCATGATTCTGCATGGTGATGAGCTGAATATATTGCGATGGCTTATTTTCCTTCGTATTCTTCTGAATCGACTCGACAACGTTCTTGTAGGCCTCCGTGTCAGGAACATTGCCACCACCGCCATTATCGCTATGCGGGATCTTTGGTTTACTGTCGAGTGTATATAAATGCGAGAAGCCAAACTTCTTATAGTTGGTGCCACGCAAATACATATATTGGTAATACGGGTGGAAGCCGACAGAGCAATCGGTGGAATATGTGCCTCCGCAGTCTGCGTTCCATATCTGGTTAAATGAATAGAATTTTGACCGATTTGCCACAAGTTGTTGGTATGGAGACAGCATCGTATCGCTGAAATTCGCCATATTGAGTCCAGTCATCTGCTGGAATTCAATGTTCGCAGTGCCGCCGCCATAGCCAGGAGACAGCATCAAACCGGAAGTTGTTGTGTCTTTCAAAGAACGAATATTCGGCATCGGATCAATGTTAAAGTGAATATTCGGCACACGATTTGGGTCGGAGAAACTCTCAGACAGCACCATGACAACAGTGCTATCTGTGAGATTTTTGCACGATTTTTGTTTATTTCATCCGCTTTCTTCGCATATTTTTGCTGAATCTCTTGCATAGCCTGCTTGTTATAGCTGGACTCATCGTCCATGGCTTTAACATGAGTCAAACTCAAGAATGTGGTGAGTGCGCCATTCTTGCTTGCGTCGGCTTGAACATCCCATAATGTGGGGTCGTAGCCAATATTATTGAGTTGCTTCCGCCAGGCGCTTGAAGGGGTTGAAAGCGCGGCCGAGTAGGAAAAGACCAGCCATATGCTAAGCACAGGTGCAAGAATGCGGCACACTAGTCCAAAATATTTTCGGTCTAGCAATTGGATGCCTCCAAGAGCAGTAAATAAAGCCACGTCGCCTGTCGATGAACTGCACAATGAAGCAGATCACTACGAGCCAGATAACGAGTGGAACGGCGGCGTTGATAAGCGGTGTGAATTCATCGGTGACAAACGACGCAACTTCGCCGCCCCCGCCTCCTCCTCCGCCAGTGAGGAAGCCTAGGTCAGAAGGAATGACCGGTTCGCTTCTCATATTGATTTTAATTTTTGTCGCCACAGCAAAAATTACCGCAATGGAACTAAACAAAGCAGTGCCTACCCAAAAACGGTTAATTACTGTGATGCAAACCAAATAGATGAAAGAGAGTGCGATCATGTTGAGATATGATTGCGTCGTTGAAAGATCTTTATAAGTGTGACCGAATACTTGCTGGATCAGGTTTCCTTCATTTGTTTTGAAGGAAAGGTCTGGATTGGTGCTCCACAGCAGGAACATCGATGCCATAATGACCATCGCTGCAAACACAACGGTGTAGGCGCCATACGAGAACTTCGGGCGCTTGTTCCAAATCTGATAGAACTTCGTCTGCTTGTATTTGCGCCACTGACGGGTGATCGGGTTCTTCGTCGGCTTTGGTTCGCTCGAAGTTTCTTTATTACGCAGTTTGCGCTTCTTCTTGGATGACTTTGTTGACGGAGACACTAACGTGTGACCAGAGTTGGTGTCAGTGTGTTCCCCGCCAGTCTCATCAGCTTTTGCGGGCTGCTGTGCAGACTTGGCTTCGCCGAGCTCGGAAGCTGATGATTGCGATACTTCAACAAGCACGTTTTCGCGCGATAGAGCTTGCGTCACCTGATGCGACTTTTGCGTTGCCGTCTGAGTCGGAATGATGTTGCTCGTTGTCATAGCCGACAGGTGTTTGCGATATGCGAAACGGTGCTTGGAACGGTTGAGTTTTGCCTGTCGAATCGCCTGTGCCCGTGTGCGAGGAGCGTTCGAACGCCGGTATTTTCTCATATCCACTCTTTCTTCTGACCGCTAATGCCTCAATCCATGCGCCATACAGATACGTTGCATATGTCTCGCGCAAATACCCGTCTATTCTATTCACCAGTCGAGATACATCGTGAACAGCTGCAGTTTTCTTGCACATACTTCACGTTCAATTCCGCCCTTCACGCCACTTCGCACACACCTTCACCTCGCCACCCGAAGCAAGGGAACGTATACTGAACACCATGCAGTATTCAGTGACCGCAGTGGTTGTTTCATATAATCGCGAACATTTGCTCAGCGAATGCCTGCAAGCGCTCGATTCGCAGACGCGCGTGCCGGATCACATCGTCATCGTCGACAACGCGAGCACAGACAACGCGTTGCAGGTGGCGCGCGAGTTCGCGGCGAGCACCGCTATTCCCGCGCAGATTCTCGCACTGCCCGAGAACACGGGCGGCGCAGGCGGATTCTGCGCTGGCATTGCGCAGGCCATGCAAGACGAAGTGGACGCCCGCAAACGCGATCAAGATGACGCCGCGCACCGCGCCGCATACATCTGGCTGATGGACGACGACACGATTCCGACGCCGACCGCCTTGGAAGAGCTGCTCCGCGCCAGCGACGCATGCATACTTGACAACAACTGCCTGCCCACAATCCTCGGCTCGAAAGCAGTGTGGACAGACGGCCGCGAACACTTGATGAACAAACCTCGTCCGCGCGCCGCGCTCGCCAAGGGGCGCCGCGACTTGCACGGCTTCGATGGCGCGTACCAAGTGCGCTCGCTTTCCTTCGTTTCGTGCCTGATCAACGCCGGCGCGATTCTCGGCAGGCGGCGTCTGCCTCAGGCCGCGTTCTTCCTGTGGAACGACGATTTCGAATACACGACCGCTCTGTTGCGCCATGGCATCGGCTACTACGTGCCGCAAAGCGAAGTGGTGCACAAAACCAAGAAATTCGGCTCCTCCGATGCCGACCCCGGCGCGCGTTTCTACAACGAAGTGCGCAACAAGATCTGGATGCTGCGGTTCCATGCCAACGATTTCACATTCGTCGGCCGTCTCGCGTTCCTCACAAAAACCGCGCGGCGCTGGGCGTTGACGGTGATGCGCGCGCATGATCGCGCGCTTATTCTGCGCTGCCTGCGCGAAGGCTGGCATGACGGCTGGCACAGTGAGCCGGAGTCGAATCTGCGTATTTTCGAGCGTGTATGCCCGCAACTCGTGCCGGTGATCGAGCGACTTTCTCTCGAATAATAATATAAATAAATTATTTTAAATTAATATAATAATTATTATTCAGCGGCGTTCTGCGGAGCGGCGGCGCTGTGCCTGCCGCGAGGCTGCGTCTCCTCCTGTGCATGCGCGGTATTGCCCGCGCCGGAGAGTTCGCTGTTGCGGCGCGAGACGATCGAGTGATACGCGTGCTTGCGCACAGCGGTTGGCATCATGCGGTATGCCGCGCGAATAAACGTGTTGCGAATGAACTGCCACGGAGTCGTGAATCCGTCGCGCAAAAACGCCATTGCAAACGCAGCTCTTCGCGGAACATCTCCCAGCCGCCGCGACGCTCATACGCCTCCTGATTCGTGCGGTAGAGCACCAGTGGCTCCGGCACATTGAGGAATTGCGCGTGATTGAGCATCATGCGCTCCCACAGCATGTAGTCTTCGAATCGACCGGCGTCTTCCGGGTAGCCGCCTGCCGCGAGCACCGCGGATTTGCGGAACACGACGCTCGGGTGATGCACCGGCGACTGCATGCGCGCGTATTTTCAAGTTCGCGCCCTTCGGCAGGAAGCATGCGCACCTGCCCGGGCTGCGTTTCATCGCCGGAGAACTCGCGTATCGCGCTGCCCATCACATCGATCGGCAGTTTCGATTTTGCGCTCGTGTGCGACGCGGAGGAACGCCTGATGAACTGCGGCAGAATCGTGGCGAAACGATTCGGCAACGAGATGTCGTCGCAATCGGCGCGCGCGATAATGTCGAATTTGCAATATTCCAAGCCAATGTTGAGCGCATGCGCAAGTCCGCGATTCTCAGCGAGCGGAACAATGGTCACGCTGGGAACCGGCATATCGGGGTGTTCGACGGTGAACCACACCGAAATAGTCGACTGCAACGTGTCGAGGTATTGCTGCACTTGATCGGAAACCGGGCCGTCGCGCACAATAACCACCTGCGACGGCGGCAGAGTCTGCTCGATGGTGCTCGACTGAATGGAACGCTCGACTTCGCGCAGGGAATTGCCCGCATACACTGCCATCAGCAGTGTGAAGGGCACGGTTCCCTGCACTTGCTCGCGTTCCTTTTCGCTCATGCCACCTATCGTAAACCAAAGTGGTGTACGTTGCGCCGTGAGCCACGCGACGGCGCGTTATTGGCGCTGAATTATTCACGAATCGCACATGCCGCGTGTGCATACCGAACTCTATGCTGTAGGGAAACGCTACTTGAAACGCGCGCGTCGCATTCAATTTCGTGACGTGAGAAAAATTATTATCTGCAGTTTTGTGCAGTTGCGGGAGGACACATGACTTCAAACGAGCAGAATGCGACACCTGACTTGGTGATCGTCGGCGCCGGACTCTTCGGCCTGACCATTGCGCAGCAGGCTGTGGAGAAGCTGGGCGTGAACGTCACGATCATCGACATTCGTGACCATATCGGCGGCAACGCATACTCGTATATGGATCCGGAGACCGGCGCGGAAATTCACAAATACGGCGCGCACCTGTTCCACACGTCGAATCAGCGCGTGTGGGATTATGTGAACCGCTTTACGAAGTTCACGAATTACGTGCATCGCGTGTATGCCACGCATAACGGCGAAGTGTTCCCGTTGCCGATCAACTTGGGGACTATCAACCAGTTCTTCCGCGCCAACTACACGCCGGCGCAGGCGAAAGCGCTCATCGACGAGCAGGCCGGCGAACTTGCGGGCACGGATCCGGCGAGCCTCAACGACCAGGGCATCTCGCTGATTGGCCGCCCGCTGTACGAGGCGTTCATCAAGAACTACACCGCCAAGCAGTGGCAGACCGACCCGAGCGAACTGCCCGCGAGCATCATCAAGCGACTGCCAGTTCGTTTCAACTACAACAATCGCTATTTCAAAGACACGTGGGAAGGCCTGCCGGCAGACGGCTACACGGCTTGGCTCGAGCGCATGATCGACGATCCGCGCATCACCGTGCAGCTGGAGACCGACTTCTTCGACGAGACGCAGCCGCTCAACAAGAAGGCGCTTATGGCTGCTGGCGTGCCGATTGTGTACACCGGTCCGGTTGATCGCTACTTCGACTACGACCTCGGCGAGCTCAAGTGGCGCACCGTCGATTTCAAGGAAGTCCGCTATGACGAGGGCGACCACTTCGGTTGCGCCGTCATGAACTTCTCGGATTCCGATGTGCCATACACTCGCGCGATCGAATTCAAGAACTTCAATCCAGAGCGTGCGGACTTGCAGAACCCGAACAAAACCGTGGTGTGGGAGGAATACTCCCGTTTCGCCGATCGCGACGATGAGCCGTATTACCCGATCAACACCGAGGAAGACAAGGCCCTGTACGCGCAATACAAGGCAAAGGCGGAGGCCGAACCGAACGTCGTGTTCGGCGGACGCCTTGGAACCTATGCGTATTACGACATGGATCAGGTGCTCAACCAGGCGTTGGTCTCCTACGAGAAGCAGGTCGAGCCACTCCTCAAGAAGTGAGCACGGCTTATTCGCATCCTTTAGTTGCAGAGGCGGGAATCCAATTGGGTTCCCGCCTCTTGTTTTCGCCCCACGTCTACCCCTCTTCCCAAAGATAACCTCCAAGTTACTTTCCCGGTTGCTTTATGGTCATTTCTGCGTTCCCTCCCGCTAATTTGACGATGGAGGGTGTCCCTCGTTGTCGTTTTCGCGGTTTTGCCCGCATGTGTGACGTCGGGTGTCGCTTTGTTGTCGGTTTTATGCTTCCTGCCGCGGAATTGACGGTGGGCGGTGGTCTTTGTTGTCGTTTTTGCGTTCCCTCCCGCTAATTTGGCGATGGGGGTTGCTTCTTGTTGTCGTTTTGTTGTGTGTTTGTTGGTTTTCGACACGCCGGTGTTTTGGCTTGGTTGTTGGGGTTTTGTGGTGTTGGTTGGTGGGTGGGGTTGCGGTGGTGGTGGTTGGTGGTGTAGGTTTTTCTCTTGCTGCCGCTCGCGGCCCGCCTCCTGTTGTGGGGGTGTGTGGTGTGGGTGTGCGTGGTGGTTTGAGAACTCAATAGCGTGTACTGTACTACTTAACCGGAATCGTTTGGCTGGTCGGATCGTCGTGGTTTGGCCGGTGGTTTCCGGTTGTCTTTTGTGATGTGCCAGTTCCGACTCCTTCCTGATGCTTGTGCGTCGGGTTGCCTTAGCGGGTGTGATGGGGGTCGGGGTTTTTGATGTGTCCAACCCCGTTGGGGTTGGCTCGTCTGTTTCTTTTTTGAGAGCCGTTGTGTCGGCTTTTCCATGAAGGTTTTTGTGGAGGGTTCGATTCTGGCTCAGGATGAACGCTGGCGGCGTGCTTAACACATGCAAGTCGAACGGGATCCTTGGCAGCTTGCTGCCGGGGTGAGAGTGGCGAACGGGTGAGTAATGCGTGACCAACCTGCCCCGTGCACCGGAATAGCTCCTGGAAACGGGTGGTAATACCGGATGCTCCGCACCATCGCATGGTGGTGTGGGAAATGCTTTTGCGGCATGGGATGGGGTCGCGTCCTATCAGCTTGTTGGCGGGGTGATGGCCCGCCAAGGCTTTGACGGGTAGCCGGCCTGAGAGGGCGACCGGCCACATTGGGACTGAGATACGGCCCAGACTCCTACGGGAGGCAGCAGTGGGGAATATTGCACAATGGGCGCAAGCCTGATGCAGCGACGCCGCGTGCGGGATGGAGGCCTTCGGGTTGTAAACCGCTTTTGTTCAAGGGCAAGGCACGGGGTTTCCCGTGTTGAGTGGATTGTTCGAATAAGCACCGGCTAACTACGTGCCAGCAGCCGCGGTAATACGTAGGGTGCGAGCGTTATCCGGATTTATTGGGCGTAAAGGGCTCGTAGGCGGTTCGTCGCGTCCGGTGTGAAAGTCCATCGCTTAACGGTGGATCCGCGCCGGGTACGGGCGGGCTTGAGTGCGGTAGGGGAGACTGGAATTCCCGGTGTAACGGTGGAATGTGTAGATATCGGGAAGAACACCAATGGCGAAGGCAGGTCTCTGGGCCGTTACTGACGCTGAGGAGCGAAAGCGTGGGGAGCGAACAGGATTAGATACCCTGGTAGTCCACGCCGTAAACGGTGGATGCTGGATGTGGGGCCCTTTCCACGGGTTCCGTGTCGGAGCTAACGCGTTAAGCATCCCGCCTGGGGAGTACGGCCGCAAGGCTAAAACTCAAAGA
The DNA here is from genome assembly GCF_009727065.1 of Bifidobacterium canis. Lineage (GTDB taxonomy): Bacteria > Actinomycetota > Actinomycetes > Actinomycetales > Bifidobacteriaceae > Bifidobacterium > Bifidobacterium canis. Next base: position 100,709 of record NZ_WNLP01000009.1, read on the forward strand.
AATTGACGGGGGCCCGCACAAGCGGCGGAGCATGCGGATTAATTCGATGCAACGCGAAGAACCTTACCTGGGCTTGACATGTTCCCGACGGCGGCGGAGACGTCGCTTCCCTTCGGGGCGGGTTCACAGGTGGTGCATGGTCGTCGTCAGCTCGTGTCGTGAGATGTTGGGTTAAGTCCCGCAACGAGCGCAACCCTCGCCGCATGTTGCCAGCGCGTTATGGTGGGAACTCATGTGGGACCGCCGGGGTCAACTCGGAGGAAGGTGGGGATGACGTCAGATCATCATGCCCCTTACGTCCAGGGCTTCACGCATGCTACAATGGCCGGTACAACGGGATGCGACGCGGTGACGCGGGGCGGATCCCTGAAAACCGGTCTCAGTTCGGATCGCAGTCTGCAACTCGACTGCGTGAAGGCGGAGTCGCTAGTAATCGCGGATCAGCAACGCCGCGGTGAATGCGTTCCCGGGCCTTGTACACACCGCCCGTCAAGTCATGAAAGTGGGTAGCACCCGAAGCCGGTGGCCCGACCCTCGTGGGGGGAGCCGTCTAAGGTGAGACTCGTGATTGGGACTAAGTCGTAACAAGGTAGCCGTACCGGAAGGTGCGGCTGGATCACCTCCTTTCTACGGAGTTTTCGTGGGGGCACGTTGGTGCCCCGTTTTTCGGCACCTTTTCTTTTCACCGCCTTTCCGGTGGTGGGGGTGCCTGCTGGCGTGGAAGAATCATGGAAGATTCGTATGGTGCGTGCTGTTGGGTTCCCTGGCCGCCACGGCCTTCCCCTTTTGTGTGGGGTTGGTGTGGTGCCGGGTTTCGTCCCCCCGTTCCGGGTCGCGTGGGTTTGTTCCCGTGTGGCTTGGTTTGGTGGGGTGGTGGTTTGAGAACTGGATAGTGGACGCGAGCATTCGGCCCCCGTGGTGGGGTCGTGTGTTCGTACTGTGATTCGAATCCGAGGGCACGCCCTTTTCGGGTGTGTGTTTTCTTGGGTTCGTTCGTGATCGTTTGGGCACGATGCCTTTGTGGTGTCGTGTTTTGTTCCGATGTCGTTGGGGTTTTTCAGTGATAGTTATTTTCGCTGTGGTGACGGCTCCCTTGTTGGGGGTTGTCGTCATGGGCGTATGGTGGATGCCTTGGCAGACAGTACCGATGAAGGACGCGTGGGGCCGCGATAGTCCTGGGGGAGCCGCCGACATGGCTTCGATCCCAGGGTTTCCGAATGGGGCAACCCGCCGGCCGTGATGGGCCGGCACCACCTTTGGGTGGGGGGTACGCAGGGAAGTGAAACATCTCAGTACCTGCAGGAGAGGATACTCCGTGAGTAGTGGCGAGCGAAAGCGGATGATGGCTAAACCATGGGCGTGTCATACCCGTCGGGGGTTGCGCTTGTGGGGTCGTGGGACGGCTTGTCCGGGTGCCGACGCGCCCGGCGCCGGTGATAAATGCATGCGTGAGGCGAACCGGGTTGGATACCGGGCCGTAGAGGGTGATGGCCCCGTAGCCGTATGCGCGTGCACCGGTGATGGTTGTTCCCGAGTAGCGCGGGACTCGTGGAATCCCGTGTGAATCCGCCCGGACCGTCGGGTAAGCCTGAGTATACCTGTCTGACCGATAGTGGACGAGTACCGTGAGGGAAAGGTGAAAAGCACCCCGGGAGGGGAGTGAAAGAGTTCCTGAAACCGTGCGCCCGCGAACCGTCGGAGCCCTCGTTTGTGGGGTGACGGCGTGCCTATCGAAAAATGAGTCTGCGAGTCAGTGGCATGTGGCGAGCATAAGCCGTTGGGTGTATGCGTAGCGAAGGCGAGTCCGAATAGGGCGTTTTCAGTCGCGTGTCCTGGACCCGAAGCGGGATGATCTAGCCCTGGGCAGGTTGAAGCGTGGGTAAGACCGCGTGGAGGACCGCACCCACTTAGGTTGAAAACTGAGGGGATGACCTGGGGTTAGGGGTGAAAGGCCAATCAAATTCCGTGATAGCTGGTTCTCTTCGAAATGCATTTGGGTGCAGCGTCGGGCGTTCGCGCGCGGGGGGTAGAGCTACTGGATGCTTGCGGGCCCGTATGGGGTACCAACAGCAACCAAACTCCGAATACCCGTTGCGTGTGGCCCGGCAGTGAGTCGGCGGGGGATAAGCTCCGTCGTCGAGGGGGAGACAGCCCTGACCGTCGTCTAAGGTCCCCAAGCGCGTGCTAAGTGGGAAAGGATGTGGAGTCGCATAGACAGCCAGGAGGTTGGCTCAGAAGCAGCCATCCTTGAAAGAGTGCGTAACAGCTCACTGGTCTAGTGGTTCCGCGCCGACAATGTAGCGGGGCTCAAGCACGCCACCGAAGACGCGGACGTCGACCTTGTGGTCGGCGTGGTAGGAGAGCGTCCCACACCGGGTCGAAGCGGCGGGGTAACCCGGCCGTGGACTGTGTGGGAGTGAGAATGCAGACATGAGTAGCGAGAGCAGGGTGAGGATCCCTGCCGCTGGAAGACCAAGGGTTCCAGGGCCACGTTCGTCGTCCCTGGGTGAGTCGGGTCCTAAGGCGAGGCCGACAGGCGTAGTCGAATGGATGAACGGGTGGATATTCCCGTACCGGCCATACAACCGACAAGCGGCTTCCATGTGGAAGCGCCGTCCGATGGCGGGTGCCTTCCCTTCGGGGTGGGTGCCTTCCTGCTGTTCGGCGTGGATGCGTGGTGGCTGAGCGTGTGGAGTGACGCGGACGGGTAGCCGGCCGGGGAGGTGGTTTTCCCTGGTCAAGCGTGCGGCCCCGCCCCCAGGCAAATCCGGGGGCATATGGGGCGAGGCGTGATGATGGGGGCCCTCTGGGCCCGATATCCGGTGATCCCGTCGGCCGAGAAAAGCTTCGGCGCGAGGTGGTTGGCCGCCCGTACCCGAAACCGACACTGGTGGTCTGGTAGAGTATACCGAAGCGAGCGAGCGAATCCTGGTCAAGGAACTCGGCAAATTGCTCCCGTGCCTTCGGCATAAGGGAGACCCCCGCGGGTGATCCTCTTTTCGAGGGGAGCGTGTGGGGGTGGCACAGGCCAGGGGGTAGCGACTGTTTACCAAAACACAGGTGCATGCGAAGACGCAAGTCGCTGTATATGCACTGACGCCTGCCCGGTGCCGGAAGGTTAAGAGGATCCATCAGCGTCCCTCGTGGACGCGAAGTGGTGAATTCAAGCCCCGGTAAACGGCGGTGGTAACTATAACCATCCTAAGGTAGCGAAATTCCTTGTCGGGTAAGTTCCGACCTGCACGAATGGCGTAACGACTTCCCCGCTGTCTCGACCAGGAGCTCGGCGAAATTGCAGTACGAGTAAAGATGCTCGTTAAGCGCAGAAGGACGAAAAGACCCCGGGACCTTTACTATACCTTGGTATTGGCATCAGGTGCGGATTGTGTAGCATAGGCGGGAGGCTTGGAAGCGGTGGCGCCAGCCATCGTGGAGCCGGCAGGTGAAATACCGCTCTGTCCCCATCTGATGCCTAACCCCGGCAAGTGATCCTTGCCGGGGACAGTGCCTGGCGGGTAGTTTAACTGGGGCGGTTGCCTCCCAAAGAGTAACGGAGGCGCTCAAAGGTCCGCTCGGCCCGGTTGGCAATCGG